>JBARWQ010000014.1:0-59428 GCA_049646885.1 Aequorivita sp. | reverse complement strand
CATAATCTAAGGAAGAAAAGTGCCTGAGAAAGGGCCATTTTAACCAAAATCCTAAATCACTGAAAAGGTATCGCCACAAATGAAACATAAAAAAACCGCCCCAATTTGATTATTGAGACGGCTTCTTATTTCTAATTTATGGAATTATCCTTTTCAACACCCGTAGTTTGTGGGTGTGGCTTCGCTGTTCATAATTGAATATGCCACTGTGGTCCAGCCGGTCGATTCTCACTTTTCCGTGAGCGTGGATGATGTAATTATCGCCCATTATGATACCGACGTGGGTAATCCTTCCTTCTTCATTATCAAAGAATGCCAAATCACCCGGTTCTGTTTCCTCTATAAAACTCAAGGCTTCTCCTTGACTAGCCTGTTGACTGGCGTCCCGGAGCAGTCGGTGTCCGTGTAATTTGTAAACCATTTGCGTGAAGCCGCTGCAGTCAATTCCAAACGGCGTTTTTCCTCCCCACAGATAAGGGGCATTTAGATAAAGCAGGGCCGTTTCTATCAATTTTGTTTTTGGGAGGGTTCCCGAAATCGATTTCCCTTCATAATGATGATTTAAAAATTCGGCAGAGGAAATATTGCTTCCTAAACATAAAGTCAGCAATTGCCGTTCTGTAGTGCTTACCACATCAACAAGATCCGAAGAGAGGCGTATTTCGTTATCCTCGAAGTTTTGGTAATCGGATGGGTTGATATCAATATATTGCTTATTGTCTATCCATCCCTCGTAGCCATCAAAAGCGAGGCGAATGCGGCTCCACTTTTTTCGGGTTTCCATTACCTTGAAATGTTCCCCATATAATATTTGGGTTACCATTTCACTCATATCGGAAGCTTCGGCACGCAGCGGGACCAAACTTAAATGGCAGATACCATAATCCATTCAGAAAATTTGAAAATTTACGGTTCTACTTAAATTCTTTCAATTACCATAGCCGATGCACCACCTCCACCATTGCAAATAGCAGCGGCCCCTATTTTGGCATTGTTTTGCTGTAGGACACTTAATAGTGTTATCAAGATACGCGCACCGCTACAACCCAGCGGGTGGCCGAGAGAAACAGCCCCGCCATTTACGTTTACGTTAGTGTCGTTTAGACCGAGAATTTTCATATTTGCAAGACCGACGACCGCAAAAGCTTCGTTAAACTCGAAAAAATCTACATCTTTAATATTGACTCCGGCCTTAGCCAATGCCTTTGGAAGAGCTTTGGCGGGAGCGGTGGTAAACCATTGTGGTTCTTGGGCGGCATCGGCATAACTTCTAATAGAAGCAAGAGGCGTCAAGCCTAGTTCTTTTGCTTTGGTTTCGCTCATAAGCACTAAAGCTGCAGCACCATCGTTGATGGTGGAAGAGTTGGCCGCAGTTGCGGTGCCGTCTTTTGTAAATGCGGGGCGAAGCGATGAAATTTTATCCATCCTTACATTCTTAAATTCTTCGTCTTCAGCAACAACTATAGGTTCTCCACGGCGTTGTGGGACTTCCACAGAAATTACTTCATCTTTAAATTTTCCATCGGCCCAAGCTTTGGCGGAACGTTCGTATGAGTTTATAGCGAACGCATCCTGGTCTTCTCTTGAAAATTTGTATTCCGAGGCACACAGATCTGCATGGGTTCCCATGGCATTGTGGTCATAGGCATCTACTAAGCCGTCTTTTTGCATCCCATCAATCAAAGTGGCAGGGCCAAACTTTGTACCGTTGCGCATATGTACATAATGAGGGATATTGCTCATACTTTCCATTCCCCCTGCCACAATAACATCGGTATCACCGAGAGCAATGGATTGGGCGGCCTGCATGACGCTTTTCATCCCAGAGGCACATACTTTGTTTACTGTGGTGCAGGGCACAGTATCGGGGATTCCAGCACCTAGGGCAGCTTGGCGTGCAGGGGCTTGACCAACACCGGCCTGTACCACATTACCCATATATACCTCATCCACTTCGGAGGGATCCAAGTTTATTTTATCCATTGCGCCTTTGATCGCGGCCGAGCCCAGTTGGACTGCGGTTAAGGACGAAAGACTTCCCATAAAACTTCCGATGGGAGTTCTGGCTACTGATACTATAACTACTTTATGGTTCATGATAATAATTTTATGATTGAAATAAGGACTGCAAAATTACGGATTTCAATTGTAAATATCAATCTTTAACCCCAATGCTTTTGGGATAACTCGTTCTGAATTTATACCTTTACTTTAAGTTAATTCTGTATGAAAAACCTTTTTTCTTTTCTTGCGAAAAACCAATCCGTTATTTACAAGGTTTTTCTTTTTTCCGTTTCCACTCTTCTTGTTATTTATCTTTTACCTAAAGGGGGACAGTTTAAATACAATTTTCAAAAGGGGAAGCCGTGGCAGTATGAAAACCTGTATGCGCCCTTTAACTTCACCATCAAAAAAGATGAGGATACACTTCAAAGGGAAAAAGACAATATCAGAGCCAATGCTATTCCGTACTTTGAATATAACGGGGAGATCAAAAACGAGGTTGTGGATAATTTTCGCGACTTGCTCCAGCTACAATATGTGGACAGTCTCTATAAAACTTCCAAAGCCACAGTCCTAAAACTGGGGAATGCCTTTATTTTGGATGTCTATGAAAATGGCGTTACGGATGAGATTTATCCTTATGATCCCGATAAACTCATCTATCTCAAAAAAGGAAATGAGATAGAAGAAAGAAATTATTCCCAACTCTTCAAAAAAGAGAATTTAAATAAAAGGGTAAGGGATATTGTTGATAAAAATGGGATTGAGGACGTGCAGGCCTTACTTTACAATCTACTGAACGAGTCGCTTCAAGCCAATGTAAAGTTAAACGCCAAGCTCACCGAAGGCGCTATAGATGCCGAAATAAAAGCTTTGAACCCCAACCGTGGAATAGTTGAAAAGGGCGGAAGAATCATTGCCAAAGGAGAAGTGGTGGAGGGCGATAAGTATCAGGTTTTGGAATCGCTTAAGGCCGAGTACCAAAGCCAAATATGGAGCCAAAGCAACTATCTTTGGCTGTTGGTGGGGTACTCCATGCTAGTGTCCTTGGTATTTTTGATGTTATTCTTGTTTTTGAAAAAATACAGGATCGAGATATATAACAACAATACGAAGGTCACCTTCATATTCTTTAATATTTTATTGATGGTTTTTCTCACCACTTTGGTGGTGAAACTACATTCCGATTATGTGTATGTGGTGCCTATATGTATTTTACCCCTTATTCTCAAAGCTTTTTTCGATCCTCGTGTGGGACTTTTTGTACACGTGCTGACCGTTTTGTTGTTGGGGTTTATAGTGCCCAACAGTTTTGAATATATGTTTCTTCAGTTTATTGCCGGGATTGTGACCATACTCACCATTTCCGAGCTGTATAAACGTGCCAATCTCTTCATTTCGGTTGGCCAGATAACCTCGATATATATCCTTGGGTATTTTGCGTTTTTTGTTATCCAGGAAGGTAATATCCAAACTATGCAATGGGAGAATTTTGGATATTTTATCCTTTGTGGCTTGGCAACCTTATTCGCCCATCCCTTGATCTATTTTTATGAGAAGCTTTTTGGTTTGGTTTCTGATGTTTCTCTATTGGAGTTGAGCGATACGAATTCCAAACTGTTGAAGGAGTTATCAAATAAGGCCCCCGGAACTTTTCACCACTCGCTTAATGTGGCCAATCTGGCCGAAGCATCTGCCAACGAAATTGGCGCAAACAGCATGTTGGTCCGGGTAGGGGCCCTGTATCACGACATTGGGAAGATGCTTAATCCTACCATGTTTACCGAAAATCAAACCAATTCCATAAACTCCCATAATGAGTTGGATCCGAAGGAAAGTGCGGAGATAATAATTGATCACGTTATAAAGGGTATAGAGATTGCACGTAAGAACAATATACCCGATCGCATCATCGATTTTATACGTACACATCACGGAACTACCTTGGTGTATTACTTTTACAAAAAGGAGCGGGAACAAGAAGGTTCGGCCAATACGGCTGATTTCGTTTATCCTGGACCGATTCCTTTTTCGAAGGAAACGGCCATCCTGATGATGGCGGACAGCGTGGAAGCCGCAAGTAAGAGTTTAAAAGAGCCATCTTCGCCGCTTATTGACGAATTTGTGGAGAAGATAATCAACAATCAGATGGATCAGGGACAGTTTTTGAATGCGAATATTACTTTTAAGGAAATTCAGACCATTAAAAAAGTATTGAAGAAAAAGCTTAAGAACATGTTTCACCTTCGAGTGGAATATCCTGAGTGATATTGTGTATCAAGATGTTAATAGAAGGGTTTTTGGCGAGATTGAGTTGATTTTCTTTTTCCTTTGATGTGCGATTTTGTAGAGATAAAATATTATAAAAAAGGATTTGCAAAAATTACATATTTTTTTTGGGATATAGTATTTATAAGGTTACATTTGCAACCGCATTTTAGGATGAAACGTTCATTAAAAACTGGAGAGGTGCCGGAGTGGTAACGGAGCAGATTGCTAATCTGTCGACGGGCAACCGTCGCCAGGGTTCGAATCCCTGTCTCTCCGCCGTTGGGAGTTATTTAAACTCCAAAAATTGAAAGTGGACATACCATTTAAAAGTTGTTCACGGGGTGTAGCGTAGCCCGGTTATCGCGCCTGCTTTGGGAGCAGGAGGTCGCAGGTTCGAATCCTGCCACCCCGACAAATTATAGTATCAATCTATACCAAAAACCTGTTAATCGTATGATTATCAGGTTTTTTTGGTTTTTAGAATATCATAAGAATTGATATGATTTGATTAAAAACGTCAACAAATCGGATAACAAATTAAAAAATCGAAAAGTGTTGACCAGATTTATAGCCAACGGTTTGTGAATCAATAAATAAATGTATCTTTATAAGTGATTTGGCTTTCGTCTGATAACAACGAATTATTGTTAATTAAAAGACGAAATAATGAAAACATCTTCCACCTTCAGTATTTTGTTCTGGGCGGACTTCTCCAGGGCAAAAAATGACCAAGCATCCCTTTACGCAAGAATTACGGTAAATGGTAAACGGGCTACCATCAGTCTAAAACGAAAAGTTTTAGTGTCTGATTGGGACGTCCATAAAAACAGAGCTCGGGGAACAAATCAAAAATCAAGAATCCTCAACAGTTATTTAGATGAAACCTATAATCATCTGTTTAAATGTTATCGCGAGTTAATGAATGAGCATAAATTGATTACCGCACAGGTTGTTAAGGCTCGATATTTCGGTAATGACGATAATAATCGCTCAATTACGGACATTATTAATTACCATAATGAAGATATGGTAAACAAATTAAAGTGGGGAACACAAAAAAATTACCACACTACGCAAAGTTATATCTCCAAATTTCTATCGAAATTCTACAAGACCACAGACCTTTATTTACGGGAACTTGATTATCATTTTATCATAAAGTTCGAGAAATATCTTCGAGATTATGTACCGGAAGACCATCAAAAGCCAATGGGCAATAATACCGTAATGAAGCATATTGAACGCTTTAGAAAGATGATAAATTTATCGCTTAAATTGGGTTGGATTGAACGCGACCCTTTTATCAATTTCAAAGCTAAATTCATTAAAAACGAAAGAGGCTTCTTAAGTCTTGAAGAGCTTCAAGAGATAGAAAATAAGCAGTTTAGCATTCACAGATTGGAATTGGTAAAGGATTTATTCGTTTTTAGTTGCTATACCAGTTTAAGTTATATCGATGTTATCAATTTATCTGCGGATAATATCTGTATCGGTATTGATGGCGAACTTTGGATTTATTACAAACGGGAAAAAACAACCAAACCAATACGAATACCCTTGTTGCCAAAGGCATTGCAAATTATTGAGAAATATAAGAGTAATCGTAAATCCATTTCCCAGGGAAGTATATTTTCTAAAATTTCAAATCAAAAACTAAATTCTTACTTAAAAGAAATTGCGGATGTCTGCGGTATCAAAAAAAACCTCACTTTCCATATTGCCCGACATACGTTTGCTACAACGGTTACATTAAGTAATGGGATGCCCATAGAAACGGTTTCAAAGCTGTTGGGCCACTCACGAATTTCTACCACCCAAATTTATGCCAAGGTTATTGAGCGTAAAGTGAGTGATGATATGCAAAAATTAAGAGCCCAATTTAACGATATAGAAAACGAATCTGTGACAAAATTAGCATCACAAAATTCATAATCTCCCTCTCAAAAAAATTATAATGGAACTATCGAAAATAAAAACCAAAATACACAATATTCAAGGAAACAAAGTAATTCTTGATTTTGACCTTGCTGAACTTTACGAAGTGGAAACCAGAGTACTTAAACAAGCAGTAAGACGTAACCTTAAACGTTTTCCGGATGATTTTATGTTTCAACTTTCAAAGGGAGAATGGAAAGAGGTTATCACAATTTGTGATAACCTCCCAGAGAATATTAAGTTTAGCCCTGCTACTCCCTTCGCATTTACGGAACAAGGCGTGGCAATGCTTTCCAGCGTACTCAATAACGACAAGGCCATTGATGTGAATATATCCATTATGCGTGCTTTTGTCGCTTTACGGCAACACCTTACAGATTATAGTAACCTTAAAGAACATATCGCCCAACTCGAAAAAGAAATGAACATAAAGTTCAAGGATATTCATCAGGCAATGAATTATTTGCTACAAAAAGACAAAGTGCAGATTGAACAGCATAACAGAGAGCGAATTGGTTTTAAAACTGGTAAGAAAAATTTGTAATTATTTCTTCAAAGGTTTCAAAAAAGAAAGGTCATATATATCTTTGTCACAAGCGGATTTATTCCGCTAATTCAAATTTATCCAACATATCAAATCCTACTGTTTGGCAGAAGTGAGAGAGTTCAAAAAATTCTTGAAAGCTGAAAGAAACTCGCTGTCTGTCCTTAAATAATTTAGTTTTTAAAATAGAAGTCGTAATAATGCCGTCTTCTGGTGTTACTATATCGAATCGTTTCAATTCTTTTTTTTGTTCGCCGTGTTTCAATTCAACTTTATAGTACCACCATTTTAGTTCCAATCCATTTTCAATATTGAAGTCGGTTGGATGGATAATTCCGTTTCTGTGGACTAAACAATTGCGTACTTTATTAATAGACAATATTTCTTCGCTGAATTTCAAAGGTTCTTTTAGAGAACTGTTGACTTTTTCTATTAATTTAGGAAAGGGAAGTTTGGTATTTTTTTCATTCCGCTTAAACATGAGCTGTTTGAATTCGCCAAGTGTTCTTTTAGGGTTTGCTTTAAGATTCTTATTTAAATCAACGATGTAAGAAAAGCTAATCATTAATTCGGTTAGAGCAGTGATTAAATCTTCAAAACCCTTTTTTAAAACCCAATTTTTGAAGTTTATACGACTTTCATCAATGCTCATTTTGTTTAGCGGCTCGTGAGTAAAAATTGAATTTTCATCATCATTTAAAGCTTCAGGCAAGACATCGATTTTATCAATTGAGCTAATTGCGAAAAAGACTGCATTCGTACTTTCACTCAATTTTTCATTTAAAGTTATAAGAGAATCGTTTCTATTTAGTTTAATTGTAGCTGTAAAATTTCGCTCATTGCTAATATTTTTTATTTTCCACCAAATTCTTTCCATTTTCCAAATTGTTTTTCTAAATCTCCAATTGCTCCAATAAAAAGTAGGTTTTCATCAACTAATGGTTTTGCGATTAATTCTATCATTTTTCTATTGATTAAGGTGTCGTGAGCACCAGTGTCAGAACGAACCACTAGTTTTGATGCATCATAAACAATATTTCCAAACTCATCAACGATTAAATTATTCATCTTATAAATCAAATCGGCAAGAAATGCTACAGGTATTTTAGGTTTTAAATATTGAATAGTTATGTCGTCACTGATTTTTTCAACTTTAATTTCTTCTAGGTTGTATGTTTCTAATAAACCACAAGTCATAAATGCTTCTTCTTTCTGGGTTAAGGTTTTATTCCCGTCTGTATAAGTTGCACTGACCTGCTGGCCATATATTGGGTGTGAGATTGAATTGATTTTAGTTGATTTCGAGAATTCACATTTTACAATTAGTTTTGGATTTATCATTAATGTATATTCATTCCAAATTACATTCCTCACGCCATCAATTACACCTTGATATGTGACATTTAGAATAGTATTACTTCTGTCATCTTCAACTATTGCCCATAGAGCATTTTGTTTTGCTCTTAAAAATCTAATGGCGAATAAAAGAGGAAATCCCATTAAGTCTGAAATATTTCTTAATCTTTGTAATCTACTTCCTCCGATTTTAAATTTATCCTTTTCTGTGGATTTAACTTCCATAAGACACTTAAATTCAGAAAAATCGTTGACAGATTTCCCATTAACTGAATTGCCCATTTTAAGATTCAAAAAGAAATCTGGAACAATATATGGGCCTTTAATAATTGGCCTTTGTTCTTGTCCAATTATATGTGTAGCTGTACCCATCAGTTTTGTCAACATTGCAAATTCATCTTCTTCAGAGAGACCATTGACTGCACTCATTACACTTTCCTCGCCTCCTTCTTGAATATAGATTCTTTTGGCTTTCTCAAATTGCTCATCTGTAGAAATTGCTTGAATTGCTTTAAGGGCTTTTGCCAATTCTATTCTTGTTACATCTTTACTCATTATTCAGGGCGGGTTATATCTCTCGGAAAACTTTTAATAGCTACGTTTTATATACTTTATTGGAAATAGTTCATTAATCTTCTTCATATTCTTGAAGCCATATTTCATCATCATATTCTAATTCCGTTTCAATATAATTTCTGAATTTATACAAAGCAGATTGAATAACCCTTGATGGCTTTAATGTACCATCTTTATTTCTTTCAAATCCCTTTTCTTCAATTCGCTTAAAGTCAGTAGAAAAAGAAATTGGATTACTAGAATTATACTCAAGCTTTACTTTAGTATTTTCTTTGTCTACAACAAAATTTATGATAATATCTTCTTCTTTGCTATTGTCAATTATATTTTCAATTTCAGGCATTAGCTCTGTAATTGATTTAGCTATGCCTTTAACCCATTCAAGTTTGTTTTTGTTTTTCAAAAATGCTTTGAAAAATTTAAGCTCATTTAATCCTTCTTTCATACTGTTTATATTATCAATAAACTTCGAAGCTGAGCCATAAGGTCTGTGAAATGGATATTCTCTAGAAAGATTTGATTGAGTTTCTATTACAAACTCCCAGGGGTTTGTCATTTTGGAAATCTTGTCGGCGTTTTCTATTATTTCCTCAATATCAAAAAAGCTATATGATAAATGTTTCTTGGTTTCTTTAAAAATTTCACTGGTGACTCCATAAGTATTAGATACTATGTAATCGTCAAATTCGGAATCGATTTTTGCAAGTTCAATGGAATAAGAAGAAACATTTGAAATATGAAGTCCTTCAATGTTTTTAGTAATTTTCGGATTATAATCAGAATATAAAATTGAAGATTTGACTTCTTCAATCGTTGATTTATCAATATTATTTGTAGTCATTAGATTTTCGATGAAAGAAATAAGTCTGTCACGTTGAATTATGACACTTTCTTTGGTTTCAGAACTTGAATTCCAGTAAGTACTAAAATGTTTGTCGACAAGTTGAATTAATCTATCATCTCCAATTATTCTTATTTGCTTATCAAGATTATTTTTTCTTAAAGTGCTAATTACTGATTCTTGGGCTCCACTAACAATTTTCCCTGTTGTCATAACCCAAACTTCATTTATAAAAACTTGTCGCATATTGAAAAGGTCTTCAAACGGACTGTCAAAAGCTTGTTGAACTTGGTTGACAATAGTCATTAACCCTGAATTAGTAGATGCATTCCCTGTGAGATTTCCGGACTTTGCTACTACAGCTAAAAATCTCTGTTCGTTTAGCCTGTCATACTCAAAGCATATTATGTCCTTGCCTTTTTCATTAGTGCCGTGATACTCAATTGGGGCTAAATAACCCATTTTACTTAAAAGTGGGATTATTAAATCTTGCCTAAATTCTTTTTCATTTAGGTTTTTTAAAATTTCTTTCTTTTCGTTGGGTTCATTGAATATTAAAGTTTTTTGAAATTATGGACGATGGTTTTTTATATCTTGGAACGTAGTGCGGTTAAAAAAACATTTTTATTTCGGTTGAGCATACACTAAACTTTCAAATTTGGCTACTTCCTAAAAATGCAAGAACCATTTATGTTTATCTTGTCTCACACCCTCATTTTACATTGCTGTGAACACTTTTTATTGCAATAGCGTTACAGAAGAAATTGATATTTTCTTAAGTCCATTAATGGTTGAATCTATTAATTCAAGACAACGCATATTTCTATTAGGACTTATTATCAATTCCAATTCATTCGTATCTATTGTAATTGATAGCCCACTATATGTTTGGTATTCTATTTTTCCTTTCAATTCATTATCGCTTAATTTCCCACCATCTTCATCTTCGAGGTTTTCAAATTTTTCCACTAAATCATCAAAGTCAATCTTTCCCTCAATTGGTAAAACAATCTCGTCAATTTGTTTAGGAAATATATCATCAAAATTTTCGGGTAGTTTATTTCGATTGACTCTTATATGAAGTTTTCTTGTAACTTTTGCCTCGCTAGGTTCTTTTGGATTTTGCACGACTTCAATGAAAAATCTAAAATATTCATTTTCTACATTTCCATAGCCGGCTTCAGCTCCGTATTCGATATGTTTTTTTCTTAAAGACAATATTTCTTTTGTGTTTTCGTAAATCTCTTGAATTTCATTTGTTAGTTCCTCCTCAAAAACTGATTGTATAAAGCTATTACCTGATGGGCCAATTTTATCAGGTGCAAAGTGAGTTTTTTTAAATCCAGATGCTCTACGAACGTCAAGTTTTATTACTTTTCTTAAAATGGCAGATTCAAACTTTAAAGTCAATTTTGGAAATTCAGGATTTAAGTCGTCTTCTGGGTTTACGATTTTTCTTATAAGAAAATCATTAGAGGCACTAATTTTGGCGAAAGGCTTTTGAGTATTTCGATGAGTAGTTTTTTCAGTTATAAATTTAGGTACTGATTCACTCAAATAATTTTTTAAGGTGGTGTCTGTAATAAATTCATCTCGTAAAATAGCCTCTGGTATGTTTCCTTTTAGTGCCTCAATTAAATGCCAAGTCCATATTCCGTGTCTTAATATATCATTTGGATAGGATTTTTCTCCTGGTGAACAAGACATAAATAATGCGTGATATTTTTCTGATTTTAAAAAGGACTCTAATTCACGGTGGTTGAAATTTGAAATCAGGTCTCTAGATGTTATTCCTTCCTTAAGATACGTTGAGCAACAATCTAGAAATATCAGATTTTGGTCACATTCCGATTCTTCTAATGGGTCTAATAAAATTTCTTTTATAGAAACGGTTGTTCCATCGAGATTGTCAGGATGTGAATCCCAACAGGTTAATTTATTATGTCCGTTTTGATAAAATCCGTGTCCTGCATAATAGAAGTAAAACCTGTATTCTTTAGATAGCTGTCTTATGTGGTACTTAAGCTCATCTTCCAGAGCTGATTTTGTAGCTTCCTTATCAGTCCAAAGTATTATATCATCTTCGGTAAGTCCAAAATCTTCAATCAGTAATTTCTTAAATTTAGATGCGTCATTTCGAGCGTATTTGACTGAAGATATACCAGTCTTTTTATCGGAAAACCTATAATCTTCAATAGCAATTATGATTGCAAAGGATTTTAATTTTTGTTCTTCTATCATTTTTTTCAAATTGTTCACACATTGTTACATCCGTAACAAATATACTTTTTTATAATAAAACAAAATAAGTAGATAATTCTCAAAGCCTTGTCTCCAAAACCACTTTTCGACTCCCTTTACGTTCCTTCAGCTCCAGCATCAACTTTTCATTATCGCCTAAAACAAACTTTGGAAGCACGTAGACAAAGCATTCGGTTTCCCCATCTGTAATGGAATATGGCATTTTATGTTTGTAAATGACTTCCTGTTGCAATCTTTGGTAAGAGGCTTTTCGTTTTTTGTTTCCATTGGTTCTATACACATTGAGATAGTCGATTTCAAAAGTGATTCCGGATTTGTTCTTGACTTCTATAACCAAATACACTTCGGACGCATCGTATGCCATTTTTTGTAATTGTAGCTTGATGCCTTTTTTGCGTTTTGTTTCTATACGCTCAAAGTTGGATTTTAATAAGTATTCGCTGAACTTTTGAAAATGTGTAATCCTATTGGCGTATTCGTTCAAGGGTTTAACTACTGGTTTCTGCTTAATCTTTTCAGGAAGTTCACTACCAATGCTTTCATTTTCATTGATAAAATAATTCAGTTCTGGAAGTTTTTCGGCATACTTCAAAATATAAGAGTAAACCTTCCCATCACTTGTAACGGTCAATAGATTGCTTTCTGTTCCTGGCTTTGCCTGTAACAAACCGAAATACTGTTCTTTCTCACGGTTGTAAGTAAATACAAAATGGGAAGCTCCTGTAATGCCCTGTCGTATAGGATTTGGGAAAAACAGGGCAACGTTTTTCTTGTCGTTGGCGTAAATAGTATCGACAGGTTGCTGTGCAACTATTGACATTGTACAAATCAATAGTAGTAATGTGATATGTTTTTTCATAATAATTGTTTATTTAGTAATTGCCCATCATAGGCTTTCCTTGGTATTTAGTTTTAGGCATTCTTAAAATGAGTTTGTAATTATCAGTTATCGTAACCTTTACATTTTTGTGATTGCGTTGGAATATTTTCTTGAAACCACTTACTTGTGGTACTCCTGTAATATTGATGTCGTCCACCATATCCCCAACAATTTCATTGGTAACTTCTGCCCGAAAACTGTTTTCAACATAAATGCCTTCGCTACCATCTTGAAAATCATAAGCCTTTAGTTTTACTGGCTGATGATTGATGTTCTCAATGTCTATGATGGTGCGATTTGGTTTAAAATCTACAAAGCCATAAATAGGCGTGTTCTTGGAATAACGTTGCCCATAAATTGTAGCATCTTTTAGCAACCGCATCTGTAAGCGATAGTTCGTTTTTACGGTCTGTGTGCCATCTACTCGTACATAAATGAATTCATCGGTGTTTTTGGAATTCAAATCATCATTTTCAATGGGATGGGAAGCAAAAAAGAGTTGATGCTCCAAAGCACGTTCTTTGGCTTCAACATTTTTTTCTTGTTCTTCAATGGTATCCGTTGAGTCCTTTTCTTTTTTAATAGGTGGTTTTGTTGGATAGTATCTGGAGTTGATGTTTTCAAACGTTCTATCTGAATATCGAATTTGTCCTTCCTGATAGATGCTATCAACCATCTGCATTTTTTTCTTGTCCATTAAATCAGGGTCATAAACACCTGTGGAATCCAACAGTCGTTCATCATAAATGCTTGGTGCATTGGTTTCCTTAACTTCCTTTAAATCGTTTAGGGCATCCAATTTGGAATCGTATTCCTTTTGGTTGTCTTCCAGTTTCGGTACGGGAATCTGGTTGTTTTCTATGGTCGGTTCTTCGCCCTCGCCCATTACAAGCATTGCATAGCCCCCTATAAAAAGTAGGATGCATACCAACACGATGGAAAAGATTATTTTGTTTTTTTCTACTTTCATTGTATGAGTTTTAAATACCCATTACGGGCTTTCATAATTTTCTAATTTTCGTAAAGTGTTTTCAAAGAAGTTGGTAATCAACAATCCGTGGGTATTGTTCGGAAAATTTCTGTCAACGTGAATCAGATTTCCCGTTGTGGTCAATTCGTAAGTATCTGTGATAGTGCCTCTATTGATTTCAAAAATGGTTTTCGTTTCAAACTTGTATGGTTCGTTTTGAATATCAACTTTAGATTCGATTTTCAATACCTTTTGAACCAATGAATACTGCAACAAAC
Organism: Aequorivita sp.; assembly: GCA_049646885.1. Lineage (GTDB taxonomy): Bacteria > Bacteroidota > Bacteroidia > Flavobacteriales > Flavobacteriaceae > Aequorivita. Next base: position 45,511 of record JBARWQ010000014.1, on the reverse strand, counting down.
GGTTATAGACTCCATCGGCTTTTTTCTGTCGGTAGAGAGCATCTACGGAACTATTGCCCAACCATAGGGCTTTCTCCAAGTTCTTCTCGTAATTACTGGCATCTATGTTATAGAAATAGGTGTGGAACAATTCCAATTGTGCCAAGGCCTCTACTTTTAAATTTTCTTGTTGAGAAACCAGTTTCAAGGGAATTACGCTACCATCCGTATTGACTACAAAGGCGTTGTTTACCATTTCCTTATGAAGTTTTATGACCATCAATACGGAAATGAAGCACGTTAGTACAGCTCCAATAACGACCGTAAATACTATAAAGCGATTAAGCTTTAAGATGTTGTAAATATTTTTATATGGTGTTTTCATTTTTTATGATTGGTAATTGAAAAATGTGATTTAAGCACTTATTAGCCTGTAAATAGTTTAAAAGTGAACGAGGTCGCTCGTTTGTATAACTTGAATTTTAATAACACAATAAATCCGATAGACCCTAACTGTAAAAGCGGTGCGAAAAAATTACTGCCCCAATCCGTGCCAAATAAGTCGCTCCAGAAATTGGTGTTGATTTCGGTATAAAGATTATTTACAAAAACATTGACCAAAAAGAAGGCAGGAACTAACATATACACACCTGCATAAAGTTTAAAAAAGTTATAGGCCAATGACCTGAACTTTTCAAAAACTGCCAAACTGATGACTAAAGGGAAAAATGCTTGCATTATGCCCAATAAAAAGAAACGCTCTGCAAGGAATAAAGGGTAAATAAACAAATCCAACAACCAGAGAAATATTCCAACAATAAAGGATAGGATTTTCAATCCATACAATGGTGTAACCAATGCTTCATAAAGCATTGCCATTGCTTTAGTGGCGGCATCCCAAGCACTTACATCCTGTTCGATGTCAATATCTTGCATCTGCAAAGGAAGAAGTGCGGGTGCCGTGTCCCGATATTGGTTTTCAATGGCTACCAAAATGGTGTCGAAAACACTCAATACCTGTGTGGAAAAAATGACTAAAATTACTATGGCGAAGTTTTTTGCCAGTTCCGCAGGGGTCAATCCCCACGTATAGCCATCGTTATTTGCAATGCCTTCGTTGTACTTTTTTAGAATGTTAATGAGAAAGAACAATAAGGCAAGGGTCTTCATTCCCACAATAGTATATTGAGAGAAATCACTATTTTTTATCGTTTGAAAAATAGTGTCCACAAATTCTAACCCTATGCCTAAAAAAATTCCTGACATTAGTAATCGGTTTCTCGATTATTGATTTTATCCTGCATTTCTCGAAATTGAATAATCTCTCGATAGCGTCTGGTCTTTGCTTCAATTTCGGCTACCATTTCCTTGGACTCCAATTCCTTTTCTTTGAGTACTTCGGCACGTTCAGCATCGGTCATCTTCATATTGTCGTTAGACAATATCTGGTCGATATATTCCATACCAGCCATAGAATTTTGAAGGATGGCATCAAAAGAATCTGAAATACGAGTAACTTCATCGGGTTTGATAAAAGGGGAATTGAGAATTTCCCTTAAATCATCCTGTACAACATCATACAATCGTTGGTTATTTCTTGCGAGTTCCCTGACTGCTTGAAGTTGTTTAATCACATCGTTTACCTTATCGATATTCTCCTTTTGAGTTTTAAGAAATTTTACCGTTTTCATTAAGTTGGATGTCTGTTTACCAGATTCCAATAATGATTTTACAAAAGAGATAAAGTTTGTGTTGTCATACACAGGCATCCCTTGTGCCGAAGCTTTGCTTCCAATCAGCACTACAAATAGTGCGGATAACATTAGTTTTTTAATTGTCTGTTTCATAATTATGGTTTTAAGAATTAATAAATATTTTAATGGCTTTCTCCATATTGTTATGCGTTTCAAAGAGTTTCATTATTTCTTCACTCTCTCTACCATCAGTTAGATAAGCAGCAAAAACTTCGGGCGGTACTTCCAATCGGAAAATGTTACTTTCCTTTCCGATTTTAATAAACATTTCGGTATATTTTCGTGTTCCCGTAAGGTTGTTACGAATGGATTTCAACTGGTTTAAATCGTGACTGGACAGGTTGAGCCTGTTCTTTAATTCGGCATAGCCTTTTTCATTCCGAAGGCTGTAAATGACCTGTGTATTTTCCAGAATACTTGCCGATGTAGAATTATTAGGCAATTGATTTATGGATTGCAGAATAATCCCAATTGCTCCATTTTGTTTTCTAATGGCTTGGTAATAGAATTCTACACTTTCCAATACGTTATCGAATTTGAGTTGCTTCGCAAACTCATCAAATAGGATGATTCCTTTTTCGGCTTTGTTTCTCCAAATGGTTCTTTGGATGGCCGACTTAATCAGCTTCAACATTACCGAAAGGATTTCCTTATTGTCCTTGACTTCATCGAGTTCAAAGACAATCAACCTTTTATCCTCGATTTTATAGGTCTGGTCTTCGCTCACATTGAACAAAAAACTGTATAATCCATCATCTACATATTCTGAAAGGATGTGTAGAAAATCGTAGATGTTGAAATGTTGCTCTTGAATGTGTAATTCTTTTAAAAGCGTGTCCTTTTTGGTGTCAACAAACTGGTATAGATTTTCAAGGGAATGTGTACTATCCACATTTTGTAGATAGTAGTACCGAAGCACTTTTTTAACCGCAACTTCTTCAGCTTTGGTAGTTTCCTTACCCGAAGCCAAAAGCTCTAAAAGGAAGATTGTCAAATCTTCTAACCGTTCTGGTGTTAAATCATTGACATCATAAATGTAAAATGGATTGATGCCCAAGTTTTTTCCCTGCTCGTAGCGAAGAATAATATGGTCGTCTGGATAGAGCTTGGCGAATTTTGAATATGAACCTCCTAAATCAATAATGACCAGACGAACATTTTGTTCAAAATATTGACGTAGAATATTATTTGCCAAAAAAGATTTTCCCTCTCCGGTAGGTGCGAAAATGGCAAAGTTTCGAGCCTTGATACGTTTCTTTTTTTCGTCCCACACATCCTTCAGAACAGGAATGTTATGTTGTCTGTCATTAAAGATGACACCTGTGGCATCGGTTTGATAATTGGAATTATTGATATACAGGCAAAGAGCGTGTTTTAAATCGGTTACAAACAAATCTTCATTTGAAAAGTTGGAAGTAAAACAGCAATATGAGTTTAAGAAATACTGCTTTCGTTCTTCGCCCTTTGGATAGTAAGGCACTATATCCAGTTCCTTAAACTCGGTTTTAATCTTGGAAGCAATTCTTTCTAATTGTGCTTCATTTTTATCCCAAAAAATGATATTCAAATGTCCCCTGATAATTCTTGAACTATCATCTTCGTTGATTTTGGCAACAATGTCTTCAATCTTCTTTAAGATGACTTTGTTCTGTGTTCCAAAATTGGAACTCTTTTTAAGTTCCTCGATTTTCTTATCCAACAGCTTTCGCCACTTGTGTTTGTCATCCAAATAAATGATTTGATTGACAATATGGTTTTCGTTGAGATTCAGACCCAATCCATCAATAAATCCTTGGTGGAATACAAAATCATCCGAAGTGAATTTATCATTGGTCTTACTGCTCTGAACCACATCGCCAAAACACAGTTCGCTATTGATTGCCAACACGTCAAAATGATGGTCGCCAATTTCAATATTCGATTTTTTCAATTGGATGTCTGTGTCGAAACCTTCATTGAATCCATTGAAATAGGCATTGGTCAATGATAGGACTTTATCGATATCCAAAGGCATCAATGACACTTTTCGACTGTTATTGACAAAGGAAACGGCATCGTTTACCGAAGCGATAAATTCCTGTACGTTATGGTCCATTTGCTTATAGATACCCTTTTCAACTTTACGGAAAGGGTTAACAAACTTTGGTGAGTTCAAAGCCTTGTTATACGGTAGGACAAAGAATAGGTAAGAAGAATGCTTTATGAATTCTCGACCTTTAAAATAATCGTGTGTGGCACGTTGCAAAAAGCTTTTATTCGGCAGTTCTTCAGCTAAATATGCTGCTTTCTGATAAATGTCCTGTTTATGGATAACCGTTGCCACAGGCAATGATTTAAACGCCTGAAACCACGAGCCGTGAATATCCTCAAAATCTTTTTCCGCAAGGGAATAGATTTCAGGATTGTCCACTTGGTAGCCTAACACCACATTGCCATTGTTCGCAAAAACGATATGGTCTTGAATGTCCAAAATGGGATGATATGCAGATAGGTTAATTTTCTTCATTTTAGGTGCTATTTATTAAATGCCCATTATGGGCCTTCATAATACAAGCGACTGCCTTTTTTGTTACTGATAGTTTGTGGAAATACTTTTTTGATGTGCATCAATGCAGGGTTTTTGGTAATGTGGGTCAAAGCGATGTACAGTATGCCGTTCAATAGGAATACTGAAATAATAACCGTGAAGCTGAACGAAAAAATGATGAAGAGCAATGAACCGATAACAACGGTCATCATCAAAGCGAACAATGATATGGGCAGACCCATTATCACGGCTCGCTTGCGTATGTTTTTATAGACCCCGAACTTCTTCATAAGTATCTTTTTTAAATATTCCTCTTTGAGGGTTAGACTACGATGCTAATGAGGTACGTAAAGATTCCTACTACTGCTCCCGCAATCAATACAAAGACCAATACTCGGGTAATACCCTTTTTTAAATCGGCATTCTCGCCAAAGAAATGTCCGGCATTAAACAGGAAACCAATTAAAAAGATAACGCCCAGAATAATGGGAAAAATGGTACGTATAGTATCGGAAACATCGTTAACGGAATCTTCGATGCCCCCAATTTGGGCAAAAGTTGTACTTGAAATTAATAATGATAGGATGGTTACATAATGTAATTTTTTCATAATCAAAGTGATTTAATTTTACGTCATTTTTGATATTTGAAAAATACTATATATTGCAATACAAAATGCTTATAATCAGTAAATTGTGAATAAAATAAGTTTTGATATCAATTGTTTTTATTTGATGCGAATTGGTATCAAATTTTATTAAAATTGGAAGTTCCTATGTTAATAACTCTAAAATTTTGGAAATGGGCAACCCCAAAAAACGTCAGTTTTGTGATTTTGCTACTAAAAATGTGTTTTATTTTTGGTCAGGATTTGCACTCAAAAAATATCATTATCATCGACCCTGGACACGGTGGAAAAGATACTGGTGCAATTGGCACAAATAGTATTCAAGAAAAGGATATAATGTTAAGTATTGCCAAAGAGATTATAAGGCTAAATAAAACCCTCTTGAATGACACGTTTGATATGTATTCAACCAGATATAGGGACACTTTGATTTCTTTATCGGACAGAAGCCGATTGGCTGAAAGCTTGAATGCTGATGTGTTTGTATCGTTCCATTGCAATGCTTCAAATACTTCCTCGAAAGGAATGGATGTTTATGTGCATAGTACCAATATTAATGAAGAAAATATAAAAGAATCAATTGGAATGGGATTATCAATTTTGGAAGAAAGCTCACTAAAATTAGGCTTTAAAATGCGAGGTGTTCAATTTGCAAATTTTCAAGTGCTTCGTGAGAATACTGCATATCGACCTTCAATACTGATTGAAATGGGTTTTATTACCAACACCGATGAAGCGGATTACTTTTTAAAGCCCAAAAATATAAGAGCGATGGCATTGGCCATTTTAATGGGATTGTATAACTATTTTAACTATTGAATTATGAAAGAAATACTTATTGAGATTGTAAAGAGTTTGAGGGGAATTTTACTAGCCATACTACGAGAAATTGCACATCTAAAATTGTAAGCTCAGTTGGTTTCCCTTATCCAGAAACTTAATCACTATCTGTTTTGGCAAAAATCGCCAACAAAAATAACTGCTACTGAATGTTATCTTGCTTCGATTATCAAATTCAATCCGCTTGTCGAACATCAACAATTGTAATTCCTTATCCATAAATAATCGCTTTGGTGCTGCATCGTTCAACCAAGTATTGGTCATCAGCAATGCGAAAGGTTTATTGAAATTAATCGCCCTTTCAAAAAATAATCGTTTGTTGGTAAAGGGCGGATTGGAGATTATGACATCCCATACTTTTGGTTCATATAAGAAAAAATCCTTGCCATCGTCTATGTGGGAATGAACTACCTTGTTCTGTTCGGAAATCAATTTTACGAACCAACTTTCCTTGGTGTCAAATGGGCACCACACTGTTTTCCCAACTGGAACAAATTCCAAAATTGGCTGTACACCGTAAGCTGGCGTATAGCATTCATCGTTTTTCCCTTTGGAATAAAGTACCTTTTTTGAATCCATTTTAGGCACGTTTATCCTTTGCGTTTTTATCAAAGGCTATCAAATTAAATAGCTGTCGCATTCGGGAACGTACACGATTGCCATAGCGTTCCTCCAGTTCTTTAGCATTGAGATTGGTTGTGGCGTGTGTCAGGACTTTATGGTTTAGAAATAAATCATAACGTGAGAGTATGATTTCGGCCATTACATTACAATCTTTACCAAAATGCCTTCCAGTAGGTTCTACACCTAAATCATCAAAACAATAAAATTTCTTATCGCCATAATTTTCAATTATGGTGTAGCCGATATTGTTAAAAGCAAATGCAATGTTTCGTGTGGGTATAACCTCATAAGGTTTCTGATGTGGCACAATATGGCGTAACAGTTTCATTAAACTGGTTTTTCCGCAACCAACAGGGCCAGAAAGTAAAATGCCTTTGTTGATGTCGATATTCAGCCTTTTGCAATTCGCTTCATCTTTAATGAAGTAATTACAGAGTTTGAACAGAATATCACGGTCTTCTTCAAAAATTTTGAATTTCTTTCCAAATAACAGTTTTCCTTTGGCATTGAGGTAAATGAGCATTTTATCAAAATCATAAAGCATTTGATTGTCTTTTAGTTCTCCCAAGGTGTACTGAACGCTACCCTCGATAATGATATGTGGTTTATGGGGATTCATAAGGGTTCATTATAATTTTTGTTAGAACTTGTCTTTAAGTTGTCCGTATTTCGGCTAACTGCGACCATTGTTTTTTCTTCTTTGAGTTCGTTCGCTTTTAACATCCAATTGCGAGCTGTGGCGTGCCAGTCGACAATTTTGGTTTTGCCGCCTACTTTCCAGCCAATACCTTGGTAGTGGTTATAAAATTTTTTGGCCTCCAATTCTGGCCAATTTTCTTTTTCAAAAAAATCAATGGCTTCATTTTCATTTTTTGGCTGGTCAAGTTTAGTACCATTTGTATTGTTTTTTCCTGTTTGAATATGTTTGTTTATAGATACCACCGCTTGTCCATTGCTTGTCCCGATATTGGTAGGGTTTGGGTACAGAGCTTGTCCATCACTTGTCCCGAAATTGAACATCTTGATACGACTACCTTTAAATGGATTGTGTGAGGGTTCGTAAATGATATATTTCCAATGATGCAGTTCTTTGATGCAACGATGGTAGGTGGTTTTAGAACCAATCTTGGAAAACCGCATCGCTTCTTCTCGATTGATATAGAATTCTATAGGAAAGTGGTAGTTGTTCCATAGCTGAAACAATGCCACATACAAGCTTATGTGCGTGGGATTTAAACGACCATCTTTTGAGAATTGTAAGAATACGGCGTTTAGGTGCTTTATGTAATTGACCTGTTCCAAAACGATATTAGAATTTGTTATGAACTTTGTTATTCTCCATTACGTTCAATATTTCTTCATAATCGTAATAGAGTACACCGCCAACTTTGGTATAGGGCAAGGTGCCATTGATTCTTAAATTCTGTAATGTGCCGGAAGAGATTCCCAAAAGTTCCTTTACTTCGGGCGATTTTAGCCATCTTTTGGTAATATGGCCAGATTGGCTGTTGAGTAGTTCCTTGATATCATCGAGTAGTTCCATTTTGAAGTCTCGAAGGTCGTCTGTGGTAATAATACTTGTAGGCATAATAGAACGGATTAAAAGAAAGGGACTACCATTTTGCTTTCATCTAAAAAGATAGCCCCTGACCTGATTTGACTTTCGTTCTACAAAATTGGGGTTGTTTGATGGATCTTATTCACAAGTTGTAGCTACTTGGGTGTTTTTTTTCTCTCATTATCAATGCAATAGAATAGTGCATTTTAGTACTTGCCTAAATGAATATCACATCTAAAAACCTCCAAATAAAATGATGAGTACCCAGAAAAGCAAAACACCCAAGATGCCTCATCTTGGGTGTTTTGAAAACTTCAATTATCGGTCTCGTCCATCCGCTTGATCAGTTCATCTTTTAGAGTGTCTAAAAACTTCGTTCTACTATTTTTCCGCATTCGTATTTCCAGAAAAGCTCTGTAATAATCGCCAAGATCTATTTTAAAGGTACGCTCCACAAAATAGGCGATATCTTTTATATCCGCCGTGCCATTATTGATTACATCCGTACTATGTAACGCGTATATTAGCTCGATTAAATAGATTTTATGGGCGGTCCACGTAAGTTTGGGTTTTTTATGCAATCCTCCAATGCTTGAATAATTTCCATTATTCTCCAGTTTATCGATTCCCCGTTTTAAATGGACAATTAGTAGGTCATAGGCCAAAATGGTGGCGACCGTGCTATCGTGGCTCGTGGAAAACTGTTCATCCACGAAAAAATGGAACGTGTCCGGAAATAAACGTAGGTCAGCTTTGCCCCTTAAAAAGTATTGTTCATCTAATATGGTTGCATCCCTACGGTAATAATGATAAAAATCCAGGTTATCGTTAAAGTAGGTCTGGAGCCTGTCTATGTGGCAATTCAAATATTTTATTTGGGACTTGTTGCTTCCTCTCGGCCTTTTACTTTCAATATTGAACAGTTTAACATAATAAATGAGCTTGCTATAAACCCTTGGTTTTATTTTTTTAAAGAAATTTATTTCATTCTCCTTAGATGTAAATCCTTCTTCAACGACTAAATTACGAATCAGCTTTAATGATTTCTTTGTCAATTGTATTCCTTTTTCTGCTTTTTCCAAAACATCCTCAACCTCCATTTCCAAGGTATCCAATTCCCCATCTAGTTTTTTCAATATACTATTGTACATTTCCATAATGATTATATTTATCGAGAATGCACAAAGTACTTTTAAAACATTGTTTAAAGACTACACTTTTTAGTGGTCTTTGGTAATCGGATGATTGTTATTTTTGTTTCAAATCCGAACTAATGGAAACTAGATATACTAGAAATAGAATATACCACACAAATCAAGAGCAAGAAACCATTAAAGATTATCCAATTATTCTAGGAGGTTGTGGTATTGGAAGTGTAATTGCCGAATGTGCCTTACGCCTAGGTTTTGAGAATATTACAATTATTGATGGAGATAAAGTTGAATCGTCAAATCTAAACAGGCAAAATTATACAGAAAAAGACATTTCCGATTACAAAACTGACGCTCTACTTTCTAGGTTAAAGGCTATCAATAAAGATGCTAAAATTAAAGTTCACAATTGTTTTTTGACAAAAGAAAATGTTGAAAAGCACACATCGGGACATAAGATAGCCATTAATGCACTAGATTTTACTTGGGAAGTTCCTTTGTTATTTGATGAAATTTGTCAAAAGCAAAATATTCCTGTATTGCATCCTTATAATTTGGGATGGGGTGGTTTGGTAGCGGTAATTACTCCAAAGAGTCTTTCTTTAAATTCGATTGCTAAACCCCATGAAAAGTTCAATGAGGTTAGTATGGTAGAATATGCAAGCGGTTATTTGAAATTTTGGGGCAATCCTCAAGATTGGTTAGATGAAGTTGTAGAAAAATACAAAAATGAAAAAGAAAAGCTACCTCCACCACAACTTTCTATTGCTTCTTGGCAAGTTGCTGCTATGTGTACCCATATTCTTTTCAATATTGCCACAGACAAAAAAATTAAAAAATTTCCAGAATTCTATTTTTCCACAATATTGGATTCCTAAATAAGATTATTATTGGTGGCATAAACTATAGCTTCCGAAATATTGGTGATTTCTAATTTCTCAAATAATTTTCTCCGATGAAATTTTACCGTATCTGGCGATACAAAAATAGTCTCCGCTATTTCATTTATTGTATATCCTCTGGTCGATAATTGTAATACTTCCTTTTCCCTTACAGAAAGTTTTATTTTCTCAGCAGTTTTCCAAAAATCACCATCAAGATTATACCTATGGATTTTATTATATCCTTTTTTATATATTTTTATGTTTCCTGCTTTTTTTTCCGCTGACAATGAAACTATACATATTGCTTTCCATATTTTACCACAATTGGTCAAAAACATTGGGGTTAATTTATGGTTTATCAAGATTGTCTTTCCTTCTTGATTCTTAATATGAAAATCATAAGATATCGTATAATTCTTTTTTTCTTCAAAAGGGATTTTCTCATAGAAATCAAAACCAATTGTATTGATTTTTAAAAGTAAATCCAAATCCGATTCGATTACATACTTAAAGTAAAAGGCATATCCCATATTTTTAATTTCTTCAGCAGTAAGTCCACAAAGAAACAAAGGGTTTTCCGACACATACTCAAAACCTTTTTTTTGATAATCAATTATATAAATGCTTTTATAAGTAAGCCTTGAGAAAGCTTTTATGGGTTCTAAATAATGGAACATCTGTTTCTTACTATCATCAGAGATATGATTAACTGTGTTCTTTAGCGAGAAAAAATCGTTTATATCGGCCATAATAAAAAAAAATCATATATACAAATATACAGTTTTTAAAAAATAGAATGTGGCAACTACACTTTTGTATAGTTTTTCAGCAAAGGTGTTAAAACTACACTTTTGTGTAAAAAAATACCTTACCTAACTCTGTAATTTGAATGTAAATCATTTTTAATGAAACATTCAAAGCGCAAATATAATTTAGAAAGATTACAGTCAAATCAATTATTCGATCTAGCTAGGTTTGTGGTTTCCGAAAATTTTAAAAAACATACAAATGAAACTTACCCTAAAGAGTATGAAACCGAAATCAATCATATTTTTAGAGAAGAACTCAATTATTTTGAAAATGCACAGGTGTTTGTTTTTAAAGACTCAAGCAACACTATTGTTGGATCTATTAGAGTATTAAGGTGGAATTATATAGATGTCCTACCTATACAGAAAATTTTCAACATAGATTCTTCTGTGATTTGTGTAAAGAGCTGCTCTAGTCCTATTTGGCATATAGGAAGATTCGCTATACATGAAGGAATTAGAGATGTTGGCCTATTTAAACAGTTAATAATATGTGCCTTATCCCCAATATGCAAGGATGAAAGTTCAATAGCTTATGCCGAATGTGATAGTAAATTACTCAGAATACTACTTGTTTTGGGAATTAAAGCACAACCTATAGGTGACTCTATAAATTATTTAGGCTCTGAAACCGTTCCAATAAAAATAACCCATAGTGGTCTTATCGATTTCTACAGAAAAAACCAAGTTTTGGTGCCTATTGATTTTTTAAACTTAAGTCATGGTATGTCAAAAAACTACACTTTTGTGTAATGGCTCGAAAAGTTTATTTGGCTAAATTTAGAATTAAATATTTTAAATAAAATTTATAGAATGTTTCACCTCAAAACTTGTGTATTCATTTGTTGTATTATTTTAAACTGTTCTAATATGTGGGCTCAAGAATTTAATATAACTGGAACAGTTAAAGACACAATACAGCCCATAGTATTCGCTAATGTAGTATTCACTGACGAAACGGGGACTCTTGTAACCGGAGCCATAACAGACGAAAGTGGGAATTTTAGCCTTGCTGTCAAAAAAGGGAACTACATTTTAAACATTAGTTTTTTGGGATACCAAACTTGGGAACAGGAGATTATTGTTTCTGATAATTGGGATTTAGGAACTATTATTCTTAAATCTCAAAACAACGAACTTGACGAAGTGGTAGTTACAGCTAAAAAACCGTTAATAGAAAGGAAGATAGATAGATTGGTGTTTAATGTTGAAAACAGTATAGCAGCCAAGGGCGGCGATATAGTGGATGCACTGAAAGTAACACCACGCTTGCGAGTAGAGAATAATCAAATTAGTATTATTGGTAAGGGAAGCATGGCTGTGATGATTGATGGTAGAATACAACAACTCTCGGGAGAAGAGCTGGTCAATTTCTTGCAATCCATTCCTTCCGATAATATCAAAAGTATTGAAGTGATTACCACACCGCCAGCTAAATATGAAGCTGAAGGCAATAGCGGTTTGGTCAACATTATATTAAAGAAATCTTCCAATTATAATTCATGGAATGCAACCTTAGGTTCATCAGCTACATTTGCCACTTACCCATCTTTTTCTCATCGAGCAAATTTCAACTATAGAAAAAATAGATTTTCTGCTCTTGCTACAGCTTCATACCGACATGGAGACAACATTTTCACCAATGATATAATATACGATTACCCACAAGATGAAGTTTGGTTAATGGATATTAATAATAAATGGAACAATCAAACAGCAAATTTACTTTTAAATTTATCTTACGACTTATCTGATAATATATCTTTGGGCGCACAATATTCCAGCAATTTTGGCAGAAGAAAAACTTTTGCTGATAATACATCCAAAAGTTTTATTGATAATAATATTCCCGCAAAAGATTATTCTTCAGAAGGGCTAACAACTACTAAACCGAATACAACTGCCATAAATATAAACTATAATCAAAAGTTAGATACAATAGGTAAATCGTTTTCGGTGGACTTAGATTATTTTACATTTAAGTCGGATAAGAATAATACATTTCAATCTAATCAAAGAGATTTCATAGAAGAAAGTTCCCAACTCATTTTGGCCGATAATATCAGCGACCAAGATATTGAAAACTATTCGGCTAAAATAGATTTTGAAATGCCATATGAATGGGCATCTTTTTCATTTGGGGGAAAAGCAAGTTCTTCAAAAACAAAAAATATTGTTGATGCCAATTTTTACTATGACAGCCGGCAAGACCCACCGTACCTCGCACAATTCGATAACTTTGAATATACTGAAAACGTACAGGCTCTGTATTTTTCTGTAAACAAAGAATTTAATAAAAAGTGGACTTTAAAACTTGGTCTGCGAGGCGAAAACACACAAACCAAATCAAATTCAATTTCAACCAGTCAAGTAGATAAGAATACATACTTTAAATTATTCCCAACATTTTATACCTCATATAAGATGAACGATGACCACACCCTATCGTTTAACTTTGGCAGAAGGATTCATCGACCCTATTTTTCAATATTGAATCCCGCTAGGTGGTATATAAATCCACAATCTTATGTTGTAGGCAATCCGTTTTTACAACCCTCTTTTTCTTACGTATTTGAACTTAATTATGATTTTCAAAAAATACTTAATTCGGGTATATATTATGCAACGGAAGATAATGGTTTCGGACAAGTGGTTTATCACGACGTTGAAAACGAAACTCAGATATTTAAACAGCAGAACTATTATAATTTAACTGAAATTGGGGTTTGGGGGATGCTCAATTTTAACTTGTATAAATGGTGGACTGCCACTCTTTCTTCTACGGTATTTTATAGCCAATCAGACAATTTTATTCCCTTATATGATAGAGTTTTTAAAGGATGGGGCGCAAACGCAAGAGCCAGAAATGAAATCTATCTTAATCAGAAAGAAACTTTGGCGCTAAGTGTAGATTTTGAATACAATTTTCCAGGTAGAAGTCGGGAGAGTACTTATACTGACTATTCGAGCTTGAATATAGGTGCAAAAGCCGAATTTTTGAAAAAAAAGTTGACCGTAGCAATAAACTTTCAGGACATTTTAAAAGATAATATTAGTACGAGAAAATCAGAATCAAATACGGTTATGCAGTCATTTACACAGTATCGCGATACACAATTGGCTCGAATTTCTATATCCTACAATTTTGGTAATAATAAAATAGCAGTTAAAAAGAGAAATACTGGAAATCAAGAAGAACAGGATAGAGCAACCAATTAATAAAATAGACCGATGAAGTATTAATGTCTTTTAAACTATGATGCATTTGTTTAATCTTTAAATTATTAGTCATGAAAAAAATTCATTTAAAAAAAGGATTGACTTTTAACAAGGAGGCAATTAGTAAACTGAACGATGACCAGATTTCCAAGATTAAGGGAGGAAATCAGGACGCTATTACAGATCGTAGTTCAGATGGTAATAATTGTTCTTGTTGCAAAAATTCTTGCTGATTTTTAATTAACAAGATTTTTGAAAGGAAGGTGGAGGAACTAAAAACATATTCCATCTTCCTTTTTTTAATCCTATTAACTTGTTGGAAGAATGGTGTCTTTTATTTTTTACCATAAATACTAACATACTGTTACGGATACTTATCTAATATTCCCAGAAATGGTTATCATATTTTATGAATATAATGGAGATTAAGAACACTGATATACGCTATATAATCTCGAAAATAGAGAAGGAATTGTCATCCAATGATAAAATATTCTATAAAAATGGAAATGAAGTTGGAATTTCGAATGGCGTATTAGGTCTATCTCTGTTCTATTACTATTACTACTTATTAACTAAAGAAGAATGGTGTATAGAAAAAATAATGAAATACTTTAATGTTTCAATAAATAGTATCAATTCTGAATATAAAGGATCATTTATAATTCTTGATATCATAGAAATTGTTCATTTTTTTTACTTTCTGAAGGATAAAGGCTTAATAACTGAAAATATAAATGAGTATTGCAAGTTTTACGACCCATGGGTAAACCAATTTTTAGATATTAAACTAAGTGAAAATGATTTAGATCCTTATGGCGGAATAGTAAGAGCGGGAGTCTATTGGATTCAAAGAAGTGAAGATATTGACATATATGCCTACCTTAACAAGATTTTGTCATGTATTGAGAGACAAATTATACACGAAAATGATAATGAACTGTATTTTGATTACAGGTTTTATGTTAATGAGAATAGAAATGCTATTGAGTATGGAAAAGGTCACGGTATGGCCGGAATTATCTATTTCCTGCTTAGAGTATATAAAAAAGGGATGTTTCAACAAAGATGCTATAAATTACTAATACCAGCATTAGAATTTTTAAGCAATAAAAAATACCAAGTTGGAATAAATTTATTTCCTTTCGATTTAAATGAAACTCAAAAATTAAATTATAGTAATCTGGCATATGGAGATTTAGGTATAGCATATACATTTTACCATGCAGGAGAAATATTGCAACAGGAAAAATTTAAACGAATTGGAGTTGATACTATGAAGAATATAGCAAAATTTACTGACGATGAAAGCAGAAAAATTTTTGACGCCAGTCTATTGTATGGTGCAGCTGGGATTTATTCTATTTTTAAATTATTCGATGGCTACAATAAAGATATTTCTTTTGAAGAAGCATCAAATTATTGGTTTAATAAAATTGTAGATTTTGGCAATAACGATACTACATGGGCTGGGTATAATACTTACCACAATGGATACCTTGAATATCTTCAGCTAAACTTTCAACAAGGAATATGTGGAATAGGAATTACAATGATTTGTAAAGAATTGAATATTCCATTAGATTATTTAAAATTTTTGGACTATAATTTTATCTAAATGAAAAAAGAGATAATTATAAAAATAACGCAATCTTTTAATCGACGAATATTGACGGAAAATTTTGATTCAGACGACTTCCATTCCGATTTTTTTGAAGGAATTTTAGGAGTTGTTTATTACCTGTCAACCATCAATAGTATATTAAAAGACGAGGCCTTTAATGAAAAAATAGCTGATTTGATTAATATCGTTTTTAATCGAGTTTCTAGTGGAGACTATTTAATTTCAAGATACTCAAATCTATCTTATGGTTTAAGTGGTTTAGGTTATGTGATTCATGATTTGGTGGAAAAGGGCATGTTGGATGAGGTTCATTTAGAACCTTTCATTGATATTGATTTGTTAATATATAAATCAGCTTTAAAAGATATTGAGAGTGGGAATTTTGACTTTATGAATGGTGTTCCTGGTGTCTTGTTCTATTTCAATGCAAAAAACAGTAATTACCGAGACGAGATTATTGATAAAATGTACGCCAAACTCGAAACAGTCAAATATCCCTTTTACAACCACATTTCTGAATTATATAATAAGGGGATCAATTTTGGTATTGCACATGGCCTTGTGGGTTTACTTCTTGTTCTTGCAAATATTTATGAAGAAGGAAATCAAACGGATCATGTAAAGCAATTAATGGAACATTGCATTAAAATCATTCTTGAATCTCAAGTAGAGTCGACTGTTAATGGAAAGAAAATATACTATCCTTACAATCTTTATTATAATGAAACAGGTGAACTTATTAATCAATCTACAACGAGGTTAGCTTGGTGTAGTGGAGACCTTGCTGTTTCTTTAGCACTTTGTAAAATAGGAACATTGTTAGAAAAGAAAGATTGTTTAGAGCTTTCTGACCAATTAGGTCAATCTTGTGTGCAAAGAAGAACACTACCTGAAACTGGTATTCACTTACCCATTTTTTGCCATGGTAGCTCTGGTGCTGCTTGCATGTATAAAAAGCTATATGAACTGACATCTAAAGAACATTATCTCACTGAATACAACTACTGGTTTACTCAAACATTGGAATATTTGGAAGATAAGGTGAATAGTAAAGATAAGAATGATTTTAATATGATTTTAGGACTTACTGGTGCGGTTTTGATGATTAATAATATAGAGGATTTGATTTCAGGTTGGGATAAAATATTTTTAATATAAAATCTATGGTAAAGTTGGGGCTCCTAGAGCAAGGAAAAACAAATGAGAATATAAATAGTCTAAAAACTATTGAACATATTATAGATTATGCCATTGCTGCTGAAAAAAAAGGTTTTTCGCGGTTTTGGTTGACAGAACATCATTATTCTTTTCCTCCACATCCTTATACAAATCCGGATATATTAATTTCAATTATTGCCGGAATGACGGAAAAAATTAAAATTGGTTCTGCTGGGGTGCTTATAAACTTGCACTCCCCTCTTTCTATTGTAACAAACTACAAGTTGTTGAACAATCTTTTCTATGATAGAATAGATTTGGGTTTACCGTATTCATTGACTGATGTTGACTATATTAATCAATTAGGAACAATGGATATTAGTGGTGACAATAAAGCTTTACTCTACGAAGAAAGAACAAGAATGATAAGAAATTTAATGTATAATGAAGAAGACAACTTTTAATGATAATGGGGTATTTATTCCTCCTTTTAAAGGCTTAAAATCTAAATTTTGGCATTTAGCAACAAGTTATAAAAACACAGAATTTATAATTGAAAATCAATTAAACCTGTGTAGGAGTATGTTTCATAACCGTGGACAAAATTTAGAAAACTTAGATTACGACAAGAATTCGTTAATGAAATTTAAAAATAAATATAATATGGTAAACGGGTATTTTCCAGAAGTAAACCTATCGCTAGCTTTTTATATGTCGAAATCGTTAAATGAATCGGAAAAGTACATCCATAAATTAAACAAGGAGCATACGGGGAGCAATAAACCTTATGTTGTTATTCCCACTTGTCCGAACCACTTTTATGATTTAATCCATGAATATCAGGAAAATTTTAATATTGACGAATTTATATTATATGACTTGGGAAAAGATAATGCAGAAAAAATACAAAACGTTCAAATTATTTCTGAATTATTTCATTTAAAAAAGACAGTTGCATGAGGGATTTAGAAATTTTAGATGAATTTATTTTAAGACAGCCTTCTTACGCTTACGATAAATATCGTTTAATTCCAGATAGCGCTGAAGGAATAAATAATTTTGTTAAGAGCCTAAGCAACGATATTTTTTTTAAAGAAGCTCTTTACCTTGCTTCTCCACAATTATATGAATCTTGGCAAAAAAGCTTGGAAGAGGGGGTCTCTAATAAAGATAAACTCAACAGGATAAACCGAAGCATAGTAAAATATTTTGTTAGAATATCAACAAGGTGTACACCCTTTGGCTTATTCTCCTGTTATTCAAATGATCGTTTTAATGCCAATATAGAACAAGACTTTTCACCTCAAAATGAAACCTTTAAACGCTTAATGGGTATTGACTTGTTATTTCTTTACAAAGTGGTTAACAAGCTAAATTTAAATCATTATTTAAGAAGCATATTATATTATAGCCCCAACACTTCATTATATAAAATCGGGAATGATTATAGGTACATTGAGGTTTCCTATAAAAATAAAAGTCGATTTCACCAACTCACATCTTTAGAAGGTGATGAGGTGATAGAACTTATATTTTCTATTTGTACAAATGAGCCTATAACAATTGAACAACTTAGCAAAAAGTTATTGGAATCAATAGAAGGTGTTGATGCCTATGAGATCGAAACATATATACATTCATTAATAAATTCTCAAGTTATCGTAAGCGACTTAGAAATATGTTTAAACGAGAGGTCGCCAATTGACCAAATTATCAATATTTTAGAACAACGAGGTATTCAGCAATTGAAAAAAGATGAATATCTTATTACAGCTTATAATGGACTAAAGGAATTAAGGAATATATGCAAAATAGCTTCTTCAAATAACAGTTTTAATCTAATTTCTCTTTACAGAAAGACAATAGCAATAGCTGATTCATTTGATGTTGAATATGAAAAACAATATCTAATTTATATTAATAGTAAAAGACATACAAATAGAGCCTCATGTATTATAGATAAACAAGACATTAAAAAGGTGAAAAAAGCCATACTTGTGCTTTCATTATTCCAGGATTTTGTCGCCAAAGAAAATTCAAGATTGCAAAAATTTAAAAAAGAATTTTATGAACGATATGAGGAACGAGAAATTCCATTAATGATTGCTTTGGATAATGAATTAGGTATCGATTATAAACAAACCAATGAGCACGTGAAAGCAATTTCCCCTCTAATTGATAACTATACCTGGACATTTGCTGAATCTATTGCCAAAGAAGTTAAATTCAATTCTTCACTTCATGAGTTTTGGAACAAGTTGCTGTACAAATGTATTGTTAATAGGGAAAATGAGATTGATTTGTCTTCAATTGATTTAAGCTCGTTTGAATCTTCTATTGAAAAACTTCCTACTACATTTTCTGTGATGTTAAGTAAAATACATAATAAGATTTTGATAAAATCAGTTGGAGGGAATGCACTAAATTTGATTGGAAGATTTACGAATTTAGATAGTGATTTAGATCCTTTAATTAATAAAATCACTAAAATAGAAGAGGCATCATTCAAAAATTGTATTGCCACTGAGATTATTCATTTACCCAACGATAGAGCTGCAAACATTATACTGAGGAACGTCAAAAGAGAGGGTGAAATCCCTTTTTTGTCAAGAAAATCGAGCAAGGGTAAATCCATTCCTGTTGATGACCTATTGCTAAGTGTTAAACGAAATCAATTTGTATTGAAAAGCAAACGTCACAATCAAGAAATCAAAGTGTTTAATTCCAATGCCCACAATTTTAGAAATGATTCTTTACCCGTTTATGAATTTCTTTGTGATTTGCGATATGATAATATGCACGTAGGATTAAATATTGATATAGGACAATTAAATAGACAAACTTTTAACTTTTTCCCTAGAATTACTTACAAAAAAGAAATAATCTTATCGCCCGCAACTTGGAAAGTAAACATCGAAGATTTGACCAATGACAAAGACATTAAAAATTTGGATCTCATTGAACCACTTATCAAGTTTAAGAATAATAATATTTTACCAAGGTTTGTTTATTTGAGTCGTGGAGACAATCAACTATTGATCGATACAACGAATGAATATTTGTTAGGATATATAACTGAAGAATTAGTAAAAAACAAAACTGTTTACCTCATTGAATGTCTAGATGAAATCACCAAGGACTGTAGTCATTTTGCTAATGAGTTTATACTTTCATGCATTAACAAAAATCCTGTTAAACACGATAGAAATGCAGATTTTGCTAAAAAGGCCGGCATAAAGAGAAGTTTTATTCCTGGCGATGAATGGCTTTACTATAAGGTTTACTTGGGTGTAAAATCGGCAGATATTATCCTTGAAAATGTAGTTTTGCCATTAATTAACAAATTTCATACAAACAATCTAATTGAAAAGTGGTTTTTTATTCGATATAGCGACCCAGATTTCCATTTAAGAATTCGGTTTAAGTACAATAATGACGTAAAAAATGTAAAGGATAGAATAATGGATGAGTTTACTTTTCATCTAAAATATTATATCGAACATCATTACATAAAAAAAATAGAGCTTTCTACCTACATTCGAGAATTGGAAAGGTATGGCTGGGACTTGATAGAAGAAGCAGAAATGATTTTTCATTATGATAGTGAAATGACAATTGAACTAATATCTCAAATTCGCAAACAAAAAACAGAAGTTGAACGATGGTTACTGTGTATTAAAGCGATTGATGGTTACTTTGATGTTTTTAATATTTCAGTTCAAAAAAAGTACAAATTAGTGAAAAGCCTTTACGAATCTTTCAAAGTGGAATTCAATGCATCTAATGCTATGAAAAAAGAGATAAATATAAAGTATCGAGAGTACAGAGATAGAATATCTGAAATTTTATCCAAAGAAGATGATGTTTGCGCATACATTATCAGAGATAGAAACAAGAAAATACAAGATAGTTTAAACAAATTAAAAGATATTAGTAATGAAAAAGCGTTAAGACTGCTACGTAGTTATATTCACATGACGGTAAACAGGCTAATTATATCCAGTCCTAGGATGCATGAGTTAATTCTGTACGCTTTGTTAGAAAAACAATATAGAAGTGAAGTATATCTAGCTGAGAAAAGTATTAATAATTCATAATTTTATGAAATTCACCCCTCAACACGATCAAATGGACTGTGGTCCGGCCTGTCTAACCATGGTGGCAGCATACCACGGGCAGGAATTTGGATTACAATATCTGCGGGAAAGCTGTTTTATTACCCGAGAGGGAGTGTCGATGTTGGGGATAAGCGAGGCAGCACAAAAAATAGGATTTAAACCTTTTGCCGCCAAACTGAAACCAGAAGAACTGTCTGTAGCCCCCATGCCCTGTATTCTGCACTGGAATCAAAACCACTTTGTGGTGCTACGTAAAGTGGCTAAAAGCTTTCTTACCAAAAAAAACGTTTATAAAATAGCCGATCCCGGTCACGGTTTGGTTACATTGAACGAACAAAAGTTTATAAAATCTTGGTTACCCGATGGGGAACTAAAGGGTGTGGCCTTATTTTTAACACCAACTGAAGTATTTTATGAACAATCACCATCACAAGAAGAAAAACGCTCCATCAAATACTTACTAAAGTATCTTAAACCCTACAAAAAACAAATGATTTGGTTGGCTGTACTAATGCTACTTGGTACACTTACCACGTTAGTTTTGCCTATACTTACACAAAAACTAATCGATGATGGTGTAAGCAAAAAAAATATCAATTTTATTACTGCCATCTTGCTGGCACAACTATGTTTTTTCTTTGGCAATATTGTTTTTGGAGTTTTCCGTGATTGGATTTTATTAAAAGTTGGAACCAAAATCAACATCCAAATCATTTCTGATTTTCTAAAAAAATTGCTCAAACTGCCAATTCGCTTTTTCGACACCAAAATGATGGGGGACTTCAACCAACGAATACAAGATCACGAGCGCATCGAAAATTTCCTTACCTCACAAAGTTTGACCACACTATTTTCCATAATTACCTTTTCAGTATTCTTTGTGGTACTTTGGTACTATGATTACAGAATATTGGTCGCCTATATTTCGCTTACAGTAATTTCAGTTTTCTGGTCTTTGTTCTGGATGAAAAAAAGAAAAATATTAGATTACTTCCGTTTTCAACAACGCAGTGAAAACCAGCAATCTATATACGAAATGATAAATGGGGTTTCAGAGATGAAATTGAACCACTTTGAAGATTATAAGCGAAAGGAGTGGGAAGACATACAGCAAAAACTATTCAAAGTAAATATTCGTATTCTTCGGCTGGATCAAGTACAGCTATCGGGATTCGAATTTATCAATCAACTGAAGAACATTGTAGTTACTTTTCTCTCGGCTATATTTGTTGTACAAGGGCATATGACGTTGGGTGCCCTACTTAGTGTCTCATACATTATTGGACAAATGAATGCCCCAATAAGTCAGCTCATTTCTTTCTTTCGCTCCCTGCAAGATGCCAAGTTGAGCCTTACCAGATTAAACGAAGTGCAAAACCACCCTGAAGAAGAACAGGAAGGGCAATTACATTTAATAAGCGACAAACACACTCAACAAAACGGTATCGAGAAAGGTATCCGTTTTAATAATGTTTCATTTCAGTATGAAGGTCCTAAATCTCCTTTTGTGTTAAAGGATATCAATCTTTTTATTCCAGAAGGAAAAGTAACCGCCATAGTGGGGGCCAGTGGAAGTGGTAAAACTACAATGATGAAAATACTCTTGAAGTTCTATGAACCTGTTTTGGGCGACATATATTTTAATCATCTTAATATAAAAGATATCTCTCCCCTAAGCCTCAGAAAACATTGCGGAACGGTTATGCAGGATGGTTATATTTTTGGCGATACAATAGAGCGAAACATTGTTTGTGGGGATGAAAACCCTAATAAAGAGCTGTTAGAATATTCGTTGCATATAGCCAATATAGAAGAGTTTGTCAACTCCCTACCGCTTGGGTTGAATACCAAAATAGGGTCTTCGGGCAATGGTATTTCCGGGGGGCAAAAACAACGCATTCTTATAGCTAGGGCAGTGTACAAAAATCCTCAATACCTCTTTTTTGATGAAGCTACCTCGGCATTGGATGCCGAAAACGAAAAAATTATCCACGATAATTTACAAGAATTTTTTAAAGGTAAAACAGTTCTTATTATCGCTCATAGGCTTTCTACGGTCAAGAATGCGAACCAAATTATTGTTCTTAGGAAAGGTGAAATCGTTGAGACAGGCAATCATAAAGAATTGGTTAAAAACAAAGCAGATTATTTTAATTTGGTTAAAAATCAATTGGAATTAGGAGTGTAATTTGATTAAAATTAGATGGTGTTTTATCTTTTGTACAATTGCTCAACTTCACGATATACTCTCTCAAAATTGAGTTGTAAATCATCACTAGAATATTGCTTTGTTTTTTGAGGCACTTCCTTTTGAATGGACTGTAATTTGAATTGAATCTTTTTATCCTTTCCATCTGCAAATGCGATAAACTCGCCTTGTTTCAATTTAAAGAAAACTTCCGCTCTCCGTTTGGCAACCTCTTTTTCCCCTTTGGTAATGCGGCTCTCAAAACTCAACCCGCTGCTTTTGCTGATACTGTGGGTTGGTGTTTTGATGATTTCAAAGAAACGCTCGTAGTATTTGGCGGTATCCGGGTCATTGACCTTTCCAAAAAACTGATAAGAAAGGTTGCTCAAAATGGCTTTGCTCATTTTATCTCCGTAGAGTATATCGTTTTGCACTTTGTCCTGCATCACATAGATAGTGGCAATGTCATAGCTTCGGAGCGTTGCCGGAATGCGGTGCATATTGAGCAGTTTAATGGTTGGTGCTTCTTCCATCATCAAG
Organism: Aequorivita sp.; assembly: GCA_049646885.1. Lineage (GTDB taxonomy): Bacteria > Bacteroidota > Bacteroidia > Flavobacteriales > Flavobacteriaceae > Aequorivita. Next base: position 21,910 of record JBARWQ010000014.1, on the reverse strand, counting down.
AAGGATGACCTTTGACCCCTAATGCTCATTTGTTTGACAACCGTGTGTATAATCGCTGCAATGATTGGTGAATAAGTAGATTCATATTTTGGATGGTTCACGATGGAAATAATTGCAGGGTTTTCTTGGCTATTTATATTCAAGGGCACTTCATCTTTTGACAAAGCCATAAACAATTGCTGTGAGCTTATCTTTTTAAACGCATTGGCCAAGGTGCTTTTTACGCCTGCCGTTTGTTTATCGGAATCCATCCCATTTATAAAAGCGCTTGCCATACTTTTAGAAGTAAGATTGGAACTTAAAAAAGAAACCAGCCTTTTGGTCGTCATCGATTGAAAAATGGCAATCAGATGGGGCAGGGTGCAAAATTGTGGATAGCTTGTTTTTAGCTTCCAAATCATTCCGCCCAACAAACCTTCCACGGCATCGTTGAAGAATTTGGAAGTACTATTAGAACTGGACTCATTAATTTCCAAGAGATTTTCAATTAGGACTTTGGACAGTTCGTTGACACTTTCTTCATTGGGCAAATATCTTGGGGCAATGGGGTTTACTCGATAATGGATTTGGTCAAATGCAATGGTGTAAAATTTTATATCCTTATCTTTAAACAAAGGATAGGCAATTTCAGTAAGTTCAAAATCCTTATAATCGTGTATGATGCCACAAAATTGATGGGTACTAAAATGTTGTAGAAAGTTATAAATCACGCTTTCTGTTTTTCCGCTTCCTGCGGAACCAATTATTGAAGCACCTCTTTTTAAGTTGTCAATTTTAAACTTTCCCCAACGTAATTTAAAATATACTTTATATTTTTTATCTCGCTTTGTAGATTCGTCTTGATGTAGGAATGCATACAGAACAATACCAATGAATAATAGTGGGACGATAATAAAAACAATGATATGTGCAATTGATAAATTCATATTCCAATAGAACCCGACTGTAAGGCTCGGTCAATTCCTTTTTTAAATTTGTTGATTACCTTTAATGCCAACTGTACTTGGTTTGTTGGAATATTCATAATGGGCACACCCGCTTTGGCAAGCATTTTAAAGGCAGCTGCTTTTTCATTGGTCGGTAATCCCGACAGGATAGAGAAATACAGCTTTGGGTTTTTAAGGAATGTTTTGCGTGCCGTATAGGTTTCCACATAATTTCTTTTGTACTGAAATAAAGTGTCAAAGGTCTTTTCAGAAGCCTTAAAAAATTTATCCCTGTCAAAGCCTCGTTTTACAGGTTTTCCATTAAATACGGTTTCCGAAGCTTTGTACTTGCTTCCAGGGGACAGACTGTATTTATTTGACATATCTTTTCGGCTCACGATGATATGGATATGGCTTTGAGAACCTTCTTTTGGCATTCCTCTAACAATACGATTGCCGTTTTGTTGATGTGGTGCGTCTCTTTCCAATTGCGACATTTTTTGTTGTAATTTTTTGATGTTTCCCTCTAATTCGCCACTTTCTATTTTCCGGATGTCCTTCTTAATCTGAAGTATTTTGGTGGCATAAGGTTGGTTTTCTTGAATTTTCTTGTCAGTACCTTTATAGGTGCGTTGATGTTCAATTTTGGCATAGTATTTTATATCATCTACGGTAATAGCTCGTCCGTTTATTTCACGATTGAATGATTTAGCATATTCTTTCATCAGTTCTCGGGTGTACCGTTTTAGTTCTTCAGAATGATTTTGTAATCTTTTCAATTCATATGCACTTGGATTGACCGTTATGGAATAAAATTTGGGTTCGGTCTTTTTGAGTTTAGCCGTATTTCCGTCTATTTCTTTTATGACTTCCTTACCAGAAATTTCTTCGCCATATTGGTCAAAAAAATGTTCCATTTCATCAATAGATTTATCTTCGTTTTCTTTTTCGAGGTACGCCACAAAATCGGAAACGCTCTGGGCATAGTTGCCATCTAATGTCTGTTTGGTTACTGTGATATACATTTTATAATTTTTGTTTAATGTTTTCAAATTCGTCCTTGCTCAAATCCAGTTTTAAATAACCGCCTCCAAAACTGCTTTTTACATAAGTGGTCTTATCTATGATTTTTTCCAAATCGTATTTTACCGAATGGAATTGTTGGTGGACTTCCTCATATCGATTGCGGTAGTGGTCCAGTTCTTCATTTTCGGTAATCAGTTCCTGATGTTCAAATTCAAATAATTCTTCTTCCGGTTCTTTTGCCTCTGGATTCTCCTGAAAGAGCAATTCCAACATTGCATTGGTGGGCTTGGTTTGGTTTTTTTCAATATCTCTAATAATAGCTACAAGGGCATTGATTCGTTTCTTTAAACTATTCTCTAATGTCCTCATATTTGCACCCAAAGATTCATTTGGGGATAGCTCGTTGAAATCAAAAAAGTTCATCATTATTTCCAACGTATCGGTATGCGAACGTGCAATTCTTTTCGAGAATTTCCGAAAACGAGTTGCCACATTAGGTTTGATGCTAATGGCCGAAAAACTATATTTTTTTTGATGATTAGAGTTCATTTACTGTAAAAAATTGCCGTTTTATAGGGGTTTCCAAGGGATTTACTGTAAAACTTCATTGTTTCCCTAAATTCTAAAAACAGTAATTATTTGATTTTCAAATAATTACAACTAAAAACCAATCGTTAACACCGCCTCGGCGTGTTACCCTCTTGCTTCTCCAAATTCGTCCCGCAGGGACAAAATTTTTCAAACAACCTGACTAAAAAGCCAGTTGCTTTTTTTACGGAATTAAAAATTCCGATATGTTTAATTTTTGATGTGTATCATTATCGAAGAAAGTCAAATCAAAATGTGATAATGGCACTTAAAAATGGTACTGCTTAACAGCATTTTAAAGATATTCTATTTGCAAATAATATTCAAATACGGATTGCTCTCAATTGATTTGTTTTGATACCAAAAAATAGGATTTCAATAAAAATTCAAATTTAAGACGTCGAGTTTCTGAATATTGGCTCTTAAAATTTTGAAAAAGTAAGACACAAAAAAAGACCTCTGAAAGTTCAAAGGTCTAATTTCTCGTTTTCAATTTAGATGTTAAAAATGTACTGATATGAATATAGATTTTTTATCGCTTCTTCGTCCAATATCTTATCATAATCTATATGATGTTTATTGGGGTAGGCTTTAAGGTCGTTCCCAAATTTACTTTCTATATCTTCTTTTGAAACGGAAAGTAGATGCTGTTGGGTTTCGTCATCGAGATTGTTATAATTTAGATAAATCATAGCCTATATTTCTAATATTCGCTTGGTAACATCAGCGTATTATCCACAAAATATAAACGCAATTCATCTAAAGGAAAATCAGTAAAGTTGTATCGATGCGTTTCAAATACATTCCCATTTCCATCACTATAAATTATTTCAGCTTCATAGCCTGTATAATCCTGTTTTTCTTCCGATAGCCTTTTAAAATCTATTGTGATGAAATGGCTTCGGTTCAACAAACTTTTCGCGATTACGGAAACATCGGTGATGAGCCAAAAGCATTCCGCTACATTGGCTAAATATTTCAATCCGTTTGTAAATCGGGTGCGTATCAATGGGATTTGATAGAACATTTCAGAACCGTGAAAATGTTGCAATCCTTCTTTTATTTCGTTAACTTGTGCTTTCATTGTTATATCTTTTTAGAATTAATGATGAAAAGAAGAGGGCACGAACTAATTGAAAACTGGTGATAGTGCCCTCTTTACTTTTTTACTTACTGCCCATCAAAAGGATTTCACCGGCTACCACTTCGGTAACATAGCGTTGGTTGCCATCGTCCGTAGTGTAGGTGCGGGTCTTTAGTTTTCCAACTACACCAATTTCTTTGCCTTTATCGGCATACTTTTCAATGATTTCAGCAGTCTTGCCCCAAGCTACAACGGTGTGCCAATTGGTGTCCGTTTGTTTTTCGCCTTTACTGTCTTTGTAGTTTTCGTTGGTAGCCAATGATAATCGGGCTACTTTCTTACCACTTTCAAGGTTCGTAATGGTTGGCTCTTGTCCAACATTTCCAATTAACTGTACGTGATTTTTAATAGTACTCATAATACAAGGTTTTAAAAGATTAATAATTTCCCTCTTTGGTTTAAACTGAATTAAATTTTAAGGGGTGTTTGCATGATTTCTTTCGTGCTCCGCACAATGGATGTAGTGGGTTTTGTCAAGACTTTTAGGGAATAAATCACGAGTGTCTGCGACGTAGCAAAATCCTTGGATTTTCAAGGAAGTAGAAACCTTATTTTTCACTAAAACTTGTATAGTCTCGACAAGTTCCATAAGGGCATTAGCAATTCTTTTAAAGCCATTTGTGGCGAGAGCGTTACGGGAAGTTTAGCGAACAAAACAAATGGGTTTAATTTAGAATTGGTTATGTCGTGCCTGTTTTTCGTTGTCCCGAAAAACAACAAAGGCTTCATCCTTTATAAACCCCTTAAAATGTGTAAGGCAAAGGTTCGGTTTTTAAGAATTTACGAGTAAATCCAAAAGTAGGATTTGCCGGAAATTCTGTTAAGAAAATCGAGGCTTTGGCTTTCCGATTACAAGCGGACTTCATTCACGGTTTTGGCTTGGGAATGTAGCGTCCCTTCCCAGCGTAGCGGGAAGGGGTTAGCGAAATGGAAAGCCAAAATCGGGGATTGGGTCCAAGACTTTTGTAGCGAAGCTCTTTGCCCGTAATGAAGCTTTTCGCGAAATGAAGCGGCAAAGTGCTGAACGGTTTATTAAACGGATTATCTTCTTGAAGTAGGATTTAAAGCGGACTTAACTTTAAAGATGTAGATTGGAATAGAGTTTGACCACTTCCCGTTTTTCTCGGGAATGAGTGGGCAAGTGGAATGGAAATCGGAATCTTTGAAATTGTGTCCAAGACTTTTTTTGAGTGCAGCTCTTTTCCCGAAATGTAGCTTTTCGCGGAATGCAGGGAAATGTGCTAAACGGGTTAATATGTGCACAGTTTAATTAAAAATCCAGTTTAGTTAGGTACTGGATGAACCTTTTACAATGTTTTTTTAAACCATTGCATATATTTCATCGAACAATCTCTTGTCCAGCCTTTCCTGTTGCGAAAAGGTTTTTTTCAAGGAATTGTGAAGCATCCAATTAAAGGCGTTGTAACCATCCCATTAAAGGCGTTGTAACCATCCCATAATGTTGGCGTTGCGTAATAATCGTGTCCTTCTTCAGCTATCATATCCAATAATTCCCTGGACTTCTTTGAAGGATTATTGTTCTTGTCGCTACATTCATATCGGAACAGTTTAGTTTCTTCCAATATCTCCTTCACAAATGCTTTGGAATCGATAAGCACGATTCCTTCCATTTCCCTGAATTTTCTTGTGATTTCGTAGTATTCGTTATCCAAAAACTTATCGAATAGCAAGTTCAATTTCGGCATTATCAAATCTGTGTTGTTCTTGCTGTGCTTTATTGAAAAGGCTATTTCAGATTGTGATACGTGAAGTCCATTTGCACATACTTCTCTATAAAACCCAAAATGTCCAGAAGTTTTTTCGCTTCCATCATAGGAATTCTTGAAACGTAACATTGGTAATATCTTGTCTTGTCTATTCTTTAAAGAGAACTGGTTGTCATCTTCGATTATAAAATCTGTAATGAAAGACCTGTCATTTCTGTTAAAAGTGCGTTTATGATATTTCAGATTGGCATCTATTAATAACCCTTCGGCTTTTTTGAAAAATAGTTCATTTGGAATATGGCCATAACTGTTCGAGACCACATTCACTATCTTACCATTTGAAATAATGGCATTTTCAAGTCCTCTTCGAGACTCCATTTCGGTAATACTTTTTAATGATTTCATTTCATTTGAAACGAAAATTTCATCTTGTTGTAATCGATTTAAATACATAATATTTGATTTTAGAACTGCCTAACGACAGATATGATTAAAAAAAGAAAGCCTACCCTTGCGAGCAGGCTTTTAAATTTGAAGACATTAGCTTCATTAAAGTTCAAATTTCACAATCTGTTCTTCAATCTCTGATTTACGTTGTTCCAATGTGGACTGCAAATGTGTAGTAACCAACTTGATTAAATTCGTGTTGGTCGTCTTGAATTCCAGATTACGTGAATCCCTTAAATGGAAGGAACTTGAATCATCTTGATTGTAATTGAACTTTGTAAGCTCGTTCAATGTTTCCGTCAACCGTTCTCGTTGATTGGCCAGTCCTCTCAATTTTTCAAACTTTTGAATTCTGTCATCCAAATTGATTACAGTTTTTTCAACTGTTGCTTCCTTTTCAGGAACAACAGTTTTACCGATTGCTTGTTCAGTTAGCTTTTTTTGAACTTCCTTTTTAACGGTTGCATTTTCCATTTTTGCTGTTCCGTTTGACTTTACTTTTGTTTCCATAATTAAATGATTTTTAGATTAAACAATATTTGAGCAGAACGCAAACGGAAGACAAAATTTTGAAGTGGAAAGGAAACGGAATAAATAAGCGAGGGAAGAAGAGATGGCTTTATGCCGTCCCTTTTCCGGAAAATATTTTGCGACGTTTATATTTCGGCAATATTGTATGAATACTCTCTACCTCAAATTTTTCTATAGTAGTAAATCACTTAACAGACCTATAATGAAATAGTTGATTACTTAATTTTATTTGTTTCCGTAGCAAGAAATTTACAGATAATAAGTAGAGATGATAAGGTGCAATGAACTGAATTTGAAGTACTATTAATGGCCATAAAATAAATGACTTTTTATGTTGGTTTGAATTATACAAATTATATATTTGCACCATCAGAAAATAAAGCATTTTGCTTCAAGTTCATTTATAGTTTTGTCAACAAATCGGCTAACAGTTAAGTTTCGGAATATGTAACTAACTGATATATATAATATTGTGGGGAAAGGGTGTAATCCTGCCACCCCGACAAAAGGCCGGACAATTAATATTGTTCGGCTTTTTTTATTTTTAATAGCCACCTAACTTTCCCAAAAGTTATTGCAGGTTTAAACAAAAAATAGAAATAAAAAATAACAATAATCAATAATAACGGTCGCGTAGCTCAGCTGGATAGAGCATCTGCCTTCTAAGCAGACGGTCCCAGGTTCGAATCCTGGCGCGATCACTCATAGTCTCCAGGTTCCCCCGAAGCTTCGGGGCTGGCGGAGATCACTCAAAAATCAAACGATTAACACTAAAATGTGTCAGCCGTTTTTTTGGCAAGAATAAGATCGAAAAGGACAGTGCATGCCTCCCCAATGTAGGAAGGTCAGAACGAGTTGAAAATATCAATAAACAATAACAATAACTCAGTCCGTCCCTCGCAAACTTTAAAACTTCTACAGGATATATGCGACGCTATTTTAAATTCCAAGCACCAAATTCCAAGTACCAAATTCCAAGTACCAAAATCCAAGTACCTCCCGATAGATCGGGACCAAAACCCAAACAACAACCCCTCCGCGATCTCTGCGTGAAACCGACGAAGCACCAAATTCCAATCCCGAATTAACGAATTAACCAATCCCCAATCCCCAAATTCCAAGTACCAAATTCCAAACAATAAACAAGATCATCCTTCTCAACCCACAACCCACAACCGACAACCTGTCAATAAACAATAACAATAAACAATAGAAATAGGCAATAACAATAAATAATAATCCCATTGGTTTTATATTCATTAATTTTGGATACAGGTTTATAGCTGTCCAAATCCTATTACAAATAACATTTTAAAACTATAAAAGTGAAAGACACATTTACACATCAAGGCATGCGAAAGAAATTGGTAGAAACTATCCGCAGGAAGGGGATATCGGATCCAAAGGTTTTGGAAGCCATTGGAAAAGTACCTCGCCATCTTTTTATGGACTCCGGTTTTGTGGGGCATGCTTATGTTGACAAGGCTTTCCCGATTGCCGCGGGGCAGACCATTTCACAGCCTTATACCGTTGCGATACAAACTGAGCTATTGGAGGTGAAGAAAGGGGATAAGATACTCGAAATTGGTACGGGAAGCGGTTATCAAGCGGCTGTACTTTTAGAGTTGGGAGCGGTGCTTTACACTATAGAAAGACAGAACGAACTCTTTAAAAAAACCCAGCTTTTTCTACAAAAATTGGGATATAAACCCAAACGGATGGTTTTTGGTGATGGGTATATAGGCTTGGAAGAAGAAGCTCCTTTTGATGGGATTATCGTAACAGCTGGTGCGCCTTCGGTCCCAAACGCTTTGTTGGCACAGCTAAAAATAGGAGGGAGGCTTGTGATACCCGTTGGTGGCGACGTGCAAGTAATGACGGTTTTTACCCGAAAATCTGATACTGAGTTTGAGAAGAAGGAACATGGCGAATTCCGTTTTGTACCTTTGTTGGAGGATAAGAACTAGTTGTTTGTTCCAATCCTTCTTATCTCATTTATAAAATGTAGTGTTCAGACTAATTGGTTCTTTCAATTTTCATCTAGAAATTTAATAAGCTCCTCTATCGATTCCTTGGCGGCCTCCTCGTTGTACTTCAGCAAATAGATTTTTTTGCTAATAAAAGGGATAACCCGAAAATATTTTCCTTTTTCAAGGCTCGCCACATCATAGCCGTGATAGGCTTGGTCGTAGATTTTGATAGTAACATTTTCAGCTACCATTTTATCGAGTATATCGTCCATCTTTATTATTCTGTCCCTTCCGCCCGTAAGTACCAATACGGGAATTTCTGGTTTAAGGGATACATTGAACGCATTGGCCGGATAAAAAAGAACCATGGATTTAATATGAAGCTCCTTTAACAGCCTGGGGTTATTTGCCAACGGAATTGCACCAAGTCCGGCCCGTGACCAACCTACTAAGCTACCTTGGGAATTGGAAGCGATAAAGTTTTTTTCTTTCGCCCAAGTCAAGGCTTGTTGCAGCGTCCAAAGTATCTGGTCCGGTTCCTCCTCCTTTATCTTTCGTTTTGAGGCCTTGTAAGCGGCCGCATTATCGACCAGCAGGACCGATATCCCGTGGGCATTCAACTGTTGGGCCATCTTGTAGTAATGGGTAGTATCTTTAAAAATTTGAAGTCCCCCAGTGCCTGGAAGAAAGACAGCCCATTTGGAGACATCGTATTCTTTTGCCTTTTGAAAATGAAAGAAATCAGCTATCTTAGCATCTCTTGGAACTTTTTGCATAGGGATGCAGGCGGTGAATAGCGGAAAAAGGAAAGATAATTTTAGCAGTATTCTCATAATCTTCTCGTTTAAAGGCCTAATATATTCAGAAACTTTAATCCTAAAACAACTTCGCTGTCGCTGCCGCCATTGTGAAAGGAGCGGACATAATCCAACCGAAGCATCCTGAATTTGCCTATCCCTAAGTTGTCCAGACCAACGGAAAACTCAGAATAGGGTTTATTGGTCTCTGTGCTTAAATAATGCGCACCCACTACTAAATTAAAATTTAATTGGTTGATACCTGGGATTTTCCCCAATATCCATCCCCTAAAGTTATGTTCCAAATGGCCTTCAAAATAACCCTTGTTCGTACTGAATTCGTAATTCCGCATGAGGTTGAATATGTCAATATAAGTTGTAGTGGTTCCCAACCAAGTTTCATCCCCATTGAAGTGCTTATAGTCCACAAAGGAAATCCCGTTTCCATTTGCGAACCCGCCTCCCTTGAGCAAGTAAGAAAATCTTCCCTTGTTGCCTAAAGTAACCGATTGCCTAAGTCTTCCCTCTATCTGTGTATAATCGTAATGCCTTTCGGTGGGAGAATTGCCATTTGTGAGAACAATATTCAGTTCGGGAAAATTGTCGTTACCAACGCTGAATCTCATATCCGGATTGGAAAAATATTTCTGTGCAAAGTTGATCCTAGCTCGAATCTTGCTTTTTAGTATATTGTGTTCCACAATGGCAGCATTGGTAAAATCGTCTAGATTCAAAGGATTGTTGCTCGTATAGCTTATTTTATCATTGTTAAGGAGTACATAGTCGGTAGTATTAAACAGAGGTTGCCTGTTTTCGAATCCTAGGTTGCCATATAGGTGAAGCCCGTTGAATATTTCTTGACTATATCCTATTCTCCCAAAATTAAGTTCATATACTTTCATATAATTCTTTTCAAAAAGGAGGGAAGAAAGCGTATTTATAAACGGGGAAATAGGCTCTGAGTCGTTAAATTGGGTCACTTTGCTACCCCCGGAAAGGCTGATACTAAGCTTATCTACCCAATTAAAAATGCGGGTGATATTTCCAGAGAACCTCAGTCTATCCTCTGAAAGTCCGTAATCTGCCACTACTTTCGCCGACAGGGTATTGGTACGGTTGCTATCGTACCATTTATTGAAATTAAGCGCCGCCTTTCCGTTCCAGCCTTGCACTGTGTTGAAGTTGATTCTGGGAAGAGGACCATCATAGCCAATGGACCATTTTTTAAAGGAATTTTTATAGCTGTATCCAGTTAAAGGACTTAGAATGCCGGGCTTATTGGATATGCCATCCAGGGAATCGAGGTAGGGCTTGGTTTGTCTTAATATCTGTATGCTGTCTCTTCTTATATAATCGGATAATTCCTCGTCGGTCAGTGGCACTGGACGACTCCCTTTCCAAAATAAACTATCTTTTTTATTTGCTTGGGGTTCAAATGAAATCACTTCATTGGTAAAAGATTTTTTGGTAAATTCAGGATTGAAGTCGTAGTTGCTATAAACCCCGATAAAACCACCATCTCCCTCCATTCCCAAAAGGCCAAAGCCAAAATCGATGGTTTGGGAAATCTTCACCCAAAAGTCAATCTCCTCGTCAAATTTGTAGTTCTGTTTTACACTAAGTTCATCCACAAAGGGTATTTGGATAGCAGTACCCGTAGTGGAAAGATCTACACCGTACAGTTGCCAATCATCTTCTACTATGTATAGATAGCCCTGCCAAACCTGGTCGTTGGGGCGACGGGGAATCACTTTAATCTTGTTGACCAACTTTGGGCCTTCATAAAAAACTCCTTCCAATTTGTAATGGTAATAGCTCAAGGCATTGCTGGCTATAGGCGACACTAGTGCCGCTCGGATTACGATGGTGTTTTCATAAAAAGAAAAATTCGCGCTTTCAGCACTGTTGAAACTAAAACCGTTGTCGTCCCCACTCACTTTACTGGCAATGATTCTTTCGGTGAACTTATCAGGTTTTTGAAAGGCTATTTTAGAGATGGTTTCCGACAGATAAACAATGCCGGTACGGGTAGAATCCAAGGCCCCATCAAAATCGCCTACTTTTTGTCCAAATACTTTTTCGGGAATGTTTTTCACCTTCCATATACCTCGGGAATAGAAATCGGCAGTGTACTCGCTTAATTTTTCTAGATTTTTCTTTCGCTGGGCAATGGTTTTGCGAATGATATTATAAGCAGGATCCTCTTTGGTGCTCAGGACTACTTCTTCCAAGCTTGTGGTTTCTTCTACGAGAACAACGTTTAGGATATGGGGGAAGGAGGTAGGAGCAATACTTTTTGTTAGGGTCTTAAAACCCAAAAACTGAAAGCTTATTTTGTATTCTTGCGTTTTTCTGGTCTCAGGCACCTTTAGAGTATAGTTGCCGGCATCGTTGGTGGTCGTGCCTATATAGCTGTTTTGGATGTAAATATTCACATAAGGAAGGGGTTGCCCTTGGGTATCTGTAACTTTTCCGACAATCTGTGCTGAAACGCCTGTGGAAATCAAGAAGGTCAAGAAGATTAGTTTTTGCAACATATATGGGTTGTTAGATGCATATAAAGATGTAAAATAAGAATCAATATGAAAGGTGTTTTTGAACAAGGCATAATTACATTAGGCTGCAAGTTGGTCGATCTGTGTTAGAACCAGCGTTGTGAAACTCCGAGAGAATAGAGGTTACAGTATTTTTTCGATGGTCCCCATATCTAAGGTTTCGATTATAATTTGTTCATCACCGTTGATTAGAACCAAATCTTTTAAAGTGATTTGTAAGGTTTTTTTTGCTAATTTTTCGTTTTCGTAAACAAATTTAACGGTCGTAACAACACTTCCGGAATTGCCCTTATAGTCCGCGGTGGCCCTTGGGGAAGTTGGCGGAATACTACTGCAGAAATAATCGCTGCCCAAAGGCCCGTCGTACATACGATAGTTTACAAAATTGGTGCTTCCGTTAAGCTGATAGGTTTTGATTTCCTCTTTGTTATAAATACTGTCCGTGGTGCCGAGTTTTAACGACAGACTTTCAAAGACCTTTGGATTCACTTTATAAAACACATAATTGCCCACATCGCCACAGCTTTGAAGCGTGGCATCCTCAAAATTGAAGTTGGTAACAATCACATCGCCGTCGTCACAACTTTGTAGGAATGGAAGGAAGAGGAGCAGGGCAAGAATTTTTTTCATTGTCATTTGTATTAGCTGAAAATGGATGCAGGGGTGAGTTTTCTTAGGGGTGCTAATTTATTTTTATTGAATTTCTTGTAAAAATACCTCTGCCAATCAAGAATTCCACAGCTACAAAGTAAAGCATTTCTTTTCAACCTATATACCGGCAAAACCTATAAAATCCTTATTTTTGCAAATCAAAAAAATGGATACAGCTGCCTTTGACGATGATCGTGATATTATTGAAGCTGATTTTCAAAAATAAAATGTGTGATGAAGAAAGTATATTTTGACAATGCGGCCACTACCCAACTTAGAAGCGAGGTAATCCACAGTATTACAGATACCTTGAAAACCGAATATGGAAATCCCTCATCTTCACATTCTTATGGTCGTTCCTCTAAATCCTTGATCGAGAATTCCCGAAAGGTGATTGCTTCTTATTTTAATGTCGTTGCCAGTGAAATTATTTTTACCTCGGGTGGGAGTGAAGCTGACAATTTAATACTTAGAAGCTGTGTTCGCGATTTGAAAGTGGAGCGCATTATTTCCAGCAGGATCGAGCACCACGCGGTCCTTCATACCTTGGAAGGATTGGAATCGCAGTATGGAATGCAAGTGAATTATGTGAATTTGGATGAATGCGGCAATGTTGACTTTGAACATTTGGAAAGCTTATTGAAAGATACTTCCAAGAAAACCTTGGTAAGCTTGATGCACGTTAATAATGAGATTGGAAATATTCTAGACTTGAAGAGAACTGCCGTGCTATGCAAAAAGTATAATGCCCTTTTTCATAGTGATACCGTGCAGTCAGTGGGTCGTTATAGATTGGATTTTTCCGACATTCCCATCGATTTTGCCGCTGCCGCTGCACATAAGTTCCATGGCCCCAAAGGTGCGGGCTTTGCCTTTATCCGAAAAAACTCGGGTCTTAAGCCCATCTTGATAGGTGGGGAGCAGGAGCGAGGCATGCGGGCTGGTACTGAAGCGGTACACTCCATTGCGGGAATGGCCGAGGCCTTAAAGATTGCATATCAGAATCTAGAAAAAGAACGGGCCTATATTACCGGTATTAAAGAATATTTCAAACAACAAATAACTGAAAAGATCGAGGGAGCGAAGTTTAACGGTGGGTGTGGCGATCTGGTCAATAGCACCTATACACTGTTGAATGTGTGTTTGCCCATTCTCCCTGAAAAAGCGATGCTCTTGCTTTTCCAATTGGATTTAAAGGGAATTGCCTGTTCCAAGGGCAGTGCGTGTCAAAGCGGAAGTGAATCCGGATCACATGTTTTAAATGCCATCCTATCGGAAGAAGATCTTCAAAAACCATCTGTGCGTTTTTCCTTTTCCATTTTCAACACCAAAGACGAAGTGGATTATGTAATTGAAGTGCTACAGGAGTTTATCGAAAAAGACAGTCTTGTCGGCTAGCTTTAATATATTCCATTAAAACCTCATTGACGCCCTAATGTTGAAAATCCGTGGGGAAAGATAGTTCGGAACAGAATATTGCATTTTGGAATACACATCCCGTACGAAGGTGTTGGTAATGGAGTTTTGGACGTCGAAGATGTTGAAGATTTCGGCACCGATACTCAGCTCTTTAAAAGGCTTTAACCAACCGCTGTTTCGCAGTTTGCCCTCGTGGATAATTACGTAGCTTACCCCTAGATCCGCTCTTTTATAATCGCGTAGTCGAACCTGATAGTTATAAGGGTCGGCATAACTTGGCGAACCGCCGGGAAGGCCGGTATTGTAGGTAAGGTTTAAATACATTTTAAGGTCGGGAATCACCTTTACATAATCCTGAAACAACATGGCAAACTTCAAACGTTGATCGGTAGGTCGGAAAATATAGCCGCGATCGTCAATGTTTTCCTCGGTTTTCATATAGCCGAAACTCACCCAACTTTCAGTTCCTGGAACAAACTCCCCTGCCAAACGGACGTCTAAACCATAGGCATAAGCTACGGCATTGTTGTTAGCTCGATAGCGGATCCTTACGTTTTCCAAGGTGTAAGGGTTTACGTCTGTCAAGTTTTTATAGTACAATTCGCTATTGAGTCTAAATGCCCGATCCCACATTTTGAAGCTATAATCATTGCCCAAGACCACGTGTATGGATTGCTGTGCTTTTACCCCAGGACGGACGGTTCCGGTTGAATCTCGCAGTTCTCTATAAAATGGGGGCTGATGGTACATGCCCCCTGAAATACGGAAAAGCATGTCCATCTCCCAAGCAGGCTTTAACGACACTTGTGCCCGGGGACTAAAAACAGTTTGGGTAGTACTGGCTATATTCTTGCCGCTTACGGTCCAATTGTGGGCGCGTACTCCTGCGTTAAGCCAAACATCGCTGCTTCCTAAACTGGTTCTACGGCTCCATTGGGCGTAGCCGGAAAGTCGGTCAATTTGTACATCGTTCATAGCGCTAATATTTGTGTATGGCTCTATAGGCGAAGCATAAGGTTGGTAAGGCTGATTGTTTCCAGGGAGGATAGGAGGGCGGACCGTAAAGCCCGCAGAATCAATAATTTCATATTCCTTTACGCGATCCCGGATATCTTCTCGAGTGTATTTTATGCCGTATTCAATATTGTTTTCGTCAAGAGCTAAATTTCCTTTGTGTTCTACATTTAGGATAAGAGCATCCAAATCGTTACGGGCGTGGGTGAGTTGTCCGCCTACGCCTCGCTTGTGTTTCACTTCGCCCAAACCAGTGCTTCCAATATCTGTGTTTACTTCTCCTAAATAATATTCGGCAAGGATGTCATAGTGTTCCTGTTCTGTGGTTTGATATAAGGAGGCTATAAACTTGGCTGTATAGTTCTCCGATACTACCCAAGTAGATTTTAGAGCACCAAAGTAGGTCTGATATTTATCTTCCTCTTGACCTTCATAATAAACGATTAGCGCAATGGGATCTGTGAGGGTTCCAAAATTGGTTTGCCGCGTCAAGGGTTGGTAGCTGTAATCGTTTATGGAGACATTTCCTAAGAAGCCCACTTCAAAATTATTTGAAACCTTATAAGTAAGATAGGTCTGGGCATCGGCAAAAGTAGGTTGGTAGTTGGTTTCAGTTTCTTTGGCCTTCACAAAAAGACTGTTGTCACGATAGCGAATCCCAGCAATTCCAGTGAACCTTCCATCTTTTGACATTCCTTCTACTGAACCGGTTGCTCCTAAAAGACTGAGATCCAAGGTTGCTCCAAAAGTCACTGGCTTACGGTAGGTTATGTCGAGTACCGAAGAGAGTTTATCGCCAAATTTGGCCTGAAAACCTCCCGCCGAAAATTCCACATTGCTGGTAAGGTCACTGTTTACAAAGCTTAAACCTTCTTGTTGTCCACTTCGGATAAGGAAGGGTCGGTAAACTTCAATTTCGTTTACATAAACTAAGTTTTCGTCGTAATTTCCACCTCTTACCGCATATTGGGTACTCAATTCGTCGTTGCTGTTTACTCCTGGCAATGATTTTAAAAGGTTTTCTACCCCTGGATTGGCACCCACCATTTTGCGGATCAATTCCGGAGTAATACTGGTTACGCCTTCCACCCGTCTATTTTCACGCCCTGAGATCACTACTTCACTAATTTGTTCCACGCTGGTTTTCAGCACAGGGTTGAACTCAAAATCCTCGTTGGGGGAAAGGTTCACCGTAATTTGGACTCTTTTATGGCTAAGATGTGAATACGTGAGTACTATATTTTGTTTGGAAGGGATTTCCAAAATATAAAATCCATAGAGATCGGAGATAGTTCCCGTGTTGTTATACGTTATATTCGCACCGGAAACAGGTTCGTTAAATTCGTCGAGAATAATTCCTTTTATAGTTGCCTTTTGGGCAAATACCACGGTGGCCAATAAGAAAAAAAGGAGATATAGCGGAAGTTGGATCGTTTTCAAAAGCAATGCTTAGATTTGTTTTCTGAAAAATTTTGCTTCAAATGTAGCACTATTTCCCACATTATCTACAACAATAAGTTTCAAATTGTTCTCGGTTTCTTGATTTATATCGTCCTTAAAACTATAGGTTAGAAGGTTTTTTTTGTACTCGTATTCCATTAGAATAAATTTCCCGTTGATGGTGGCACGATAGGAACTGATCCCACTGAGGTCGTCGGTTATTTTTATTTTTAGCTCTTGTTGGTCGCTTATCCATTTGTCTTCGTCAAAATTTACTGGCTTTATTTCTGGGGCCAGAGTGTCGGAAATCACTGCATAATCACCAAATGTACGTGTCCTGGCGGTGAGTTTGTTGCCTTCACGGGTAGTGGTGGTATAATTGGGTTTCCCCCGAAAACCGAGGCGTCCAAGAAACAGTTTATCCTTGTCCTCGTCCTGATAGTTGGAAATATCTGTTGTAATAGTAATGAATTTATGAATAGGCACCACATCCTCGTGAAACTTTAGTGTGTCGCTTTTAGCCTGAATGTCCAGATAAACATCTTCGTATAGACTGTTTGCTGGGATGTAAATACTGAATTTTCCCTTCGTAATGGAGGTGGCATGGTCGGCATTTATATAATCATCAGTTTTTGCGATTTCTTTTTTGTCCAGGATTTCCATTTTTTTGCCTTCAATCGGGATGACTATAAAAAGGTTGTTATCTTTAAAATCCTTAACAGAAATAGTGTATGAATAATGCAGACTGTCCTGGATTTGAGCGTAACCGCTGTCGTCTTCCTGTACTATTAAACTGAGTGGATTGTTCGTTTCCCGAAACAGCTTTTGCACCTGGCTTTTGTTGGTCATATAGTATTGATAATCGGTATAACGGTTTAAGTAGCGGGTTTCATCGAAGGAAAATTTATCGAAACGAACATCAAACTTTGGCACATTGTTCAAGGTGGAAGTGATGCGATAAACACCGTTTTTATTTGAAGCCCCATCCTGTTGATCGAAAGTGGAGATGCCAAAGCCTAATTTGCCATAAGCAATAAGATTTTCCGTTTTATACGAGCCGTCTTTTTGTTTAATAAGCCGAAGTTTCGTGCGATTCTGGCTCTGGTTTACGTGCGCATCCTCGCTAATGGGGTAGGCAAAAAGACTGGTAACAATCGGGATTTTGCTATCCGGAATCTCAATACCGAACAACAAAGGATTCATGGGACGTTGGGCGCTGTCTCGGATTTCAAAGTGGAGGTGTGGCCCACCGCTGCCACCTGTATTCCCCGAAAATCCAATTAAATCTCCTTTTTTTACGGGTAGGAGAGAGGCCTCTGGGAAAAGCTCGATTTCATAAGTTTCCTTTTTATATTGATTATCCTTTACATAATTCTCTATTTCCCCTGCAAAACTTTGCAAATGTCCATATACAGTGGTGTATCCGTTGGGATGAAGTAAATATAAGGCTTTCCCATAGCCGTAATGCTGCACGTTTATTCTGCTTATATAGCCATCGGCACTGGCATATACGGCTATGCCTTCCCTTTGTTGGGTCTTTATGTCCAGCCCACTGTGGAAATGGTTGGATCTAAGCTCCCCAAAACCGCCGGAAAGGATGAGATTTATATTGAGTGGATTTGCAAAATAATCGATTGGAATCGGGGACTGCCCATAAAACACATTTCCCAAAAATAGGAGCATCAAACATATTTTCTTCATATTGCAAAGATAAAAATCGCTTATAACTAAAAGGAATGTTGGGAGTTTTATTGTGTGTTTCAACAATTATACGAAAAAGTGGATTATTTGAAAAATTGAAGTCCTGTATTTTAAATAATTTAGATAGAATGGTGATTTTCACTATACTCGGCCTTCCTTCTGAAACTGATGAAAAATAACACAAAAACAATTTGCTAATTAGAAAGGGTATGCTAACTTTGTAGGTGAAGTATTGAATAATTCTTTTTAATGAGTAATCTTTCTGAAATTGTTGGTTCTCTTGAAAAAAACATTGGCAAATTGCTTGACAAGCAAAAAAGATTAAAAGAAACCAATGTGAAATTAGAAGAGGAACTCGGAATTTTGAACGCCGAGAAACAAGAATTGGAAGAACAAGTTGCCATTTGGAAAGATAAAGGTCAGTCCTTGCGATTGGCAAATTCATTACTTGGCAGCGACCAATATAATCGAGAAACGAAACTCAAAATAAACGCTCTGATTCGGGAAATTGACCAATGTATCATTCAGCTTTCCGATTAAAATATAACAATGGCCGAACCATTAAAAATAAAAATATCGATTGCGGACAGGATTTATCCCTTGACCATCAATCCTTTGCAGGAAGAGGGATTGCGCTTGGCCTCCAAGAAGATAGAAGAAATGATTAAAAAGTTCGAGCAAAGTTATGCCGTGCGCGACAAACAGGATGTTCTGGCCATGTGTGCCCTTCAGTTTGCCGCCCAGGTAGAGCAAAAAGAAATCGACAATACCAGTGATACGCTAGATTCCGAAAACAAGCTTCAGGCTTTGGATCGGCTTTTGATAGAACAGTTGTCGTAAACGTTCTTTACATAAAATAAGGTTACTGCCTACATTAATACTAAATTTTGGTGAACTCAACAAGAATTCTTTAAAAAGGGTGAGTTGAAGTTGTAAAAGCGCGCCGTCTTTGTACGGATACTTGATCAGCTTGTTAGCCCTAAACTTTTTTTTAAGGAGTTTATTCAAAATAAATAATATTGATGTAGGCTTTTTTTTTACAAACGAAAACAAAAGATGGACACAACTATATGTATAATCTTTGCCCTGGTAGGTCTTTTAATTGGCTTTCTGATAGCGAAAGTACTTGAAAGGAACAATGGCTCGCGATTGATAAAAGTCGCAAAAAAGACTGCGGCCTCTATCTTGAGAGAAGCCAAATCGGAAGCCGAGACCACAAGGAAAGACAAAATACTGCAGGCGAAAGAAAAATTTCTGGAACTGAAAGCAGAACACGAAAAGGTGATATTGAGCCGGGAAAAGAAGATTTCCGAAGCAGAAAAACGGGTCCGAGACAAGGAGTCGCAAGTATCCAACGAACTGTCGAGAAACAAAAAATTAAGCGCGGACTTGGAAAACAAACAACAGGACTTTGATGATCGAATTGCAGTGCTCGAAAAACGCCAACAAGAGGTGGACCGAATGCACCGCAGTCAGATTGAGCAATTGGAGGTGATTTCCAGCCTTTCAGCTGAAGATGCCAAAACCCAATTGATGGAAAGTTTGAAGGAAGAAGCTAAGACACAGGCCATGGCTTTTGTCCAGTCCTCGGTGGAAGAAGCTAAAATGACGGCTCAACAAGAGGCCAAGAAAATAATAATCAATACCATTCAGCGTATTGGAACAGAGGAGGCGGTTGAAAACTGTGTTTCAGTTTTTAATCTGGAAAGTGACGATGTAAAAGGAAGAATCATTGGGCGTGAAGGTAGAAACATTAGGGCAATTGAGGCCGCTACAGGGGTCGAGATCATAGTTGATGACACTCCGGAAGCCATTATCCTCTCCTGCTTTGACTCGGTTAGACGGGAGATTGCAAGACTTTCACTCCACAAATTGGTGACCGATGGTAGAATCCATCCCGCAAGAATTGAGGAAGTGGTTCAAAAAACCACCAAACAAATTGAGGAAGAAATTATAGAGGTTGGTAAACGAACTGTTATAGACTTGGGTATCCATGGTCTGCATCCTGAACTAATCAAGGCTGTAGGACGTATGAAATACCGCTCTAGTTACGGTCAAAACCTATTGCATCACTCCCGTGAAGTGGCTAGACTTTGTGGGGTAATGGCTGCTGAGCTTGGGCTAAATGCCAAACTTGCCAAGCGTGCTGGTTTATTGCACGATATTGGGAAAGTTCCAGAGATGGAGACCGAAATGCCCCACGCGCTTTTAGGGATGCAATGGGCGGAGAAGTATGGAGAGAAACCTGAGGTATGTAACGCTATAGGGGCTCACCACGACGAAATAGAAATGACTAACCTGTTATCGCCAATAGTACAAGTCTGTGATGCCATAAGCGGTGCCAGACCCGGAGCTCGCCGTCAGGTATTGGACTCATATATTCAGCGTTTGAAGGACTTGGAAGACATAGCTTTCGGCTTTAATGGGGTTAATAAGGCATACGCCATACAAGCGGGAAGAGAATTGAGGGTTATGGTTGAAAGTGAAAAAGTGAGCGATGAAAGAGCCGCCCAACTTTCATTTGAAATCTCCCAAAAGATACAAACCGATATGACTTATCCCGGACAGGTGAAGGTTACCGTTATCCGTGAAACTCGGTCGGTAAATATCGCTAAATAAGAGACTTCTAATTCAAAAAGATAGACCTCCCAGGTTTTAAAATCTGTGAGGTCCTTTTTTTATAGGAATGACGGTTTTTGAAGGGTGTAGGGATTTATTACAAAACCAGAACCCATCAGTGCCTTCCGTCTATTCCATATCTCTATTCATCATATAAATTCTGATATCCTTTTGAAGGCTCTTCAAAGAATTTCCCCGTAATATATCTAAAGTGTCGGTCTAGGCCGGCAATTTTCTCCATATCGGAATCGGTTAAGGAAACATCGGCAGCTTGAAAGTTGGATATAATATGAGCCTTAGTGGTGGATTTTGGAATGGCGGCACATCCGCGGTGGTTATGCCAGGCTATAAGGATTTGTGGCACAAGCGTGTTGTGTTTTCTGGCGATTTCCTTTAAAAGGTCTATTTCTATCATATTGGGTTCGTTGTCTGCTTTCATCGCCTTGGCACGATCTCCGGAGCCCAAAGGGGAGTAGGCGGTGACGAGAATGTTTTCACTTTTACAATATTCTAACAACGCATCTTGTTGAAGTAGGGGATGCAGTTCCACTTGGTTCATTTCCGGCTTTATTTCCGCTTTTGAAATTAGGTCTTTTAATTTTTTTACACTGAAATTTGAAACTCCTATATGCTTCGCAAGGCCGTCTTTTTTGGCTTTTTCCATCTGTTGCCAAGTTGTGATCAAGGGAGCCTCTTCTGGAGTAAGATAATCATCGGGTCTCCTCGGGAAATCGATCCCATTTCGAAAGGCCACCGGCCAGTGGATGAGATAGAGGTCTAAGTAATTGAGTTTTAATTTCCGAAGCGATTCTTGGAGGGCGGGGATGACTTGTCCATACGCATGGGCGTCGTTCCACAGTTTCGAGGTGATAAACACATCTTCCCTGAAGATTTTTCCCTCGGCAAAAACTTCTGCAAGAGCTTCCCCGATTATCTCCTCGTTGCCGTAATTTTTGGCGGTGTCTATATGCCTATATCCTGCGTACAATGCATCTTTTACCGCCTTTTTAAGTTCGTTTCCCTTCGCTTTCCAAGTACCGAGACCGATGGCGTGCATTTTGTCGCCGTTGCTAAACTTTAATGTTTTCATAGTTAAATTTTATGTTGGGTGAATTTTCACTTTAAAATACGAAAGGATGGACTGATAAGAAAGGAATAAAAAGAGTTTGGGAGTATTTTAACCCAGAACGGGGTTTGTTGTTTGTTGTTTATGGTTTGGAATTTGGAATTTGTCCATTCATATATTTGATTGACACTATATCCAGTTTATTGAACTTCTTGTTAATAACATATTTTACTTTATCGATTTCTTATATTTAATTTTAACCTGTAAAGTCAAACGGAGATAGGCTCTG
>JBARWQ010000013.1:0-161768 GCA_049646885.1 Aequorivita sp. | reverse complement strand
GATACTAGGCTGATACTAGGGGATGAGTAGCACTCGAGTAGAGTAAACGTAGCACTCGAGTAGCACTAGACCCCCATGAACAATACATTAAGTGCGCATGAACGTAGCACTCTTTGTGGGTGAACATTGCTCTCTTTGTGGTTGAACGTAGCACTCTTTGTTTTGAAGGTAGCATTCTTTGTATTGAATCAGGACGTTTTGAATCACGACGTTTTGAATTGGAAACTCTTTTACCTACACCGACCAATCCCGCCCCCTGAAGCATGTCCAAAAAATAGGCAATGCCCCTGAACAGTTGTTGGCGCTAAATGAATACGATGCCCTGGGCCGCCTCAAAAGCAAAAAGGTAGGTGGCACGGATGTATCCGGTGGAGCCCCCTTACAGATCGTGGACTACAAATACAACATTCGCGGTTGGCTCACGGAGATCAACGATATTCAAAACCTCGCGCGACAAGGAAATGACCCTCAGAACCTATTTGCTTTTAAGATTAACTATACCGATGTTACAGATGATATAAACGGGGCGGTAGAGAGTCTCTATAACGGTAATATAGCCGAGACTTTTTGGAAGACCAGCAGTGATATTGTACAGCGAAAGTACGGGTACAGCTACGACTACCAGAACCGGTTGTTGGCCGCATTTTACCAAAAGCCCACCACCACCATTCCCCGGGCGGATTCCTATAGCACCGAGTACAGCTACGACCGCAACGGCAACATCCTTTCCCTAAAGCGCAACGGCCAAAGGGACCTGGCCACCCAGGTATTGGCCATAGACGATCTGGACTATACGTATGACGCGGGCAACCAGCTGCAAAAAGTACTTGATAAGACCAACCACCCCGCGGGGTTCAATATGAACGGAGCCGGTGCCAACGACACCTTTGTGTACGACAAATACGGCAACCTTACGGCCGACCCTTATAAAAAGATATCCAATATCTCCTACAACCATTTAAACCTACCCAGCAAAATAACTTTTTTAAGTGGCGGTAAAATTGAGTATTTTTATGACGCCACAGGAATAAAACTAAAGAAAAAGGTAACCGATGGCACCACAATAACTACGACCGAATATATGGATGGCTTCCAATACACCAACAACACACTGGATTTCTTCCCTTATTCCGAAGGCTATGTCAAGGCCCTGCCGGCAGGTTTGGGGGGTGGAACGAGCTATGATTTTAAGTATGTCTTTACCTATACCGACCACTTAGGAAATATTAGATTAAAATATGCCCAGGACCCGAGCAACAATAACCAGATTTCTATTTTGGAGGAGGACCACTACTATCCTTATGGCTTCAAACACAGTGGTTACAACAGCTTCCACCAGATATTTGCTACGGACGATGGGGATGGCCCCGGCACGGGTATCGTGCTTACGCCGGTGAACCCGTTTTTGGGGGATAGCCATAAGTACAAGTTCGGCGGTAAGGAGTACCAGGATGAGTTTGATGTGGATATGTATGATTTCGGTGCGAGGAATTATGATCCTGCTTTGGGCCGGTGGATGAACCTGGATCCGCTGGCGGAGATGATGCGCAGGCACTCGCCGTACAATTATGCCTTCAACAATCCCATCTTTTTTATTGATCCGGATGGGATGGCGCCAATTGCCACGGATAGTTATGGAATGAGCACAAACACTGGAGCGGTGGAGAGTTACGATTTTGGAGATGGAGCAGGAATGACCGCGGTTGATAGAGAAGCAGAGGCAGCAGCACCACCCACAAAGTTTGTGAACGAGAAAGGGGAAACAATTGCGAATACGGATGACAAAAATGATGAAACCTATGTTATTCGAAAAGAAAACGAGGATTCAGCCATTAAGGAATTGGAAAAGATGGTAGAATCAGGAGATGATTTAAATCCAGAAGCAAATAAAAATTTTGGAAATAAATATGGGTACAACATTGACAATCATTCTACTGAGATTGATGGACAAACTTATGAATGGGATCCTCGTAATGATAGATCGACTATGGAGAGAATTGGTTATGACCGTGGATTTGAAGGCAAATCCCAAGTTAGTGGCTTAAGAGACATAACACCTGGAACATCATCGAAAGCCAAGGTTATCAAAATGGGTTAAAGCACAGGGAAGCGGGTAAAATGCATGCGTACGAGCCTAAAACTCTTAATACAAAGGCTATAAATTATATTAAAACAAATTTAGCGCCAAGAACAAATAGTTATAAATATAGTCCAAATCCAATACCTCTTATAATAGAATAATCATGAAGAAGTCACAATATAATATTTTCTTAATGGGTATAATAGTATATCTTATATATAGCAATATTTTTGAAATATTATTATCATTAAATGATGTCTTGTTATTTAATTATCATTTGAATGAGACGATGTATATATCAGGCATAGTGATTGCTGTACTTTTAACAAATGGCTTGATATACCTGTTATATTCTTATTTCGTAAAAACAATCATTTCCAACGCAAGAATTATAACCACAGTAATAATATTATCAGTAATCATTTTAATTTTTATGGGCATCAATTACTATCTAGCACATTTTGATTATTCTGCTATTTTAAAAGAAGAATATAGTAGCACAGACTTATATCGACAATATTATGAAATGAGAGGGATCATATATTTTTTAAACTCCCTTCTTTTGATGATTATTTTATTACTGGGTTTAAAAAAGAAAAGCAACAGGAATTTGGAATGAATTAGTAGGTTGCCAGAGAATACAACTAACCCCACTCCCGCCCCGCTCCCGCGCGATTGCATCGCGTGGTCTCCCAAGCTTGAATGTAGTGACAGTACTAACTTTTCTTGTGTCGATATCATTTGGCATCCTTTGTTTTCCTGACATTAAGAAATAACAATATCTTTAGAGTATGAGTCGTAATTATAAGCCAGCCTGCCGTCTGGCAGGTTCCATAATCCAGAAGGTCTTTATTTTGTAAGTTTCGCTGTTGTGGAATGGCTCGATGTTTTTACTCGCAATGAGTACAAGATATTCTATTGCAAAGCCTTTCCTTTTGCCAAAAGGAGAAAGGGATGGAGATAATAGCATGGTGTATTATGACGAATCATGTCCACTTGGTTTTTCGAAGTGTAAAGGGTCAGCATCCGTCGCTTCTGTTAGGAGATTTTAAACGGTTTACGAGCAAGGCTGTCGTAAAAGCCATACAGGAGAATCCACGAGAGAGTCGAAAGGAATTTCTACTGGAGCAATTTAAGAAAGCTGTCGCAAAATCCTCCAATGTGAAAGAGTATCAGTTTTGGAGACACGATAATAAACCCATCGAGTTGTGGAGCAACAAGGTTATTTGGGAGAAGATCAGTTATGTCCACAATAATCCTGTTGATGCTGGATTGGTTTATAAGGCGCAAGATTATGTTTATAGCAGTGCTTCGGATTATGCAGATGAAAAAGGATTGTTGGATGATATTGTGATATTTCGGTATTATGGTTGAATCTGGATTTGGCAAAAAAAGAATTGGGGAAGGAACGCGATGCAATCGCGCACCAGCGGGGGCAATTATTTCCCATTTCCAATTCCGTAGGTCCTAAAACAAAAGTTATCTTTTGCATTGAGGAACTATAATCAAATAAATATAAATTATCTTTGTTATGAGCATAAACATCAGGATTATGGAAACATTAAATTTAAGACAGCACGTTTTGGACTATGTAAAAAATGCCGATAATAGGTTTATAAAGCTTGTAAATGCCCTAGCGGAAACTTATGAAGAAGACGTGCGGGAAACCATTGAGCAGTACAATGCAGAGATAGATGCAGGTATCGATGAAATTGAGCGAGGCGATTTTTATACCCAAGCAGAAATGGAAAAGATGTCCAAAAAATGGTAGAGAAAGATAACCTGCCCGTTGTGTGGAGCAAGTCAGCTGGAGCACAACTTGAAAAGGCATATAGGAAAATCAAGGAAGACTCTCTCCAATCTGCGGAAAAAGTAAGATCGGAAATATTGCAAAAGGCGAGGGAAATCGGTAAAGACCCAGAACGTTATCCATTGGATAAATACCGAAAAAATAATGATGGGAGTATCAGGGCCTTTGAAAAGCACCGTTATCGAATAGCTTATCAAGTAACGGCCAAACAAATCCGAATCATAAGAATGCGCAGTACATATAGGCTACCATTAAAATATTGATCGAGATAAGCGACTACCGGAAAATGTGGTCAACAACCTCCAAGCTCAAAAGCCCGTCTTGAGCTCCGTCCAAACAACTCCCCAGGGCAAAAAACCCAGCCACTTTACAAAATGCGTCAAAAGTTGATAAAGCGGTATTCTGTAAAGTTCCCCGGCTGGCGCGAGCATCCCGCCCGTGTCCCACAAACAACCTCTCCCCCCAAAATCATCCTTTTCCAGTCTTTAGAGCAGGAGTCGCACTTATGTTTCATAATAGTTTGCTATTATGAGGTTTTTGGTCTTTTGAGGCGAATAAACCGAAAGGAACGTGATGCTCCCGAAGCCCCGGGAGCGCACTACGGGGCAAGTGTAATTACCATTTGGTTAGGGCAATATAACTTGCGAAAAGTTCAATATCTGGCTGGACATCGTTACATAAGTTCGACCGAAAGATATTTACAGAACGATTTAGAGAACCTTCACGAAATGGTCAACAACTTCCATCCAATAGGTTAGTCTTAAAAACAAGAGTCATAATTGGGTGTCGCAAATTGCGATACCCAATTTTAAAAATTTTAAATTTGCACCGAAAATATCAATCAAGAAATGAGCAATAAAATAACCATCCCAGACGAAGTAATCATCAATAAAATATACGTCATAAGAGGGCAGAAAGTAATGTTGGACAGGGATTTGGCAGGCCTTTATGACGTTGAGACAAGACGATTGAAAGAACAAGTCAGACGAAACATAAATCGTTTTCCTGAGGAATTTATGTTTGAACTTACCAAAGAAGAATTGGAAGAATGGAGAACACAATACGCTTCTTCCAATCGTGATGTTATGGGAATCAGGATTGCACCTTTTGTGTTTACAGAATACGGGATCTTAATGCTGTCAAGTGTTCTGAATAGCGAAAAGGCTGTACAGATGAACATCCAAATCATAAAGACATTTGTCCAGTTAAGGAAAATTGCGAACAACTACGAGGAAATAATGGCCAAAATCCGGCAAATGGAATCCCAGACAAATGAACAGTTCAGCGAGATTTACAAAGTCCTTCAAAATCTATTGTCAAAACCAGAAGAAAAGCCCCGAAAGGAAATAGGCTATAAAGCTGGTAGAAAATAAAGTCCCCACAAAATAAAACCCAGATTTATGTTTTATGTCTCCCCTTGCGCGGGCGTTCCGCCCGTGTCCCACAAACAACCTCTCCCCCCAAAATCATCCTTTTCCAGATGCGGTAAAATTGAGTGTTTTTATGCCTGCCCGCCGTTTTTTTCGCCCCCACCAAAACACTTAAAAAGACCTATCTTTAGAGCAGGAGTCGCACTTATGTTTCATAATAGTTTGCTATTCTGAGGTTTTTGGTCTTTTGAGTCGAATAAACCGAAAGGAACGTGATGCTCCCGAAGCCTTGGAACGCACTGGCGGGGGAATACGCAATATGATTAGTTACAACAGCACTTTAAAACTCGTGCCAAAGCTGTTAAAACAATCGTTCTAACGTACTTGCTTAAGTACTTTTTATTATCTTTGAAGTATGGAAACAGTAAATTACACCGAGTTTCGTTCAAATTTGAAGCATTGGTTCGATAAGGTAATCAATGATGTCAGCGACGTCATTATCAAACGGAAGGGGGGTAAAGACCTCGTCTTGATATCATTGGATGAATACAACTCATTAAAAGAAACCACTTATCTGCTGACAGGAAAAAACAGGGATATTCTATTAAACTCTATCAAAGAACTAGAAGAGGGAAGTGGTATTGAAAAAGGCTTGATCGAATAGATGAAATTGACTTGGTCCACTTCTTCTTGGGAAGATTATTTGTATTGGCAAAAAGTCGATAAGAAAATATTAAAACGAATCAATGACCTGATCAGAAGTTGTATGCGTACCCCTTTTGAAGGCATTGGAAAGCCCGAAGCTTTAAAGGGAGATTTACAAGGTTATTGGTCAAGGCGAATTACATCGGAACATCGGTTGGTTTATAAATATGAAAATGGACAGTTGTTGATAGCAGCTTGCCGTTATCACTATGGAAAATAATCCATCAGCGCCTAAGGCTTCGGGAGTCCCCGGCTGGCGCGGGCGTCCCGCCCGTGTCCCACAAACAACCTCACAACAATACATTAAAACCCAAGGGTCTGCCCACGGGCAGTTGGGTACGGGAACTGGAGGCGCCAGCCCAGACCAAGGCCATAAAATCCTACTCGCTCTATGACCATAAAGCCCGTCCCGTCCGGGTGAACAGCACGAACGCCGCCAACGGTTATACCCAAACCGATTCCAAGTTCGATTTCATAGGAAACCCAGAATACACCCTAACCCAACATAAAAAGGACGCCCAGGCCACTGTGCTGTCCATTAAGGACGTTTTTACCTACACCGACCAATCCCGCCCCCTGAAGCATGTCCAAAAAATAGGCAATGCCCCCGAACAGTTGTTGGCGCTCAATGAATACGATGCCCTGGGCCGCCTCAAAAGCAAAAAGGTAGGTGGCACCGATGTATCCGGCGGGGCCCCCTTACAGATCGTGGACTACAAATACAATATCCGTGGCTGGCTAACCGACATCAACAATATAGACAACCTCGCGCGACAGGGAAATGACCCTCAGAACCTATTTGCCTTTAAAATTAACTATACCGAGGTTACAGACGATATCAACGGCGCGGTACAGCCCCTCTACAACGGCAATATAGCCGAGACTTTTTGGAAGACCAGCAGTGATAATGTACAGCGAAAGTACGGGTACAGCTACGACTACCAAATCCGATTGTTGGCCGCATTTTACCAAAAGCCCACCACCACCATTCCCCGGGCGGATTCCTATAGCACCGAGTACAGCTACGACCGCAACGGCAACATCCTTTCCCTAAAGCGTAACGGCCAAAATGACATGGCCACCCAGGTAGTGGCCATAGACGATCTGGACTATACGTATGACGCGGGCAACCGGTTACAAAAAGTATTTGATAGCACCAACCACCCCGCCGGGTTCAATATGAACGGGGCCGGCACCAATGAGAAATTTGTGTACGACAAATATGGCAACCTTGTTGCCGACCCCTATAAAAAGATAAGCAATATCCTGTACAACAATTTAAACCTGCCCACCAAAATAACTTTTTCCAGTGGCGGAAAGATTGAGTACTTTTACGATGCTACCGGTATTAAACTAAAGAAAAAGGTAACCGATGGCACCACAATAACCACAACTGAATATATGGATGGCTTCCAATACACCAACAACGTTCTGGATTTTTTCCCCCATGCTGAGGGCTATGTCAAAGCACTGGCGGCAGGTTTGGGCGGTGGGACGAGCTATGATTTTAAATATGTCTTTACTTATACCGACCATCTCGGAAATATCCGCCTAAAATACGCCCAGGATCCCAGCAACAATAACCAGATATCTATTTTGGAGGAGGACCATTATTATCCGTATGGTTTAAAGCATTCAGGCTACAACTCCTTCCACCAAATATTCACCAATGACGATGAGAAAGGCCCGGGCACCGGTATCGTGCTTACACCTGTTAACCCGTTTTTGGGGATAGTTATAAGTATAAATTTGGTGGGAAGGAATACCAGGAGGAGTTTGATGTTAATACTTATGATTTCGGCGCGCGGAACTACGACCCCGCGCTTGCAAGGTGGATGAACCTCGACCCATTGGCCGAGATGATGAGACGGTACTCGCCGTATAATTATGCGTTTAACAATCCTGTTTATTTTATTGATCCGGATGGGATGATGGCGACATTTTCAGATGGATATGTTACAAAGGATTTGTCCACTGCAACGGGAGCGATCGATACCTCGACTATGGTGGCATTTACATTTGACAACAATGGAAACACTTTGGATGCCCAAATTGTTAATGGCGATGTAAGCTACAATAAAAATGATGGCAAGATTTCTTCGGATGGTGAAGGAAACTCTAGCGGAAAATCAATACCACCAGATTACTTTGATAAGGATAATGGTGAATATTTAGGAAAAGGTGATACGAATGAGATTAGATTTATTTCCAAAAAAGACTGGAATGACGGGAAACTGCAAAATTACTCAAGTTCTCCAAACAACTCGAAAGTTGAAGCCATGGTATATTTATATTATGCCCAGAAATATAATTTAATTCCTGGGGATGCAAAAGGAGTTATGTTCTGTTGTAAAAATATCAGCGGATGGTCAACTTCACATCAGGACGGGCTCCTAACTTTTAATTTTGAAAGAAATAGCATTGGTCTCGGTATTTTAAATCGATTTGATGTTATTAATGTTCTTATTCACGAACTAGGTTCTCATGGGATTGATCATTTAAGCGGAAAAGAATATATCCGTGGGGTAAACGATCATTTATGGGAATACAGAGCTACTAGAGCAGAAATAAATCATTGGAGTTGGCATGGGACTAGTAAAGGTTATAAAATAAATACTTATGAATACTATGGGAAACATTTAACTCCAGGTGAAATCCAAAAATACTTTAAAGCATATGAGGTTGGCAATTAAAAAACATTTAATTTTTTGTTTCATATTAACCTTTTCACTTTTGGGATGTGTTAAGAAATCTTCCTTTTGTTATTCTATAAATAAATTAAATTTTCCTATAGATGTTCCTTCAAGAAGTCCGGTGTTTTATGAAATAAAAGATTCTTTAATCATAGAGAAAATTCGCAGAGAACATCTTGTATCTAATAGATTCAAGAGTAATATTAAACGGGCTATTGTTGTTGAAGGAAATGATACTGTTGATGATAACGAGTTTTTTATCGATTTGGAAAAAATAAATAATTTTATGAATATTCGATTCCGTACAGCTCGATATATTTTAAAATTCAAAGACTCGATATCCGCAATGGAGCAAATAAAAAAGGAACAATTGGTTCTTGAGCTTTATAATGGTGAGATAATAAAATTGAAATATTGTGATGATTAAATGGTTAAACAATCATCAAAGAGACCTGCTGCTTCTGTTCCGGAACGCATGCATTTGGCTCAAATAAAAATCCCACCTGGCGCGGGCGTGTCCCGCCCGTGTCCAATTATGGTTGAACAGGGAATTTGTCGGTTAAAAAAGAATTTGGTGAGGAACGCGATGCTCCCGAAGCCTCGGGAATGAACTAGGGGGGGTAACAGGCCAAAAAGATGACCAGAGCTACAGCACGGAAATAGGCGATAAATTTTTCATATTTATAGAGCTTTAGTTCTAATCCTCTTTATTTCTGAGTGCGACCAATTTGCGGATCATCTCATTTATGATCTGTTCATCTTTCATCAACAACTGAAAGCTTGAAAGAATACCATCAACCAATAATTGGGTGGATTGTTTTATTTTAAAAGTAGAGTCTGCTTTGCCCTCATCTATTAATTTGCACAGATAAATCTCCGCAATATTTCTTATTCGTGCAAAGGACTTTTTCATCTGATCGTGTCTTGCCATTAAATTATCATCAAAAACAATGGAGAGGAAAAAGGGTTTTAGTTTAAACAAGGTGTAGAGTCGCTTAAATAGCTCTTGGAGCTTTATATCGGGGGACAAATTTTTATGGGTAAATTCATCCACTAGTTTACTAAGCTCTTGCTCAAGTCCATTGAAAAGTATTAGAAAAATGTCCTCATCTTTTTGGATGATATGGGAAAGTTCATTTTCACTCACATTTAACTCTTGCAGAAGAGTTGTTACGGTAAGTGCTTCTGTTCCGGAGTGCTCTATAATTTTTCCGGCATTTTCAATGATTGTTTTCTTATCAATTTCCATGATTGCTGCGTTTTTATTAAATGAAACGAGCCCCGATAGGCTTATGTACAATATTTGGCATCTGCAGGTCGTGTCCTTTCATTATTCCAACACTTCGGCAAGCTCAATGCCTCGGTTCGGTCTTCCAACCCTTTTTTTCTTTCAGTTTCTATCCTTATGCCGCTTTGGTGGGAGCTACTCCAGTTTCCCTTTCTCTGGCGGTAGGCGGCGGAGAAGGAGGTTGGGAGAGGCTTTTCCTCTTCACGACTCATGTATCTTATATATCTCCTTGGTATATTCATATCCTTTAAATTTCACCTTATATAATATGCTATAAAGTACAGGTACAAAGAACAAGGTGATAACGGTAGCAAACAACAGGCCCGATATGATGGCCAGTGTAAGGGGCTCCCACAGCAGGCCACCGCCAAAATAGAGGGGCAACATGCCCAGGGAAGTGGTGAAGGTGGTGAGCAGCACCGGCCTGAAGCGGTTATGAACAGCCAGCAAGATGGCATCTCGCCTGTCCACATTTGGGTTTTCGGCGATTTCCACATCTATTCGGTCGATGAGTATAATGGCATTGTTCACCACTACACCTGCCAGTGCGATAACGCCCAGTATTCCAAAGAAGCTCACAAATGAGCCACCGATAAACCAGCCGGCCACCACGCCAATCATTCCCAGAGGAATGGCCAGTAATACGATGGTGGCTTTACGCAGGGAGTTAAACTGCATCACCAGCAACATCACGATAAGGAAAAAAGCCAGTGGGAGATTCGCAAAAATGGCGTCCAGGTTTTCGCTGGTGTCTTCATCCTCGCCTCCAAAGGCGTATTTGTATCCGTTGGGCCACGAGGTTTTCTGCTCCTTCATCCAAGGATCTATGGCTTTAAATATGTCATCGGCGTTGTATCCGGTTTGCAGATAAGCACCCACCGTCATAGTGCGTTTCAAATCTTTCCGAATGAATCTGGCAAACTGCCATTCTACCTTTATATCGGCCACCTGCGCCAATGGCACATTTTGTCCGGAGGCTGCCGAGTAAATGTTGAAGGCTTTAATGGTGGCAATATCGTGTTCAGCGCTGTGCGCGTCCATCATGTAGATGGGAATACGTTTATCCTCTTCGCGAAAGTCGTCAATTTTCATCCCGGACAGACCGGTATTAAGGGCCATGGCAATATCCATGTTGGTAAGGCCGGTACGCTGTGCTTTATCGGGATCGATATCGACCATCAGCTTTTGTATTTTTGGGCCCCAATCATCGGTTATGTTCTTTGCTCCGGGGATAGTTACCAGTTTCTCCTTTATTTTCTCGGAGATGGAAGCCAATCGTTCGGGGTTATTGCCCGAGACTCGAATTTCAACCGGCGTGCCCGATGCACCTGCACCAGTGAGACGGTTCACACGAATATCGGCATCGGGGATATAGTTGAAGCAGAAACTGTCAACTTTAGCAACAATATAATCATTATCGGCATCACCGGTAGTGTTAAGCAACATATGGGCGTAGTTGGAGTTGGCTTCGTCTTTAAAATAACCCAGGTCGTAAGGCTCAGGGCCTTCGCCAATAAACGATGAAAAGTCTAACACCCCGGGTTTGCCTTTCTGTTTTTCGGGGTTTACCAACAGTGAATCCAAAATATAATCGCCAATGGTATTTACTGCCTGTTCAGTGTATTCAATTTGTGTGCCCGAGGGGAACTTAATATCCACTGTTACCAGGTTACGGTCGCTGTCGGGCACCAGCTTAAAGGGCAGCAGGGGCATAAGCAGCAACGAGAGGACGAACAATGCAGTGATAGACAGTAAAAAGGGTAGAGGTCTTTTTAATACCTTATAGAGCAATCCATTATACCAAAAGTTTGTTATGCGCACACCGCGGTTCACCTTATTTTCCTTTTTGTCCGCGTCGTCTGGAGTTGTTTTTACAATCACCAGGGCCAGCAGGGGAATAAATGTAAAAGCAAAAAGCCAGGAACTTAGTAGGGTTATGCTCACCACCCAAAACAGGGGCGAGGATATTTCGCCCATGGGGGTTCCGGCGAGTGCGAAAGGCAGAAAAGCCGAAGATGTGGTGAGTGTGGAGCTCAGCAGGGGTATCATCAATACACGGCACGAATGGATGGCTGCCTTGGCGGTACTCATCCCTTCTGACATGGCCACCATCATCGACTCCGACATCACAATGCCATTATCCACCAGCAGCCCCAGTGAAATGATAAGTGCCGCCAGCGAAACCTTATTAAGGCCTAAGTCGAGTACACCGAGGAAGAAGAAGGTGGAGAGAATCACCATAGGCAGAAGAGAGGCTACCAGAAAACCCAATCTGAAGCCCATGAAGACGAGCATTACTGCCATCACTATCAATACACTTTGCACGAGACTTATTAAAAAGTCATTCACTTGCTTGTCCACCACTCTGTCCTGTGAAGCCGATCGTACCACCTCTACGCCTACTGGCAGATTGTTGTTGATAGCTACTAGGGCTTTATCCACATCTTTGCCCAGACGCACGATATTGGCACCATCTTTAAGGGATATAAAGAGGGCTATGGCCGGTTTTCCGTTGATATTCACAATTTTTTCGCGGGGAGAGACATAGTCCCGGTAGATACGCGTGGTGATATCTTCTAAAAACACAGCAGCACCTGATGCTGTGGGGATCAACATTTTTTTTAGATCATCCAGTGTATCAAAACTGCCGGAGGGAGTGAGGGTAATGCGTTTGCGTCCCATATTTATTTCACCCCCTGGATAAAGGATATTGGTGGCCGAGATGATGTTTCTCAGTTTTGGGGCATTAAGTCCGTAGCGAGACAGTTGCTTATCGTCGAACTCAATAAAGATGCGTTCATCCTGCACGCCGCCATACTTTATTTTGGAAGCGTCAGGCAACAACAACAGTTCATCACGCACATCTTTGGCGTAATCTTCCAACATATTATAGGGTATTCCATCACCTGTAACGCCCAATATGATGCCGAATACCGTTCCAATATCCTCATCTTTTACTATCGGCCCATAGATGCCCTGTGGAAGCGAGGGTCTTAGGTCATCTACCTTATTCCTCAGGTTGTCCCATACGGGCTGGAGTTGCTTCCCGCTCACCTCCACTAGCAACTCTACCGTAATGACAGATAAGCCGGCACGCGACTCACTCTCAATGGTCTTGATTTCGGCCATTTCGCGGATAACCTCTTCCAGGGGATCGGTTACCAGTTCCTCTACCTGCTGCGGACTGGCACCCGGGAATTGCGTAACCACGGTGGCAAGTCGTATGGTATAGGGCGGCATGCTATCGCGCTCAAAATTAAAATAGTTGGCAACACCAACAATAGCCACTATCAAAAATACAATAATGGAAGTTCGTGTATTATTTAGTGTAATTTTTGTAAAATTCATGTCTGAATGGATGATTGAATAAATGTTATTCGTGAATGTCGAGCAGCTTCACCTTGCGGCCATCGTATAAAGCGCTTAGCCCGGCAGTGATTACAAGGTCCCCTTCAGAGAGCCCTTCGGTAACAGGATATCC
Source organism: Aequorivita sp. (assembly GCA_049646885.1). Classification (GTDB taxonomy): domain Bacteria; phylum Bacteroidota; class Bacteroidia; order Flavobacteriales; family Flavobacteriaceae; genus Aequorivita. Next base: position 148,341 of record JBARWQ010000013.1, on the reverse strand, counting down.
CAGAGGAGTTAATTCTCCGGTGGTAACTTCACGGCGTGTAGCCACAAAGATATCAGGTACTTCACTTTTGAGGGCAATATAAACAAAGTCTCCATCAGCATCGTGGCTTACTGCATCGGTGGGTACAATCACTGCTTGTAGGCCGCTGTTGGTCGTCATCAGAGGGATGTTAACGGTTCCCGTCATGCCCGGCAGCAATTTACCCATTTCCCCGGTGAGTTTTATTATCACCGCATAGGTTGAACTATTGTCCGTGCCAGTGCTCATTTCTGAAATAGTTCCGTCAAACAACTGGTCAGGCAAGCTACCAAAGCTTACCGTCACCTTTTGGCCTCTGCTAACCCGTCCCACTACGTTTTCGGGGACAGCGCTTCTCACCTCGATGTCGGAGGTAGAAGAGAATACTGCTATGGGTTGCCCGGCACCTACCATCTCATTTTTATCAGCCATTATAGTTGTTATGGAGCCATCATAGGGTGCCCTGAGCAAGGTGTAGTCCAACTGGTTCTTAGCTGCCTCCACCTGCGCATCCGCACTTCTGGCCATGGCCAGTGCCGACTCGTACTGTGCTTTTGACTTTTCAAAGTCGCTTAGAGGAGCGTTGTTGTTGGCATACAGATTTTCAATCCGCTGGTAGGAGGACTTGGCAGCTATCAATTGCACTTGTGCATTTTTTTGTGACATCACTGCTTTGTTGTAATTGATGCGGTAGTCAGTATTGTCCAGTCGGGCAATCACTTGGCCTTTTTTCAATCTGTCGCCTAATTTAACGGTAATCTGTTCAATATTTCCACCTACCCTGAAACTCAGTTTTGCTTCATTGTTAGGTTGAGAAATCCCGGCAAAGGAACGTATTTCACTCACCGATTGTTTTCCGACTTCCTGATAAAAAACCGGGCGTATCTGCTCCTCCGGCTCTCCTTTGCCGCCACAAGCGGTAAGCAACAAAGCACTTAAAATTATTAGATAGAATTTCATATTCAGAATAGTTGTTTAAATTAAAATTATAGAACAAGGATTTGCCTTATCTTAACTGCTCTCGTGTTATTGACACCTGCTCATTTTTTGCCATTGAAAGCTGTCGGAGAGCTGAAAGGGGTTTTCCCTGGATTCGTTACTGTTCACTTTTCACTGATCACTTCTTCTCCTCTCTCAAATACTCCCACATCATGCTGATATACCGACTCTTCCCCGCTTCATCTTCCAAAAAGGAAAATCGTCCCTGTAAACGTTCGGTATGGATATAATCGAGGATGTATTGATAATAGGCATTCTCGGCTCTCAGCCGAGTTTGAATCATCACGTTTTGGGCATCGATAAGTTGTACCACACTGGTCATGCCCTGCGAATAGGCATCCTGCACCACACCGAAGTTATCGGCAGCGGCCTTTGCGGCGTTTTGCGATAGATTCAAATCGCGGTAGGAGGCTTTCAGTAACTGCACATTTGAGCGTATGCCCTGCTCCAGCGTGCTGAATAGCTCCTCCTTTTGCCAGGTTATTTTATTCTGTTCGATGTTGGCCCGTTTAACTTCCGCTTTTTTACGGTCTCCTTCAAAAATGGGCAGACTAACGCGCACCCCTACGTTCCATGTGAGATCGTCGGGTGGTGGCGGGATAGGTAAGTTGGGATTGCTAAAAGTGCCATCGCGCACGAAAGTCTGGTCCAGGCCGCCAAAAAGTGACAACTCGGGAATAAACATTTGTCGGATGTGCATGGCTCTTTTGCGGTCCACTATCTGACCTGCGGTGAGCAACTGTTTCAACTCTGGCGACCAGATATGCATCTCGGCAATCAAAAAATCGGCATATTTTTCGGTGAGATCCGGCCTTTCGAAAAACGAAGCGAGCAACTCCTGGTCTAATACCACCGATTGCCCAATAGTTGTTGAGTCAATTGTAGCTATGGAGCTGGTGATAGGAGTATTAAGCATCTGATTGAGTTGGTACATAGCCGACTTATATCCTGCTTCTGCATTGTTCAACTCCATTTTATTAAGATTGAGTTCACTTGTCCATCGATTCACATCCGAGATACCGCCTTCACCGGTCTTCTCCTTTGCTTTGGCCATCTCAAGATTTTGTAATGTGGCGTAAACGTTGTCGTTTTTTACTTGTAGGTTGCTTTTGGCAAACAGCAGTGATATATAGGCCTGGGAAACATTTGAGACGACATTTAACATGGTTTCCCGATTATATTGCCGTGAATTTTCAGCGGCCAGCTTTTTAATGGCGATATTGGCAAAAGCCGACTCCGAATAGATAACCTGTCTAAGTGAGGCTGATCCGGTAATGGTAAATTCACCTCTTTGCCCCAAAGAAGCTTCCGCAAGGTTGCTGCTGATTTGAGTGCCGCTTCCAGACACCTCCACCTGCGGTAGGACATTCGATCGGGCAATCTGCACATCTTTTTGTGCCATCAACAAATCCTGGTCGGCAATCCTTCCCTGCAGGTTGTTTTCAAGTGCCAGAGCAATGGCCTGTTGTAGTGTCATAACTTCACCAGGCATCCGTGTTACATTCGTTAAAATAGCGTTGGACATAGTACTCCATTCTGGAAACTTGTTCATTTCCCGAAGGCTTTCCATATTGATTACGAGTGTGGGTTCCTTCCCGTCCAGTATCACCGGAATATCTTTCAGGTTGATACCCTCGGTCACCTTTAACACCTGCAAAGCCACCTGTCGGGCCAATTTCAGAAAGGAAAACTCAGGAGTGAGGGTGAGAGTGGCACCAAGCTCCAGATATTGAGGTCCGTTTATTGTCAATGATGGGATACCCTTTTGGTTTAAACCGGTAAAAAGCATCTTAATTTCTGATTGGGAGTGTTGAATCAGTGGAAATATCATAACTGCATCTGCATCTTCAGGTAACAGCAAAAGCGGGTTACTGTTTGCTTCAGCCGACACAAATGAAATATCGAAGTTTAATGTATCCACAGTTAAAAACTGCCTAATGTCTTTAAATTCATCAAGCAGAGGCTGGGGCACTACAATGGCCAGATGATTAAATTCAAACATCTGGGCGAAGGTTAGCATATCGTCTTTAAAGCGGATCCACGATTCAATGTAGCTGAAATTAGAAATGCCGGTACTGTTATCCGATTGCAATGGCAAATTCTGAAAGGTTCGATCGAGAATGGTGGCCGCAATTATAGGTTTGGGATAATAGTGGAGTTGGGTTGCAGCATCTGAGGATAGAAAGCCCAGTGTGATAATGATGTCAACCTCCGGATCAATTGTAAACTTCTGAATATTCCCACTTGCCTTTTGGGGTTGCCATTGTGCGTCCAGCTCTTTAAAGATTACCTCGTTCCGGGGGGAGATTAAAGCGTTAATCTCTGCTTTCACTTGGTTGCTAAGCACTTCAAATTCACTGCCCGTTGCATCTTTTACAATACCGATTCTTATTGGTTTCTGTGAAAAACCGGCGATCGGGATGAGCAAGAAAACTGCTATAATTAGTAAGGTTGTACGAATAGTACCCATCGTATCAGATTTTTAGATATTCAATGTGTTTTCTCCCATGTTCATTGTGTTCTTAAAACAGGAGTATAGAGCCTTCGGCAACTTCATCTGGGTCATATATCGATTTCATTTTCAGATTTATGGCCATTCCTTTTTTGGGAGCATACTTGGTTCGGCCTCACCATTGCTCCGAGTCGACATCATACGGCAGCTTTTCAACAATCACTTTGCCTAAGAGTGGATTTTCCCACTCTTTTCTATCTCGATCATTCACATTTTTTGTCTGCCTCTTTTCAAAATCATTAAGGGTTGCAATTTACTTGGCACAGTCTTTTTTGGCCGGGTAAATTTCGATCTCAAGGTGGTTGGAGGGTCGGTAACGATACACAATTTTCACAGCTAGGCAGCCTATTATCAGGTTGCATGTTAAATGTCACCAACACTAAGAGCGATATGGTCCTTGCGCACATACTTATCTTTTTTATAAGTGTTTGTTTTTTTAGTTCACACTACATCGGAATCGGCTGATTTTGGGTGTTAAATATACACATCTTCGGCAACAATTGGAAGACAATAACAAATCAATAGCATTTTAAACGGTTAAAAGAAGGAGAGAGGAATTTATTCCAAAACCATTAGATTTTGGTCGAACCAAAATCCTTTTTTCAATGACAATTATAATTTTGGATTCCCAAATTATTAAAAAGCTCGAATTGCGAATTCTTTATAACGAGCTATTTTAGGGCGGGTCAAAGCCTAGGTTCCCCCGTGTTTACTCCATAGATGGAGTATGAATAGAGTATGGATAGAGTATGAATAAGTCAATATTTTCAATCTGATGTCCCCTGCCGTGTTTTTGTTAAGCCCTTCTTTTTTTCACGATTTTGAAACATAAAAGGATGAACAGAATAGGGGTCTTAACCTTTTATAAGAATATACAAGATCCCTACTACAATTACGGATCCAAATATATAGCCCACCAATCTACTGGTGTTTTTGGAGCCTCTGGAGAAAACGATTCCCAATTTCACCAAGGTATTGCTAAGCGTAGCTGCAATGATGACCAAGGCAGCGAGGGTTTGCTGTGCCCCATCCAGGGAAAACTTTGCCATGCTGATGGTAATGGCGGTGGTATCCGCAAGTCCGGCGATGATACCGGAATAATAAAGTCCACTTTCACCAAAATACACATTGCCGTAATACACTGTATAGAGAATGGCGATATAGATGGCTGTGAAGCTCAGGGCATTCAACATGTTCAAGGGGTTGCCCAGATCAATTTCAGTAGGGGCCTGATCCGAACTCTTTCGTATTAATAAGATGCCAGGGACCAAGCAGATTAAAGTGAGAAGGGTAGATGGAATGGCCAGTTGGGCTACTATTGTAGTGTTAAATATTGCGGCAAGCAGAACAAGCCGTGGGAACATAATGGCCGAGGCGATAACAATACCTGCGCTGTATTCGCGCGACAATTCGGGGTTTTCCTTGCTTTTGGCCGCATAGTTCCACGCTACGGCGGTACTTGATATAATGCCCCCCAGAATGGCGGTCAATAATATACCTTTTCGCGAACCCACAAATTTCACCAAAAAATATCCAATAAAATTCAGGAGGGAAACAATCATTACAATGGATCCAATCTCGAAGGGATTCAATAATCCCCCCGCGCCGTAATCCTTGTTGGGAAGAAAAGGCAGGATCAAAAGTGCAATAATCACAAACTTGATAAATGCGAACAGTTCCTGATGGGTGATATTTTGGATAATGGAGCGGAAGGTGGTCTTTAATGAAAGCAGGGTTACTACTATTACCGCCGTTGCCACCGAATCTCTGTACAAAGCTTGAGAGACCATAATACCCAGTACAAAGGTGGTAATCAGCGCAAGATTGGTAGTCATCCCCAAGCTGCTCTCCATCCGGGCTTTGAGAACTTGTCCGATCCCTAGAAACAAAATAAACGATCCCATACCTACTATAAGAAACCAGGGCGAAAAGGTTTCGGACAGGATGCCCATTACATAGCCCAGGATAGTAACTATTGGGAAAGTTCTAATTCCCGCAAAGCCGACTTCATCCTTTATTTTATCGTATTCCCGTTCCAATCCAAGGATAAGGCCAATGGCCAAACTTATCAAGATTCCCAGCATATACGGGCCCAATAAATCGTGGAGGTAGGCTTCGGCTTGCATATAATTTTCTCTTGTTTTAAAATACCCTGCTAAAATAGATAATTTAGCCCAATGAAGTCATAAACTTATGGGTTTTCAAGAAAAGTGGCCAAGGCTTCCACGATTCAAATTCCATTTAAATAACCTCTAAATTTTTGAGCTTTGTCCATCCCAATATTTTCACAAATTCCCCACCCCTAGTTGTGAATATTTATATTATATTTGACCCTTTAAGTTTTCGTTAACAGATGATAACCCATTTACAGGGCAGACTGGTTGAAAAAACCCCTACTGACGTGGTGATAGATTGTAATGGTGTAGGGTATTCGGTTAATATTTCCTTACATACATTTTCTGAACTTCCCGCTAGTGAAAATGTCAAGCTTTTTACACATTTGATCGTGCGTGAGGATGCACACATTCTATACGGTTTCACTACTGTAGCGGAACGGGAAATTTTCAGATTGTTGATAAGTGTTTCGGGAGTAGGGCCCAGTACGGCCCGTACTATGCTTTCGTCCTTGACGCCTGAGCAGATTTTGGACGCCATTGGTCAAAACGATTTGCCGACTATCCAATCGGTAAAAGGGATTGGGTCGAAGACGTCGCAACGCCTGGTTTTGGATCTTAAAGACAAGATTTTAAAAGTATATGGTTTGACTTCAAATTCTGCCGGAACAAGCAATACTAATAAAAATGAAGCGTTATCTGCTTTGGAAACTCTAGGCTTTTTACGTAAACATGCCGAAAAGGCGTGCGATGCCGTGATAAAGGATAATCCCCAGGCATCAGTGGAAATGATAATTAAACAAGCTTTAAAAAATTTGTAACAATTGAGCGCAAAAAACTACGTTTACCAGGGTGGCTTCTTTAAGCTTTTAACAATTATAGGTTTTATTTTTATAGGCCAGAATCTTCTGGCGCAGGACACCATTGTCACTGGGTCATCTATGGGAAGACTTGACCTTCCCAACCCCACAAGTATCCAAAACTTATACACCTACGATCCTATTACCGATCGTTATATCTATACCCAGACCCTTGGGAATTTCAAGATTGGATATCCCGTTATTTTGACTCCTGCCGAGTATCAAAAGCTGATCCAGGAAGAACAGATGAGAGCCTATTTCAAGGAGAAGATCGATGCTGCCGATGGCAGAAAGGAAGGTTCGGAGGAGATGCAGAAAAATTTGTTGCCGACCTTTTATGTGAATTCCAGTTTCTTTGAATCCATCTTTGGTGGAAATACCATTGAGGTCCTTCCCCAAGGTTCGGTGGAAATGGACTTGGGAATGCTCTATACCAAGCAGGATAACCCACAGTATTCCCCTCGAAACAGAAGCAATTTTTCATTTGATTTTGACCAGCGTATCAGTTTAAGTCTTTTGGCAAAAGTGGGAACTCGTTTACAGGTAACCGCCAATTACGATACCGAAAGCACCTTCGATTTTCAAAACCAGATAAAATTGGAATACACTCCTACCGAGGACGATATTATCCAAAAAATTGAAGTTGGTAACGTGAGCATGCCGTTGAACAGTTCCCTGATTCAGGGAGCACAGAGTCTTTTTGGGGTCAAGGCGCAGTTGCAATTTGGAAAGACAACTATTACCGGGGTGTTTTCTGAACAAAAATCGGAAACCCGCACGGTTATGGCCGAAGGCGGGGCGACCATCACTAACTTTGAGCTTTTTGCGTTGGATTACGACGACAATCGCCACTTTTTTCTCTCGCATTACTTTCGGGACAATTACGATAGATCGCTGTCGCAATATCCTTTTATAAACAGCAATGTTCAGATTACCCGTATGGAAGTGTGGATTACCAACCGCACCGGCCGTACGGAGAACGTTCGAAATATTGTCGCTCTCCAGGACATTGGGGAATCCAATCCGGCGAACATCGGTTTGGACAATCCTCCGGGCGGTTTTATCAACGCAGCGCCGAATGCCTTTCCCGACAACCGCAACAACGATTTCAATCCATTCGGCATCAATGGGGGGGCAAAGACTTTGCTCAATGGTGCCATTCGTGATATAGCTACCGTGCGCCAGGGTTTTACCGGCGTTCAAGTTAAGGATGGAATAGACTATGTAAGTTTAGAAAACGCCAGGCGTTTGGAACCAAGCGAGTTTGATCTCAATACCCAATTGGGATATATTTCGCTTAATCAGCGACTGAACAACGATGAGGTTTTGGCAGTTGCTTTCCAGCTTACGGCTGGTGGTAAAGTTTATCAAGTGGGGGAGTTTTCCAACGATGGGGTAGAAGCCAACGGAGGAGGGGATCTTTCTGGAGGAGGAAATCCACCGCTACCGGGTGGAGGCGAGGTAGGGATTGCACAAAACCTTGTGGTAAAAATGCTGAAAAGTACTGTTACCAATGTAAAGGAGCCCGTTTGGGACTTGATGATGAAGAACATCTATCCTATTGGCGCCTATCAGCTTGAAAAGGAGGATTTTAAAATGAATATTCTTTATACCGATCCTTCGCCCCTCAACTATATTGAGGAAGCAAAGGGGAGTCCACAGCATCCCTATGCTGAACTTCCTGAAGATATAAAGAATGAAATATTATTAAAGGTTTTCAATCTGGATAGATTGAATTTCAACAACGATCCCGTACAAGGTGGCGATGGGTTTTTCGATTTCCTCCCCGGAATCACCGTGGACGCAAAAAACGGGAGAATCATCTTTACTACGGTCGAGCCTTTTGGGAAACATCTTTTTGATAAGCTGAACAAAACTCCAACCCCAGGAGTACCCCTGGCTATTTATGATTTGCCCGAAACTTATAACGCCAACCAGTATAAATACGTTTTCCGAACTATGTACGCCTCGACCAAAACCCAGGCCCAACAGTTGGAAAGTGAGAAGAACAAATTTCAGTTAAAGGGAAGTTACAAATCCACTGGTGCCGATGGTATTCCCATCGGAGCTTTCAACATTCCCCAGGGATCCGTGACGGTTACCGCGGGTGGAAGAACTTTGGTGGAAGGGGTTGACTATACGGTAAACTATCAATTGGGCCGGGTGCAGATACTCGATCCCGCGCTTTTGAACAGCAACACCCCTATTTCCGTAAGTACGGAAAACAACGCGCTGTTTGGACAACAGACCAAACGCTTCACGGGATTGAATGTGGAGCACAGATTTAGTGATAAATTCCTGATTGGCGGTACCTACCTTAATCTGAACGAGAAGCCATTGACACAGAAGTCGTCTTATGGCGTAGAACCGATCAACAATACCATATTCGGATTTAATGCCAATTTTGCTACCGAGGTGCCATTCCTGACAAGGCTAGCCAACAAACTTCCAAACATTGATACCGATGTGGAATCGAATCTATCGGTGCGCGGGGAGTTTGCCTATCTGTTGCCTGGAGCGCCCAAAGTTTCGGATTTTGGAGGAAAGACCACAGTATATGTGGATGATTTTGAAGCTTCCCAAACCGCCAATGATATAAGTTCGCCACAGAGCTGGTTTCTGTCCAGTACTCCTGTGGAGGCCAATTTAGGTGGGGAAGCTGATGATCTTTCCTATAACTTTAAACGCGCCAAATTAGCGTGGTACACTATTGACCCTGTTTTCTATAGCAGTCAACGTCCTTCCGGAATCAACGACCAAGATCTTTCTTCTCCCTTCACCCGTAGGGTATTTAGAGATGAGATTTTCCCTGAACAGGATATTATCCAAGGGCAGACCCAAGCTTTATTCACTTTAGATTTGGCTTATTATCCTTCTCAGCGTGGATCGTACAACTTTAATCCTACGGCGGCTTCGGACGGAAATTTGCCCAATCCGGATCAGAATTTTGGGGGAATCTCCCGTGCGCTTACCACTACCGATTTTGAACAGGCCAACGTAGAATATATACAGTTTTGGGTAATGGACCCCTTTATATACGACGAGTATAACACAAATCCTGGAGGGGTGCTCAACTTCAACTTAGGAAATATTTCCGAAGACATCCTAAAGGATGGAAGAAAACAATATGAAAACGGCCTGCCGGAGGATGGTAGCGATGCCAATACCACTTCCAGTATTTGGGGGAAGGTGCCAGCAAATCAATCGTTGGTCTATACTTTTAGTTCTGATGGGGAAGCGAGAAAAAACCAAGACGTGGGTCTGGACGGTTTGAACAACGCCCAGGAAGCTGCTCAATTTCCCACTTTCGCACATTTCCCTGATCCTTCCAACGACGATTATGAATATTTTTTACAGGCGGAGGGAAATATTCTGGAGAGATATTTAAGATATAATGGCACCGAAGGAAACTCGCCTGTAGAGATAAGTAACACCAATCGTGGAAGTACCGCCCAGCCTGATGTGGAGGATATCAATAGGGATAATACCATGAACACCATCAACAGTTACTTTGAGTACAGTGTGCCCTTTAGACCGCTCAATGGAAAACTGGATACGGACAACAATAAATTTGTGACCGATGTTAAGGAGGTTGAAATTACTACTCCCGACAACAGCACACTGCCGGTGAGATGGGTGCAATTCAAGATACCGATCAGTTCTCCCACCAAAGCCGTTGGCGGAATTGCGGATTACCGTTCCATCCGTTTTATGAGAATGTATCTCTCCCAATTCTCAGAGGATTTTGTGATGCGGTTTGGAACTTTGGATTTGGTTCGTGGTGACTACCGAAGATTCCAACAAACTTTGGACGATGTAACCTTCCAGGACCCAACCAACAGCAGTACACTCTTTGAGGTAGAGGCTGTAAGTATTGAGGAAAACGAGAATCGCAAACCCATTCCCTATAGACTTCCTCCGGGATTGGAGCGTGAAAGGTTAAACAACAACAACAACATTATCCGTCAAAACGAACAATCCTTGGCTCTGAGAGTTTGCGGTTTGAATCCAAACGACGGGAGGGCCGTTTATAAGAATTTCAACGTGGACATGCGACAGTACAAAAACCTTGAGATGTTTGTGCACGCGGAATCCCTGGAGAACGAAAATGCACTTGTAAATGGGGAGCTCGTCGCTTTTATGCGAATGGGGAATGACCTTACAAACAACTATTACGAAATTCGGATGCCTTTGGATCCCACCAATTTTGGGACGACCAATCCTGAAGAAATATGGCCCCAGGCAAATAGGCTGAACCTGCCCTTGAAGCAACTTCAGGAGGTGAAGACAAAAACTTTGGAATATTTCAGGGCCAATCCAAATGCCGATCCAACCGAAGTGAGGTTTTACGATCAGGAAGATCTTGAAGGAGGGGTTATAGGTGGGAGCAATCCGTTGAAAATTGGAATTAGAGGTAACCCGACTTTCGGCAATGTCCGAACCATTATGTTAGGGTTGAAAAACCCTACGTCCAATCAACTTTGTGGGGAAGTTTGGTTTAACGAATTGCGTTTAACCGAACTCGAGAACAAAGGAGGTTGGGCCGCCGTGGTTAGCTTGGACGCCAATATGGCCGATTTTGCCACCGTAAGCGCTACTGGAAGGAGGAGTACTGTCGGTTTCGGTTCTTTAGAGCAAGGGCCCAACCAACGAAGTTTGGAGGACGTACAGCAATATGATGTGGTAACCAATTTAAATCTTGGCCAACTACTTCCAAAGAAATGGGGAATTCAGTTGCCATTTAATTATGGCCGATCCGAAGAACTTATTACACCCAAATACGATCCCCAATACCAGGATATTGAACTCAAGACGCGAATGGACAATGCGGCTGACGGCGAGGAAAAGGATAAGATCAAGCAACAGGCCGTGGATTACACCAAAAGGCAAAGCATAAATTTTATCGGAGTTCGAAAGGAACGTACTGGAGAGGGGAAACCACAGGTTTATGATGTTGAGAACTTTACTGGTTCCTTCTCCTACAACCAGACAGACCATCACGATTTTGAGATTGAAGATGCGATGGAGCAAACTGTGAGAGCAGGTGCAACCTATAATTATAGTTTTATTGCTAAACCTCTGGAGCCGTTTAAAAAGAATGATTCTATCTTTAGAGGGAAGTATTGGCAGTTTATGAAGGATTTAAACTTTAATTATTTACCCACCAATATTTCGGTAAGTTCCAATATCATTCGACAGTACAACCAGCAAAAATTTAGGGATATAGACCTGCTTCAGGGGAATATCGGTTTACCCACGCTGTATCAACGCAATTATTTATTCGACTGGCAATACACCATAAACCATAACTTGACCAAATCGTTACGGTTCAATTTTACTACTACCAATAATAGGGTAGTGAACAATTATTTGGATGATGGTGGTCTTGTGGACAACTCTATAGGGGTTTGGGACGGCTTCTTCGACGTGGGTGTTCCCAAGCAACACTTCCAATCCCTGCAGGTGAATTACGATCTGCCGTTTAGTAAGTTTCCTTTCTTAAGGTTTATTAGGGCTACTTATTCCTATACCGGAGATTATCAGTGGCAAGCGGGAAGCAGGCAGTTTAATGAAATGGAAATTTTCTTGAGCGATGGCAGCAGTGATATTTATAATTTGGGGAATTCCATTCAAAATGCGGGAACCCATCAAATTAACTCCAGTTTTGATATGAATACGTTCTATCGATACATTGGACTTACCAAAATAAGACAGAGCAAACCCAAAACCACGGGTGGTGAGGAGGATACTAAAGGAGGCAAGGAAGGGAGAGAGGAAAAGCTTGGTGTGGGCGGCGATGAAAAAACCGGTGGTCTCACTACCCCCAGTGTATTGAGAGCTAATGCCCCACCGGAGCCAGGAAGCTTGAACGCTGGCGACAGGGCGATCAACTCGGCTATAGGCCTTGCCACCATGATCAGGAAGATACAATTCAATTATCAACAGAACAATGGTATTTTTTTACCGGGATATACTCCATCTATTGGATTTATCGGAACCTTAAAGCCAACGACAGGCTTCGTGTTTGGAAGCCAAGGAGAGATCAGGGAATTGGCTGCCAGGAAGGGCTGGCTCACCCTTTATCCAGAGTTCAATGAGCAATATACCGAAGTGGAATCCCGTCAGATGGATATTCAAGTCAATATGGAACCCATTAAGGACCTGACCATAGATATTAACGGGAGTAGGATTTATTCTGAAAACTATGCCGAAAATTATATAGTGACCGATGGTCTATACAATTCGTTGACCCCGAATACTTTCGGGAACTTCAACATTTCTACTGTATTGATAAAGACAGCCTTTAGCAGTAGTGATGAGTACACTTCCAAAGCCTTCGAGGATTTTAAACAGAACAGATTGGTGATTGCCAACCGTTTGGCGGAGCAGCATTACGGAGCGAATATTCCACGTACACCTGATGGATATCCCGTTGGTTTTGGCAAAACAAGTCAGGATGTTTTATTGCCAGCATTTCTCTCAGGCTATAAGGGAAGCGATCCCTCTAAGGAAAAAACCGGCATATTCAGAGATGTACCCCTTCCCAACTGGGATATTAAATATACGGGCCTAATGAATATCCCTTGGTTTAAGCAGAACTTCAAGCGGTTTTCACTAACCCATGGCTATCGTGCGGGCTATACCGTGAACCAGTTTCAGTCCAACTTGGATTACAACCCGAGCGATCCTGAGGCAGTGGATCAATCTGGGAACTTCAAAGTAAAAACCTTATTGACCAACGTGAATCTAACCGAGCAGTTTTCGCCTTTATTGCGGATAGATTTCGAAATGACCAATTCCATTAAGATCTTGGCCGAAATGAGAAAAGACCGCGCACTTTCCTTGAGCTTTGCCAACAACTTGCTCACGGAAATCCGTGGAAATGAATACATTGTTGGTTTGGGATATAGGATCAAAGACTTGAGGATAGCGACCAACTTTGGCGGTGATAGAACGGTAATGCAAAGTGATCTTAACTTTAAGGTAGATCTTTCCAGAAGGGACAACATTACTGTGGTGCGTTATTTGGACATTGTAAACAGCCAAACCACTGCCGGACAAACCCTTTATGGAGCACAACTTTCAATAGATTACGCTTTGAGCAAACACCTTACTGCGCTTTTCTATTACGACCATACATTCTCCGAATATGCCATATCAACTGCATTCCCGCAGACTACAATAAGAAGTGGGTTTACATTGAGATATAATTTCGGAAATTAACAAACAACTTTAAATAATTATTGTATTATGAAAATTCCAGCTGAATTAAAATATACCAAAGACCATGAATGGATAAAAATCGATGGTGATATAGCCACCATAGGAATTACCGATTTTGCCCAAAGCGAATTGGGAGACATCGTGTATGTGGAAGTAGAAAGTTTGGGAGACACCTTGGATAAGGATGAAGTATTTGGTACGGTAGAAGCCGTAAAGACCGTTTCCGATTTGTTTTTACCGCTTTCTGGTGAGATTGTCGAATTCAATGAAAACCTAGAATCTGAACCTGAGAAAGTAAACACCGATCCGTATGGGGAAGGTTGGATGATAAAATTGAAGATAGCCAATCGCGATGAAATTTCCGACTTAATGGACGATGTTGCCTACAAAGCTGTTATTGGAAAGTAAAACTTGGTTTTGGCTGGCTCTGATTTACAGCGGTGCGATCACCGCCCTGTTTTTGGTTCCGACCGGAGATTTTCCCAAAGTAAATTTCTCATCAGCCGATAAAGTAGCGCACATTCTGATATTTTTTGTGTTGACTTGTCTGTGGCTATTGTATTTATTTCGAAAAACCGGAAGGTTGCGGAGCAATGACATCCTTATTTTATTGCTGTCCGTTCTGTTTTATGGCATAATAATTGAAATAGTTCAGGAGCTGTTCACCGTCTCTAGGACAGCCGATTTATGGGATGTCCTTGCGAATATGGTCGGTGTGATAGTCGGTATCTTATTTTTTCAGAGAGTGAGGCATTTTTTAAAAACATAAAATTTCAATTTATTTTTAGATTGAATGATAATTTCTATATTTTAGCAACGAGTTAAACACATTATTATGAAACCCAAAAAAAATCCAAAAGCTGATGTCGGCAGAAAAAGCCTCTTGTTTTTTCAGATCGGAATGGTATTAATGCTTTTCTTGGCCTGGCAGGCAATCGAGTGGAAAACCTATGACAAAACCCGTGACGACTTTGGACAACTTGAGGTGGGCGATGATCTTGAGGAGATAGTCCCTGTTACCCAACAAGTGACTCCGCCACCGCCACCGCCGCCGCCGCCACCGGCCCCAGAGGTTATTGAGGTATTGGACGATAAAGCCGAAGTGGAGGAAACTGTTATTAAATCTACTGAGGCCCATCAAGACGAAAAGATCGTTGAGATCAAGGAAATCAAGGAAGAAGTGGTGGAAGAGGAAATCGTGGAAGTGCCATTTGCCGTAATTGAAAACGTGCCTATTTATCCAGGTTGCGAGAATGAAAAAGGAAACGATGCCCGGAAAAAATGTATGTCGGATAAAGTAGCTGCTTTTATCAATAAGAAATTTAACACTGAACTGGCTGGAGATCTTGGACTTGACGGAAGGCAACGCATAATGGTACAGTTCAAAATCGACAAAAATGGTAAGGTTACGGACGTACGTGCCCGCGCGCCGCATCCTCGACTTGAAAAAGAAGCGGTAAGCGTAGTACAATCCTTACCCGATATGACGCCCGGAAAACAACGGGGCAAACCGGTAGGGGTGTTATATTCACTTCCAATTATATTTGACATTCAATAAGAACCCATATTTTATACATATAAATCCCGATTTTGAGAAATCTCACGATCGGGATTTTTTTTGTGGCACAACAGTTGTAATTCTTGTTATAGATAATCTTAAAAACTGTCTATTATGAAAACAACAGCCCAAACCCCCCGAAACAAAAGAGAGGATAAGAAGCAAATCAATATCAGTTGGAATTCACGTCTGTTTATCCAAATTGGCGCTATTATCAGCTTGCTGCTTGTTTTCGCAATTATGGAAACTTCCTTTAAAACCCGATCTACACCCATAGTGGGAGATGTTGGGGTTACATTAAAGGAACCCGCCCTGTTCGAATACGTTATTGAGGTTGATCTGCCGCAACCCAAGGCAGCTGTAGAGAAAACCGTTCTGGTTAAACGGCCCGTTGTGCCCAAAGTAATCCAAAGCTCCACCTTTGATGTGCGGCCCGATATTTCCAATATAGAAGAGACCCCGGTGGCTACTACAGAAATAAATACTGAGCCCGATCCGGTTCCCCAAGTTTTGCCAACGGAAGTACAGGCTCCCACGGGCCCCACTTCTATTATCAATGTAGAATTCGTACCTGTATATCCAGGTTGTGGCAACTTGGCGACCAATGCGGAAAAGATCGATTGTATGTCCTCTAAAATCAATGTCTTTATCAATAAGAATTTTAGAAAGGAACTTCTTGAGGGGATGGAGAAGAACCAGACACAGAAAATATATGTGCAATTTAAAATCGATTCACAAGGATATATCGCCGATGTTCGTGCCAATTCCAACAACGCAAGGCTTAAAGCCGAAGCTATGCGGGTAATTAAAAATCTGCCGACGATGCAGCCCGGAAGACAAGGGGATAAAAAGGTGGACGTACTTTATACAGTTCCTATAATCTTTAATATTCAATAGACTTTCAGAAATAAAAGCTAGGGCCCTCAATGAAAATTGGGGGCTTTTTTTGAATTCGCTCCTTGTAAAAATCTGTATCTTTCCGCGGTAAAATAATCTTGGCTCCATGAAGAAGTTGATTTTTCTATTTCTTTTTTCCATTTCCTTATCGATTCCTGCGCAAGTTACTTCGGTGCAATACGAAAAATATCCGGTTTTTGAGGTCTGTGCACAGGTAGAGCTGGCAGATTTGGAAGACTGTTTCAATCAAACGCTGCAACAATTCATTTTTGAGAATTTTGAGGTACCGTCAAAGGTTTATGAGGAAAACTATAAGGGTAACGTCAATATTCTTTTTGAAGTTACCAAGGAAGGAAAATTCAAAGTTCTTTATGTTGATGGCATCTACGAAGAGTTGAAAGCGGCTGCGCGAGACGCTTTTGATAAGCTTCCCCAAATACAGCCTGCTACCTACAATGGTGCTCCTGCCTACGTTCAATTTACGCTCCCCGTTGCCATCCCACTTGTGGCTCCAGGCGAAAGTATCAAGCAAACAGAAAAATTGGTGGCCAACAGTAGTCGAGAAAATTTAGTAAACGAATATGATTCACTTGAAAATTTGCCCTATGCCAATGAGGAGTACAGAAGCAATATAAACATTCCCTTGTCCCACGACAATTACAGCCGTTTTGATGCCGCAATGAACAGGGTTGGACTCAACAATCACACTGCCCAAAAGCCGTATATATATAGCGAAGTAAACAAATACTACGATTTTGAGGCCCATAATGCCGAATTAATGAAGAAACGAAGTTCCTGGTTTGGCAGGAAGTGGTGGAATGAGCATATGGTTACTATTAAGGGAAAAGACTATTGGCTTACCCTAGATCCCGGTGTTGATCTACAAGTTGGAAAGGATTTTGATGCCGATATCGACACCTACAACAATACCCGTTTGGTCTATACCCAAGGTGGGATTGGGAAACAAATTAGTTTTTTTGGAGTAATATATGAGAGCCAGGGCCGCTTTGCGGATTACTTTAATCGTTATGCGGAATCCATCCGCCCAGCAGGGGGTAACCCCGCGATTATTCCCGGGTGGGGAATAGCCAAGAAATTTAAGACCGATTCCTATGATTATCCACTAGCTACCGGCCATGTTTCCTATACGCCTTCCAAATATTTTAATCTTCAGTTAGGGCACGGCAAAATATTTATTGGCGATGGCTACCGTTCTTTGTTTAGCAGTGACAATGCCAGTCCATATCCGTTTTTTAAAATCAACACTACTTTTTGGAAATTAAAATACACCAATACTTGGACTTCACTTCGTGATGTGCGAGATGAAGTCACAGAAAATGGATCGTATCGAACAAAATATATGGCAAATCACTATTTGAGCTATAATATCACAAAACGCTTAAATATCGGGTTTTTTGAATCGGTTCTTTGGCAGAATGACAACGATAGAGGTTTCGATTTTAATTACCTAAACCCTGTTATTTTTTACCATTCTATCGAATTTTCAACTGGATCGCGTGGAGGGAATGCGTTGATAGGTTTAAGTGCCAAATACAAGGTGAACGATAGGGTTAACGTGTATGGCCAATTTATTATAGACGAGTTTTCATCCAAAGATGTTTTCTCGGGAAATGGAAGTTATAAGAACAAAACAGGCTATCAGATAGGTTTGAAATATTACGATGCCTTCGGATTAAAGAATCTTTATCTACAAACCGAATACAACAGAGTTAGGCCCTACACCTATTCACATAACAAGATTGTTTTAAATTATGGACATAACAATCAAGCCTTGGCCCATACGCTCGGCGCGAATTTTTCAGAATTTATCGCCTTGGCGCGGTACCATCAAGGAAGATTTTACGGCGATGCTAAAATTATAGTGGCAAAACGTGGGTTCGATTTCAACACTCCTGAAGATTCTTCCTTTTATGGAGGAGACATCTATAGAAGTGAATACGATCGTGTATCGGATTTGGGGAACAAGGTGGGGCAGGGAAACACAACCAATTTTTTCCACACCGAACTCCAAGCGGGGTATCTGATAAATCCCGCAACCAGTCTTAAAGTTTATGGGAGCGTGATATTCAGAAATTTCGATCCAACCCTTGATACCGAAACAGTTTATAAAACCAATACCACCTGGGTGAATTTCGGTGTTCGCACTGACCTGTTCAATTGGTATTACGATTTTTGATCCGTAAAAACAGTACTTCCGTTATTCTTTCTTTTTAGCTTTCTTGGCGTCGAGCTCTTTTTTTATTCTGTCGTATTCCTTTTGAGCTTTTTCATTCTCCTCGATTCTCGATAGCTTATCTGTCTGTCTAGAAACGACATCTTTGTAAAGAGTGCGGAGAAAATCTTCGGTTTTAACAAAGCCTTTGCCATAGCCTTTAGCATCGTAGGGCTCCGTAAGATTTTTCATTTGGGCCACTTCATCCTCTGTTTTTCCTAGCGCTTCCAACTGCATGACTTGTTTGAAGGTGTTGGACAACATATTCATCGACTCCTCCAAGTCATTATAACTCGCATTAGGACCGTGTCCGGGGATAATTTTCGTGTTTTTGTCAATGAGGTTCATCAATCTATCCATTCCACCAATATAGCCTTTTACACTGCCGCCATGTTGCAAATCGATATAAGGATAATTTCCGTTAAAAAAAAGATCGCCTGTGTGTAGGATATTGCTATCCGTAAAATAAACAATGGCATCGCCATCGGTATGGGCATTTGGTACGTGGAGAATCTGTATCTTTTCATTGTTGAAATAAAAAGTCAGCTCTTCCGAAAAAGTAATTGTTGGCAGTATCTCGGGGGATATTTTTTTCGTTTCCTTTTTAATTTCTCCTTGCAGACGTTTGCGGGTGTTTTCCTGTGAAACGATTACCGCTCCTGCTTTGGCTATCGCCGAATTGCCACCTGTATGATCTTCGTGGAAATGGGTATTTACAAGAAACCGAATGGACTTATTAAACTTTTTAGTGTCCTCGAAGAAGACAGGCATGCTCTCGGCAAACTGGCTGTCCACCATAAAAATCCCGTCGTCGCCGACGCTTAGGCCAATATTGCCGCCTTTCGCCTCATAAGAATATATTTTATTGGAAAGCTTTAAGAGTTTGGTGTTGAACGGTTTTCCAGTGTCTGTTTGCGCAAAGGAAAGGATTGTGAAAAAGAAAAATGTACTACTTAGTAATAATCTGGATAGCATAATATGAATGTTTTTAAAATCGGTTGAAAATACTAAAAATCCTGAAAACAATGGCCCAAGATAGTAGAATATATATTGTAAAGAAATTATAGGAAACGTATCTTTGACCCGCATAAAAAATTATGAGCTTGTCAGTTATCCAATCCCCATCCCTAACACAATCCCTAATCAGGAATTTTGTTGATATTACGAAGTTTCGACTTTCGGTGAGTGTACTGTTTTCTTCGGTAGCGGGATATTTACTTGGGGCTGAGAGTATAGATTATTTTGTACTTCTACTTTTGTGCATTGGTGGCTATAGCATGGTTGGGGCGTCCAACGTTTACAACCAAATAATAGAGCGCGATTTGGATGCCTTAATGGATAGAACCAAAAACAGACCTTTGCCGGCTGGAAAAATGGGAGTGACGTCGGCTTTTATTCTGGCCGTTGTTCTAACTCTTATCGGCGTGGGGGTGCTTTATTCCATCAATCCTATGACAGCGATGTTTGGGGCCATTTCCATTTTTATGTACGTCAGTCTTTATACTCCCTTAAAGACTAGGAGTCCTTTATCGGTTTTTGTGGGTGCTTTCCCCGGGGCTATTCCTTTTATGCTCGGATGGGTAGCGGCAACCGGAAAATTTGGGATTGAAGCCGGCACCTTGTTTATGGTGCAATTTTTTTGGCAGTTCCCGCATTTTTGGGCCATCGGGTGGTTCTTGTTTGAGGATTATAAAAAGGGTGGGTTTTATATGCTTCCCAACGGGAAACGAGATAAAGGAACTGCCCTACAAATAGTGCTTTATTGTCTTTGGACCGTTTTGGCATCGATAGTCCCCATGTTGGGGATAACGGGAGCACTCTTTTTAAGTCCCCTCGCGGGAGTTCTGGTTGGATTGATTGGGGTTGGGCTTCTTTATTACGCCATTGTGCTCTATCGCGAAAAGACAGCTAAAGCAGCTAAGCAATTGATGCTTGCCAGTGTTAGTTATATTACCTTGCTTCAGATTATCTATGTAGCGGATAAGTTTTTGCGATAATTTAGTGTGTTACGGCTTAAAGAAATAATTGATTAAGAGCTTTAGAAATAATTGATAAAACATTTACAATGAATTCACCTTACGGGCCCAACGGGGCTAGAATTGCGAGAGCCAAGAAGAATCTTCTGTGGTTCGCCCTTATCAGCTTGACAATGAGTTTTGCTGGATTGACGAGTGCTTACGTGGTAAGTAAGGAGCGTCCTGATTGGATTTCGAGTTTTGAGATCCCTCCGGCCTTCTATATTAGTCTTGTATTGATACTTATTAGCAGTGTTACAGTGCATTTGGCCAAGAATGTCATTAAAAAGGAAAGGCATAAGCAAGGTATGATATTGTTAGTGACTACCTTTTTACTTGGGATTGGCTTCGTGGTATTTCAGTTTGTTGGCTTTTCCGAGATAATCCAGAGTGGCTATAACTTCACCGGACCCACAAGCAGTATCACGACCTCTTTTATCTATTTGGTGGTATTATTGCACGTAGCTCACGTAATTGGTGGCTTGATAGCCCTAGCGGTCGTAATTTATAATCATTATAAACAAAAATACGATGGGGGTAAAACCCTTGGGATTGAACTCGCTGCAACTTTTTGGCATTTTGTTGATGCCGTGTGGATTTACCTGTTTCTATTTTTATATTTTGTTAAATAAAAATTAAACGTATTTTTGAAACTTATTTTTAAACCAAACTCTGTATATGGAAACTACTGTTGTTCAAACAGGTACTGAAGGGAAAACCTGGGGCGGGGGACATTCGCCCTTGAGAGCCAGTTATGGCAAAATGATGATGTGGTTTTTTATCCTTTCGGATTCCTTGACATTTGCTGGATTCTTAACCTCTTATGGCCTTTCCAGATTCAAATTCGCGGACGCGTGGCCCATTGCAGATGAAGTTTTTACCCACATTCCTTTTCTTCATGGGGTAGAAGCGCCAATGTACTACGTGGCATTTATGACTTTTGTTCTTATTTTCTCCTCCGTTACCACGGTATTGGGTGTGAATGCAGGACATGAAATGCGGCAGAAAAGTGTGATTTTCTATATGTCTCTCACTATTCTTGGCGGTCTTGTTTTTCTTAGCTCCCAAGCTTGGGAGTGGAAAACTTTTATTAAGGGAGATTATGGAGCGGTTGAAACAAAGGGAGGACAAATTATTCAATTTTTGGATACCGATGGCAGCCGGGTAGCATTACGCGATTTTGCGGCCTTGCCTACTACCGAAAGAACCGAGCAAAATAGAGCCAGTGGCATTTGGTTTAAAAGCGAACCACAATATCTACCTGATGTTTCCTTTGAACAAGTGAAGGCCGGCTTCTTGGCCAACGAAAATATTTTAATAAGAGTTCAGCAAAAAGACGAGCACGGCCATCACATAGTGTTATCTCGAAATGAATCGGTCGATAAGTTATTGAAGGACGGCCAATTGGTGGTTGAAGGTGCTAACCTGCGCCATAACGAATATGGACATCCATTGTTTGCCAATTTCTTTTTCTTTATCACGGGCTTTCACGGTTTTCACGTATCCATTGGGGTTATGCTTAACTTTATCGTTTTCGTGAACGTACTGATTGGAACCTATGAACGTCGTGGGAGCTATGAAATGGTTGAAAAAGTCGGACTTTATTGGCACTTTGTGGATTTGGTCTGGGTATTTGTATTTACATTCTTTTATCTTGTATAGATTTTCAATAATTAAAAAATGGCAAACGAACATAATTTAGCAATCTTTAGGGGAAACCTAAAATTCAAATCCATCGAAAGTAAAATCTGGGGGGTATTTGTTCTCCTTTCCATTGTAACTATCATTGAGGTTGCCTTGGGGATTACGCGTCCCAGTTTTCTAGTGGAACACGATTTTTTGGCGTTGCATTTGCTCAACTGGATTTTCATAATCCTTACTATTGTAAAGGCCTACTATATTACTTGGGACTTTATGCACATGCGCGATGAAACTACCGGCTTGAGAAGAGCTGTAGTGTGGACAGGTGTGTTCTTAATAGCCTATTTGGTGGCGCTCCTACTTTTGGAAGGCGATTATATTTATGAAGTGTTTAAGCACGGCTATATAAAATTCGATTTTTAGAATCCAGAAAAGTTTATTTTTAAGAAGCCGTCTCAAAACTGGGGCGGTTTTTTTATTCCTTTCTGTTTTATTGGGTGGTGCTTTATTGAATTGATTTATCTTCATGCCTTGATCTTCAACAATATGAAATGATATCCAAGGCCTACAAACGACAACAGAACTGGCTCTTCCTTCCCTCCATCGAGACCGTTTCTTTTATGTTTTCAAATTATTAAGATTCTTTGCCGCACTAGTAATTTCTTGGTCGCGGAGCTATTTCCAGCCTGTATGGTCAATAAATTATTTGTACATCCCAGAATTTCCAAGTTGGAAAAATTCTCGATTTCCGTAAGGTCTGAAATGGAGAGCATGCTAACTCCCAAATTGGTAATCGTATTGATATTCGCCGTCAGTACCAATCCGTTGTTTGGTATTCCGTCTCCATACCATTTTGTTTCGAGTAATTTTAAAAATTGGGATATGGAATGGTCGCTTACTGTGGGTTGCGAACAACTCCAAGATTAAAAAATAAAAATGATTGTCCGTAAAACCACCTAACATTCTAATATGACATAGGACCTGCCTGCCAGCCAGGTCCTATGTCTATTTAAGGTTTCTAAACGGATAAGCATAAAAATAAATAAATATAGAATTATATTTTTCACGTTTCTTTTGGAGTTTAGTGTTGGACTACGGTCTGTTTAACGATTAGCTCTCCGTTTTCGTGGAAGAGCAGTGGTTTTTTCATAATAGAAATATTTATTGTTAGTATCCCTTGAAAATAAGTTAAAGAACTAAGATTATCGAATTATAATAATGGGATTCGATCTTTTATAGAAATAACTATTTATACATAAAAAAGGAGAGCCAAACAGCTCTCCTTTACATTACTTTAAAATAATTAAGGCTCGTTTACCGCACTACCAATTTCTTGGTCGCCGTGCTATTTCCGGTCTGTATGGTCACAAAATAAATCCCTGCGGAATATCCTGAAACATTCAGGCTCGTTTGGGAACTATTGGAAATGTTGGTCTTTCTCTGTAAAACCTGTCCCAAACTATTGGTTATGGAAATATCATATACATCCAAAGTTTGGTCCGAAAGGCTGATAAAGACTTCATTGGTGGCTGGGTTTGGGTACATGGAAACAACATCGTTTAGAGTATTATCCTTTATTCCCACTGTACAATCAAGTAAGCCGCCGGCATAAGATCTGGATTTAGGACGTGGTCCAACCCATCCTTCCGTATCGTTTTTCGCCGTTACCGTAAACCATACGCCTTTATCAGGATCGGTTATCGGTATTGTGACGGATAGCGTATTGGAGGTGCCGGCCACTTCCATGTATTTTTCGCCCAACATATAAAGATCGTAGGATTCCGCATCTTCAACAGCCGTCCATTCAAAGGTGATGGAAGTATCACATACTTGAATCACCTTAAAGTTGACGGGCGATTTTGCGATACTGAAATTGGCATCGCTAACGTCCACAAAACTGCCGTTGCTAACTCTGATAAGTCCTTTTCCGGTGATTTCATTTGGAACGGCCCAGTCATAGAAATGGGTATTGGCCCCTACGGTCGTAATAGCGTTCCAGTTGCTACCATTGTCGATAGAATATTCCAATACGAAGGACCCCGTGGTGTTGATAGCGTCCCAATGAATAACTTGTCTAAGATTAGGTTGGAAGCTTTCTCCGCCATTTGGAAAGGTAAGAGTTAGATTTTCAGTAATAATTTCATAAACTATATGGTACTCCTGTGGTCCGAAAGGGACATTGAAGCCAGTTACATCTAACTTGTAGCTGCCAGCTGCCGGATTGTTGATCAACACCTGTTCCATATTGTTGAGGTGATCAGGACCTGTGGTAGCAGGTAGGTTCAATTTTGAGGGGTCTGGAGAATGGTCCAATACCCAAGGCTCCAAAGTATTGTTTGAGGGGTCTTTTACCAGCAAATCCAGGTCGTTTACCAAAGCTGGATTAGCGCCCGCAGTGGCCGCTACATCACTCCAATAAACCATAAATCGAACCTGTGTAGTTCCCGCAGGCACGTTGATATTATGGGTTTTTGTATTTCCTTGGCTAACCTCATCGGTAAGATATCTACCATCTTCAATAAGCTTCACGGCTCGAAGGGCATTCACGATGCCCCATCCAAATTTAAAGTCGGGTCCTACATTTCCCGCATCGTTGGCGGTATTTAATATAGCTGCTTTTATCAACGCGGAAGGAGGTAAATCGCCATTGTTCAACTCGCCATAAGCCTGGTAAAGTTGTGCGGAAACTCCCGCAATTCCAGGGGCAGCTCCAGAAGTTCCCCCAAATGTTTGGTAAGTATTGTTTTCATTTGTGGAAATCTGGTTTTGTCCATTGGCCGTAATATCTGGCTTAATCCTACCGTCGTGGGCTGGGCCGCGACTACTGGAACTCACCAAGGAGCCATCAAAATACACATTTGCAGTAGTGACTACGTTTTTGCCCTGCTTGTGGCCACCCGTGATATTACCCCATTGGCTTCCTGCGCCATAACCGCAATTGCTCCCATTGGAATTTCCAGCAGAAAAAACGTGCATCAAACTAGGAGTATCCAAAGTTTGTTGATCTACGGTGCGTGCTATGGAAGTGTAGCCATCGTTACAGCCGTTGCTATATGAGGAGTTGGTTATTTGAACTTGCCCAGTGTTTATGAGATTGGTAGTTGGATAATCCAAAAAGTTGGGTTGGTAATTTACCACAAAAACATCTGAACCTGCCGCCATCCCTCGGTTGGAGTGGGTAAGGTTTCCAGCGCCCGACATAATTCCGGCCACCCCGTCGCCATGTGATTGTCCTCCCTGTTGAGTAAGATTGGTAAGTCTCCCTTCAAAATCGATATGAGGACCCACTCGGCCATCGTCGCGTACCATAACCCCAATGCCTTCTCCGGTGTAGTTGCGCCCTGCTCCCCTTTGGGTATCGAGCATATTGGCCCGGTGCAGACTTCGACCGCGGTCATCATCCGGTACTGAAGGAGCCACTACCAGATCTACCCATTTTACGTAGGGTAAATCGGCAAGAGTTTCCAAACAATTGTTGGGAATGGAAAGATCAATAATGTTTTGATTGGCATAGGTTTCTTTCACCATAATCTGGTGCAGTTGTAAATCTCTGATGAGATGGTTGACATCGGCTTGATCGTAAAATTCCAAGGTAACCAGAATGTTGTCGCCATCCTTGGCCCAATACTCGTGATCCGGTGCTTTTAAGTCGATGGAAAGCTTTGCTTTGCCAGGAACGGGAATAATGCTTCTAACGCCGTTGTTCCGCAAGAAACTTATAGAAGTTGTTTTTGGAAAATAAAAAAGATAAGTCTGGTGAGGAATGTAATTCATCAATTCCAGCTGCTTTTGCTTAAAAATATCTTGAACGCTTTGCGAAGGGGTTTCGTAAAATTGGATCCACCCAATAAATCCTTGGTCCAGTTTTGCGGATTCTGGCATTTGGTTCCATTGAAAGGTGTTGATGTTTTCGGGCATCTCGATGGTTTCGCCCTGAAATACGATGTTTGAAGGATTTTGACCAAAGCCCGTGGAGAACACGATTGCCATTATCAAAATCCATAAGGTGTTAATTGTCTTAAGGGGAGTTTTTTTCATGATTGTTGCAATTTAAATATAGTTTAAGGCCTTCATTTCTCGAACAAATAGCTGTTCTATTTTTTGAAGAGGTTCCAAATATATCTAAATGAAATCATAAAAGGGAATCCAATTATCAATATTTATGGATTTTAACATGAAAAAAATACGAAATTGACTCTTTCTGCTCTGGAAATTCGAGATAAATCAGAAAAACAGTGCTTTTAGCTCCGTGGCATCCTGAGGCTTCATTTTTCCGGCTAGGACTAAGCTTAATTGTTTTCGCCGAAGCGCGGCATGGAAACGTTCTTTCTCTTTTTCTGTCTCGGGAATAAGTTCCGGAACCTGTACCGGGCAACCTGTTTCATCCACCGCCACAAAAGTATAGATGGCCTCATTGGAAACGCTGCGCTTACCGCTTTCCCGATCTTCGAGATATACTACCATAAATATTTCCATTGAACTATTGAAAGCTCGGGAAACTTGTGCTTCTACGGTCACCACACTGCCCAACGGAATCATTTTGCTGAATGCTACGTGGTTTACCGAGGCCGTAACTACAATCTGACGACTATGACGACGGGCCGCGATACTAGCCGCGCGATCCATACGCGCCAGCAGTTCCCCACCAAACATATTGCCAATAGGGTTGGTCTCGCTGGGTAATACCAGATCAGTAACAATCGTTCGGGATTCACTCGGGGTTTTTGGCGTCATTTGAGAAAAATTTTCAGCAAAGATACCGAAGAAAAGAATAGGGAGGAGGGAAAAGAGAGGAGAGAAAGTTGAGTGGCAGTTTACAGTAGCAGTTTACAGTAGCAGTTGGCAGTAATGTTCAGTGAGTAAAAGGATTAATGACTATTTTTTGAAAATTTAAATTAATTAAAAACTAGTCAACTCTAATCATGCAAGTTCAAAATCTCACATCTCACATCTCACGTCTATCTTCTATCTTCTATCTGTTTAACAAGTAGCCATGCATCCGGATTTTCTTCCCGCTGGATTTGGTGAAGTTTTTTTATGGCTTCCGGTCTGTTTTCAAAACTAGCGTACACCACTTGATGAAGTCCATAAGCGGAAGTCGCGAGTTTTATAGGAAAATATCCTTTTTCACGGAGTTGTTCCATTTTTTTTTCAGCGTTTTCCTCCACTTTATAAGCTCCGGCCACAATGTGGTAACTTCCAGTTTGCTTGGGAAGATTCAGATTTAACACTGGCAGAGGGTTTTCTATTACGAAAGTAGCCTGCTGTATTTGATTGTCCACCAAAGTGCTGGCTTTTTGCCTTTGGGCGAAGTTGTATTTCTGTACTTCGCTCTCGTAAAGTTTCATGCCGGCGAAACCCGTGGCCGAAAGAGCCAATATCGCGATTGCTGCATATTTTAGGTATGGATGGGCTTCACGTCTTTCCGTATCCATAGCAACTACGGCCTTTTCGTCTTTGCGAATCTCTTCAGCCAATTCTCGACTAATTTTGGGAGAAACAAAAGTTGTCAATCCAAAAGCTGATGCGCTAAAGTTTTGATGCTGTATGGGTTCAAACTGAATGGATTTTTCATGGTTCAGGGAAAATTCCCCAATGTTTTTGAAGTCCACTTTCTTGCCTTCCTGAAGGTCCTTGGCTATTTTGGCCGTAAATTTTCGGATTCTCTGAAGGGCTACCTCGTAGCTGCACTTATCCACCGAAGCCACGTAATTGGCCAAAAGGCCGTCATTGGCCTGAAGTTGTCTGTTGAATGAAACTACTTTGGAAGGGGGGTAAAAAGTGTGCGATTTTTCATCTATCCATGCGGATTTATAACGGGTCAAGAAAGCACCAAAACCGGGAATGATCACACATTCATAACGGTATAAAAGATCGGATATGTAGTGGGAAAGTTGCATAGAAACAAAGTTAACTTTTTTCCATCTCTAAGCAATTTTAGTTTTTGAAATTTATCAACAAAGAAATTATTGTATTTTTAAGCCGCCTCCCCGATGTAAAATGATGTCCATGCTTTCAAAAAACGAACTGCGCTATACCTTGGCTCTTCAGCGGATTCCGAATCTTGGAGATATTTCCGCTAAAAAACTCCTTCGCAAGGTAGGTTCTGCCGAAGGTATCTTTAAAGAAAAAAGAAGTAATCTCGCTAAAATTGACGGGATCGGGCAGATGCGATTGAGGGAAATCAATGTGAAGCAACAGCTGGAAGAGGCGGATGATGAAGTCAGATTTATTGAGGACAACCAGATTGTATGCCGATATTTTCAAGACAAGGCCTATCCCGAAAAGTTAAAACACTGCATCGATGGCCCCATCCTGCTTTTTGAAAGAGGCAATATCGATTTTGGGAATAAAAAAATCATCAGTATCGTGGGCACTCGAAAAATAACAACTTATGGTAGTTCTTTTTGTCAAAGTCTCATCGAAGAATTAACACCTTTGAATCCTATTATTGTTTCAGGCCTGGCCTATGGAGTCGATATCTGTGCCCACAGGGCCGCCATTGATGCCAATCTGCAAACCATTGGGTGTTTGGCACATGGGCTGAACCAGACCTATCCTAAAGAGCATAAAAAATATGTAAAAAAAATGGAGGAAAACGGTGGATTCTTTACCGAATTCTGGAGTAGTGATGCTTTTGACAAAACTAATTTTCTAAAAAGAAACAGGATTATCGCTGGTCTTTCCGAAGCGACCATTGTAATAGAATCTGCCGAAAAGGGCGGCAGTTTGGTAACGGCCGATATTGCCAATTCCTATAACCGTGAAGTGTTTGCCGTACCTGGGAGAGCTACCGATTCCCAAAGTCGAGGTTGCAATAACTTGATAAAACAACAAAAAGCCCATGTACTCACCAGTGCCGCCGATATTATCTATCAGCTTGGTTGGGAATTAAAGGAAATAGCGAAACCACGACAGACGCAGCTCTTTGTGGAACTGGATGAGGAGGAGAAAATTGTGTATCGTTATTTAAAAGACAAGGAAAAGGAACTATTGGATATCATTGCCTTAGATTGTGCTCTACCCGTTTTTAAAGTGGCTACAATCTTGATGAATATGGAGCTTAAAGGCGTAGTGAGACCCTTGCCGGGAAAATTGTTTCAGTTGGTTTAAAAACCTTCGTGCCGCCGAATAATTAAAAACTTTTTTAAGCTAAGATCACTTGTGGACTCCTTTTTATTTTTGGGATATTCTTCCCTAATTCCATTCGCAAAAAACAAACAAATCCAGTATCTTTGAGCTTATGTCCAATGCTTCGGTAACTCTTCAGATTGCTACCCTTCCAGATTCTCCCGGTGTTTATCAATACTACGACAAAGAGGGAAAGCTGCTATATGTGGGCAAAGCCAAAAATTTAAAAAAAAGGGTTTCTTCCTACTTTACCAAAAACTTCGACAACAACCGCACAAGGGTTTTGGTCAAGAAAATTGTCACTATCAAGCATATAGTGGTAGAGACGGAAACGGATGCGCTCCTGCTGGAGAACAATCTGATAAAAACATACCAGCCGCGCTATAATGTTATGCTCAAGGATGATAAGAGTTATCCTTGGATTTGTATTAAAAATGAGCGCTTCCCTCGGGTTTTCTCAACACGTCGCCTGATAAAGGATGGCAGTGAATATTATGGGCCCTATACAAGTATGAAAACCGTTCATACCCTTTTAGATTTGATAAAAGGTTTGTACCCACTTCGCACTTGCAATTACGATCTTTCAGAAGAAAAAATTAAAGCGGGCAAGTATAAAGTTTGCTTGGAATATCATTTGGGAAATTGTCTTGGTCCCTGTGAAGGTCTGTTCTCGGAAAAAGAATACAATGAAAACGTCGAGGCTATCCGAAATATTGTAAAAGGAAATTTCAAGGAATCACTTCACAAGTTTCGAGCACAGATGAAGCAGTTGGCGGACGAAATGAAATTTGAGGAGGCGCAGCGCATCAAGGAAAAGATCGATGTTTTGGAGAACTACCAATCCAAATCCACAGTGGTCAATCCGAAAATCAATAATGTGGATGTGTTTTCTATTATTTCAGACGAAGCGTATGCCTATGTCAATTTTCTTCAAATATCCCACGGTGCCATTATCCGTTCCCATACTTTGGAAATTAAGAAGAAATTGGACGAAACCGACGAAGAATTGCTGCAGCTTGCCATAGTGGAGCTTCGACAGCGCTTCAATTCCCTTTCAAAAGAAGTTTATCTTCCATTTGAAATAGAGTTGGGGGAAGAAATAAAAACCCATATTCCCAAATTGGGCGATAAAAAACACATTTTGGATTTATCCGAACGGAATGCGAAATATTACCGAATGGAACGTTTTAAACAAGCTAAAATCGTTGATCCCGAACGCCACGAAAAGCGAATAATGGCGCAAATGAAAAAGGATCTCCGGTTAAGCGAGGAGCCGCGCCATATAGAGTGTTTTGACAACAGCAATATTCAAGGCACCAATCCGGTGGCCGCTTGTGTGGTTTTTAAAAATGGAAAACCGAGCAAGGTGGATTACCGTAAATTCAATATAAAAACCGTGGAGGGCCCCGACGATTTTGCTTCCATGGAGGAAGTGGTGTACCGCCGATACAAAAGGTTGCTGGAAGAAGAGCAACCATTGCCACAACTTATCATCATAGATGGTGGAAAGGGACAGCTTTCTTCGGCTTTGAAAAGTTTGGATCGATTGGGCTTACGGGGAAAAATCGCAATAATCGGGATTGCAAAACGTTTGGAAGAGCTGTTTTATCCGGACGACCCTATTCCGTTGTACTTGGATAAAAAAAGTGAAACTTTAAAAATTATACAACAACTGCGCAACGAGGCCCACCGTTTTGGGATTACTTTCCACCGTAGCAAGCGCAGTAAGGAGGCACTTAACAATGAAATGGAAACCATACCCGGAATTGGGGAAAAAACTGTGGTGGAGCTTTTGAAACATTTCAAAAGTAAAAAACGCATCGCCGCCGCTGATTTTGACGAACTATCAAAAGTAGTTGGTCCCAGTCGTGCAAAGAAACTGTTTGCCCATTTTCAAAATTCAAAACAAGACTAAGAAATATTCAATATTCAATGCTCAATGCTCAATGCTCAATGCTCAATGCTCGATGCTCAATGCTCAATTTTCAATAATCCCCCAAACTCCTAAAATGGAAAAGATATTATTCCTAATAGTTCTTGTTTTTTCCAGTGTTTCATTTTCTCAGGAAAGGAGTGGGGATGACATTAAGGTTGGTTTGGTGCTCAGCGGTGGCGGTGCCAAGGGTTTTGCCCATATTGGGGCATTAAAAGTTATTGAGGAGGCTGGGGTGCGTGTAGATTATATTGGCGGTACCAGTATGGGAGCTATTATAGGTGCTTTATATGCTGCTGGATATTCGGCCACGCAGTTGGACAGCATTTTTCGACAAACGGATTTTAGGACTTTGATACAAGATAATCTTCCGCGTAGTGCCCTGACTTTTTATGAAAAACAAGAATCGGAAAAGTATGTCCTAACCTTGCCGTTTGACAAATTTAAATTGGGTCTGCCTTCCAGCATTTCCAAAGGACAAAATGTTTTCAACTTTCTTTCCAGGCTTACGGCTCACGTAAACGACGTTTCGGATTTCAGCAAACTTTCAATTCCTTTTTTTTGCATTGCCACCAATATGGAAACCGGTAAGGAAGTGATTTTGGACCACGGTTATTTGCCACAAGCCGTTAGTGCCAGTGCTGCACTTCCTTCGCTTTTTAGTCCAGTGGTAATTGATGATGAGGTGCTCATTGACGGGGGGGTGGTAAACAATTATCCCATCGATGAGGTCCGGGCAAAAGGAATGGATATTATTATAGGCGTTGACGTGCAGGAAAGTCTTAAAACTCGGAACGAAATTAGGTCTGCCGTGGATATTTTGCTTCAAATAAATAACTACCGTACCATTAAGGACATGGTGAATAAGCGGGAGAAAACCGATATCTATATCCAACCCGACATAAAAGACTTTTCAGTAGTTTCCTTCGATGTGGGAGAGCGTATTATAAAGTCGGGGGAAGAGGCTGCGGAAGTGGTTAAAAATGAGTTGGAGGAAATTGCCAAGAAGCAAAAACCTCTTGACAAGAAAAAAATTGTGGTTGCCAGAGGAGACACTATTGAAATTGGGAAAGTGGAAATAAATGGCAATAAAAATTACACCCGTTCTTATGTCCTCGGAAAACTAAAGCTCCGCACCCCGGCCAAATTGACCTATGAACAATTTAACCAGGGCATCAATAATCTTTCGGCTACTGGAAATTTCCAAAGTATCAACTATCGGCTTTACGAAGATAAAAACCATATAAACACCCTATCCGTAAAGCTTCAGGAGAGTAATTCGCGGATGTTGCTGCGATTTGGGGTTCATTATGACGATTTGTTTAGAACCGGGGCCTTGCTCAATGTCACCCGAAAAAGAGTATTGACCAATAATGATATTGCATCACTGGATCTGATAGCGGGCGACAACCTGAGGTATAATTTTGAGTATTATATAGACAAAGGATATTATTGGAGTTTAGGGTTTAAGAGTAAGTACCACTTTTTTGAAACTGATGTACCTTTGAGCTTTGTGGGAGTGGATTTGGGGGAAGAGCCCTCACTTCCTATAAATAGACTCTCCATTAATTATAGCGACTTTACGAATCAGTTGTATTTTGAAACACTTTTTAGAAGAACCTTTGTTGTGGGTATTGGAGGAGAGCATAAGTATCTGCGGTATCTTTCTGAAACCATTGGAACGGACGGCAACAACCTCCCTCGAACGGTTTTTGAAAGCACCAATTATTACAGTGCATACGGATTTTTGAAATACGATAGTTACGATAATAGTTTTTTCCCAAAAGAGGGGGTGTATTTTTCGGGAGATTTTCATTGGTATCTATTCGCACATGGTCGTAATAAGGATTTTGAGCCGTTTTCAATTGCAAAGGCAAAAATGGGTTATGCCTATTCCTTTTTAAAATATTTATCCGCTCATCTCAGTGCTGAAGGCGGATTTAAATTGGGTGGACAAGAAACTCCCACTTTGGATTTCGCATTGGGAGGGTATGGATTTAAGGAGATGAACAACATTATTCCATTTGTAGGATATACCGCAATTTCCTTAAGGGGAAATACCTATTTGAAATCTACCCTTACAGTAGATTATGAGTTTATTAGACGAAACCATCTAAATGTTTCTGTTAATATTGCGAATGTGGGTAACGATTTATTTGAAAATGGAGACTGGGTGGAAAAGATAAATCACACTGGCTACGCCCTAGGATATGGGATGGAAACCTTATTGGGCCCCATGGAGATAAAATATTCGTACTCGCCCGACACCAAGGAGGACCATTGGTATGTTGCACTGGGGTATCGGTTTTAGGGCGAGATGAAAAGTATAAGCTGCTAAATTTTTCCGATATTTGTAGGAGCCAAGTTATTGAGTTTTGAAGTAGCTTGGTTTTTGTAAAAATAAACCACAACCCATAAACATATTTTCAAAATGCCATTCTATCATAAATTAGGAAAAATACCCCCAAAAAGACACACTCAGTTCCGAAAAGCTGACGGAAGTCTATATTCCGAACAACTCTTTGGCACTGTAGGTTTTGACGGCATGTACTGCAATATCTACCACGAGCATAGGCCTACCCAAATAAAGGAAATAAAAAAACAGTACAGTGTGGCACCCAAAATTGCCGTGAGCAACAACTTGCATTCGCTGCGTCTTAATGGCTTTCAATTAAAGCCTGAAAAGGATTATCTGGATAGCCGCAAAACGGTACTTACCAATGCAGATTGTAGTATTGTTTTGGCCGCTCCTACAAGCTCGCTTCGCGATTATTTTTATAAGAATACCGACGCGGACGAGGTACTCTTTATTCATAAAGGCAGCGGAAAATTGCGCACATTTTTAGGCAATATTGACTTTAAATACGGGGATTATCTTGTGATTCCGAGAGGGATTATCTATCAAATCGATTTTGATACGGAGGACAACCGTTTATTTATTGTGGAATCGCGAAGGCCTATTTACACCCCCAGACGATATCGAAACTGGTTCGGACAATTATTGGAGCATTCACCATTCTGCGAACGGGATATTCGCAAACCGGAGGAATTGGAAACCCATGATGAAAAGGGATCGTTTTTGATGAAGATAAAAAGGCGTGATGAAATATTTGAAATGGTCTATGCCACGCATCCTTTCGATGTGGTTGGTTACGATGGGTATAACTATCCCTATGCCTTCTCAATACACGATTTCGAGCCTATAACCGGCAGAATCCATCAACCCCCACCGGTGCATCAAACCTTTGAAACGGATGCCATGGTCATTTGCAGTTTTGTGCCGCGACTATATGACTATCACCCAGAAAGTATTCCCGCGCCATACAATCACAGCAATATTGATAGCGATGAGGTGTTATACTATGTAGATGGCGATTTTATGAGCCGAAACGAGGTGGAGGCAGGTCAAATAACGCTACATCCCGCCGGAATCCCACACGGGCCACAGCCCGGAGCCGCCGAGCGCAGTATCGGAAAAACAAAAACCGATGAATTGGCCGTGATGGTCGATACGTTTAGACCCCTTCAAGTTACTGAAGATGGGATGAAACTTTCGGATGGTACGTATTATAAGAGTTGGCTGGAAGATGAATAAAGGTTTGGATTTCACTTTATTCTTATAGAATATGGGCACTTATCCAGCTATTTTAAAAATAACAGAATAAATTCCGTGAAAAGCATAGTTTAAATTATGTTTGAAAATCTTTTGGATTGAATTAAATTAAATTTATAGAGAAGAATTAATTATGGGTAAAGAAGTAAAATCGGTCGAGTATGGCCTGGAAAAAATTTTTGAGGGTGCGGAAGATTTTCTGCCTTTGTTGGGAACTGATTATGTAGAATTCTACGTGGGAAATGCCAAACAGAGCGCCCATTTTTATAAAACAACTTTTGGATTTCAGTCCTATGCCTACAAAGGTTTGGAAACCGGCTCACGCGATTCGGTAAGTTATGTCCTAAAACAAGACAAAGTAACCTTGGTGCTCACAACCCCCTTGAACAGTAAGTCGCCTATCAACGACCATATTGTAAAACACGGCGACGGAGTAAAAGTAATCGCGCTTTGGGTGGACGATGCCCGAAGTGCCTATGAGGAAACTACCAAACGCGGCGCCAAGTCATATATGGAGCCCACTGTCGAGAAAGACGACCATGGGGAAGTAGTTCGTAGCGGAATTTATACTTATGGAGAAACAGTCCACGTTTTTGTAGAAAGAAAAAATTACAACGGAACATTCCTGCCGGGATTTAGAGAATGGAAGTCCGATTACAATCCAGAACCTACTGGCCTAAAATACATCGACCACATGGTTGGCAATGTGGGCTGGGGCGAAATGAATAAATGGGTAAAATGGTACGAGGATGTGATGGGCTTTGTCAATTTCCTTTCATTTGACGACAAACAAATTCATACAGAGTATTCGGCTTTAATGAGTAAAGTGATGAGCAATGGCAACGGCCGAATTAAATTTCCTATAAATGAGCCCGCCAAAGGTGCCAAAAAATCACAAATTGAGGAATATCTCGATTTCTATGAAGATTCTGGCGTACAGCATTTGGCCGTGGCCACAGATGATATTATTAAAACAGTAAGCCAATTGAAGGCACGCGGAATAGAATTTTTGCCACCACCACCACAGGCATATTATGATGATATTCCACGCCGTCTTGGTGACCATATGAAAATGATGAAAGAAGATATTGAAGATCTCAAAAAACTTTCTATTATGATCGATGCCGACGAGGATGGGTATTTGTTGCAAATTTTCACCAAACCCGTTCAAGACCGCCCCACGCTTTTCTTTGAGATCATACAGCGTATGGGAGCCAAAGGATTTGGTGCGGGCAACTTCAAGGCTCTTTTTGAATCCATAGAGCGCGAACAAGCGCAGCGCGGAACTTTATAAAATAAGCGCGAAACAGGTAAAACTCCATCGATAAAAAGATGGAGTTTTCATTTTGGAACAGTAATTGTAATTTCAGCCCTTAAAAATTGCTATAGAAATATGAGTATGAGAAAACTGCTATTATTATTCTTTTTCTTTAATATTTCATTCACTTTCGCACAACAAAGGGCGTATGGCGATGGGGAATGGTTCAAATTTCGGGTGCATTATGGATTTATTACCGCTGGTTATGCTACTCTTGAAACCAAAGGCACTAAATATAAGGGCAAGGACGTTTTCCATGTAAAAGGTTTTGGAGAAACAGTTGGCGTTTCTAAATGGTTTTTTCGGGTCAAGGACGATTATCAAAGTTATATAGACCAAGAAAAAGACATTCCTTACTTCTTTATTCGGAATATCGATGAAGGAGGATATAAAAAAGACCAAGAGATTGAATTCAATCACAAGACCAATGTCGCTACGGTAAACGACAAAAAGAACAATGAAATCGCTAAATTTGGGTTTCCGGATGGAACACAGGACATGATTTCCGCTTTTTACTATTTGCGCAACCGACTTGATGTGAAAAACATTAAAGAAGGAGAGGTAATAGAGATAAATATGTTTTTTGACAATGAAAATTATAAATTCAAGCTAAAATTCCTTGGCCGAGAAGTTTTAGATACTAATTTTGGCAAAGTTCCTTCCTTGGTCTTTCGTCCCTACGTGCAAAGTGGACGCGTTTTTAGAGAGAAGGAAAGTCTGACCGTCTGGGTTAGTGATGATGATAATAAAATACCCCTGCTGGTAAAGGCAGATTTGGCCGTGGGTTCACTCAGGGCTTCCTTGATACATTTTAAAGGTTTGCAACATTCCTTTAAGATACTGGCAAAATAAAATAATTTGTAAATTGTGAAAAATCCCCAAAATTGAAAAGATTAATTTTAGTCGCCCTAACAGTTAGCGTCCTCACCGCTTGTGAAAAAACTCACAATGATACGGCAGAAAACACAGTGGAACCCGAACCAATTATCCTGCAATATGGCTATGTCTTAAACGATTTCAATGTGGTGCGGGATACCATTCGATCCGGTGATACCTTTGGCGATATTCTTTATGCCAATGGCGTTTCCCAAGACAAAATCATGGAGGTTGCCACCAAGTTCCGTGATAGTTTTGACGTGAGAAAAATGGTTGCCGGCAAACCTTATGTGCTTCTCAACTCTAAAGATTCCATAGGTTCTACCCAAGTATTTATTTACGAAACCAATAAGGTTGATTATGCGGTAGTGGACTTTCGGGACAACGTTTCAATCGTCAACAAACAAAAACCGGTGCGCTATGTTGACATGGAAGCGTCTGGCGTGATAACCAGCTCTCTTTCTGCAACCATGGACGAGCAAAACTTAAGTCCTTATATGACGGACCAGCTCGCCAATATCTATGCCTGGACCATCAACTTTTTTAAACTACAGCCCGGAGACCGATTTAAGGTGATTTATACCGAAAAATTTATAGACGATACAATCCCAGCAGGTCTTCAAGAAATTAAAGCCGCTTATTTTGAGCACAGAGGCAAACCCCTTTACGCCTTTAAATACGAAATGGATTCTATTAGCAAGATATCTGGATATTATGATGAGCTGGCCAATAATTTAAAACGTGCTTTTTTAAAGGCTCCGGTAAAGTTTAGCCGTATTTCGTCCCGATACAATCTCAACAGGCGCATACAGTACTACGGCTATAAGCTGCGTCCGCATCGGGGTACCGATTTTGCCGCTCCTGTCGGAACTCCTATTTTGGCAACCGCGGATGGTGTGGTTACAAAGTCTGAACGAAAGGGAGGCAACGGAAATTATGTAAAAATCCAACATAGCGGTACCTACGAAACCCAGTATCTGCACATGAAAGCACGAAACGTGAAAGTCGGGCAGCACGTGAGCCAAGGCGATGTGATTGGATGGATTGGAATGACAGGCAACACTAGCGGTCCGCATGTGTGCTATCGATTTTGGAAAAATGGAAAAGAAGTAGATCCTTTTCAGGAAGACACCCCTTTTTCACAACCCCTTCCCCAAGAACTTCACGAAGATTATTTCGCAAATCAGATACTTTTAAAGGAACAATTGGATTGCGTTGCTTTCTAAAAACGAGGTGTAACTAGCCTTGTTGATAAAATTGTTATTAAGTAAGTAGCCCTATGCCAGTAGGTTATAGGTTAAATTTTATCTTTATTAAAGTTGAATTTCTTCCTTGTTTTTTCAACTCGATTTTGTGGTGGAAAAGCATTTAGGATAGTAATTTTGCAAAAAAATTTAACCTAAAATTACACTTATGAGAAAACAATTACTTCTTATTCTTTTGTTATGCGGATTTGCTGGCTTTTCACAAGGAACAGTGAGCGGAACCGTTATCGATTCAGAATCGAAAATGCCTTTGGTCGGGGCGAATGTCGTGGAGTCAGGAACTACTAATGGAACTGTGACGGATTTTGATGGCAAGTTTATTTTAAATACCAGTGCCAACACTGGCTCTGTTGCTATTTCCTTTATAGGATATTCTGCAAAGAGTTTAAACTACAGAATTTCTGGAGGAGTTGCAGACCTGGGCGATATTGCAATAGACGTAGATGCTGACGCTTTGGCCGAAGTAGTATTGGTTGGAAGAGGAATAATCGATTTGGCCCGAGACCGACAGACACCAATTGCCGTTTCTACAATTTCAGCTGCGGATATTCAAGCTAAAGCTGTGGGAAACGTTGAGTTTCCTGAAGTTATAAAAAGCACACCAAGTGTTTATGTTTCTAATCAGGCAGGAGGATTCGGAGATTCCCAAATGTTTCTACGTGGTTTCGACCAAACCAACACGGCTTTCCTATTAAATGGACAGCCCATCAACGGAATGGAGGATGGTAAGGTTTATTGGTCCAACTGGTCGGGAATGTCTGATGTGGCCAATGCGGTACAGGTTCAGCGTGGACTTGGATCTTCTAAATTGGCAATTTCATCTGTTGGAGGTACAGTGAACATCGTTTCTCGTGCAGCCGGAAGAAAAGAAGGTGGCTTTGCACGATTTATGACCGGTAACGACAGCTATTTTAAAGGAACTGTTAGCTATGACTCTGGTTTAAAAGGAAAATGGGCTTACTCATTTCTATTCGATCACTGGCAAGCCCACAGAAAGTTTGCAGATGGTACTGGGGGAC
Source organism: Aequorivita sp. (assembly GCA_049646885.1). Classification (GTDB taxonomy): domain Bacteria; phylum Bacteroidota; class Bacteroidia; order Flavobacteriales; family Flavobacteriaceae; genus Aequorivita. The sequence continues at coordinate 109,115 of JBARWQ010000013.1, read as the reverse complement.
AAGGTCAAAACTATTTTATAGGAATTGGCTATGTTCCAAACGACTCGCATTCCTTCAACTTCTTGCTTACGGGAGCGCCACAGTTCCACGATCAAAACTTTTCAAAATCCTTGGAGGACTATGCTATATACGGTGAACGTTATAACAATAATACCGGTTTCTACAATGGAGAACGATATACCTTACGTAGAAACTATTACCATAAGCCTATCGCCAACTTAAACTGGGATTGGACAATCAGTGAAAAGACGAACCTTTCATCCGTCCTCTACGCCTCATGGGGCCGTGGAGGGGGAACAGGCCCCGCAGGTAAGAGCAAGAGTATAGTTAGAGACCAAAATGGTGAAATTGATTTTGACGCTATCGAACAAAACAATATTGCAACCGCCGACAATGGAATTGGGAACTACGGCCTTGGATCTTTAGTTAGAAGAATGTCCGTAAACAATCATAACTGGTATGGCTTCCTTACTAATTTGGAAACTGAGGTTACGGATAATTGGACTTTTAACGTAGGAGCCGACACCCGCTTTTACAGTGGAAATCACTGGTACCAAATGAATAATCTTCTTGGATTGCAGGGATATGCGGACAATCGAGGTTATGAAGGACAACGAGGTCCTGATTATGTTATCAGCGAAACTTTTGAAGCGAATCCCTGGGCGGCATTGTTTAAATCTGCTAAGGAGGGACAACGCTTTAACTATGACTATACCGAGTACATCAATTATCTTGGGGGTTTTGGTCAGGCCGAGTTTAAACTTGACAACTTTTCCGCCTTCGTACAAGGAGCAGCTTCTACACAGAGCTATCAAAGAGAAGGGCGTGCGCCAGGATCTGAAATTGAAGGCGTAAACGGTCTTGGAAAATCTGAAAAGGTCAACAAGTTTGGCTACAATATAAAAGGGGGAATGGGCTATACCTTTATTGAAGGCAATACCATTTTTGCAAATGCCGGACACTACTCTCGTCAGCCTTTCTTGGACAATATTTTTGATGATATCCGAAACTCAAACTATATCCTTTCAGGAGAAAATGAAATCGACAATGAAGAAATCACCGGAATAGAGGTTGGTTATAGATTGCGTGCTGGCGATTTCAGTCTAGATTTGAACGGATACTACACCAGCTGGGGTAACAGATTCCTTTCTGGTAGTTTTATTAAGGCAGATCCTACTTCATCCAATCCAATCGAGCAGAAAGATCGCTATCAAAGATTTACCGATATTACCCAAGTTCACAAGGGATTTGAATTTGAAGGAAAATATCGCTACTCCAGCGACTTTATGTTTAGAGCTTTTGGAAGTATCGGAAACTGGAAGTATGATGGCAGTACTCCCTTCCAAACCAGGGAGGACGACACCAATGTTTTGTTGGAGCAGGGCACGGTGAACTTGAGTGGGACCAAAGTTGGAAACGCTCCTCAAACTTCTTTCGGTTTTGGATTTAAATACAGCATAATTGGAGGATTGAGCGTAGATGCAGACTATAACATTTATGCTAACCTATACGGATTTGTTGATGCTGAGGATGTTGTTAAGGCTTCACAGGTCGGTGCAGTTTATCAGGCCGAGGAATTGCCAGCATACAGTTTATTGGATGCAGGAATTACCTATAAATTCATTTTTGGCACAAATAACATAACTGTTCGCGCCAACTGTTATAATGCAACTAATGAAGCCTATTTGGGCCAAAAGGATTCTTTCGGGTATTTCTACGGAAACGGAAGAACTTGGAATGCCAGCCTTCGTTATGATTTTTATTAAGTGTTTATATTTTGATAGAAATGCCCCGATTTTTTGGGGCATTTTTTATTTGAATAAAGCCTATCTTTGAAACTTCATTTAAAATAAATGTTATGACAACTCTCCAGTTTATTCACAATTATTGGGCATATCTTACCTTGCTGGTAGTTTTGCTCGCCACCCTTAATGCCCTTGCAGGTTTCTTTTCCAAAAGAGAATACAGCGCAAAGGATTTTAGAATTTCTCTTTTCGCTTTGATCGTTACCCACATACAAGTGCTTATTGGCTTGATATTATACTTTGTTTCACCTTTGGGATTAAAAAATATTTCCCTTAACGGAATGGGAGCCGTAATGAAGGATTCTACTTCCCGTCTTTTCGCAGTGGAGCATCCACTTATTATGATAATAACCGTAGTGCTGATTACCATTGGTTATTCCGCGCATAAAAAGAAATTACTTTCGCATAAGAAGTTTAAAACGCTGGCAATTTTCTATACCATAGGATTGGTGCTTATGCTTAGCAGAATTCCGTGGGATAAGTGGTTTTCAAACTTCCAGTAAACGGGCCCAGTTGGAATTTATATCCATACTTTGGTGCTCTAATTAAGTAGCTATTTAATTGGAAGTCATCGTATGCTCGAATTCTTTTCTTTTATCAGATAGATAAATACCGGAAAGTGGTCGCTAAATCCGCCTGTAAATCCAGTGGCATAGCTTCGGAATGGATATCCTTTATACCTGCCGCTGGCGGTTTGTAGATAATTCTTATTGAAAATCCCCGCTTTGTAAAAACGATAGGACGAAAAGTCTTTTTTTGTCAATTCGGTTGAAACAATAATCTGGTCAAAAAGATTCCAGCTATCTTGATAAGCAAGCGTTCCCATTCCTTTTTTATACATAGCTTCCATGGGGTTATACAGATCTTTTAGATTTAGATTTTTGCGCTTGCTTTTGGTTTTTAAAGTCTTTTTAATACTTGGACTTGTGGGATCGTCGTTAAAATCGCCCATTGTAATGATCTTGGCATAAGGATCATCACTAAAAAGCGAATCCATAATGCGTTTGTTGAGTTCCGCGGCTCGAATGCGTTTGGGCCTGCTCCGTGCCTCGCCCCCACTTCTAGAGGGCCAATGGTTCACTATAATATGGATCTTTTCGCCGTCGAACATACCGCTCACCAATAATTGATCGCGGGTATAAATACGTTTGCTGCGATCGCTGTCACTAAAGAGAACCAATTCAAAGGCCTTGTAATGGGTAGGAACGAATAATTTCTTTTTATAAAGTAAAGCCACATCGATTCCTCTACGGTCGGGACTGTCAAAATGTACAATGCCGTACTCTTTGTCAACTAAAGGAGTTTGGTTCAATAGGTCTTCCAAAACTCTACGGCTTTCAACTTCACACACGCCAATTAAAGCTGGACTGCTGCCCGTAATATCTGCTCCAATTTCTGATAATACCCGGGCCATATTTGCGAGCTTCGCCTCATATAATTCTTTTGTCCAGTGATTTTTGCCATCAGGAGTCCAATCCCCGTCAAATGTTATTGGATCTTTCTCGTAGTCGAAGAGATTTTCAACATTATAAAAGGCCACAGTATTGATTAAGTACTGCTTTTCCTCCTGTGCTACGGCAGAAAAATAGCAAATTGCACAAATCACAAACCATTTCCTTGAAAACATCATATTTTTTATAAAATGAATCGATATTAACAAAAATAACAATAAAATTAACTTTAATTAACAAAAAGGTGTATGTTTGTATTGCTTGGCTAGCTAAAATAGTGTCAAATTAAAAATTGGGACTATGGGCAAAGTTATTTTATCAATCTACGGGGGACTTCTTCTGTTCTCCTTTCCAAGCGTAGCTCAGGAAACGAGGGTTTCAGGGAAAGTACTTGATACCCACTCAAATGAACCCATCCCGGATGTAGAAATTCAGGTGCAAGGGAGCAGTGTGGTTTCTTGGACCGATGCTCTTGGAGTTTTTTCAATATCCACAGATCAATTTCAGGCAGGAGAACAAATCCTTGTGTTTTCTAAAAATGGCTATCTCTCACAGCGCATTCCGGTTATAATCCATACCGATAAAAGCAGTGAATTGGCTCCTATTTTATTGGCCGTTGATCTTGAGGCGGTAGAATCCCAAATAGGTGTCATTACTCTGTCCGACGATCAATTGGATGATGATGAAGGTACTTCTTACAATATTTCTGGATTACTTCAAGCATCCAAGGACGTTTTCTTGAATGCGGCCGCTTTCGATTTTAGCGCTACGTTTTTTAGGCCTCGCGGATATAGCTCTGAGGATGGAAAGGTGCTAATAAACGGTCTGGAAATGAACAAGCTTTATGACGGTCGTCCGCAATGGTCCAATTGGGGAGGATTGAATGATGCGCAGCGTAATCAAATGTTTTCGATGGGGCTTTCGTCTAATGAATATAACTTCGGCGATCTGGCAGGAACTACCAACATTATAATGAGAGCGTCACATTATCGTAAAGGCGGAAGAATTTCTTATGCGGGAAGCAACCGTTCATATAAAGGAAGGGTAATGGGCTCCTACAATAGTGGTCTGCTTCCCAGTGGTTGGGCGTATTCAGTATTGGTGGCTCGACGTTTTGCAGAGGAAGGTTTCAACGAAGGCACCTTATATGATGCCAATTCATTTTTTATGTCGGTTGAAAAACGGTTCAATTTTCAACATAGTTTAAACCTTACGGCTTTTTATACCCCAAATCGAAGAGGAAAATCGTCGGCCAACACTCAGGAGGTTTATGATCTTAAAGGAACGGAATACAATTCGTACTGGGGAATGCAAGATGGCGAGATCAGAAACTCACGAATCAAAAAAGTGGAAGAACCTGTTATTATGCTCAACCATTATTGGAATATAACAGGTGGAGAGTTGGGTGGAGAGGGAAAAACTCAACTCAACACCAATATTGGTTATCAAATGGGAAAAATAGGAAACAGCCGTTTGGGATATGACAATGCGCCAAACCCCGATCCCAGCTATTATCAGAAACTGCCAAGTTACTTTTTGGCAGATGCCAATGGGCCAAATTATGAGAAAGCTTATAAGGCACAATCAACTTTTGTGAAGGATGGGCAAATTGATTGGCAGGATATTTATGAAACGAATATTTTCTACGGAGGAACTTCGAGATATTATTTATATGAAGATAGAAACGATGACAAGCTACTCTTGGCCAACAGTATTCTAAACTCACGGATCAATGAACATTTTTTCATAACGGCTTCCCTGAATTATAGAAATCTCAACTCCAAAAATTTTGCGAATATGCTCGATCTTTTAGGTGGCTATGGTTATTTGGATATCGATACATTTAGTGTTGGGGACGAAGCTCAAAATGATTTAAACAATCCAAACCGAATTGTTGGGGAGGGAGATGTCTTTAGATATAACTTTGAATTTGATGCAACCGACTACGGAGCCTTTGCCCAAACACAATTTTATTACCCTAAAGTTGATTTCTATCTCGGTGCCAAAGGAGGAAAAACCACTTACCAAAGAAATGGACTTTACAAAAATGGAATTTATCCCAACAATTCCTTTGGAAAAAGTGAAAAGCTGGATTTCACGACCTATGGGGTAAAAGCAGGTCTTACTTATAAACTCAGTGGGCGACACCTCTTTGAAGCTAATGGGGCATATTTCACCGACCCACCTTCTTTACGCAATTCCTTTTCCAATTCACGAGAGAACAATGCAACCGTTATTGGGTTGACTGAGGAAAAAACTATTCATGTGGATGGAAGTTATATTTATCGATCGCCAATCGTGAAGTTAAGATTGACTGGTTATTATACCCTAATGCAGGATGCTTCCAATATTTCCTTTTTCTATGCCGATGGCATCTCGGTGCAAGGTGCCGATCAGGTACAAACCAACGGCTTTATCCAAGAAGTGCTCACCGATATAGATACAAAAAGTTTAGGGGCGGAATTGGGAATTCAGGTGCAGTTGACACCAACGTTGAAACTGAAAGCTGCAGCCGCCTATGGTCAAAACACCTATGATAATAATCCGCAACTCTATATCGCCTCCAATTTTCGCGATAAAAGCATAGAAACATTTAGTTATGGATACTCTTATTTAAAGGATTATAAAGTGGCGGGCGGACCACAGCAGGCATACCAGGCCGGTTTTGAATATCGCGATCCGGAATTTTGGTGGTTCGGGGCCACGGCCAATTATTTTTCGAATGCTTATATCAATGTTTCTCCTTTAGCCCGAACCAAAAACTTCTATCTGGATAGCGATGGAATGCCTTTTACTAATTATGATCCCGAACTCGCACGAGCACTACTGAAACAGGAAAAGTTTGATGACTATATTTTGGTCAATCTGGTAGGTGGAAAATCATGGAAAATAAGGGATTACTATGTAGGATTTTTTGCAAGTGTCAACAATATCTTGGACAAGACATATAAAACGGGAGGTTACGAACAGGGCAGGAATGCCAATTTTAAAACCATGTCCAAAGATATCCAAAATGATCCCCGAGTATTCGGCCCTAAATACTGGTATGGGTATGGAACCACCTATTATATAAACTTCTATATTAGATTTTAAAAATCATTTTTAAATTAAATTGTCGAGCGATGAAAACAAATGGGAAAATCAAATTTATAAGCTTCTTGTTTATGGCAGGAAGTTTTGTAGCTTCCTGCGTACACGATGATGATTTCAGCGTGCCGCAAATTAATGTGGAGGAACCCAATGTGAATGTAAACACGAGCATAGTCTCTGTAAAAAAAATGTATCGTGGTTATGAACCTGTAAAGGTTGAAACTGGGCCGGATTCAAAAGAACCTATGTATATTGAGGCTTACGTAGTTTCCAGCGATGAATCGGGAAATTTTTACAAGACTTTAGTAGTCCAAGATTCCCCGGAGAATCCAATTGCGGGTGTTTCTATTTCCACCGATGTCACCAATCTTTACACTAAATATAGCCCGGGAAGAAAGATATATTTTCGTGTGGATGGTCTATATATAGGACAGTATGCCGGTTTACCAACCTTGGGGATTCAAAATGGCAATGAGGTAGGTAGAATTGGCCGGGAGGATTTTGAATCTCGAATCAAACGATCACTTGAAACTTTTGAATTAGTTCCCACCGTTATTTCTGTTTCGGAAGCCACTAATAAGGATAGGTTAAATACCTTGATAAAGTTTGAAGAAGTACAGTTTCCAGATGGTATGGCAGGGGTGGAGCATTTTGGAAATCTAAACAACAATTATGGGGTAAACAGAATCGTTGAAGATTGTGATAAAAACACCGTTTTATTGCGAACCAATGGCTTTGCGGATTTTAAGAATCTCGTTCTCCCGGAAGGGAATGGAAGCTTGACCGGAATACTGAGTATTTTTAACAGTGATTTTCAAGTTTTCATTCGTGATATTTCTGATGTGCAAATGGCTGGTGAACGCTGTGATTAGATAAATCCAATACCTATATTTTTTAAAAAAATCGGGGAGAAATAGTGCCAGTTGGCCGAAAGAAAAGATCGAAAGTTAAAATTACTTCGTGAGAGCTTGGGCCTACCGCTTTCAGTTCTGAATTCACATGGTCGTACGCATATCCTGCCCAAATATTTGGGGTAATTTGAAATCCGATTATTCCGTTAAAGGAATCGTCCAATCTGTAGGAAGCGCCAATTTCAAACCTTTCATAAAAAAGAGCGTTTAGATTGACATCAAATGATATGGGAGCATCAAAGGCGGACTTTAGCATAAACGACGGCTTCAGTTTAAAATCATCAGAAATCTCAAAAACATATCCGGCAGCAACAAAATAATGTTGAGTCTCCGATCCGTATTTTATACCGTTTTCATCCAAATGTACAGATGATAGCATATTTGGAACTGAAATTCCCAGATAAAAATCTTCACTATAAAGAAAAGTTCCAGCCCCAATGTTTAGATAGGAATTGTCAATGTTCTGGGAGAAAAACGGATCGTTGGGGTCTTGTAGTTCTAAGTTAGTAAGTCCAACTTTATGAAAGCTGACCCCCGCCTTTAAACCCAATGCCAATTTGAGTTTGGGGGATAATTGTAGCGTATATGAAAAATCCGCATAAACATTAGTCTCACTTACTGGACCAAGTTCATCTTTAATTGCCGACAAGCCGAGCCCGATTTCGTTTCCCAGGGGCGAATGGGCTGAAAAGGTGAGCGTTCGGGGATTTCCCTCTATCCCCGTCCATTGGTTTCTATAGAGAGCGGTAATGGAAAGACTTTCTTTCGAGCCGGCATAAGCGGGGTTTATTACGTTCATATTGTACATATACTGGGTATATTGTGGGTCTTGTTGTGCTTGGGAATCGGAAAAGTACAAAACAGCCATCAAGAGAAAGAGGACGGATATGTGATTTTGTCTTTTCATTTTTCAGTGGAAATCCCGAAATTAGATAATATTGTGCTTTTTTTGGACCTCAAGCACCCAATTATTGTTAATTGCTTGTAAAGTACAAAAAACTCTTGCGTTGTGTTTTGTACATTTACAACATAATTTGATTTATGATAGAACCAATAGAAGTTTCGTACGAAAAATCCGTACTCATTGGATTGATTACCCAATTTCAAGATGAAGAACAATCAGAAGAATATTTAGATGAACTTGAGTTTTTGGCATTTACTGCCGGAGGCGAAGTGATGAAACGCTTTGTACAAAAGATGGACGTACCCAATTCCAAAACCTTTATAGGAACGGGGAAGTTACAAGAAGTGAAAACCTACGTGGACCAACACGAAATAGGTGTTGCCATTTTTGATGATGAATTGTCTCCCGCCCAACAGAAAAATATAGAGCGAATTTTGGAAATCAAGGTAGTGGATCGAACCAACCTTATCCTTGATATTTTCGCCCAACGCGCCCAAACCAGTTATGCACGGACCCAAGTAGAATTGGCCCAGTATCAATATTTACTTCCACGGTTGGCAGGGATGTGGACTCACTTGGAAAGACAGCGTGGAGGTATTGGCATGCGTGGACCTGGGGAAAGAGAGATTGAAACCGATAGAAGAATTGTTCGTGATAGAATAAGCTTGCTTAAAGATAGGCTCAAAAAAATTGACCGACAAATGGACGTGCAGCGCAGTAATCGCGGGGCATTGGTCCGAGTAGCTATTGTGGGCTACACCAATGTGGGAAAATCTACACTGATGAACGTAATCAGCAAGAGTGAGGTTTTTGCTGAAGACAAACTTTTCGCAACGGTGGACACTACTGTGAGAAAGGTGGTAATTGGAAATCTTCCGTTTTTATTGACAGACACGGTAGGGTTTATAAGAAAATTGCCCACCCAATTGATAGAGTCTTTTAAAAGCACGTTGGATGAGGTAAGGGAAGCCGATTTGCTATTGCATGTTGTGGATATTTCGCATCATTCCTTCGAGCATCACATTGATTCAGTGAATAAGATTCTTGAAGAGATTGGCAGTGCAAACAAACCAACTATAATGGTTTTCAATAAAATCGATATCTACCATCCCGAGAAAATCCAACAGGATGATTTGATGACCGAAAAGACGACTGCTCATTACACCCTAGAGGAATGGAAACAAACATGGATGTCCAAACTCAATGGAGATGCTATCTTCATTTCTGCTTTAAATAAAGAGAATCTCAGTGAATTTAGAAAATTGGTCTATGACAAAGTAAAGGAAATCCACGTTTCACGTTTTCCATACAATGACTTTCTGTATGAAGAATATACTGAGGAAGAATAACGAACCATGTAAACAATTTCCAATATTCCATTCGTAGAAACTCAAATGTTGCTAAACCCTGACTTCTTCAACTGATCAGGAAATATCCATGCGCTATACCTCTTTTCCCAATACCGATTTACAAATAAGTAAGCTCTGTCTCGGCACTATGACTTGGGGGCAGCAGAATACGGAAGTGGAGGCCCATCAACAATTGAACTTCGCCATAGAAAAAGGAATCAATTTTATTGATACCGCAGAGATGTATCCAGTACCTGCCAAAGCGGAAACTCAGGGCAGAACGGAGAAGTATATCGGAAATTGGCTGGCGGAATCGAAAAATAGACAGGATATAATCTTAGCTACCAAAATTGCGGGCCCGAGTAGAGCAATTGGTCATATTCGGCAATCGATGGACTATTCCAAAAAATCCTTGGAAGATGCCCTCCACAAAAGCTTAAAGCGACTACAGACCGACTATATTGACCTTTACCAACTTCATTGGCCAGAGCGGAATACGAATTATTTTGGGCAACGGGATTACCGACATAAAGAAAAGGAGGTTTGGAACGACAATTTTCAGGAAGTCTTGGAGCATATCGAAAGCTTTGTCAAAGAAGGTAAAATCCGTCACTTTGGAATTTCCAATGAAAATCCTTTTGGGGTAATGCGTTTCCTGGAAGAGTCAAGAAAGGGGAATTTGAAAATTGTTTCTGTTCAAAACCCATATAATTTGGTAAACAGAAAGGATGAAATTGGTTTGACCGAAATACTTCAGCGCGAAAATTTGGGTTATCTGTCCTATTCTCCTCTTGGGTTCGGAACACTTTCGGGGAAGTATTTGGACGGAAAAGCGACACCTCATTCCAGGATTAACCAATTTAAGCAATACAGTCGCTATAGTAGTAAAACTGCTATTGAGGCTACTGCAAAATATTCAGATATCGCTAAAAAGTACAATTTGAGCTTTGCGCAACTTTCCATTGCTTTTGTGCTTCAGAAGAAGTTCGTGACGGCGCCCATTATCGGTGCCACTTCTATTGAACAGCTTTCGGAAAATATAGAAAGCATCCATGTAAATCTTTTCAAAGAAATATTAAAGGAAATTGATGCCGTTCACGCGCAAATCCCGAATCCTGCAACCTAATTTCATTTTCTATTTTAAACAAATGCGCTATAACCTGTTATGGCCCTTCCCACTATCAAAGAATTTATTTCCTTGGTGCCCTCATAGCTGTAAATGGCTTCGGCATCAGCTACAAATCGTGCTACATCGTATTCCAGAAGTATTCCGTTGCCACCCATTACCTCACGGGCACTTCGCACCACGTCGCGCGTACGCAGGCTGCAAAATACTTTGGCAAGAGAGGCATGTTCGTCGGTCAATAAACCTTCGTCCTGCAGTTCTGATAGTCGAAAACACATGGTCTGCATAGCGGTTAAGTTAGCGACCATCTCTACCAAATGATCTTGCACCAATTGGAATGCTGCAATAGGCTTTCCGAATTGTTCTCGCTTTTTGGTGTATTTCAAAGCGCTTTCATAGGCTCCCCGTGCACAACCAACGGCTTGCCAAGCCACTGCGGCTCGGGTCATTTTTAATACTTTGGCGGTGTCTTTAAACGAGTCACATTTTTGGAGACGATCGCTTTCCGGTATTCTACATTCTTCCATGGTAATAAGTGCATTTTGAACGGTACGCAGTGCCATTTTATCTTCCATCTTTTCTGTTTTGAAACCTGGATTTCCTTTCCGCACCAAGAAACCTTTCACTTGGTCTGTAGCCTCGTCCCTTGCCCAGATGACCGTGACATCGGCAAAAGTGGCATTGCCGATCCATTTTTTTTGACCGTTAAGCACCCATTCATCGTCTTCTTTTCTGCATGTGGTTCCCAAACCACCGGCAACCGCCGATCCAACATCCGGTTCTGTAAGTCCGAAGGCACCGATCAACTCCATACGCTGCATTTTCGGAAGCCATTCCAGTTTTTGCTCCTCACTGCCACAGATATAAATAGAACCCATAGCCAACCCGCTGTGAACGCCAAAAAATGTGGAAATGGATACGTCCACTCGGGCCAATTCCATAGCGATAATTCCTTCCATCAGAAAGGGTTGATGCGTTTTCCCGAATCCCTCATAGGTAAGACCGCAAATATCCAATTCGGCCATTTTCGGAATTATTTGAAATGGAAATTCAGCTTTTATCCAGTATTCATTGGCAATAGGCCTTATCTCATCCTCCATAAAGTTGCGAACCTTGATCTGCAATTCCCGTTGCTCAGGACTAAGTTTAAGTGCCAAATCATAAAAATCGCCATCGATGGGGGGCAGTTTGTGTTGCCCTTTTTTGCCGCCTTTATGCTTAAGCATCTTCATCAAGCCTTGTAGCTGTTGATTGTCGAGTTCTCCTACGGTTTTCATTATTTCGGAGAGATCCACTTTTTCTGAAAGTTTTCCTAGGGCATCCAAGTCAATCTCTTTCATTAAATGAATGGTTTGTTTGATCTTTGAAAAGAAGGACATAAGCGTGTTTTTATGGATTGATTCCTAAAGATACCCTTATGTGTATTTTATTATGGCTAAATAAAAGTTAATTTGAAGGAATGGATTTTATCAACTTTTCATTCACATAGCCTTTTAAACTGTCCCTTGTTTGGATATGAAACCAATTTTGGGACTTGCCGAGAACGAATAATGTGTCATTAATTTTCAAACTCCCCACTTTTTTAAAAATGGAGGCGGGTCCTTTATTAATCTCGGTTTTTTGTTTTAAAACTACAGCTTTTGTGATGGTTGATAAACTATCGACCGTCTGTATTTCGGTTTTTCTAATATAGGGAAATGGATTTATCGCTCCTTTAGATTTGTAAATGCCAAAATGTAAATGCGGTGGAAGTGTTTCAGCATTACCAGTATTTCCCACAAAACCCAAGGTATCGCCCGTTTTCACCCGCTTTCCTTTTGAAACTGCAATACTGTCTAAATGGGCATAGTAAACAGTGTTATTAAACGATTGGTCCCTGAGCCAAACCTGTTTTCCACCCAAACCTCCATTGCCAACGTCAGATATCTTGCCATTGGTTACTGCAATTACGGGGGTTCCCCGATCGGCAAAAATATCTATTCCTTCATGTGAACGACTACCGGAATCGCGCGGATCGGCCCAAAAGCTCTTTATATTTTTGTTCTCACCACCGCTTATGGGAAAAGGATAAACCGGTTCGGAATAAATCTTTAAAATAAAAGGGAGTTCCAAATCCATTTGTGGCTGGACAGTAATCTTATAAAAACCGGACTGGTCAATTTCTCGTGAAAGTGTTGAACTTTTGTCCTCTGCACTTTCTACAAGTTTGAAAGTCTTCGATTTTTCTTTGTTTTCTTGAAATAAATCGATAAAAACATAAGCGGAATCGGGTTGTTTTTCAACTTCAACTACTATGCGTTCGCCTTCTTTTAATTGCACATTATAACTGTAAACGAAGAAGTCTTCTTTGGAAAATATTCCGCTTTCAGAATAGGGAAGGGTGATTTGGAGACTGTCTTTTTGGGATCTTTCAAACGCATCCTTCCATTTAAGCAAGAGGGAGTCGTTTTTTTTAAAATCTCTTTCATAAACTTCCCGCGCTGAGCGGTGAACAATAATATCAGCTGCTTTTTGGACCTGATCACAGCCCATAATCGCAATTACAAAGGAAGTGAGAAAAATGCGGTACTTCATTGTTATAGAAATTACCCGAATAAATGACGGACTACATCGTGGACTTTGGCTACTTTGATGATATTGATATGAAAATTATTTTTTGGAATTTTAGAGTATTTTGAAATAACAATAGAGGTGAATCCAAGTTTTTCCGCTTCCAAAATACGCTGTTCCACTCGGGTAACGGGGCGAACTTCCCCGGCTAAACCTACCTCAGCGGCAAAACAGAGATGCTTGTCGATAGCGATATCAATGTTTGAAGATAACACGGCAGCAACTACTGCTAGGTCTATGGCCGGATCGTCAACGGTAATCCCGCCTGTTACGTTTAAAAACACATCCTTTGCGCCCAATTTAAATCCAGCGCGTTTTTCCAAGACGGCTAAAATCATATTTAATCGTTTGGCGTTATAACCTGTTGCACTGCGTTGAGGTGTCCCATATACCGCGCTGCTTACCAAGGCTTGGATTTCGATCATAAGTGGCCTCATGCCTTCCAAAGTGGCCGATATGGCCGTGCCGCTTAAATCTTCCTCATTCTTAGAAATAAGTATTTCCGAAGGATTTGAAACTTCGCGAAGTCCAGTGCTCTGCATTTCATAAATCCCAAGTTCATTGGTGCTGCCAAAACGGTTTTTGTTGGCTCGGAGAATTCTATAAATATGGTTTCTATCGCCTTCAAATTGAAGTACCGTATCAACCATATGTTCGAGGATTTTAGGGCCGGCGATGTTGCCGTCTTTTGTAATATGGCCAATCAATATAACCGGTGTTCCCGTTTCCTTGGCATATTTTATAAGTTCGGCAGCCGTTTCACGAATTTGCGAAATGCTTCCGGCGGTGCTCTCTATAGCGTCGGTGTGCAATGTTTGAATAGAATCGATTACCACTATGTCTGGTTCGATTTCTTCAATATTTCTAAAAATATTCTGGGTTTTTGTCTCGGTTAGGACAAAACAATTTTCTGAAATGGGCTGTATTCTTTCCGCCCTCATTTTTATTTGTTGGGCACTTTCTTCCCCAGAAACATATAAGGTTTTATATGGAAGTTGAAGTGCGATTTGCAACATAAGCGTACTTTTTCCAATCCCGGGTTCTCCGCCCAAAAGCGTGAGCGATCCTGGCACCAATCCCCCGCCGAGTACACGGTTAAGCTCGTGGTTTCGAGTGTCCAGTCGTGCTTCGGCTTGGTTGGATATTTCGGAAATGCGTTGGGGTTTTGCTACTCTTTTTGTGCTGCTTGCCGAAGATTTCCAACTTACTTTTTCTGCTTTTTGAATCACTTCTTCCGCTATGGTATTCCATTCTTTACAAGATGAACACTGGCCTTGCCATTTGGAAAATTGCGCCCCGCAATTTTGACAGAAAAATGTGGTTTTTGTTTTAGCCATAATAGTTCCGCTAAATTAAATATATTTACGCTAGAAACCATCGTTAAATGAAACCCTTATTCCTCGCTCTTCTTTTTCTTTGGACTTGCTCCACGGATCTTGCGGCACAACAATATCAGTTCAAGAAATACAAGGTGGAGGATGGATTGGTAAGCAACGAAACTTATGATATTATCCAAGACAGCAAAAACAGGATTTGGATATCTACAGTTGCAGGAATAAGTTGTTTTAACGGAAAAACCTTCAAAAATTATACAACTGACGACGGCCTAGCTTCCAATTCCAGCTTTAGTCTTTTTGAGGATTCACGAGGCAGAATCTGGGTTGGCTCACATAACAAAGGAGTGAGCATCATTGAAAATGGTAAGGTCACCATTCCACGGGCTTTAGACTTCTCAACAATGGGAAGTGCCAATAGTTATTTGGAAGCTGAGGACGGTACGATTTACATTTTCTTCTTAAATAGTATTGTTTCTTATAAAAACGGCAAATGGGATATTTTGATACAAAATACTTCAGAAAATGGCAGTATTGCCTTGCAAACTGCTGCCTGGTATGACAGTAATACTATTTATATCACTTCACTTAGAAAGGGTGTTTTTAAATTAACCTTGAATCCGTTAAAGTTTGAAAATATTTATACGGAAGAAGATGGGATAAATAATATCTGCTATTCCATATTAATAGATGATGGGAAAACTATTTGGGTGGGCGCGTACGGAGGTCTTTACAAAATAGTGAATGGGCATATAACCTACTACGGTTTTAATCTGGATGAGTTTGATAAGAATCGTGTTTATAATATTTATGAAGAAAACGAAAATGAATTTTACTTAAGCTTTGAAGGAAACGGGTTTGGGGTTTTCAATAAACAAACGGGTAATCTAAAAATATATAACGAGCGGCACGGGCTGCCGAGCAAATACATCTATAGAACGATAAAAGATACCGAGGGAAACCATTGGATGACTTCCTATGGAGAAGGTATTATTCGGTTTCGGGATACCTCCTTTAAAATTTATAATGAAGCACAGGGACTGCCAGTAAATAATGTCAACAATGTAGTGGAATGGGACAATGATTGGGTATTGGCTACAGATGCTGGAGCTGTGGCGATAAACGATAACAAAGAAATATACCAACTCACTAAAAACGAAGCAGTAACAAATCTTTTCGTAACGCCTGAAAACACATTGTTATTATCGACAGAATCAGAGGTTTTGGAGCTTTCCAAAAATGCTCCTCCTAAAGTTATCGACTACGGGGCATATAATCTATTGTTTAAGGATAAGAAAGGGACATTTCTTTTTGAAACTGACAGGATTAAAGTCTTGACCAAAGATTCTACTTATTTTATCAGAACAAGGCGCTCCATCGATATTAAACCTATTGGCGAGCGTTATATTCTTTGTAAAATAGCAGGGCTGTTTCAGATTAAAGATAATACAGTAGATACCATTCCGGGTCTAAATTATCTAGATCATCATGACTTCAGAAGTATTGATGTTATTAATAAGGATGAATTGATTGCTGGAAGTGAGAAGAAACTGTATCACATTAAGTTAAAAGATGACGAATTCAAAACACAGATTTTCGAAATGTCCCGGTTTCCATTATTAAGAAATTTCCGTGCTTTGAAGGTGGATGGCAATGATTTGTGGTTAGCAGGTCGGGATATGTTTTATAAAGTAAACCTTGATCTTTTGCTCACCAAGGATAGTATTTCAGAGAAACACTATAACACGGTAGCCAATTTTTTGGAAAACGATATCGATTTCAATTCACTTTTAATTACAACAGATAAAACCGTTTTGGCATCCTCGTTTAGTGGAGTTATAGTTTTAAATGAGAGCGCTTTTATTCCAAACACACAGCCTCCAAAATTGGAACTTTCGGATGTCCGTCTGTTCTCCGAACCTATGGATGACAGTCTTTACAGAAGCTCAAAAGGAATTGTTCTTCCCTATCAAAAAAACTACTTAAGTTTTTCAATGGAAGCCATTACATTTACAAATCCAGAAAACGTTCAGTATCAATACCGAATGAAGGGTCTTCGCGATGGAGATGAATGGTCCCTTCCCACAAAAGATACAAATGTTGTGTTTTCCTATTTGCCTCCAGGCGAATATACTTTTGAATTTACAGCTGACAATGGTAATGATATTTGGCAAACAACGCCATATCAGTATGCTTTTAAAATAACTGTTCCCTTTTGGAGAACTGGGTGGTTTTGGTTTTCATTGCTTTCATTTATTTCAATTAGTGTGCTTCTTTTCGTTCATTATAAAAATAAGGCAGAGCGAAAAAGAAATGAGGCATATACCCACAATCTTATAAAAGCACAAGAAGAAGAACGAACCCGAGTGGCTCGTGAGCTTCACGACAGTGTGGGTCAAAAACTAATGCTGCTCACAAAAAAAACCAAAGCTGTTGGTAACCCTGAAATGGAAGCCCTAGCTGGGAATACTTTAGCCGAACTGCGAGCCATTTCTCGCGGCCTGCATCCCGCGAATCTAGAGCGATTGGGACTCACAGTTGCCATCCGGGCACTGATAGATGAGGTGGATAATAATACCGATATATTCTTCACCCACGAAATTGATGACATCGATACTTGTTTAAGCAAGGAAGCATCGTTACATTTGTATAGAATTATTCAAGAAGTATTAAACAATATGCTCAAACATGCGGAAGCCAAATCGGCATCAGTGCTCATTGAAAGAAAAGAAAACGCTATCGAAACCACAATCCAAGACAATGGCAAAGGTTTTGATTTTTCTGAAAAACTCAAGTCTGGAACTAGTCTTGGAATGAAAACACTCTTGGAAAGAGCAAAAATTCTTAATTCAAAAATTGAGATTAAAAGTCTTCCCAATAAAGGGACAACGGTGATCCTCACTATACCCAGTTAAATGAAGTTGGACAATATTTCTATAATAATTGCAGATGACCATCCAGTGATGCTCAAGGGACTTTACGATGAACTTACTGAGAACGGATACAATGTGGTGGGGAAGGCAATAAATGGGATGCAAGCACTGGAACTTGTCTTGACCCTAAAACCGTCCGTCGCTTTGTTGGATATAGATATGCCTTTGCTAACAGGTTTTGAGGTTATAAAAATGGCCAAGGAAAAAAATGTTGCCACAAAATTTGTTGTGTTATCATTTCACAAGGAAAACAAATATATCGCACAAGCCAAAACCTTGCAAATAAATGGATACCTGTTAAAGGAAGATTCTTTTTCTGTGGTTGAGGACTGCATCAAACGTGTGGTAAATGACCATGTTTATTTCAGTCCCTCTTTTGAGGATGGAGCGCTGCACGATGTTTCTGAGGAATTGAAGCGGTTAGGATACTTAACTTCTTCAGAAAAAACCATATTAAAATTGATCGCTCAGCAAAACTCTACTCAGGAAATCGCAGATCTTTTATGTGTCTCTGCCCGAACTGTTGAAAAACACCGCAGCAATATTATCAATAAACTGGAATTGGGAACTGGTTCCAATACATTGGCTCGTTGGGCTTTATCTAATAAAAATACCATTAAAGAGCTTTAGCCACTTCGTTTAATAGCCGAAATCCGCCTTGATTTTGTCCGCCCGGTCCAACAGATCGTCTATGGTCAGAGACTCGACTTCTTTCTTGTCATACGCGCCTTGATAGGTTCTCATGGCTTTTCTCGGATTCCCGGTTTCTTCATAGTATCGACCAAGATAATAATCCCCCAAAATGGTTTCTGGATGTTGTTTTCTAGCAAGAGCTGCAAGTTCCTTTAATGATTCCCATTGACTTTTCTTTTCGGCCGCCGTGCTGGTGGCTATAAAATCATTTATTCGGATGGGATTTTTTATCCCAAACAAATCCTCGATCACTTTATATTTATCCACGAGATATTGATGGACTGGAGTGTCCATTTTCATAAGAACTTCGTCGAATTCTTGTTTGCTGATGGGTCTATAAACTGAGAAAATCTTTTCAAGTGCATTTGGTATTCCACGACCAACCAGAGAAAAATGCGTCGCTCCATCAAAATTGTCGAAGTAATAGTTGAATGAATTGCTCTTAAGTTGCGTTAGCTGCCCATTAAGTGCATCCGCGGTTTTCATTAAAGATTTAACATCATCGGTTCCGGTTGCCATATAATAAAATATTTTCCCAGGAATAAGAGGAATTCTTTCTATTAACCTTTCTTCCATCATCGGTGCAAAATCTGGACTTAAATTGATATACCCATTCAACAAAGGCGGGTCTTTAAAGAGATAATAGTTTAGGAAGTTAGCCGTAAAATCGTGGCCAACACCAATGATAAATTTAGCGGTGCGATATTTTTTATCGATATAAGGAACAAGTTCCAGTCCAATAAATTCAAAAAACTTCGCTCCCTTGCCTTCTGGCACGAAATTGAGCGAATCGTAGCTACAATCATCGTAACGCGCGTCTCCTTGTACGATGCCTACGACTATGGACTCTGGCATATCTTCCCAAAAACTGAAATAATCTACATTTCCTGCTACAGGTTCAAAGAGGTAATCCCCGTCCAACACCAAGACAATAGGATATCTTTTTTCGGGATTTGATTCATAATTTCTAGGAAGTTGGATTTTCAGTTTTCTTGTCTCTCCGAGCTTTTTGGAATTAAAATCTTCATAGATTGCTTGGGCAAATAAACTTTGGTTAATCCAAAGACATACAAACAGTAATAACAGTTTTTTCATAAATGGGGCAGTTATAATTCCCTGCAAGATATGAATTTTTCGATTTGTAAAAGTTTGAAGGAAAACAATTGAAACTTATAGACCCAGTTGCTTTCTATTGTATAAGGGAAGAAGAATAAGAGATAGCACTCCAAATAATACTATGGATGAAATATTGGAGATCCAAACGATCCAGCCAAAGGCAATACCCACTGTTTTGGCAATTCCAAAGACCGTTAAAATTCCCGCAATAGCAGCGGGATAAGTTCCAAATCCGCTGTTGGTAAAGGCAAAAGTGAAACTGCCCACCACAAACGTGATGATAATTGTTCCAAAAGATATATCGGCCGTATCGGGAAGTGCTTGCAAGGCGGTATAGAAAGAAAGTAGATACAAGCCCCAAATTATAACAGTGTGGAACAGGAAAGCTCGCTTTTTCCGCATTTTTATTATACTGAAAACACCCTCTTTAAGTCCAAAAACAAAGGATTTTACCTTTTTGTTGATGTTTGATTTTGAGAATTTAAGATATAAGGGTATGCTGATGATAACCACAAGAGTTGCTATAATAGCAGTGTATAGTAATGATGGGGAAATTCCTTTAAGTATGTATTCATATAATACGTCGAACTTAATAGTCAAAGCTAGGGCCGTAAAGAAGAGGAGAAAAAGTAAATCGACTATTCTTTCGGAAATTATAGTGCCGAATCCTTTCTCAAATGGCACTTTTTCGTATTTGTCGAGAATTACGGCTCTTGACACTTCCCCGCTTTTTGGGATAAAGATGTTCATCAAGTAGGCCACGGAAATGGCCATGAAATTATTCGCCAATTTTGGGCGGTATCCTAGAGGCTCCAACATAAAATTCCATCGGTAAGATCTGGTAAGATGGCTGAGGGCACTCAAAAGTACGGCCAGAATTACATACCCATAGTTCGCATCCGCAAAATAACGTCTGGTTTCAACGAGTTGCTCAGGAGTAAAGGATTGATATATGTACCAAATCAGGAAAACCCCCAGTCCCAATGGAATGGCAATCTGGAGAAATTTGGATAGCTTTGGGTTCAAATTATTTGAGAAGATTTGTTTCCTCGTCAGGGAAAACAAGGGCTGGCTTAAAGGTTTTGGCTTCTTCCAAATCCATTAGAGCGTATGAGATAAGAATGAGCACATCGCCTGTTGAAACCTTTCTGGCTGCTGCTCCGTTAAGGGTGATTTCGCCACTGTTTCTCGGGCCGGGAATCACATAGGTCTCTAGGCGCTCCCCGTTAGTATTGTTTACTACTTGCACCTTTTCGCCTTGAATAATGTTTGCGGCGTCCATCAAGTCTTCATCAATGGTAATACTACCAATATAGTTGAGATCGGCCCCAGTGACTTTTACCCGATGAATTTTAGATTTTACTACGTGTATCAACATGCTGCAAAGGTATTAATTTAATGGCATATTATCGATTAGTCGCACATCGTCTATAAAGACAGCAATAAAGGCTCTGTACCGAGTGTTTTTATTTTTACACTTTGCATTTTTTAGGCTTTGTTCTTCTACGATCTCGAAATATTCCAAGTCTATTTCAGGGTTTTGCAAAAACCGTTCCGCAACGAGTTCGTTCAATTGGGCGATTGATAATAAATGAAATTTTTCTTTAACCTCAGTCAAGGTTCTATAAATTAAAACGGCTTCTCTTTTCTGTTCCATGCTTAGCCGTTCGTTTCTGGAGCTCATTGCAAGGCCACTCTTTTCCCTTAAAATCGGGCATCCCACAATCTCTATCGGAAGACCTTCAATGGCAACGAGTTTTTTCACAATCAATAGTTGTTGAAAATCCTTTTCACCAAAATAAGCTTTGTTTGGCTTGATAATTCTAAAAAATCTATTGAGCACTGTTCCCACTCCGTCAAAATGACCTTGCCGATGTTTTCCTTCCATTTCATTTTCAAGTTCTCCAAAATTGTAATTCTTGGCGACGATTTCATCACCGTACAGATCAGAAATCTCTGGTAAGTAAACAAATAGTTTGGTTTTGAGATTTTCTAATATGGAGAGATCTTGGGAGAGAGTGCGCGGATATTTTTGAAGATCCATCAAATTGTTAAATTGGGTGGGGTTTACAAAAATGCTCACCACCACTATTTGATTTTCAAGTATTGCCCTTTCTATCAGAGATATATGTCCCAAGTGCAAAGCGCCCATTGTGGGTACAAAGCCTATCTTGGATTTTTTTTCTGCCTCCCCTGTTTCGGGGCTGCTCAAATGTAAGGCCCGAATGAGAGCTTCTTTTTGGGTAAATACCACCATAAAATGCTTTAAGAGCGGGCAAAAATAAGATATTCAAGGCAATCTACATAAAATTTCGTAATTTTGCGTGTTTTTTAGTGCCTCCTAAGATTAGATTAGATTATAGAATGTTAATATAAATAGGCTATTTCTCCTTTTGTCACGTTGACTTGGACGGAAATGGCCGAATATAAATTTAGAATATAGATGAAAGAAAAAAGAGTCTTGTATGTGTCAGCAGAAGTTATTCCATACCTTCCCGAGACTGAGATTTCTTCAATGTCGTTTGAAGCTCCCCGAATGATTAACAACAATGGTGGTCAAATCAGAATTTTTATGCCTCGTTATGGCAATATCAATGAGAGGCGGCATCAATTGCATGAAGTAATCCGGCTTTCCGGAATGAACCTCGTTATAAACGATATGGATATGCCATTGATAATAAAAGTGGCTTCCATCCCTAAAGAGAGAATTCAGGTTTATTTTATTGATAATGATGATTATTTTAAAAGAAAGGCTACCTATACCGATGAAGAAGGCAATCTTTTCAAAGACAATGATGAACGCGCCATATTTTTTGCAAAAGGTGTAATTGAAACAGTCAAAAAACTCAATTGGGCGCCCGATATTATTCACGTCCACGGCTGGTTGGCCTCCTTTTTGCCGCTATATCTCCGAAATTATTACGCAAACGAACCTTTATTCGAGCACAGCAAAATTGTAACCTCCGTTTATGACCAAGGTTTTGAGGGCAGCTTGAGTGAAAACACTATCGACAAAATCCGTTTTGATATTTTGGACGAAAATGCTATTGCCGATTTGAAAGAACCGGACTACGTAAATGTGATGAAAGTGGCAATCCAAAATTCTGATGCCGTTATTTTAGGATCGGATGAATTGCCCAAGGCACTGGAAGAATATATCGACACACTGTCGAAACCAGTGTTAAAATTTCATAAAATAGAAGATTTTTCGGAGGCATATTTAGACTTTTACCGGGACGAAGTTTTAAAATAAATTCATCTACAAAATAAAATATGATTATCAAAAATTTGTTGCGCAGCGCAGGGATCTTACTTGTTGTAATTATAGCCTTGGCCTCCTGTGAGCAGGATATTAGTAGTGTCGGTTCAAGTGTTCTGGGAAGTGAGACCCCAAATGGAATTTTGGATGACTCGCAAACAGTAGTGGCTTACAGCAGAAAGTTGGGTCCTGTCCAAAGTAATCAGTTACCCGCATATCAGTTGGGAGTTTATAAGGATCCAGTTTATGGTAAATCCACTGTTAGTCTTCTCTCCCAACTTCGGTTGATGGCGAATAATCCTAAATTTGGCGACAGTGCGAGGGTGGACAGTGTGTTTGTTTACTTACCTTATTATAGCAAAGCCACGACCGTTGACACCATAACTACCTATACCTTGGATTCTGTATATGGCAGTGCTCCCATTAATGTTTCCATTTACGAATCTAAATATTTTTTAAGGGATTTGGATCCATACGGTGGCTTTGAGGAACCTCAACCGTATTACTCTGACCAGGGGCCAATTTTTAATGAATACAAAGGGGCAGAATTGGCTAAAGTGGAGGATTTCAAAGTTTCGCCCAATGGTTTTGTATTTGAGGTTGGGGAAAAGGATCGTGAATTATTAGCTCCCGGAATGCGAATTAAACTGCCTTCCAGCTTTTTTCAGGAAAAAATCATCGACAAAGAAGGATCGCCGGAACTTCAAAACAACAATAATTTCAAAAATTATTTTCGCGGACTTTACTTCCAAGTAGGATCGCATGGAGATGATGGCACGCTGTTTATCTTTGATGTTACCAAAGCCGATGTTACTATTCATTACAGTTTCAAAAAAGCAGACGCTCCGGATGAATGGGGACATAGTTTAATCAAATTAGGTCTTGGGAATGTAAGTGTCAACACTTTTTCCAATAGACCTGTTCCCTCACATATTTTAGCGGAGTTGCAAAATCCCGATACCATAAACGGAAATCAAAATCTCTATCTAAGAGGTGGCGATGGCATTATATCAGTAGTGGAATTGTTCGGAAAAGATAGCGACAACAACGGAGTGGCGGATGAACTGGAACTACTTCGAGCCAAAAAATGGCTTATCAATGAGGCTAATCTCATCTTCTATGTAAATCAAGATTTAATAGCAGGAGGGTCCACCGAGCCGGAAAGGATTATGATTTACGATCTTAAAAACAGCAATGTACTTGCGGATTATAATCTGGATCCTACCAACGGATTGGAGCCCATAAATGCGTTAAGCAATCATTTTGGAAGACTTCAAAGGGGTAGTGATGGGAATGGCCAATATTATAAACTGAAAATTACTAACCACATCAGTAACCTGATTAATAAAGACAGCACGAATGTGCCATTGGGCGTGGTAGTTTCACAGAATGTTTCCGTTCGTACCACTCAAAAATTACTCAACAAGCAGAAACCCCATATTGAAAAAGTACCCGCCAGCATGGTGGTTTCACCGGAAGGCACTATTCTGTATGGAAATTCATCCTCCAATGATGAAAAAAGACTGAAACTTCAAATTTATTACACGGAACCAAATTAATTAATTATGTGCGGAATTGTAGGCTATATAGGCTATAGAGATGCGTACCCAATTATCTTGAACGGCTTAAGGCGTTTGGAGTATAGAGGGTATGACAGTGCCGGAATAGCACTTTTTGATGGCAAGGACATTCAGCTTTGCAAGACAAAGGGGAAGGTGGCAGACTTGGAGAAAAAGGCAGAAAGGGAAATCTCAAGAGAGGGAAAATTAGGCATTGGCCACACCCGTTGGGCTACCCACGGCGTTCCTAACGACGTGAACAGCCATCCCCATCTTTCCAATAGCGGCGACTTGGTAATCATTCACAACGGGATTATCGAGAATTATGATTCCCTAAAAAAGGAGCTTATAAAAAGAGGCTACACCTTTATTTCTGATACAGATACCGAGGTGTTGGTCAACCTGATTGAGGATATTCAAATAAACGAGGATGTAAAACTTGGAAAAGCGGTGCAGATTGCTCTCAACCAAGTGGTAGGTGCCTATGCTATTGCGCTCTTCGACAGAAAGAAGCCAGATGAAATTGTGGTGGCCAAATTGGGAAGCCCATTGGCTATTGGAGTAGGTGAAGATGAATTTTTTGTAGCTAGTGATGCCTCTCCCTTTATCGAATTTACCAACAATGCCATTTATCTTGAAGACGAGGAAATGGCTATTATTCGTCTTGGAAGAGAAGTGAGAGTACGTAAAATAAAGGATGATAAACTAGTTGCACCCTATATTCAAGAGCTACAGTTAAATCTGGAGCAAATTGAAAAAGGAGGCTACGATCATTTTATGCTCAAGGAAATCCACGAACAGCCTTCAGTAATAAGAGATACTTATCGCGGACGATTATTGCCAGAGCAAGGTATTGTGCGGTTAGGTGGTCTTGAGGATTACATAGAAAGATTTATACAAGCCGACCGTATTATTATTATCGCTTGCGGTACCTCTTGGCATGCCGGTTTGGTAGCCGAATACTTTATTGAGGATTTCACCCGTATTCCTGTAGAAGTAGAATACGCATCGGAATTTCGCTATAGAAACCCGATTATTTCAGAAAAAGATGTGGTTATAGCCATTTCACAAAGCGGGGAAACAGCCGATACCTTGGCAGCTATCAAGTTGGCAAAACAAAAAGGCGCCTTTGTTTATGGTGTTTGTAACGTAGTTGGCTCTACCATTTCACGAGAAACCCATAGTGGCACATACACTCACGCCGGGCCCGAAATAGGAGTGGCGAGTACCAAAGCCTTCACAACACAAATCACCGTGCTCACAATGATAGCCTTACGCTTGGCAAAAGCTAAAGGGACTATCAGCCAGAGCGATTTTATGCGTTATTTGCACGAATTGGAATTGATTCCAAGTCACGTGGAAGCTGCTTTAAAAACCGAAGATAAAATAAAGGAAATAGCCGCCATTTTTAAAGATGCGCGCAATTTTCTTTACTTGGGAAGAGGTTACAATTTCCCAGTAGCTTTGGAAGGAGCATTAAAATTAAAAGAGATTTCCTATATCCACGCCGAAGGATACCCTGCAGCTGAAATGAAGCACGGTCCCATTGCCCTTATCGACGAACATATGCCGGTGGTAGTTATAGCTATCAACAGCGATCATTACGATAAGGTAGTGAGCAATATCCAGGAGATTAAAGCTAGAAAAGGAAAGATTATAGCTGTAGTTTCCAAAGGGGACAAGGTGGTTCGCGAAATCGCTGATTATGTAATGGAAGTGCCACACACGCCAGAGCCTTTGTCGCCTTTGGTTACCACCATCCCATTGCAGCTACTGTCATATCACATTGCGGTTATGCTTGGTCGAAATGTGGATCAACCTAGAAACTTGGCGAAATCTGTTACTGTGGAATAGGATTTTTAAAAAAGAATCGAGAAACAGGAATCAAGGATCAAGACGGTTTTGGGAAATGAGTTTTAGAGCAACCCAAAACTATCTTGATCCTTGATTCTCTTTGTTTTTAGTCCTGTTTTTCTTCAGTCTTAGTTCAAAACGTCCTAGTTCAAAATATTATGAATTTTTCCGTTCCCATTACAAAAATCATCGGTTTCATATTGTTTGGGTTGTCCACATTTTCCTGTATTCCGTTACAGATTGTGCCAAACATCGACGGTGGGAAAGTGTACAAGGGGAAAAAGTTCAAAAAACAGCTTCCCAAGCAACACGTTTATGTATTTGAAGACCCGAAAGATGCAAATGAATTCTATACCTATATCAATACAAAGTATTATCTAGACTACGATATTGAAGGTGGAAATATACCAATAGTCATAAACGAAAAAAATTATTATATAACGTTTTATGAAGTGGAAAGAAGCATAAAAACCGTCAATTTAATTCCAATTGCTGATGATGTAGCTCGGGATAGCAAAGGTAACGATCCGCTTTTTGAAAATAGTTAACCTCCCGAGAAGGATCATGGTATATAGCGCTAACTGTAAGTGATGATGACTTCAATGATAATCTCGAAGAAAGCGATCCTGAGTACAAAAATATTCTAAAATATCTCGAACATTTGCGAAACGAATATCTCTCCACCGCAAATTATATGGAAATCTATTTGAAAAGTTAATTAAGCCGTGTTTTTCCTTTCTCCGGACCGGAGATAAGCAAACATAAGCATCAAAACTCAATTTAATTTAGAATGTCATCCTGAGTATCTTCGATCGTGAAGTCGTGTTTCAAGAAGTCCTGGTTCAACCCGTCTTGTTTCTTGTTTCCAAATAAATTGATACTTTTATTGGGTGAAAGTCATCAACCTCATTTCCGGTCCGCGGAATCTCTCTACGGCTTTGATGTATTCCTTCGCTCAGCGAGTGGATACTCAAGTATTGGATGAGCCCTTTTATGGGTATTATCTAAACAATGCTACTTTAGAAAACAAACATCCTGCGCAAGAAGAAGTAGTTCAAACCATGGAATTGAACGAGGAAGAGGTTGTGAAGAACATAAATTCACTTTCAGAAAAAACCCAGGTATTTGCAAAAGGAATGGCGCATCATTACTTATCAACCGACCCAAGCTTTATACTGAATTGGGAAAATGTGATCTTAATTCGACATCCAAAAAAATTGATCACTTCTTTTTCCAAAGTAATCCACACTCCAACTCTTAAGGATATTGGTATTAAGAAAGCCACGGAGCTTTTTCTTTATTTAAAACAAAACGGAAAGACTCCTATTGTGATTGATAGTGAAGAGCTTATAAAAAATCCGGAAGCCTATTTAATCAAATTATGTTGTTTGCTCGATATTCCTTATACTTCATCCATGCTTTCGTGGAAAAAGGGCGGTATTCCAGAAGATGGAATCTGGGCGAAACATTGGTATTCCAATGTTCATAATTCAGAAGGATTTTCAATACAAAAGAATCATTCACAAACATTACCAGAACATCTGGAGCCTCTTTTAAAAGAAGCCTTGCCTTATTACGAAACCTTAAGAAATAATATTTTAAAAAATGACTGAGATGCTTCAAAAATCCAATCCCCAAAACGACAATATTCAAGTTTTTATAAAAGACAGATTATATCCGCGAAACCAAGCGAAAGTTTCGGTTTTTGACAGTTCCGTTCAAGGCGGCGATGCTGTTTGGGAGGGGCTTAGAGTTTATCCTGAAGGAGTGGTTTCCTTAGAGGAGCATCTAACACGCCTGCACGAATCGGCTAAAACATTGGTTTTTGTCGATATCCCTTCCAAGCAATTCATTAGGGACGCCATCAAACAGACCTTGGATGCCAATGGAATGAATAATGATACCCACATACGACTTACGTTGACGCGAGGTGAAAAAATAACAAGTGGTATGGATCCGCGATTGAACCAAAGTGGCTCTTGTTTGATTGTGCTCGCCGAATGGAAGCCATTGGTCTATGACAATGACCACGGAATAAGAGTGATTAGTACCAGTCAGCGTCGGAATTCACCGCAATTTTTGGATAGTAAGATTCACCACAACAATTTGCTGAACAATATCATCGCAAAAATCCAAGCCAATGTTGCCGGAAAAGACGCCGGGCTAATGCTGGACGACCGCGGATTTGTGGCTGAACTGAACGGGAGTAATTTGTTTATGGTAAAAAACGGAAAAGTTTACACGCCCTTTGCACACGCATGTCTTCCCGGAATTACCCGGAATTCAGT
The DNA here is from genome assembly GCA_049646885.1 of Aequorivita sp. Lineage (GTDB taxonomy): Bacteria > Bacteroidota > Bacteroidia > Flavobacteriales > Flavobacteriaceae > Aequorivita. Next base: position 80,833 of record JBARWQ010000013.1, on the reverse strand, counting down.
TATGAAAATGTGCAAAAACAAAAACATTGAAATCATTGAGGCCGATTTAACTCTTTCCCAATTTTATAATGGCGATGGCGTCTTTGCTACTGGTACTATGGGCGAACTTACACCGGTTGTTGAAATCGATGGCCGTGCCATTCCAAAAAATGACTCTCTTCAAATTAAAATAATAGAGGATTATGACAAGGAAGTAAGAAGGTTGTGCGAAGCATTATAAGACTTCAAAATATTCTGGTTTATCGACTTGTATCGATATAAACTAAAATATCGTTGATGCATTTGCCCAAATCGTTTTTTACTTCCTTTTCCCAAAAGCGAAAAACGGTGTAGCCCATGTCTTGTAGCTGCTGGTTTACTTCGCCATCGCGCTGCATATTCCTCTCAATCTTTGGAATCCAGAATGCGCGGTTGCTTTTGATCGTTTTCTTGCGTTCTGGCCAATCATATCCGTGCCAAAATTCGCCATCGATAAAAATGGCGAGCTTGTATTTTTTAATGGAGACGTCCGGTTTCCCAGGAAGTTTTTTGTTGTCTATTCGATACCGAATTCCCTTTTTCCAAAGTGCCTTTCTGAAGAGCATTTCAGGCTTGGTGTTCTTACCTCTAATTTCACTCATTATTTTAGAGCGTTTTTTTGTGGTATAGAACCCGGATTCCTCGCTAAAACGTGGGACTTTTATTTTCTCTTCTTTATAATCCATTATTTATTGAAAATAAGAAGAATCAGTATTAGGAAAAAGTTAAAAATTCCCATAAAAAAACCCTCATTTCAATTCCATGAAATAAGGATTTATAAATTCGTCTCACGTCTCACGTCTCACGTCTAATATCTATAATACTCTGGCTTATACGGTCCTTCCACTTTCACACCGATATATTCCGCCTGGTCGGGACGAAGTTCTGTTAGTTCCACACCAATTTTTTCAAGGTGAAGTTTTGCAACTTTTTCATCCAAATGCTTAGGAAGCATATAGACTTTGTTTTCATAGTTTTCACCATTTTTCCACAACTCAATTTGTGCTAGAGTTTGGTTGGTAAAACTATTGCTCATCACAAAACTCGGATGCCCAGTTGCACAACCAAGGTTTACCAATCGACCTTCGGCCAATAGAATAATGTCTTTTCCATTCACGGTGTATTTATCAACTTGTGGTTTGATTTCCACATGAGTGTCGCCGTAATTTTTCTTTAACCAAGCAACTTGGATTTCATTATCAAAATGCCCAATGTTGCACACGATGGTTTTGTCCTTCATCGCTTCAAAATGCTCTCCGCGTACGATATCCTTATTTCCTGTAGTAGTGATCACGATGTCGGCGTTTCCTACAACGTTCTCAAGTTTTTTCACTTCAAAACCGTCCATTGCAGCCTGAAGGGCACAGATTGGATCGATTTCAGTAACGGTAACGATACTTCCCGCGCCCTTAAAGGAGGCAGCAGTACCTTTCCCAACATCACCATAGCCGCAAACTACCACTCGTCTTCCAGCTAGCATAACATCAGTGGCGCGACGAACAGCATCAACAGCACTCTCGCGACAACCGTATTTGTTGTCGAATTTACTCTTGGTAACGCTATCATTCACATTGATTGCTGGCATTGGCAAGGTACCGTTCTTCATTCTTTCATATAGACGGTGAACTCCGGTGGTGGTCTCTTCCGAAATCCCTTTCACTCCCGCAGCAAGCTCTGGATATGTATCCAAAACCATATTGGTAAGGTCGCCGCCATCGTCCAAAATCATGTTCAAAGGTTGGCGATCTTCCCCAAAGAAAAGAGTTTGCTCTATACACCAGTTAAATTCTTCCTCCGTCATTCCTTTCCAGGCATAAACCGCAACTCCAGCAGCAGCCATAGCGGCGGCGGCATGATCTTGGGTTGAGAAAATATTGCAAGAACTCCAAGTTACTTCAGCACCCAAAGCGATTAATGTTTCTATAAGCACAGCGGTTTGGATGGTCATATGGAGGCATCCGGCAATGCGCGTCCCTTTTAAAGGTTGCTCCTCTCCGTATTCCTCACGCAAACTCATCAGGCCAGGCATTTCGGCTTCTGCAAGCTCAATCTCTTTTCTTCCCCATTCTGCTAGGGAGATATCTTTCACTTTAAAGGCCGTATAAGGCACAGTTTTCGTTGACATATTTGTTATCTTTGTTCTTCCCGCTAAAGCGGAAAACTGTTAATGTAATTCGAAATTTTTCCGATTTGAGTCTGCAAAATTACATAATATCTATCGAACTTCTATGCCACTTTACAAAACAATAACAGTAAATCCCACTACCAAAGTACTGATTTGGAAGATTGAAGAATCTTTTGAGGAGCTTTCCAACGGAACGCCTCTTACCGAAAATTGCGCAAACCGCGTCGCGAACATGAAAAGTGACCTTCACCGAAGGGGATTTATGAGTATAAGACATTTGTTGGCTCTTGCAGGGTATTCCGATTTCGATTTGTTTTATGATGAAAACGGGAAACCTCACTTAAGAGATGGGAAGAAAATTTCAATTACCCATTCCTTTATCTTTACGGCTATTATAGTAAGCGATATAGAAGTGGGTATTGATATTGAAAAACAGCGCAATAAAATACTTAGAATCGCTCATAAGTTCACTCCCATTGAGGAATACAGAACCATCGCCAACGAGGATGCTCTAATTCGAAAGCTAACTATTGTTTGGGCGGCAAAAGAGTCATTATACAAGAGCTTTTCGGAAAAAAGTGTGAGTTTTTTACAGCATATCAATGTAGATGAATTTCAGTTGGACGACCAAATCACAACGGCAAGAATTGATTATAATGGTAAAGAAACCATTTACAATATAGAATTTTTGGAGTTTGAAGGTTTTACCTGTGCGTATGCACTCATTGCTGGAAACAATTAAGAATGGAAAAATCTTTTTACAGATCTTTTTTGCAAGAGATTCAAAAAGACAGGAAACAATTGGCCATTTTAATCGACCCTGATAAATTCGACATTTCCCAAACCCAAGTATTTCTGGAGAAAATCCCTTCCCAGACCACCCATCTTTTTGTCGGCGGCAGCACAGCAGAAATGGAAGATACTGAAAGGACTGTGGCAGCATTGAAAGAGGAAAGTAATCTTCCTATTTTTCTGTTTCCGGGCGATTATTCACAAATAACAAATGGGGCGGACGTCCTTCTGTTTTTAACGCTGTTATCGGGAAGAAATCCTGAATATTTAATTGGCCAACAGGTGAAATCAATTTCAAAGTTGAGGAACTCCAATTTGGAAATAATCCCGGCGGGTTATATTTTAGTCGATGGGGGCAATGAATCTTCGGTTTCAAAAGTGACCCAAACCCAACCGCTTACACAAGAAAATATTGAACACATTGTGAATACTGCTCTTGCCGGCAAATATATGGGAGCAAAAATTATTTATTTGGAAGCGGGGAGTGGTGCTAAATTTCCAGTAAAGCCAGCCGTTATTTCTCAAGTTAAAAACGCTTTAAAGAATTCCCAAATAGATGAGGAAATTCTCTTGATTGTTGGTGGAGGAATCAGGAATGAGGTGCAAAAACAAGCTGCCTACAATGCCGGAGCCGATATGGTTGTGATGGGAACGGCCTTTGAATGACTTCCTAATTTTCAACTGTAAATCCAGCCTATTTCAATTATAATTTTCAGTTAGAGTTTGAATTCCGTTACTTTTACGTTTTATTTCTTGGCATAAAAACACTTTCACAATGAAAATATCAGTAGAACTTACCTTAACCCCAATTCAAGACGATTTTGAACCAGCTGTTATCAATTTTATCAAAAGTCTCCGCACTTCAGGACTTAAGGTTTTGGAGAATCCCTTGAGCACCCAAGTTTATGGGGATTATGACACGGTAATGGATTTACTCACAACGGAAATGAAAACTGCTCTGGAAGAAGTTGATCGAGGGCTGCTTTACATTAAAATAGTAAAATCGGATAGAAGCGATTATGAGCCCCATTTTTGATTGGCTGTTTTCTCAATATCAAGAAACGCCAACATATTTGGTTGTACTTGAAATACTGGGTGTCTGCTTTGGGTTGTTGAGTGCGTGGTTTTCTAAGCAAGACAATATTCTGATTTATCCTGCTGGGATTATAAGCACGGCAATCTTCGTTTACATTTTGGCCGTTTACGGTCTTTTGGGCGATATGGTCATCAATGCCTACTACTTTTCCATGAGTATTTATGGATGGTATATTTGGACCCGAAAAGTGGATGCGGAGCATTATACGCCGATTACAACAACCAACAAAAAGGAAAAATCCATCGCATTAATCATTTTTCTTTCCACCTTGGCATTTATTTTTACCATATATCAGATTTTTGATAAATGGAATAATTGGACCGCCTACGTAGATACTTTGACCACCGCTATATTTTTCGTGGCTATGTGGTTGTTGGCAAGGAAAAAGTTGGAAAACTGGATATTCTTATTGGTTGGAAATATAATATCCGTACCCTTGTATTTTTATAAAGGATTGAGTTTTTCCTCCTTTCAATTTTTATTGTTTATCATCATATCAATTTACGGTTATAGAGCGTGGAAGAAAAAATTGAACATTCCCGAAACCAGTCTGCTGGGTTGATTAAAATTGTACTTTTTGGCCCGGAATCTACTGGGAAGACTACTCTTGCAAGACAGCTTGCCGAGTATTACAATACGCAATGGGTGCCAGAATATATGCGGAAATATTTGGAAGACAAGTGGGCCAAAGAAGAGGAATTGATTGCCCAAGAAGACCTTATCCCCATTGCCAAAGGTCAGTTGGAGTCTGAGATTAAAGCGATTGAAAAGGTTGAAAACCTACTTATTTGCGATACGGACTTACTACAGTTAAAAGTATATTCGGAATATTATTACGATGGATTTTGTCCTATTGAAATAAAGGATGGTATAGCAAAGCAAAAGAATCGTTTTTATTTCTTAACTTATATCGATATCCCTTGGGAAGAGGATATTTTGCGTGACAGACCTCATAAAAGAGAAGAAATGTTCCATATTTTTGAAACTGAATTGAAGAAACAAAAACTTCCTTATAAAATTTTAAAAGGAACCAAGAAGGAAAGAATGGGAATTGCAATAAAGACCATTGATGCCTTATTGAGAAATTAGATATTAAAATACATGTTTACAGAAAAAAACTTACGACAGATAGAATCACACGGACTTTCAAAAGAAGAAATAAACCGTCAACTTCTTATTTTTAAGAATGGAATACCCTTTTCAAATGTGGTGTCAAACGCATCCGCAGACTTTGGAATTCAAATTCTTTCTGGGAAGGAGCAGCACGACTTGGCAACTTTATATGAAAACAGTAAGGATCAATTGGAATTGTTGAAATTTGTTCCCGCTTCGGGTGCGGCAACTCGTATGTTTGAGTTTTTACATCAGTTTTTGGAAAACTTTAATCCTGACAAGGACAATATTGACCGATTTCTTGAACTGGAAGAAAATCAAGATTTAAAAATCTTCCTTGAATCCATTAAGGACTTTGCGTTTTCAGATTTGGTATTTGATAAATTGAAGAGCCATTCTCCTGATTTCGAAAAACTTTCAAAAGATGAAAAATATTTTCAATATGTGATCGAGATGTTTGATGAGGAAGGCTTGGACTTCAGCAATACGCCAAAAGGTTTGGTTCCCTTCCATAAATATACGGGGGAATACAGAACGGCTTTTGAGGAACAATTGTACGAGGCTGCATTCTATGCAACCTCAAACGGTTTGGCCAATTTGCATTTTACTGTTTCAGATGCCCACGAAGAAAAATTCAAAAATCATTTTGAAGAAGTAAAAGACTCCTTGGAAAGGAAAACGGGTGTGCGCTTTAATATTTCCTATTCTTTTCAGAAAAAAGGAACTGATACAATCGCCAGCACTTTAGACAACGAACCGTTTTTTGATGAAAATGGAGATTTGGTCTTTCGTCCGGCGGGACACGGGGCTTTGCTCGAAAACTTAAACGAGGTGGATGCCGATATTATTTTTATTAAAAATATTGACAATGTGGTTTCCGAAAATTACGTTGAAACTATAGCTTTTCATAAAAAGGTGTTAGGGGGAAAATTGCTTTCATTACAAGAAAGAACCTTCCACTTCATCAAACAACTTCAACTTGAAAATCCTTCCTCGGAAATTCTAAATGAAACCTCTGAATTTATTTCCCAAGAATTAAAAATCCCGAATATTTCCGCCGAAAGGTTTTTCCTTTTAAAAATATTGGAACGTCCCATCCGCGTTTGTGGGGTTGTTCCGAATACCGGAGCACCGGGTGGAGGTCCATTTCTTGTAAAAGATAAAAATGGAAACAGTTCTTTTCAGATTGTTGAAATGTCACAAATCGATTTGGATAACCCACTACAAAAAAACATGGTCGATAAGGCCACACATTTTAATCCCGTTGATTTGGTTTGTGGGGTGCGTGATTATAAAGGTGAAAAGTTTAATCTTTTAAAGTTTGCTGATGAGGATTCGGGTTTTATTTCAGAAAAGTCTTATCAAGGAGAAGCTATAAAAGCTTTGGAACGCCCTGGATTATGGAACGGGGCGATGGCAAATTGGAATACGGTTTTTGTGGAAGTGCCGCTTATTACTTTCAATCCGGTAAAAACGGTAAACGATTTGTTGAACGATACACATCAACCAAAATGAATTCTGAAGTTTTAATATCTGAGCTCAATTTTAAGGCTCTTCGCAGTAGTGGGCCCGGAGGTCAACATGTAAATAAGACGGCTTCAAAAGTGGAGGTCTCCTTCCATTTGGATTCTTCGAATGCCCTTTCAGAAGCGGAAAAGGAAAGATTGCGCAACAAATTATCTTCTAAGATTACCTCTGAAGGCCTAATTGTCCTTCAATGTAGCGAAACCCGTAGCCAACATAGGAATAAGGCTATTGTTATTGAACGAATGTTGGCGCTGCTTCAGGAAAACCTCAAGTTGACAAAACCACGAAAAAAGACAAAACCTTCAAGGAATGCTATTGAAAGGCGTTTAAAGGCTAAAAAGGAACATGCCTTAAAAAAATCCAGTCGCAAACCGCCTCGATTGGATTAGGAATTATAAACTTCCGTTTATCGAAATCTTTTGAAATCAATAAGAGTCCAATTCCACGTTGTCAAAAATCATTTGTATCTTTGTGCACATCTCAAAGGGGTGCTGATTTAAGTTGGAGAGCGTTTAAAACTCTTGATTAAAGGAAGCTGAGATTATACCCAATGAACCTGGGCGGGTAATGCTGCCAAGGGAATAAAGATTAAAAACCCCTGTAATATTGCAAGACGCAATGTTTCAGGTTTTTTTATTCAAATTATTAGCCAATAAAGAATAACGCCTCTTTTATTCGTACTTAAAGAATTTATACGAATGAAATGAGCCATGCCTATTTTGAAATTTCTTTCAACACGCTAAATGGCGAATTTCATCTGACCTTTAATCTAAAATATAATTGCAGATGAAAAAGTTTTTGATTTCCACCATTTTTAGTTCCATGTTTTTTGTTGTTTCGGCCCAGGAAACAACTAATGGGAAAAAACAGGATACCATAAAAAGAGAAACCTTGGACGAGGTTCTATTGCACACTGTGCGTGTGGATGCAGATTCTCCAATCACCCATTCCAACCTTGATAAGGACGAGCTGTCAAAGCGTAATTTAGGTCAGGAATTGCCATATATGTTGAATTATATGCCGTCCGTCGTTACTACCAGTGATGCGGGTGCAGGGGTTGGTTATGCCTATATTCGGGTTCGAGGGAGCGACGCGTCTAGAGTAAATGTGACATTTAATGGCATCCCTTACAACGATTCCGAAAGTCAGGTAACGGTTTGGGTCAATCTCCCGGATCTTACTTCCTCGGTAGAAAGTTTGCAATTGCAGCGTGGGGTGGGGACATCAACAAATGGTTCCGGTGCTTTTGGAGCAAGTTTAAATTTGAGCACCGATGCTGTTTCAGACGAAGCTTATGGCGAGTTTTCCAATTCCTTCGGAAGTTATAATACCCGTAAACACAATGTGAAATTTAGCACTGGCTTGCTTTCAGACCATTTTGAGGTCGCTGGAAGACTGTCCACAATTAAATCTGATGGCTATATAGACCGAGCGAGCTCCGATTTGAAATCCTATTTTCTTCAAGCAGCATTTGTGGATAGAAATACACTTATAAAAGCGTTGGCTTTTGGCGGAAGACAAGAAACCTATCAAGCCTGGAACGGCCTTGAAGATCTCGAAAAGCTCGAAAATGACCGAACTTTCAATATTTCTGGAATGTATACCGATGAAAATGGTAATATTCAATTTTATGACAATGAAGTGGATAATTATTCGCAAGATATTTACCAATTGATTTGGAACCAGCGATTCAATCCTAATTGGAGTACCAATGTATCTTTAAATTACACAAAAGGCCTGGGTTATTTTGAGCAGTATAAGGAAAATCAAAAATTCTCCAACTACGGTTTTGACCCTATAACAATAGGAGATGAAATAATAGACAGAACAGATCTGATTAGAAGACGCTGGTTAGATAATAATTTCTATGCAGCCAATGCCAATGTGAATTTTAAGAATAACCAATGGGACATTTCCTCAGGAGTATTTTATAGCTATTACGAAGGAGATCATTATGGCGAGGTAATTTGGGCGCGTTACGCCAGCAATTCAGAAATACGGGATCGATATTACGATGGTGATGCTAAAAAAGATGAATTCACTGTCTTCTCAAAAGCAACTTATAGAATCGACGAATCTTGGAGCGTTTTTGGCGATTTGCAAGGGAGGTTCTTAACCTATAAAACCTCAGGAATAACCTCCGATTTAGTTGAAATGGCTATTGATGAAAATTATTCCTTCTTCAATCCCAAAGGAGGTTTAACTTATAAAATGAGTTCTCAAAATCAATTGTATTTCTCTTATGGAAAAGCGCATCGGGAGCCTTCCAGAGCCGATTTTCGTGAGGACATAACTACGGCCGAAAAACTGGATGACTTTGAACTTGGCTGGCGGTACGCTTCCAAAAACACTAAGGTGAACACCAATATTTACTATATGAATTATAAAGATCAGCTGGTGCTTTCAGGTGAATTGGGCGATACGGGAAAACCCTTGCGCATGAGCAGTGGAAAAAGCTACCGTTTAGGTCTGGAAATCGATGCGGAAATCCCGCTTTTGGATAAGTTGAAAACTCTTCCAAATATTGCCATCAGTACCAATAAGAATGTAGATTTCGTTGCGTCTATCGATGGGGAATTGGCCCATCTCGGAAAAACGAATATTTCATTTTCACCCTCCGTGATTGCTGGGAATATACTTCAATATACTCCGGCTAAAAATATTCAATTGGCCTTTCTTTCTAAATTTGTGGGAGAGCAATATATGGGGAATATTGACAGCCAAGCTTCAAAATTGGATAGCTACTTTATCAATGATTTAAACGTGGTCTATACCTTGAAAGAGCTTCCTTGGGTGAGAGAAGTGGTTTTTTCGGCTTTGGTGAACAATATTTTTAATGTGAAATATATTTCCAACGGATATTTCTACACCTATGAAGACGACTTCAGCAATCCAGGTACAATTTCCACCGTTGAAGGCGCTGGATATTTTCCGCAGGCGACTACCAATTTCCTAATAGGGGCGACCATTAAGTTTTAAAAGCTAATTACTGATTATAATATTGTTGCCATTGCGCTCTGCGCGGTATTGTTGCATGGGATATTTGGTGTCCGGCTCCTTGGTGTGCCTTCCTATATTGACGATGTTGTACTCGTTTTCGTCACTTTCGCAAGGACAACTAGCTATAATCCCATTTACTTCCATACGCGAACATTCGTTTGGCGGATGGTTGGGATCGGAGAGGTCAAATGCCAGATACATGCTTTCACTGGCACAATAAACCACGATACCCCTGATTCCTTGGGTAGTAATTACATAATTCCCTGGAAATTTCAACGGGTTATATTCGGGTAAGTTGAGGTTGAGATTAAGGTTTACAACTGGATTTGGCAAATAAGGGTTCCTGGTCAATTTTTCATCGCTTTTGGAGCAGGAAAAAACCAAAAGCCCTAAAAAAGCCAGAATAAATATCTTTTTCATCGGGGAAAATAATTTTTTGTCGAAAATACAACAAATTACGTAATGCGTATTTTTTTTTCGTATATTTGTCTATACAATCCCGTCATCGTATGGGATTTTTTCAGTTAATTAAAATGAGTCCCGCCCAAGGTCGGGATTTTATTATATGTATATAATGCGTGTGCAGGTCATACACAAAACGATGAAGTTATGAGTAAAGTATCTTATTATACTGCGGAGGGATTAAAAAAGTTGAGGGAGGAGTTGGATCAGCTCCGTGATGTTGAGCGTCCAAGAGCTTCCAGAGCTATAGGCGAGGCCCGCGACAAAGGAGATTTAAGCGAAAATGCCGAATATGACGCCGCTAAGGAGGCACAGGGAATGTTGGAATTAAAAATATCCAAACTTGAGGAAGTTTTGGCCAATGCCCGTTTGATAGACGAATCACAACTGGATTTAAGCAAAGTCTTGGTCCATAGTACCGTAAAGATTAAAAATAAAGCCAACGGTATGGAAATGAAATACAAGCTGGTGGCTCAAAGTGAGGCCGATCTTAAATCTGGAAAAATTTCAGTGGACTCTCCAATCGGAAGAGGTTTGTTGGGAAAAGAACAGGGTGAAGTGGCAGAAATAGAGGTACCCAGTGGGGTGATGCAATTTGAAATATTGGAAATTTCAAGAGGTTGATATGGCTACAATTTTCACAAAAATAATCGATGGCGAGCTTCCGAGTTACAAGGTTTATGAGGACGAAAATTTTATTGCCTTCTTGGATATCAATCCCAACACTAAAGGCCATACCCTTTGCGTCCCAAAGGAAGAAATCGACAAAATCTTCGACATGGGGGAGTATATGTTTTTACAGTTAATGCAATTTTCTCGAAAAGTGGCACTAGCTATTGAAAAGACCGTTCCCTGCAAACGCGTGGGAATGGCTGTTGTCGGGTTGGAAGTCCCCCACGTACACGTTCACCTTATTCCTTTGAATGAAATGGACGATATTCGTTTCACCAAAAAGGTGAAAATGACAGATGAGGAATTTGCCAACTTGGCGGAAGCTATCAATTCAAATATTAAATCCTAAGAAGCTATTAGGTAATAAATTCCAAAGGCACACAACGCTGTCGCCAAAAGAGTCACAATATAAAATAGCGGTTTTACCTTTAAATATTGTTTATTGGTTTCCGCTATTTTTTTATTGTAATCGTATACCCGTTCAATATCTTCCGTCCAACTTACGGGATAAATTGGGTTCTTACAGGTCTGGCAATAAAGTTTTTCCAGTATTTCTTTGGATGGTATTTTGAAAAAGGGGGTTTCCTTCTCGTCCTGGGTAAAGGTTATTTCCAATCCGTCGGTGCTAAAACATTCAGGACAATTATTATTTAGTCGGGCTCTGTGTAGCACCTGTGTTTTTTTGCTCATAATCTAACTTTCAAGCTTGAATGCAATTTCCAAAGTGGCGCCTTGATTGGGAACACTTTTTAAAACTCTAATTTTGCCATTGTGGTATTCTTCAACAATCCTTTTGGCGAGTGACAAGCCTAAGCCCCAACCGCGTTTCTTGGTGGTATAGCCTGGCGAAAAAATTCTTCGGAATTCCCTCTTGGTAAGGCCTTTTCCGGTATCGGTGATGTGAACCAGGGCGTGTTTCGTGTTTTTTTCAATGGCTATGGTTATTTTTCCTTTTCCCTTCATGGCATCGATGCCATTCTTCACCAAATTTTCCAAAGTCCAACTAAAAAGCTGCGGATTCATATCGATATAAATCGGAGTATCCGGAGCTATAAGCTCGAACTCGATGAGCTTTGAAGTTCGTCTTTTTAGATAATTGAAAGTGGCAGTGGTTTCTGAAACCAAATCGCAGGATTCCAGTTTTGGCATCGAGCCTATTTTTGAAAAACGATCGGTTATGGTTTCCAGACGAGTGATGTCTTTCTCCATTTCAACAATGTATTCCGGATTTACGTTTTCAGACTTTAAAATTTCGGTCCATCCTACCAATGAAGAAAGTGGTGTGCCAATTTGATGTGCCGTTTCCTTCGCCATACCCGCCCACAGCCTATTTTGTTCGGCCGATTTAGATGTTTTGTAAAAAAGATAAATAGCCAAGACAAAAAGAAAAATAATCAGGATCAAAACCATCGGATAAAACTTCAATTTGTTTATCAGTGGCGAATTTCCAAAATATATGATGGAAAGAACCTGATCCTTATAGGTTACTTCCAAAGGTTTATATTCTGAAATAAATTGCTCTATTTTCCTGTTGCGGGCCTTTTCATCCAACAATATTCTTTCATCAATGTTTCGGCCCGTATACATATCTTCCTTAATAGTATGCAGAATCATGGGCGTGGAACTATTGCTCTGGATAATGGTAAGCGCTGTTTCACTGAGCGAATTGCCTTCCCCCGCGTGACTTTGTGCCAATTCTTCTTGAGCCACCGCCCAAATCTCCATTTTCCTGCGTTCGTTTTCCTTTAATTGGTTAAAGAAAATGAAGGTGTTCCATAATATCAGACTGATAATAAGAAGAGAAGCCAAAATGAAACCCCATCGAGTCAGTAATTTGTTGCGAAACATAAAAGGTGTTTTTTTCAGCTTGCCTGCCGAAGTAAGTTTAAATATAAAGCAAATATGTTGAAATTATTGTACAAACAGATTTTTACAAGCTCTTATCTTTAGGTACATTTGTAGCCTATGATTTCTATTGAACCTAATGAAATAGCCACTGCCAAATTGCATGCTTATCTTTTGGGCGCTGTTGCTCCCAGACCCATCGCTTTTGCGAGTACTATAGATTCTGAGGGGCGGGTAAATCTTTCGCCCTTCAGCTTTTTTAATGTTTTTAGCGCCCGCCCGCCAATCCTGATATTTTCTCCTGCAAGGCGAGGTCGTGACAACACAACCAAGCATAGCTATGAAAATGTGATGCAGGTGCGCGAGGTAGTTATAAACATAGTCAATTTTAACATGGTACACCAAGTTTCACTGGCTTCCACAGAATATGCCCAAGGCGTAAACGAATTCACTAAAGCAGGTTTTACCGAGCTGGCATCGGATATTGTAAAGCCTCCCCGGGTAGCAGAGGCACCCGTGCAGTTGGAATGTAAGGTAAATGAAATCATCTCCCTCGGAGCTGAGGGAGGAGCAGGAAATTTGGTGATTTGTGAAGTGCTAAAACTTCACATAAAAAAAGAAGTCCTGGACGAAAACCAGAATATAGATCCGTTTAAAATCGATACCGTGGCACGACTTGGAGGTGGCTGGTATAGTAGAGCCAAAGCGGGCCTTTTTGAGGTGCCGAAACCCTTGACAACTCACGGGGTGGGTGTGGATATGCTGCCGGAGGAAATCCGCCTGAGCAAGATCTTGACTGGAAATGATTTGGGCATCTTGGGCAATGTGGAAAGTTTCCCAAATTCAGAAGAAATCAATATCTTTATGAATTCTTCCGAGGAAATAAAGCGATTAATCTCCGAAGATAAAATAGAAGCAATTCATAAAAAAACGCAGGAATTTATTGGAGAAGGAAAGGTGGAAGATGCGTGGAAACTTTTACTCAGCAAACATGAGTTGCCGTCTGCACCAAAAGAGGTGTAGGTTGAATCCTTTTAAGAATATATATTTGGAATAAAGTAAATAAAATACAACAATCACGATTAAACAGTAAAACTATGGAACTACAAGGAAAGATTAAATTGATAGACGAAACCAAAACCTATGGTACCAATGGGTTTAGGAAGAGAGAGCTGGTTATTACCACCGAGGAGCAGTATCCACAGACAATATTGATTGAATTTGTACAGGATAAAACCGATTTGTTGAATTCTTATCAAGTAGGGCAAGATGTAAAGGTGAGCATTAATATTCGCGGTCGCGAATGGACTAATCCAGAAGGGGAGATCAAATATTTCAACTCCCTTCAAGGATGGAGAATAGAAAATCTATCCCAAGCACCTGTTAGTGGTGATATGCCACCCATGCCACCGGCGGAAACATTTGAGCCCGCCAGCGATTTTAACGAGGAAGAACAAGACGATCTTCCGTTTTAAAATTTTATTACATAACCTCTGCGTGAGGTTTTTCAAAATCTTCATATTCGATAACAGCCGCTTTCAATTTCATTGTTGGAAGTGGCTGCTTTCGATAAAAGGGACTTCCCAGAATATAGAAACATATATCTTTTTTTTCTGAATATAGAAATTACCTATGCATGTTTTAACCGAAAATCTCTGGTTTCCACATCCCAACGATAGCGATGCCGATGGTTTTTTGGCCTTGGGTGGCGATCTTTCAGTTCAACGTCTTCTTTTGGCATATCATTCGGGTATTTTCCCCTGGTATGAAAAAGGTGGCCCTATTCTTTGGTGGAGCCCAGATCCGAGAATGGTCCTTTTTCCGGAGAAATTCAAGGTTTCTAAAAGTCTTCGAAAGACCTTAAACAGCGAAAAGTTCACTATTTCTTTTAATCAGGATTTTCCCCAAGTTATAAACGCTTGCGCCCAAATTCCGCGAAAGGGAGAGACCGGCACTTGGATTACTGCCGAGATGCAAGCCGCATATATTAAATTGCATACATTGGGACACGCCGTTTCGGTTGAAGTTTGGCAGGATGATAATCTGGTTGGAGGACTATACGGCATCGATCTCCCCGATAGAAAAATCTTCTGCGGCGAAAGTATGTTTAGTCTTGTTCCCGATGCTTCAAAAGTGGCGTTTTATTATCTTGTGGAACATCTGAAAACAAAAAACTATAAATTGATTGATTGCCAGATTTACAATCCCCATTTGGAAAGTCTAGGGGCTGAGGAAATCGAAAGAGAATTGTTTTTGAGAATGCTAGCCACGTCTTAATCTATAATTGGCTAATTCTTATCTAAATCTTCTGAATTAGTTTCAAGGGAGTTTTCTATAAATTTTCTTTAACTCCTTGATTGTAAAATAATTTAAAAACTTACATTAGTATCTTTCAATCCCTAATTAAGTTTTTAAATGAAAAATCCCTGTCCAAAATATCTTTTGATATTGCTGATGGCACTGCAGTCTTTCTATGTCGTCTCGCAAGAAAAACCTTTTTTGCCCCATAATTTATCTGAAAGCGAGAAAGGCTTGGTTTCAGAATATCAGTTTACCCGTCAAGGCTTGAGCAATCCGCCAAGTGGCCCCGTTCGAACTTCAGCGGAATGGGAAGAGGTGGAGTATTTAGTAATTACTTGGCAACCGGCATATCCCAATATCCTTCGACAAATTGTCGCGGCTGGGGTGCAGGAATGCAAAGTTATTATCACAACCCAAAACGAGACTTCCGTAGCCAACTATCTTACAAGTAATGGAGTGGATATCACCAATGTCATTTTTTTGGATGTGCCCTGGGATAGTATTTGGATCCGTGATTATGCCGGAAACACCATTTATTCCGATGAGGTTGGCGAACTTGCCCTAACAGATTGGATTTATAATCGGCCACGACCTAACGACGATGTTATGCCTATAGCCCACGCCGCCCAAGTGGGAATACCGTTATATACCACCAACACTAGCACCAATGATTTAGTAAATACCGGCGGGAATTTTATGAGCGATGGTTTGGGGAATGCTTTTGCCTCAAAATTGATTTTGACCGAAAACGCCACTGGCAATCCGTATGGGGTAAGCCCCAAAACCGAGACCCAAATAGATGGGATTATGAATGAATATATGGGCATCGACCGTTTCGTTAAAATGAATACCCTCCCTTACGACCAGATTCACCATATTGATATGCATATGAAGCTGCTGGATGAGGAAACCATCCTCGTTAGTAAATATCCTCCCGGAGTGGCAGATGGCCCACAGATTGAGGCCAATATCCAGTATGTGTTGGATAACTTTCAGTCGCCTTTCCACACGCCTTATAAAATAGAATGGATAGATGCCCCGCCAAGTTCAAGCGGAAATTATCCCGATACTGGAGGAGCTTATCGCACTTTTAGCAATTCGGTCTTTATAAACAAGACCATTTTGGTGCCAACGTACCGTCCAGAAGTTGATGCCCCCGCCTTGGCACAATACCAAGAATTGTTGCCTGGATATAAGGTCGTAGGTATTGATGTGGATAATCCTGCCGAAAATTTAATCAATTCCTTGGGCGCCATTCACTGTATCACCCACACGATTGGTGTAGCCGATCCTTTGTGGATTGTTCACCAACCTATTGATGATGCCAACACTACCGCTACAGTGAGCATTGAGGCAATGATAAAACACATTTCAGGAGTGGCGCAAGCCAAAGTTTTTTGGAGAGAAGAGGGTGCCTCAACTTATAGCCAATTGGATATGTCCCCCTCGAATGGTGATAATTGGATAACGGATTTAACAATTCCCTCCAGTGGCGAAAATGTTGAATACTATATATGGGCCCGTGCAATTTCCGGAAAGGAATTGACCCGCCCTATCGTAGCTCCCGATGGGTATTGGACAATACAGGTAGAAAATCTTTCTGCTGATGAATGGGCCCAGAATTATATATCGTCAGCTTATCCAAATCCAACTACGGGGAAGGTTTCGTTTAATTTACAAGCCATTCCTGGCCCTATTAAAATAGAAATTCATGATCTTTTGGGCCGAAAACTATATGAAGCAACTGAAAATAAAGGAAATGGAATAATAACTTTGAATTTAAATCCAAATTGGTATGGGACTCTCTTGGTCAGTTTTCAGGGAGAATTTGGGAAAATATACAAAAAAGTCATCAAGATTTAAGAAAGAAGAATAGAACTTAGGTGTTCGTTTGAATGAAAAATGAGATACTTTTTTATAAAATAGTGAAAATGATTTATGTTAAATTTTTAAGTTTTAGCAATAATCTCCATCTTTTTTAGTTTTTTTGAACAACAAACCCGATTAGCTGCAATTAACAATAAGATTGTGGCCATAAGAACTTAACCCTACCTCCCCATGATTACAAAGCGATTTTTGATCGTAGGCTTGCTAGCAGCCACTATGTCAACCATTTCCTTTTCACAATCCAAACAACATAAAACCGATGTCAATAAGGATATTGATTTAGTTCGTGTGTACGAACAAGTAGTGCGGGAAGGATATGGCACTCCATTCATCTATAGGGAATTGGCTTCAGCATATTATTTTCAAAGTAAGTACGACAAGTCAGTTTCTTGGTTTCAAAAGTTATTTGAGATCGAAAAGAATACCGATCCAGAACTTGCACATCGATACAATCAGGCGTTGAAAGCAGTGGCGGTTCAAGAGGCTAAATATTGGAAAAATAGCAGTTTCCTCAAATAAATAGCCCAATAAAAATCTTGAATATTGGCTCTTTCAAAGTGCGCCTTGTGCAAATCCCATTAGCTCATAAAAACCGCTTAGAGCGGTTTTTTTTCCTTCCAATTTCGGTTATTTCGAAAAGCTTATCCCACAGGCAATATTTTATAACTAATATCACATACAGACTTATATTGCTTTCTTAGCTTTGTGAAAGGCAGTAGATTAGGTATTTGACATTAGGTATTTGCCTGAATAGACAATAGCCATTGGGCAATAATCAATAATAATTATGGAGTTGTTGGAGGTATTGGGTTATATAAGCGCCTTGGTCATTGGGATTTCTCTTGGCTTGATTGGCGGGGGAGGTTCCATTCTGGCGGTACCGGTGCTTGCTTATCTGTTTTTGCTTGATGAGAAATCGGCCACGGCCTACTCTTTATTTGTTGTGGGCGTAAGTTCTCTTGTTGGGGGTTTAAAACAGTATCGAAAAGGATTTGTGGACTGGCGGACTGCTATTATTTTTGGGGTTCCCTCCATTTTAGGGGTATGGTTGGTTCGCTATTTTGTAATTCCGGCCTTGCCACATATAATATTTACAATTGGGGAATTTGAGTTTACCCGAAGGATGGCCATGTTCGGTTTGTTTTCAATTTTGATGGTGCCGGCAGCGATCTCGATGCTTAAAACGAAGAAGGAAATTTTGGTGAAGGATGTGGGGGCAGTCAAATACAATTACCCATTGATTGTGATAGAGGGGCTTGTTGTAGGTGGAATTACAGGAATGATAGGAGCGGGAGGTGGTTTTTTAATCATCCCGGCATTGGTAATTCTGGCCAAAGTAGAGATGAAGATGGCCATAGGAACTTCCTTGATCATTATTGCCTTTAAATCGGTGTTGGGTTTCTTGTTCGGAGATGCGTTGACCATGGAAATAGATTGGTTGTTTCTTCTAGTAATTACGACAACAGCGATAGTTGGTATTTTCATCGGAAGTTATATCAGTAATTTTTTCGATGGAAAAAAACTCGAGAAAGGCTTTGGCTATTTCGTATTGGTTATGGCTATCTTTATTTTCTATATGGAATTTATTGTGAAATAATTTGGTTGGCCCCGGTAGGCCTCTAAAATCAATATGAGGCCGAGGTAATGCCGGGCCAATAATAATAAAACTTAATTATATGAGAACTCTTGGGCTGATAGGAGGTACTTCCTGGCATTCTACAATTGATTATTATCGTCGCATCAACCAACTTGTCGGAGAAAAAATTGGGACGGATAAAAACCCTCAACTTATTCTTTACAGTATCAATATCGAAATAATGCGAGAACAAAACTTGGATAAGATAGTTGAAAAGTATTTTGAGGTCTCCCGAAAACTCGAGCAAGCTGGTGCGGATGGAATTGTTATCTGTGCCAATACCCCCCATATAGCCTATGAATATGTACAACCACAAATTGGTATCCCCATTCTACATATTGCGGATGCCACTGGTAAGGAAGCCGTTCGATTAGGATTGGGGAAGTTGGGTTTGTTGGGAAATCGCCCCACAATGGCAGGAAACTTTATTCCGAATGTCTTGCAATCAAAATATGGTGTCGAAACCATAATCCCTGACCGGTCCTTCCTAGATCAGGCGCATAATTATGTAAGTCGGGAATTGACCCAGGGGAAATTTACGGACGCATCGAAGCGATTTTTCCTTTCTCAAATCAAACTGCTTCTCGACCGGGGTGCAGACGGAATTATTTTGGGCTGTACAGAATTGCCCATGTTGATCAAGACAGAAGATATCGATGCCCCTTTATTGGCCACCACCGACTTGCATGCACAGATGGCAGCTGATTTTATTTTGGGAAATTAAAATAATGTTTCGAGGGGGCATACATAAAGTTAGGTTTATCTTAGTTTTGATTGATTGGGGGATTATATATATTTTAATGAGATTAATTAGAGTGAATAATTAAATTATTGCTATTTTTATGAAATCTGCCACGATTGTTTGCCTAAATGATAATTGGATTTTGGGAGGCATTGGTTGGTTTAAATTACGGTCTTTTGACCTTTTGTTTTTCGGATTTCAAAATCCAATATTGCTGAATGATAGTCTATTTGTAACCAAGTTTTACGGATAGAATTATATAGGAATATTTTTTTTAGAATCTGAAAGGAGTTTAGTAGAATAGATAGGGGCTTTAGGTCGCTAGACCCCCTTTGTTCGGAGGATAATATAAGAGAAGCAAATTACCGAATTGAAAATAAAATTAACGAACAAACTGATCAATTAGTTCATTAAAATGCATTGCGGCATTGATCTGCTTGCTTGTTACTTGAAGTTTGCGTTCTACAAGCTTTTGCTTGACACAATAAGTTACTCTCATAAAAAGCCCTTTCATTATGGAGGACATGATCTTTTATGATAGAATGCAGTTTGCGTTTACTATCACCTTTCATTATATATTTCCACAACTCACCATGGGGCTATCGCTTATGATAGTCTATTTTAAATGGAAGTTTTTACAGACCAAGATTGAAAGATACAACGAGGCCGCGCGGTTTTGGATGAAAATATTCGCGCTTAATTTTGCTATGGGCGTGGTTACGGGGATACCCATGGAGTTTCAATTTGGAACCAATTGGGCTAAGTTTTCTGAACTCACCGGTGGAATTATTGGGCAGACCTTGGCCATGGAGGGAATGTTTTCCTTTTTTTTGGAATCCTCCTTTTTAGGTTTATTTCTCTTTGGTGAAAAACGACTCGGTCAAAAATTACATTTTCTAACAGCATTCTTAGTATTTCTGGGGTCTTGGGCCAGTGGGTATTTGATTATTGCCACTAATGCCTGGATGCAATATCCGGTAGGGTATGAAATTCTGGAAAATGGCCGGTTTGTTTTGAATAATTTTTCGGCACTATTCTCCAATCCATGGTTGATGCCTGCCTTTCTGCACAATCAATTGGGATCGGTCATTACCTCTGCATTTGTGATGGCCGGAGTAGGGGCATTTTATCTGTTGAACGACAAGCACAGCGAATATGGAAGATTGTTTGTCAAGACCGGGGTCATTTTCGGGCTAATCTCTTCCATTCTGGTCGCCTTTCCTACGGGAGATTGGTCCTCCAAGAATGTCGCTATCCATCAACCGGTAACTTTTGCCGCTATGGAAGGAATTTTTGAAACCGAGGAACGCGGGGCCGAGATTATCTTGATAGGCCAGCCAGATACGGAAAACAAGAAACTGGACAATAAAATCGCCGTCCCAAAACTGCTGAGCTTTTTGACCCACCAAAGATGGGATGCGGAAATAAAAGGTTTGAATGAATTTGATGAAAGTCTTCATCCCACTAATATTTCAGCGCTCTATTATTCATACCATATTATGGTTGGCCTGGGGACGATCTTTATTGCGTTGATGGTGTTCGCGGGGGTTCAGTTATATCGAAAAAAACTTTATGAAACAAAGTGGATATTGTGGTCGCTTATGTTTATGCTTCCTTTTCCTTACATAGCCAACACCGCTGGTTGGTACACGGCAGAATTGGGAAGACAGCCATGGTTGGTTTACAACCTATTGCGCACCTCCGACGGAATTTCCCCTACCGTCTCTTCCGGAAATACTTTGTTTACATTGCTTGGGTTTATCGGGCTTTATTTGTTGCTCGGACTGTTGTTCCTGATTTTGGCTGGAAAGATTATTAATAAGGGACCAAAAATTTTAAAGAATTGATTATGGAACTATTTTGGTATATTATTTTAATGACCATGCTGGCCGTGTATATTATTTTGGACGGTTATGATTTTGGTGCCGGGATTATTCATCTATTCTTCGCAAAAAAAGAAAAGGATAAAAAAGCCATAACTAACTCTATCGGTCCCTTCTGGGATGCGAACGAAGTATGGTTGATCTCGGCAGGGGGAGTTTTGTTTTTTGCGTTTCCCACTTTATACGCTTCCTCTTTCAGCGGATTTTACCTACCTCTGATCTTGATATTATGGTTGCTTATTTTTAGGGCCATAGGCCTAGAATTGAGAGGTCAAATTAAAAATAAGATATGGGAGGCAATTTGGGACAAAGCTTTTGGCATTGCGAGTTTGCTGTTGGCACTGTTTTTTGGGGTAGCCTTGGGAAATGTGGTAAGAGGAGTCAATCTAGGGATGGTTACTGATGGAGTAGCCGCTCATGA
Source organism: Aequorivita sp. (assembly GCA_049646885.1). GTDB lineage: Bacteria > Bacteroidota > Bacteroidia > Flavobacteriales > Flavobacteriaceae > Aequorivita. The sequence continues at coordinate 59,313 of JBARWQ010000013.1, read as the reverse complement.
ACCACATTATTTCTTTTTGCCGTTATGGAACCCCACTTTTAGTCCACATGCCGAACATTTGGGGGTTATTGATTGGTTCACTTTGCTATTGGGAGTTATTGCTGTGGTGGTCTTGACTATCCATGGTGCCAATTGGATTATTTTTAAAACCAATTCAGAATTGAATCCAAGACTTAAGAAAGTCGTCTTCAATTTAAACATTGTCCTTCTTTTATTGGTGGCAGTGTCATTATTGGTCTGGCATTATATCGAACCCAAACCTTTCCATAATTTTATTGAATATCCATGGTTATGGATTTTTCCACTGATCACATTTACAGGACTGTTCGGTCTCTTTAAAGTTAAAAGCTTTAAAAAACACGGCGTGGGTTTCTTGTTTTCCACCCTCTTTTTATTTGGCGGATTAACCACCACAGTGGCTTCCATTTTTCCAAAGGTTTTGCCCTCTACCAATGATCTGCACCCATCCCTTACTCTTTATAATGTGGCGGCCCATGAATACGGTCTTTCTGTTGGAGTTTATTGGTTCGTGATTGCCGCCGTCTTGGTAGCTGTTTATATGATTGTGCAATACAGGGTATTTAGAGGAAAGCTGGACGACGTGGATTATGGGGAACATTGATGAGTGAAATGCCTGCTGCACAATCGCTTAGCTGTTAAATATATGACGTGGGACAAAATATGGCACTTCGATAAACTGAGTGCATCGCGTAGGACTATGTTGGTTTAATGATAAGAAAGCCTTTTCCGATAATATTCCATCCTGTGTCTTAGGTCTTGACGTTTTATGTCTACTTTGACTGTTTTTCATCTTAAATATATATTATGACCGACACCTTAATCGCTCTAATTAGCATTTTTATGGGATTGATAAGCGCGAATGTATTCGGTTTTTATATTAGAAAATATTCTCTTGGGCTTATAGGGAATACTATCATAGGAGTTTTTGGGAGTGTCTTTTTTATCAAAATCTTTGGAAGATTAGGCTTTGGGCCGAAAGCTATCATGCAAACTGGGGAAGTGGATGTCATCCTATTTACAATCAATATGGTTGTTTCTATCGTCGGCGGAGCTGTTGGGTTATTTCTGGTCAAAACCTTTAAGAATAGAATGGACCGGGACCCCTTCGGAAAGAAACAAAAGCTCTAAGAGGTAATCCATAAGGGATATAGGTCTTAAATATCCCCCAACATTTATTAAAGTTAATTGTTTCAGGTTGGGTAATCTTAAAATAAAGTCCACATGGAATATCGAAGGAAGACCCTCCACCGGTATTTAAAGGATCATTTTTAACTTGGATTGGCTGAGTTGTCAAAACTGTCAAAGTATTATTATAAAAAGTTTCTTTTACATCAAATTAGTATCTTCGCAAACACTTCTTATAAAAAATTTAAATGATGAAATACTTTAAAAGCAGCTTATTCCTTTCGCTGTTCCTTTCCATTTTTTCTTTTGCAATCTTCGCGCAGGAAGCCAATTATGGGAATGAACACATGTTTAACGAATTCACTTATAGACAAGGAAACGTCTATAGAACGGCCTCTGGAAAACCTGGTCCTGAATATTGGCAAAACAGTGCCGATTACAATTTGGAAGTGGCGCTGGATGATAAGAACCATATAGTTTCGGGGAAGGTGACTATTCACTACACCAATAACAGTCCTGAGACTTTGGATTTTATCTGGTTATATCTGGAGCAGAACCGATTTACCGAGGATTCGCGCGGCACCTTGACCACTCCCGTTACTGGCAGCCGATATAGCGGCGATGTGGAAGGTGGATTTGAGTTGAGGAACATATCTGCCAAAACCAAGACTGGAACTTCCTCAAAGCATATAATCACCGATACCCGAATGCAAATATTTTTGGACAGTCCTCTCGCTGCCAAAGGGGGGAAGGTGGAAATCAGCATGGATTTCAGCTTTAAAGTCCCAGTGAAAGGCATGGACAGAATGGGAAGGCTGGAAGTGAAAGATGGAACTATTTACGCCATAGCCCAATGGTATCCTAGGGTAGCGGTTTTTGACGATGTGGTAGGATGGAATGTTGAGCCTTATTTAGGTGCTGGGGAATTCTATTGCGAGTATGGCGATTTTGATGTAAGGATCACCGCTCCTGCCAACCAAACTGTTATCTGTTCAGGAAAACTGCAAAACCCTATGGAGGTACTTACCAAAACCCAGCGCGAGAGATTATCGCAGGCTGAGAAAAGTGATAAAACCGTTTTCATTATCAAGGAGGATGAGGTGGGAAAAATGGATACTTCTGTGAAATCCAGCGGCACCAATACTTGGCATTTTAAAATGGGGAATACCCGGGATGTAGCTTGGGCATCGTCCGAGGCATTTATTTGGGATGCTGCCAGAATAAATCTTCCGAAGGGAAAATTTACCTTGGCACAATCGGTTTACCCCAAAGAAAGTGCAGGATCGGAAGCTTGGATGCGTTCTACGGAATTCACGAAGGCGGCTATTGAATTTTATTCCAATAATTATTATCCCTATCCTTATGACAATGCCATAAACGTGGCTTGTGGCGTGGGGGGAATGGAGTACCCTGGAGTTAGCTTTTGCGATTACTCCCGTTCAGGGCAACAACTTTGGAGCGTTACCGATCACGAATTTGGCCACAATTGGTTCCCGATGATCGTAGGAAGCAATGAGCGTCGTTATCCTTGGATGGATGAGGGATTGAACACTTTTATTAACCATTATAGTACAGAAGCTTTCAACAAAGGCGAATTCAGTACCAGGATGGATAGTCCCCGTGGTCTGATATCGTATCTTACTTATGAAAATAGAGAGGGAATCGATACTTCTCCAGAAGTGGCAGATGCGCGCAACTTGGCATATACGGCTTACTATAAACCTGCTGCGGGATTAGTGTTATTGAGGGAATACATTTTGGGCACAGAGCGTTTTGACAATGCGTTTAATAGTTATATAAAAACCTGGGCCTACAAACATCCGCAGCCGAACGACTTTTTTAACCATATAGAAAGCGTGGCGGGAGAGAATCTTGACTGGTTCTGGAAAGGATGGTTTTTTGGCAATGGCAACATCGATTTGGGAATAACTGGCGTAAGGCCGTATCAAGGTAATTATCTCATCAGTTTGGAAAATTTGGGAGAGATTCCGATGCCGGTGGAATTTCAGGTTATATATACCGATAATACTACCGAAAACGTCAAGCTACCGGTAGAGATATGGCAAAGAGGGAATAGTTGGGATTATTTTTTGGAAACCAAGAAGCAGGTACAGCGTGTGGTTTTAGATCCCAATAAAATACTACCGGATGTCAACCTTTTGAATGACACTTGGAATAAAATTTAATCACGCCCTTTTTAAGAGTCTCTGCCTGCCAATGCCTCTGTCCTGCAAGGGGCCTTGAGACATTGTAGGTATATATCCTTATTAATCTATCTTTGTGGAAATTAATACAATTATCATGGAAAAAGAATTACAAATACGAAGCGGCAACAAGTGTGAGCTTTGTGGAGCGGAAGAAAATCTAAGTGTTTTTGAGATTCCGGAATCTCCAATGGCTGGAGCGGATGCCGCTATTTATATATGCAATGTTTGTAAGGAACAGATAGAAGATGAGGATAAAACCGAGGTAAACCACTGGCGTTGCCTAAACGACAGTATGTGGAGCACCGTTCCTGCAGTGCAAGTAATGGCTTGGCGTATGCTGAATCGACTGAAAGCTGAAGGCTGGCCACAGGATTTGTTGGATATGATGTATTTGGACGAGGAAACCGCAGCCTGGGCAAAAGCTGGCGTAGTTGAAAAAAATGAAAATGCGATAATTCATCGTGACAGCAATGGAGTGATTTTGGAAACGGGAGATTCGGTTGTGCTTATAAAAGATTTAAAAGTGAAGGGAAGCAGTATGGTCGCCAAACAAGGAACAACCGTACGCCGAATTTCACTGGACCAGGAAAATGAGAAATACATTGAAGGCCGAGTGGACGGGCAGCAGATTGTGATTATCACTGATTTTGTAAAGAAGGTTTAGATCTTTTTTCAGGTGTGAAAAGATATTAAGACCCCACAGGTTTTTGAAACCTGTGGGGTCTTCCCTTTTTGTGTCCGAAAAAGATACAGAGGCTCTCCTGCAAGGTGTTGTCGCAGGCATCCTTGTAGGTCTTAAGTATTTAGGCTTTTGCATCTCGTTGAAACCGCATTAGATAAAGCTAAAGGCCTGTTATATCCTTTCTTTCCCATTTTTGAAATTAAGAACATAAAAAAGACCTACAAGGTTTTGGAAACCTTGCAGGTCAACGCAAGCTAGTTTTTCCAATACCTATAAGGCCTGATGTCTTACTATTTTAAATTTCAATAAAGAATTGGGAAAAAGATTTCAATTTTTCCATTTTGCTTTCCTCATTCGGCTCTTTTCTTCTTTTGGAGTTCCAACATGAAAAATTATAGGTAAGGAATAATTTTGGCTAATTGCTTTGCCATCTTGCATAGCTGGCTCCGTTTTCGGAAGTTCCCCAACAATCCTTATTGCTTCTTTTTGTAATTCTGGAAATTCAGCTCTTGTCTTAATATTTGTTATTTCACCATTCTCATCCACAGTGAAAATCACGAAAATCTTATGGTCGAATCCTGGTTTTAAATTTAACTTTTTGGAAATCCTATTTAATTCGTTGTCTTTTGGGAAATCAATTTTTGGTATAGACTGGCCATAATTTTGAAATATGAAACTGATGAAAAATATTAACAATAAATATTTCCTCATATAAATGATTATTGAAAGACCTACAAGGTTTTGGAAACCTTGCAGGACAGGATAGCTCCTCAATTTACTTTTTACTCATTTCCGTAAAATAATGGTAGAACTGAGGAATGGTTTCAATTCCTTTTAAGTAATTCCATACTCCAAAATGCTCGTTGGGAGAATGGATGGCATCGCTATCCAGCCCAAAGCCCATAAGGATGGTCTTACTTTTCAATTCTCTTTCAAACAAGGCTACTATTGGAATACTTCCGCCACTGCGTTGTGGGATTGGGGTTTTGCCAAAGGTTGCTTCATAAGCTTTTTCCGCCGCCAGATAGCCTAGGCTGTCGATAGGCGTCACGTAGGCCTCGCCACCGTGATGTGGGGTAACTTTTACGCGGACTCCTTCTGGTGCGATGTTTTCAAAGTGGTTTTTGAAAAGTTCCGTTATTTTTTCCCAGTCCTGGTGTGGTACCAAGCGCATACTTATTTTTGCGAAGGCTTTGCTGGCAATCACGGTTTTGGCTCCTTCTCCGGTATAGCCGCCCCAGATTCCGTTGACGTCCAAAGTGGGACGGATGGAATTTCGTTCATTGGTGGAATATCCTTTTTCTCCATAAACCGCATCAATATTTAAAGCTGATTGGTATTCTTTGAGATTGAAAGGGGCTTCCGCCATTTTTTCTCTTTCCTTTTTTGAAAGTTTTTCCACTTCATCATAAAATCCGGGAATGGTGATATGGTTGTCTTTATCGTGCAGGGAAGCGATCATCTTGCACAGGATATTAATCGGGTTTGCTACGGCGCCTCCGTATAGGCCGCTGTGCAGATCGCGATTGGGACCGGTTACCTCCACTTCCACATAACTCAATCCGCGGAGCCCGGTGGTGATGGAGGGGACATCGTTGGCGATCATGCCTGTGTCACTGATTAAAATGACATCGTTGGCAAGCTTTTTCTTGTTGTTGGCGACAAATCCTGCCAAGCTCACACTGCCGATTTCCTCTTCGCCTTCAATCATAAATTTTACATTGCAGGGCAGTTGGTCGGTTTCGATCATATATTCAAGAGCTTTGACGTGCATGTACATTTGGCCCTTGTCATCACAGCTTCCGCGGGCGAAAATGGCGCCTTCAGGATGCAGTTTCGTCTTTTTGATAACGGGCTCGAACGGTGGGTTGACCCATGCCACTAAGGGGTCTGGAGGTTGAACGTCATAATGGCCGTAAACTAAAATGGTAGGTAAGCTTTTATCGATTATTTTTTCGCCATATACAATTGGGTTTCCGGGCGTCTCACAGATTTCAACGGAGTCGCAACCCGCTTTTTTCAATTGTTCCTTGACGGCTTCGGCAGTTTTAATAATATCTTTTTTATAGGCAGGATCGGCACTAATTGATGGAATTTTTAACAGTTCGATCAGTTCGTCCAAGAAGCGTTTCTTGTTTTTTTCAATGTAAGGTTTTGCACTTTTCATCTATGTATTATTGAGGGTTAATATGACCTATGCTTAATAAATGCCGAATAATCAATTTTTTATTGATTTGTTATTTTCGACAGCTATTTTGCTTATTTTTTGAAGAATTGCTAATATACTAAATCATAGCTGAAACCTGGGGTTGTCTGGAGATCGCTTTCCATATTTAACTTGCCATTATGAGAATTTGAATTTTAAGGGAAGATATTGTTTGGAAATAGCAATTCTTGTTTATATTTGCACTCTTTTAGAAATTATTTTAAATTATTTTATGCGGGCGTGGTGGAATTGGTAGACACGCTAGACTTAGGATCTAGTGCCGCAAGGTGTGAGAGTTCGAGTCTCTCCGCCCGCACTTAACGAAAAGCTCTTCTTGAACGGAAGGGCTTTTTTTTTTGATTTTGATAAAGAAGTTGGGCTAAAGCTCTTTTGGGGCAGGTTATGCTTTTGTTCCCCGGGCTAAACCTGCCCGTCCGGCAGGCGGGGCCGCGGGGTTATTCAGGCTCAACATAGGCACAACATTTTGTTGTTTTTTGGCTATTAATAAATAATGGCAACATTTGCTATTTTCTAATCAAGAATACTATGATCCATTTCTTTTTTATATAGTGTTTCTTCTGCGATCACTGTCCTTCACCCTTAATCAAAATTTGAGGGTATTTTTAAGTTTGTCCCGAAAAAGGCATATATTTGGGACAAACTATTAAAATTGAAATCTATAAAAGAGAAAATAAGGGATGAAATTCAAGTCGGAAAGAAAGGTAAAATAGTACTGCCCTCAGACTTTGAGATAAAGTTTGGAGTAGAAAACACAAAAAAATCCTTATTGCGACTTACCAATGAAGGTTTTTTGGAACGTTTAGCACGTGGTATTTATCTATATCCCGAAAGAGATGAGCTGTTGGGCGTACTATATCCAGATATAGAAACAATCGCAGAAGAAATCGCACTTCGTGACAATGCCCGCATTATTCCTACCGGAATACAGGCGTTAAATTTGCTCGGGCTTTCAACACAAGTTCCATTGAATGCTGTTTTTCTAACCGATGGCTCGCCACGGACTCTTACTATCGGGAAACGAAAAATAAAGTTTAAAAAAGCCAGCCCAAAAAATTTAGCCGCCAAAGGGAGGCTAAGTGGACTTGCTATACAAGCATTAAAAGAGATAGGCAAAGACAATGTGGCTCCAAATGATATTATTAAAATTAAAGAACACCTAAAAAAAGAAGAAACTGAAAATATATACCACGATATGAAACTTGCTCCTTCGTGGATAGCCGATATTTTTAGGGACTTGCTTATGTATTAATATGAATGATTTTATTGACCTTACCAATGAACAGAAAGCAAAAATATTTACCCAGACTGGTGTAAGAGCGGGGCTTCCTGCATTTGCAATAGAAAAGGATTGGTGGGTTACCGAAATGCTTCGCATTGTTTTTTCGTTGCCCTATGCGGAGGCCTTTGTGTTTAAGGGAGGTACTTCTTTAAGCAAGGGATATGACTTGATAAATCGCTTTTCCGAAGATGTAGATTTGGCTATTGACCGCAGTTATTTTGATATGGAAGGTAACCTGTCGCTCTCACAAATCAAGAGACTTCGGAGGAAAAGTGCCAAGTTCATCAGTACAGAACTCCTCGGGGATGTAGCAGAAGCAGTAAAGAAAAGAAAACTACCGATTAGCTCTATAGGTGTGGAACCATTCGAAGATTCCGACACTGACCCTTTACGGATTTTTATCATCTATGATCCGTTGACAAAACAGAGTAACTATTTAGAACCAAGAGTGCTTTTGGAAATCAGTTGTAGGTCGTTACGCGAACCTTGTGAGGATGTGCCTATACAGTCCATTGTGGACAGGGAATTTGAATCGGCGGCCTTTACTAATCCCACCTTTGCAGTAAGAACTGTGGAACCACGAAGAACGTTTTTAGAAAAAATTTTTCTGCTGCACGAGGAATGGCAAAAAGATAATATAAGAGTTGATAGATTAAGTCGGCCCCTTTATGATTTGGAACGGTTGATGGATACTGACCACGCCAAGAAAGCTTTTAAGGATGGGGAATTATTTTACAATATTGCTGAACATCGAAGTACGTTTTCGCCAATAAAAGGCTTAGATTATGCCAATCATACACCAAGCTCTATTCAGATTGTTCCGCCAGATAAAGTAATAGAAAACTATAAGACTGATTACAATGAAATGCAAGAAAATATGTTTGCGGGAGAATCTCTTTCGTGGGATGATATTTTGGAACGTCTTCACCAATTGCAAGAAAGAATCCATCAATTGAATTGGTGATTTGGCTTTTATATTGCCCGTATAAAATGCGTGCGTGGTGGAAATGTAGAACTGCCTGCCAAGGCACGACAGGCAGACACCCTAGACTTAGGATATAGTGTCACAGGGCGTAGGAGTTCGAGTCCCGGAGTTTATTCTGGGCCTTGTGGAAGTGTCTGCGCTTAACGAAAAGCTCTTCTTGAACGGAAGGGCTTTTTTGTTTTGATCTTGATGAAGAAGTTGGGCTAAAGCCACGGGGTTATTCGGGTTGGAGATGTATAATTTGGGCTAAAGCCCTATCTTATCTTTTGCCAAATATAAATCCTTGGCATGGAAAAGATGATCTAGTGGGGAATCTAAGAGAACGATCAAAAGTTATAAAACTATTCTCAAGTTTTATTTATTTCCACAGCTAAATGGAGTGAAATGTCTTTTTTACCCCCATTCATATTCTTATTTTTGCGAACTTAAAATAAAAATAATGAAAAAATCACTACTCAGTATATTCTTATTTCTCGCTGCATTTCAACTTATAAGTGCGCAGACATTTACTACTCCGAATACGGGTGTAACCTGGACCTTGGATGATATCGCTGCGGCCAGTCCCACAACTATTACTGTTTCGGGAGATACTTATACGCTTTGGGAAAATTTAATTGTTTCAGAAAACGATACCGTTCTTTTCAATAAAGAGTTGACGCTCGCCATTGATGCCGATCTCTTGATTACCGTATTCGGAGCCTTTAAAATAGTAACTTCGGGAGATGTAGTGACTTTTACCGCACTGGATCAAAATATGCCTTATAAGGGGTTTCGCTTTGAAGAATTTTCGGATATAGAATTGCGGAATGCCATTATCGAATATGGAGGAGGGCTTCGGGTTTTAACCGAAACTTTTTACTTGTCGGGATGCATGCTCGAAAATAATGTTGCGGGAGCCACAACTAGTGCAGTGGTGCAATTATCGCGCGGAAATCCGGAAATTCTCAATAATTCCTTTATAAATAATGATTTGCCAGCTATCGGAGCGGCTGCGAATGCGCAAGTATCGGCCCGGATTGAGACTAATTATTTGAGGGGAAATAATCAGGAGAACACCAATAGACCACAGATAAACCTAGGGGTTACCCAAGCCAGTGAGGGACTTTTGATAAAGAACAACACCATTATTGGAGATCCTGCATTGGATATGGTCGGGGGCATTGCCGTGGCCAATTTTGTTGGAGGCAATCTCACCGCACTTATTGAAGGTAATATAATTCAGAACAATCGTTACGGCATCACAATTATCGGTCCCAGCGACATGGTTTGGATTCGAGATAATGTGATTGAAGACAACAATACCCAAGGAGATCCGATGTTGGGGGGAAGTGGAATTTCACTCAACACTAATGTTGGGCGAACTCCGGTGTTGGTTTCCGGCAATGAGTTTAGAAGAAATCTTTGGGGAATTACCGTAATAGATCAAGCGGTTATTAATATGGGTGACGATGACCAGAACCCAGGAGGTAATATTTTTTCTGAAAACGAAAATAACGGTGAAACTTTCGCGCTATATAATAATACTCCCAACCCCGTTTTGGCCAAACACAACTGTTGGATAGAGGGGCAGCTCAGCACCGTTGAACAGGTGGAGGACGTGATTTTTCACAAAACGGATGACCCAACTTTGGGGGAAGTAATTTTTGAGCCGTTTATATGCAGTATTTTAGGAGTAGGAGATTACGCTCTTGAAAACTTCAGCTTCTATCCAAATCCCGTTGAGAATCAAATTAACTTCAACAATCTATTTTCTCTTGAAAGAATTGAAATATATGGCGTTCAAGGGAATTTGATTTCTGCTGAAGCAATTTCAGAAGGTCTTAATAGGGTGTCGATAAACTTAGCTTCAGGCTTGTATTTTGTAAGATTCAGCAACAAATATGAAAGTATTACCAAGAAAATGATGGTTAAATAATAGCGATAATTCAAATAATATGAAATGCTCTAATGCTATCATTAGGGCTTTTTTAATTGCGCAAAAGCCTGAATTTCCCTTCTTAAAACAGTAATTTTGCACTTTCTTAAAATATCAATAAAATAAGGATTAAACATGGAGAATAAGGCCACATTGGAATTGAGTCGAGAGGAGATGAAGAGCTATGGCTATGAGATGATCGATGCCATAGTGGAGCACTTTGTTACCCAGGGTGAAAAGTTGCCCGTAGTTTCGGGTTCCCGGGCGGAAATGGAAAAGCTTTTTCTTGGGGAAGCACCGGAAAATCCAACCGATGCAAAAGAAGTCTTGCATTTTGTTTTGGAAGAGGTGATGACCAAAAGCAATATAGTATCGCATCCAAAATCGTATTCTTTTGTGCCGGGACCGAGCAATTTTATAAGTGCCATGGCCGATGGACTAGCCTCTGGTTTCAATATATTTTCCGGGGGATGGGCTGCATCCCCGGCAGCTGCGCAAATGGAGATAGTGGGCATGAACTGGTTGTTGAAAATGTTCGGATTTCCACAGAAAAAGGGAGGAGGCATTTTCACCAGTGGGGGATCCATGGCCAATTTAACTGCGTTAATTACCGCGCGATCGGTGAAATGTGGCGATGATTTTAGCAAGGCGGTAATTTATCTATCCGATCAAGCGCATTCATCCAACATTAAGGCTATTCGCGTTTTGGGCTTTAAAAAGGAACAGATTCGAGTTATTCCCACGGATAATGAATTTAAGTTTTCACTTAACAAATTAAAGAATGCTATAGCCAAAGACCGTTTAAAAGGATGGCAGCCGTTTTGTTTGATCGCTACTGCGGGCACAACAAATACAGGAACGGTAGATCCGCTTGCCGATCTTGCCGACATTTGCAAAAAGGAGAATATTTGGTACCATATTGACGGTGCCTACGGTGGTTTTGCCATACTTGCAGAGGATGGAAAACGTGTTTTAAAAGGCATAGAAAAAGCCGATTCGCTCACAATCGATCCCCATAAATGGTTTTTTCAACCTTATGAAATTGGGTGTTTACTGGTAAGAAGACATAAATGGTTAAAAGGAACTTTCACTGAAAAACCCGAATACCTTAGGGATATAGAAGGGAATACTTCAGAAATAAATTTTTACGACCACGGAATTGAGCTCACCCGTCGCTTTAGAGCCTTAAAGTTTTATATGTCGATTAAAACCTTTGGGCTTGACGAATTTAGAAAAGCAATTGACTACAACTTAAAACTGGCCGAGGCGGCTGAAGGATTTTTGCGAAAGAGTGTCAATTGGGAAGTGATTTCCCCTGCTACTTTGGCAGTTATCAATTTTCGGTATAACCCTATAGGCAACAAACTTTCGGAAAAAGAGCTCGATGCGTTGAATCAACATATTTCTGAAAAAGTGGTTGCGTCAAAACAGGCTTTATTGGTTACAACAATCTTAAATGGGCAAGTGGTGCTTCGGATGTGTTTGATAAATCCCCGAACTACTTTGAATGACATAAAGGAAACAATTGCTTTGTGCGAGAGTTTCGCCACTGAAAGAGCAGCAGTTTGACAATAACCGATGTTGTAATAATCGGCGGGGGAGCCGCAGGGTTTTTTACTGCTATAAATCTAGCTGAAGGCAATCCCAATCTCAAAATTGTGATACTTGAACGGGGGAAGGAGATACTTACCAAAGTAAAAATTTCCGGTGGCGGAAGATGCAATGTTACCCATGCTGAGTTTCTTCCTAAGGAACTTTCACAAAACTATCCCCGAGGGGAAAAAGAACTTTTGGGGCCATTCCACAGCTTTATGACGGGCGATACCTTTGAATGGTTCGAGAAACGTGGGGTGACCTTAAAAATTGAAGAGGACGGTCGCGTATTCCCTATTTCGGATTCTTCGCAAACCATTATTGACTGTTTTCTTTTTGAAAGCAGACGACTTGGGGTTGAGGTTCTACTAAATCAAGCTGTACGGCATATTCAAAAGAAGGAGGATTCCTTTACAATTACCACGACTACAGATAGTTTTTCTGCTAAAAAGATAGTGGTAGCTACGGGCAGCAATCCAAAAGTATGGAGGTTGCTGGAAGGTTTGGGCCATTCCATCGTGCCGCCGGTGCCGTCACTTTTCACTTTTAACATTAAGGATGAGCGGATTGCCGATTTATGGGGGGTTGCCACCAATGCAAAAATAAGGTTATTGGATGCTGCGGGAAAAAGCATCCTAGAAAATTCGGGTCCTTTGCTTATTACCCATTGGGGTATGAGCGGCCCGGCGATTCTAAAGTTATCGGCCTGGGGCGCACGTTTATTGGCACCCGTAAATTATCGGTTTAAGATAGAAGTGAATTGGTTGGAGAATATTTCGGAAGAAGAAGTTTTGGAAGAAATGAAATCCCTAAAATCCACCTTCGGAAAGCAAACTCTTTTTAAATATGCCCAATTTGAACTGCCGAAACGCCTTTGGCAGAATCTTCTGAAAGCTGCTGGGATAAGTGAAACACTCACTTGGGCAGAAGCTAGGCGGGAAAACTTTCAAAATATCGCAAATCAACTTACTGCGGGAATTTTTCAGGTGGAGGGGAAGAGTACTTTTAAGGAGGAATTCGTAACCGCGGGAGGCGTTGATTTAAAGGAAGTAAACTTTAAAACCTTTGAAAGCCGCATCTGCAAAGATCTTTATTTTGCGGGGGAAGTTCTTAATATTGACGCTATTACTGGAGGTTTTAATTTTCAGAATGCTTGGACGAGTGGGTTTATAGTTGCGCAAAATTTATAATTGGTTATTGTTTTCCAAGTATCCATTGTATATATTTGATATATATAAAGTATATATAATGGGAAAGACAAAAAAATTGATTGAGCTTGACAATAAAGCGATTGAAATTCTTGAAAAACAGGCAAAACTCCAGAAAAGGTCCTTAAAAAATTATCTTGAATTTTTGATAGAAGATACCGCGTTAAATTTTAGTGAACCTTCAGATGAATATAAGGCGATCATGGATGATATGCTTGAAAAACAAGAAAATGGAGAGATAAAATGGGTTTCTTCCAAAGAAGTGAGAGCGCGATATGGTCGATGAGGTTGAATACAGCGAACAGGCTCAACTGGACATCCATAAAGCAAAATGTTTTTTCGATTTATCGGAAAAGGGAGAGGACTTTTTGGACGATTTATTTAGGCAAGAGGATTTAATAAGGTTGATGCCTGAAATGTATCAGATTAAATATAGTGCGATACGTATAGCAAATCTGGTTAATTTCAGATATGCCATTCATTATATTTTCCAAAACAAAAGAATATATATTTACCGAGTTTTCCCCCATGGGCAAGAGTACTAAAGTAGAAGTCACATATTGCACAGGTTGAATTCACCTCATTTCTCCACTTCCTTTTTAGTAAGATTAAAATTCTCCTCATCAAAACACACAAAGATCACTTCTTTTATCTGATCGTTCTTCGAAAGAAATTTTCGAACACTATTTACGGCAATTCCGGCTGCCTTTTCTTTAGGGAAATAATAGACCCCCGTGCTGATATTCGGAAAAGCTATGGTTTTACAACCGTTTTCTGCGGCCAGCTCTAAGGAGTTTGTATAGCAATTGGCGAGTTTTTCCTCTTCGTTGTCTTTTCCTCCCCGCCATACTGGACCCACTGTATGGATTACATACTTGGCTGGCATTTTTCCCGCCGTGGTAATTACGGCCTCTCCTGTGGGCAGCGGACCCTGTTTGGCGACAATGGCCTTGCATTGCTCCAGAATCTCCTTTCCCCCGGCTCTATGGATGGCGCCATCCACACCGCCTCCGCCCAATAGGGTACTATTGGCGGCATTGACAATGGCATCGACCTTTAAGGTAGTGATGTCTGCTTTTACAACATTCATTTTCATCATTACACTTTTGAAAGCGCTGATCCTTTATGGGCGGCGATATGATCGGATTTATCGCTTTTTATTTCGTATTGTGGATCGTCCTTGCTGGCGTGATGGGTGTAGCCTTTATACTTAAAATCGGAGTGATGGACTTTTATGATTTTCCCGCTTACTTCTCCAGCTTCCGAGTTCCATTTTACGTGATCGCCTACTTTGAATTTTTTCATAATTCTCTTTTTTGATGAAATCTTATCTTTTTCCAAGTCCCTTAAAGATAATAGTTTTTTTCCAATCGAATTCCGTCCTTAAATACAGAAGTTTCAGGCATTGTTAACGCCTTGTTAAACCACTTCATTTGATTCGTTTCAGCGGTTAAAATGCCTAAATTTAAATTCTTCTAAAACTTCAATTATGCAACAAGATTTGTACAACCTAAAGAAAACCCTTTCAGTCAATAACGAAAAGCTGACTTATTACAGTCTTACGGAGCTCCAAAAACAGGGATATAACATAAAGAAAATGCCGTTTTCCATTCGCATTCTTTTGGAAAATGCCCTCCGGAGCTATGACGATTTTTCAGTGACCAAAGACCACTTGGACGCAATTTTAAATTGGAAGCCGCAGGGCAGCGACGTAGATGTTGCCTTTAAGCCAGCAAGGGTATTGATGCAGGATTTTACTGGCGTGCCAGCGGTGGTGGACATTGCCTCCCTAAGAGCTGAGGTAGCTCGCAAAGGAAAGGACGCCTCCAAAATAAACCCTCTTATTCCTGTAGATTTGGTAATTGACCATAGTGTACAGGTAGATTATTTTGCTGCCCAATATGCCTATCAACAAAATATAGAGAAGGAATACGAGCGAAACATCGAACGTTATACTTTTTTAAAATGGGCGCAAAAGTCATTTGACAACTTTAGCGTAGTGCCTCCAGGAATGGGGATTTGCCATCAGGTAAACTTGGAATACTTATCAAAAGGAGTTATAGCTCGGGATGGCATGGCATTTCCGGATACACTTGTAGGACTTGACAGTCACACTCCGATGGTCAACGGAATAGGGGTAGTAGCATGGGGAGTAGGAGGAATTGAGGCAGAAGCCGCCGTTTTGGGTCAGCCCGTTTATTTTATTTCCCCGGAAGTAATTGGACTGAAATTAACCGGCAAACTTCCCTTGGGTTCCACTTCTACCGATTTGGTACTCACCATTGCAAATCTTTTACGGAATTATGGGGTAGTGGGGAAATTTGTGGAGGTATTTGGACCCGGGTTGGACCATCTTTCGGTACCGGATAGGGCTACTATTGGGAATATGTCGCCTGAATTTGGGTGTACCATAACCTATTTCCCTATAGATCATAAAACTTTGGAGTATATGCGCGATAGCAACCGAAGTGAAGCGCAGTTGAAGTTGGTAGAGGATTACTGCAAGGCCAATATGCTATGGCGTCAAGATGAGGATCAAATAACCTATACAGATGTGGTAGAATTGGACATTTCCACTGTTCAGCCAACTGTGGCAGGTCCAAAGCGGCCGCAGGATAAGATCTTATTAAAGAATCTTAAGAAAAAATTTATCGAGTTGGAACAGCAAGATTTCGGTCGCACCTATATCGAACCTCATGACAGAGAAGAAGAGTTAGTGCGTTGGAAAGAAGAAGGTGGAAGCCAACCTGTTGAGCAATCCCACAGTCCGAGACCTGGTGTAGAGGTAGAAGAATGCAAAATAAAGAACGGGCTAAAGACTGTATGGATTTCGCAGGGCAATCAGAAATTTATGCTTTCGGATGGTGCCGTAGCTATTGCCGCGATCACTTCCTGTACAAACACGTCCAATCCATTTGTGATGATTGGGGCGGGATTGGTTGCCAAAAAAGCCAGGGAGCACGGAATCGATGTTAAACCTTGGGTGAAAACATCCTTGGCACCGGGCTCAAAAGTGGTGACCGATTATTTGGAGAAAGCAGATTTATTAAAAGATCTTGAAGCACTACAGTTTCACTTGGTAGGATATGGATGTACTTCCTGTATTGGTAACTCAGGCCCTTTGCCACCTGCAATTTCCAAAGCGGTAGGTGAAAACGACCTTATAGTTACTTCTGTTCTTTCCGGAAACCGAAACTTCGAGGCGCGAATACATGCGGAGGTCAAAATGAATTTCTTGATGTCGCCTATGTTAGTAGTGGCATTTGCCCTAGCTGGCAGGGTAGATATTGATCTTACTACGGAGCCACTTAGTTTCGACCGAAATGGAAAAGCCGTTTATTTAAAAGACATTTGGCCTAGCGATGACGAAATTAATGAGGTAATGCGCAAGGTATTGACGCCTAAGGATTTTAAGAAGAATTATGATGAAATCTTTGATGGCAACGAAATTTGGAGAAATCTGGAAGTGCCCAACGATAGGCTCTACCAATGGGACGATAATTCTACCTATATAAAAGAAGCTCCCTTTTTCCACGATCTTTCGGAAGAGCCAAAACCCCTTAAAAATATTGAAGGAGCACGAGCTTTAGTGATGCTTGGCGACAGCATTACCACGGATCATATTTCACCGGCAGGGGCGTTTTCAGCGGATTCTGCTGCGGGGAAATACCTTATCTCAATGGGAGTGGACAAAAAAGACTTCAACAGTTATGGTTCCCGACGCGGGAATGATGAGGTAATGGTAAGAGGAACTTTTGCCAATGTTAGAATCAAGAACCAATTGGCCAGTCGTGAAGGCGGTTACACCACTTATCTTCCCACAGGGGAAGAGATGAATGTGTATGAAGCTTCACGGAAATACATAAAGGACAAAACTCCTTTGATAGTGCTTACCGGAAAGGAATACGGCAGTGGGTCCTCCCGTGACTGGGCGGCGAAAGGAACTATTCTTTTAGGTGTGAAAGCTGTTTTGGCAGAAAGCTACGAGCGAATCCACAGAAGTAATCTGATTATGATGGGGGTTTTGCCACTTGAATATGTAAAGGGAGAAACCGCGCAAACCCATGGTTTAACCGGAAAGGAGATCTTTAGCATTACAGGAATTGAAAATGGCTTAACACCTTCGAAAAAAGTTACTATTACTGCCAAAAAGGAAGATGGCTCAGAAGTATCATTCAAGGTAATTGCGAAATTGGCTTCCCCAATTGAAATAGCCTATTATCAAAATGAGGGAATTCTTCAATATGTTTTAAGACAATTTTTGAAGCAATAAGAAAGGGATTTGGGATTCGATTTAGGTAATTATATATTTATTGTTTCAAATCCCAAGTTATACTTGCCAATTACACCAGAATGATCCTCTTAGTTCGTCCCAAATGGCTTCGAAAGAATTTTAATGGAATGGCTATTTGGCCTTTCGTAATTTTGAGATATCGGCATTTAGTAAAGGATATCAACTTTTTAAACCACGAACGCATTCACTTACGGCAACAAGTGGAACTGTTCGTGGTTTTCTTTTATTTGTGGTATGCCATTGAGTTTTTGGTTCGTTGGATTGGATTAGGGAACCGGGATAAGGCTTATCAAAACATTTCTTTTGAACGGGAGGCTTATTTCTATGAAGCAGATATGGATTATTTAAAGCGAAGGAGATTTTGGTATTTTTTGAGGTTTCTTTGATTGAGAATACAAAAAGAATCCCCTACAGATTAGCCGTAAGGGATTGGTTTTAACCACTTTGTTCTCCCCAGAACAAACTCCATGGTTAAAATCCAACCAAAGGTACAAGGGTAAAAGACCGATTCCTTACGGTTTTCCGCAAGGAGGGCGTTTTATTTATAATAAACGTGGCATTAGATGGATTTCAAGTAAAAAGACTTGTCAGTGGGCATTAAATAAGCCCAAGATCTTTTGCCATGGAAATAAGATGGATTGAGTTATTGGCATTAAAATAATTTCGAAGCCGAACGATCCGTTTTTCAATCGCACTCAAACTGCTGGGAGTAATATTTTTTTCTTTAAAGTGATTGCTTATTTCATCCTGCGAATAACCGTCGGCGAGGAGCTTCATCATCGTAATATCATAGTCATTTATTTCTATTGGAGCTGGCTTGTTGAGGACATTGGCAATTTGTGGCGACAAAAAAGGTTGACCTTCAAAAACAGATTTAATAGCGATTTCCAGTTCTTTTACCCCATTTCGGCCTTTACATACAAAGCCATCAGCCTTAAAGTCGAGCATAACCTCCCTTATTTTTGGGGGGCGATCCTCCACAGAAAAGGCAATTATTTTTAA
The DNA here is from genome assembly GCA_049646885.1 of Aequorivita sp. Lineage (GTDB taxonomy): Bacteria > Bacteroidota > Bacteroidia > Flavobacteriales > Flavobacteriaceae > Aequorivita. Next base: position 40,775 of record JBARWQ010000013.1, on the reverse strand, counting down.
TGAGGGATACTGTTTTTTCAAAGCTTGTATCAGCTTCTCTCCCGAGGGAAACTTTTGTTTACGGTGATCCGTTTTAAAAGAGAGATCGGTGATCAACAGGTCAAAAGGTTGTTCATCCTTAGTCGCTTTTTTGATTTTTAAATAGGCATCGTCACAATACTGCACCTGCTCAAAATTTTCAATGCGAAGTCTTTTCAGAATGGACATAATCCCTTGGCTGATGCTTCCCATATCTTCAGAAACCAAAACTTTTTTAAACATAGCTTATAACGTAATTTTTGATTTAAACCCTTCATTGGGTTTTGATTCAAAAGTAATTGTTCCGTTTAAACTTTTTATACGGTTTTCCACATTTCGAAGTCCATTTTTGTCTTTTAAGTTACAACCTATGCCATTATCGGAGTAAATAATGGAGGTTTTGTTTTTTATTTTGTTGAATGTGAGCACTACTACGCTAGCTTGGCTATGTTTTGCCATGTTTGTCATCAATTCTTTTAGGACGCGGTAAATTGCGATTTTTTTAACATCGGATAATGAAGTCCAGTCAATTGCGGATATATTTTGCGTCATTACATTGACCTCTTCATTTTGGTAGCTCATTAAAAGATCAAAAAGTTGTTCCTTGAAATCGGATTTTAATTCCAGGGCACTGTTTTCCTTTGAAATATCACGTGTCTTGTTGTAGATGATCTCCAAATCGTCCAATAAATCTTCATGAGCCGATTCATCGCCTTGAAGTTTCACCATTACGTGATATAGGTCGTTTGCCACTTCATCGTGCACCTTTTTTGAAATACGGGCTTCGGTCTTGAAAACTTGGTGGATTCTGTCCTTTTTATGGCTAGCAATCAAGAATATGGATACAAAAGTCCCGGCAATAAGAACAAAACCAACGAGGAATATTAATATGATTTTTTGTGACTTCTCCTTTTCCTTTTGCAATTGGGCAAGCTCAGTGTTTTTTCTCTCCTGTTCCACATTGTATTTCATAAAGGCATATTTGTTCTGGGCCAACTGCTTTTCATTGGCGATGCTATCCGTCAATCTTTGAAAGGCCACAATTTTAGGGTCGTCATCCATCAGCGCAAAAAGCGAGAGGGCGTCTTGGATAAAGGCAGTACTGTTTATTTGCAAAGCAGTTTCATAGGCTCTTTCGGCAAAATGAAATGCCACCTGCCGATTGCTTCTATCAAAATAATATTGGGATAGGTTTTTATAACTTGAATACAGGCCTGTGAGATTATTTTTACTTTCCCTAATTTCTAGACCTTTGGTTAAATCCTCCAATGCCTCTGGCATATCCAATTTGGACTTTACAATACCTCTATTGTCGTATAGAGATGCTAGAAATAAGGAGTCTGGATCTCTTTTTATTATTTTAAATGCCAAATCCAATTCTGCCAAGGCTTTGTGATAAAGCCCGCTGTCTTTATGTACGTTAGCTTTATTGTTCAGTAGAATTATGCTATCCTTTAGAGTTTTTGCAGTTTTTAGGGCGGCGTTATAGGCTTCAAGAGCCTTATCGAAATTTTCAGTTGCCCTATATATTTTTCCCAAGTGGTTATAAAGTCCCAGCATATTTGCCATTAAAGAGTCATTTCCTTTAGATCGGTCGATCAGACTAATGGCTTGCACGGCTGAATTCTCGCTGTCGTAAGTTTCACCCATGTCAAATTGCCCGATAGCCAGCAAACGCAAACCTATGATTGCACTTAGGGTGTCTCCCCGTTTTAGATCGTTTTCAGTTTTTGCCGCATAGAATTGTAATCCCAAAGGAATATCTTGAGAAGATTTTGGGTTTAATATGGCCTCGGAATATTTTTGGATAGTGTCTGTGGAATATTGTGCCTGTCCAATCAGGGAAGACTGAAATATGAAAAGAAGACAAAAAAAGGGGAGTGAAAAGCGTCGTTTTTCCATTCCCCTAAAATACTAACATTTTTTGGTTTTAGCCTCCCCCATTAATGGGTATTGGCGGTACGTTTAAATCATCCCCGCAACATGCTTGGGGGTAGTTCGAATCGTTGTTTACGGCTTCGGGGGTACAAGATAACAGACCCGTACTTAGAAGTCCGAAAAGACATATTGAGAATATAGTTTTCATGTTTGTTGAATTTAAAAATTGGACAATAGGGTGGCCGTCCGGAATTTTCCAGAGATTATCCAAAGGCGGCAACACCTTTTATTTTGAAGGAAGACCTTCTTTTGTGGGAAGATCGGAGTTGGACCTAAGGCCGATTTGCTTCCTTCCCACGGTGGGCGATCGACTTTAGTTGCGAACTCCTAAATAACAGTATCGAGGATTTCTGTAAACCCTGTTACACCCAAGGCGGCACCTCAATACTTGTACAAATGAAGAAAGAAAGTTGTTGAAGGAATGGAAAAGTCTTGGAAAGCTTTTGGAAAAGAATTTCCAATCTATTTCCGATGGATTTTGTAGTTTTAGGAATTGAAAAATAGCTGGAAAGTGCATAAGGAATTGATTTTGGCCGCTTTTGAAAAAGCGAGGGAAGATGAAGCGAAGCGGGGATATAATGATCCTGCCAAGAGTAGTTTGGCCACCCTATTATCAGATTTTATTGAAGCGGAATTCAAATTTCAATTTGGCGAAAGGAGTTTGCGGGATTACTACAGCCAAGCCCTGGCCGGAAATTCTATAGAAATAAGGCAGCCTCGAGTTTTAGATGGCCTATCGCGTTATTTGAGATATGTGGACTATGCCGATTACCTTTTGAAAAATCCCGGTGAAAACCGGGTGGCATCTATTGAAAAAGAAGAGAAGTCCGGAAATGCAGCTTCACTAAAGCCTTTTTTAAAAAGAAATAAAACGACTTTGGCAATAGTGGTGGTAGCAATTTTAATTATAAGTGGCATTTCTATTTTCAGCCATCCCAAATGGATGGAATGGGATGGCACCCATTATATTGAAACTCCTTTTGATGCCGACAAATTAAAAGCCGGTATTTTAAAACCTTACAAAAAAGACCGCATTGATGATTTTGAGCGGATTGAGCCTACTTGTGAAATCCAATTTTTTAATGAGGACAAAAGCGTAAGGATTTGGTATGGAAAGAACAATGCGGGGGAATGGGAGTTTTTCAGCAGTTACGGATTGCACCCAAGGACGGGGAAAACATTAAAACCCATTACCCAGTATATAGTCGATAAGTATATATGCAATTAAGCTTTTCATTTTTAAAAATCCCTTCCCGATTTATAGCAAAAAAAAACCGCCAATAAAGTGGCGGTCGTGTAGTTTGGGGGGTGTTATATGTTAATCTTCAGAGGCTTAACGGTGCACAACAACCTGAAAGCGTTCAATTGGGGTTTCGCCAAAAACCATTCTATAGGCAAAACCTGCCCCAAATGCTAATGAAGATAGTTCGATTTTATGTGTCCCTGCCGGCAATTGTACATAACCATCACCCGCCAAATAATAATAGCCTGCTGCATATATGCCATTTTGATTGGTTTTTATAGGGTTGTTTGTATATGTTCCAGAGCTTAAAGCAATATAATCTTCGCTGTCATTAATAGAGACAAAGGAGCGGTAAAGTCGGGAAGCACCATCAACTACGGGTTGGTACTCACCTGTTGTTGGATTTTTGGTGGGCAAGGTAATCTGAACACTAAACTGGTAGCTAATATGCACTAAGGATTCTTGAGTGAGAGTAATATATCTAGTAAGTAAGCTTGAAAAGATACCATCTCCAGTGGTGGAGCTGACAACAGTCCCAAGACCCAAAAAATTAAGTTCATTTATAGGCATAAAGGTTTGAGTCAGGGGAGGCTGCAATGTTAAATCGCCATCATTGTTAACATATACGGGGGCAGGATCTTCAACAACATTGTGGATATTATTGGTAGTATTCAATTCCTCAATCCTCAAAGTCGCGGAATTACCAGCTATATGTAATTCAGTTTGGGGATCGTTTGTGTTGATTCCAATTTTGTTGGAAGTTCCATTGACCACTAACATGTTGTCTTGCCCACTGGTTTTAATTCTAAAGTTATAATTCTCACTCGGTTCATTGACTACGATTTCACTGGCACCTAAACGGAACCTTTCAAATTTGTTGGTGGAAAATCCAAATGTATTATCGCCTATTCTGTAAATTCCGGTGTCATTGTCGCCATTCCAAGTATAAAAGGGAAGAGTTGCACTTCCATCACTCATGGCCAGAACTTGGTTGGCATTTGCCACTCGAAAACGCTCTGTATTATTTGTTCTGAATGTGAGGCCTTGCCCATCTGTGGTTCCTATGAAATTAGTATTTTCAATTGTGCCTGCATTACCCATCAAATCCCATTTTTCAGAACTTACCAATGGTACCCATTGGTTGCTATCCCAATAATAATAACCGGGAGAAACTGCGGTATTTTCGCCTCCGGAGAAAGCGGTATTATAAACGAGCAAACTAGTGGCCGGAGCTGGGGTAATAGGAGCGCTTACATTGGTAGCTGTAAGAGCAACATTTGGAATTAGCAAGCCCTTGCTGCCCGTGGGGTCGTGGATATCCAAAATGGAAGAGGCATCTGGAGTAACCGTGCCTATACCCACTTGGGCTTTAATGGAATATGAAGTCAGAAAAATCAGGACACAGGAAAGTGTCCATAATCGGAGTAGGTGTGTTTTCATAATTTGGGGTTATTGAAATACAAAACAATATTATGATAATTTTGAATATTATCCAAGTTTTCGTAAAGAAATGTTAATAAATCGTGAATTTAGTGGCATGAATACTAGTTAAATCTCAAAACAATTAATTCCAAAAGCTGGGTTTTGGTCTTTCACTTGAAGATTCAAAAACCATCTGGATTTTAGTAAAATCCCATTCACTATCTTTGTTGTTATGCCCAATTTTTTTAATAATATTCGTGTTCCAACAATTGAGATTGATCCTTCCGGTTTTGGCATCGATACGGTTTCTTTGTTTGTAAAACGCGAAGATTTATTGCATCCCATTGTTTCAGGGAACAAGTTTCGAAAGTTGAAATACAATCTTCTCGAGGCTAAAAAGCTGGAATTGGATACAGTACTTACTTTTGGAGGCGCCTTTTCCAACCACATTATCGCGACCGCTGTTGCGGCCCGGGAAATGGGATTGAAATCTATCGGCATCATTCGGGGCGAAGAGCTGGCAGGCAGGACCCATCAGAATCCCACGCTTACGTTTGCAAAAAAATGTGGTATGCGTTTGTATTTCGTTACAAGAGAAGATTATAGGTTAAAAGAAAAGGAGGAGTTTTTGACAGGGTTAAAGTTTCAATTGGGCCCGTTTTATGTTATTCCGGAAGGTGGCAGTAATAGTTTGGCCGTTAAAGGCTGTGAGGAGATATTGACCAAGGCCGATTCGTCTTTCGATTATATCTGTGTTTCCGTGGGTACGGGAGGGACCATGGCGGGGTTGGTAAGGGCCTCAAGAAAAAACCAGAAAGTTATAGGATTTTCCGCTCTAAAAGGTGCATTTCAAACTTCGGAAATTGAAAAATATACAAAAAAGACCAATTTCGAAATCACGGATTCTTATTGTTTTGGGGGTTATGGTAAAATAGATACGGAATTAGTGCGTTTTATGAATGACTTTAAAAGAAAGACCCAAATTCCCTTAGATCCGGTCTATACGGGAAAGATGATGTACGGGGTTCTAGATCTTATAAAAAAGGGGTATTTCAAAGAAAATAGCCGTATTTTGGCCATCCATACCGGAGGGCTGCAAGGAGTGGCCGGAATGAACATACAATTGCAAAAGAAAAAATTACCTTTAATTGAATAATATGCTTGGCAGAATACTTACTATTCTTCTTATTTCTGCAGTTTTCTTTACTAGCTGCAAATCAAAAAAATCTACAGTTTCACATCGAAATAAGCATAAAACCGAAAGGGTCACCCACGTAAAGGAACCAATTAAACCAAAGGTTCCTAAGGTTGAAGAACCTTCTAAGGTGTTGTCGCCAGCAAACATTCCCTACACCCAGCGGGTAGCGGATTACATTGCCCAATACAATGGTATTGCCAAGGAGGAAATGCTTCAATACGGCATTCCGGCGAGCATTAAACTTGCCCAAGGTATTTTGGAAAGTGGTGCGGGCGTCGGCGAGCTCACCTTGAAAGCCAACAATCATTTTGGCATAAAATGCCATACGGGATGGGAGGGCGATAGGGTATATCACGACGATGACGAAAGTGGGGAATGTTTTAGGAAGTACACCGATCCCAAATATTCGTTTCGTGACCATTCTCTATTTTTGACCCAGCGCAGCCGTTACAAAGATCTTTTTAAATTGAGAAAGGACGATTATGTAGGCTGGTCCAAAGGCCTTCGGAAAGCCGGTTACGCCACCGATCCCAGATATCCCGAAAAACTTATTGGCATAATTGAGCGCTACAATCTTCAACAATACGATCAAGAGGTCTTGGGCACACGAATAAGCGGCAGCCAAGCCGATAATTCCAAAATCGGAACCTATTTGGTGCAGGCGGGGGATACGTTGTACAGTATTTCCAAAAAATTCAATCTAACCGTGGAAACGCTCAAAAAATACAACGGACTCGTGGGCAACGACATATCCGTAGGTCAGGCGTTATACTTGCATCCGGTAAAAAGTCAATAATCGATCGGTGGATTCCATTCACCATAGGTTAGGTATAAACCTCAGTGCCACTCGACAAGGAGAAATTTAAAAAACACATTTTAATTTTAAGCATAAAACTATGAAGTACCAAAGAAGCAGTTTGCTTTTCAAGGCTGCCCAAGAAGTAATTCCCGGGGGTGTGAATTCACCAGTAAGAGCTTTTAAAGCCGTTGGCGGAGATCCAATATTCGTTGAAAAAGCAAAAGGCGCATATTTATATGATGTGGACGGCAACAAATTGATAGATTACATCAATTCCTGGGGGCCAATGATTTTAGGGCACGCCTATGAACCTGTGGTAAACGCCGTAGTTGAAAAGGCGAAATTGGGGACATCCTTTGGGATGCCTACGGAAATTGAAACCGAAATTGCCGCTTTGGCTGTGGCCATGGTGCCCAATATAGATAAAATACGATTCGTAAACAGTGGAACCGAAGCTTGTATGAGTGCCGTACGCTTGGCACGTGGATTTACGGGGAAAGATAAAATCATCAAATTTGCAGGTTGTTATCACGGACATAGCGATTCGTTTTTAATCCAAGCCGGAAGCGGTGCCGTTACTTTTGGTTCGCCCAACAGTCCGGGGGTTACCCAAGGCACGGCAAAGGATACGTTGTTGGCTGAATTTAACAATTTGGATAATGTGGCGAAGGTTATAGGAGCCAACAAAGGCGAGATTGCCTGTATAATTTTGGAGCCGGTACCGGGGAATATGGGATGTATTCCACCTGCAGAAGGATTTCTTCAAGGCCTCAGAAAACTTTGTGACGAGAATAATATCCTGCTGATTTTTGACGAGGTAATGACAGGTTTCCGTCTGGCAAAGGGTGGGGTTCAGGAACTTTACGGTGTAAAGGCCGACCTGGTTACTTTTGGAAAAGTAATTGGGGGAGGAATGCCGGTGGGAGCTTTTGCCGCTCGAGCTGAAATAATGAATTATTTGGCGCCCATTGGCCCGGTATATCAAGCTGGGACTTTAAGTGGAAATCCGTTGGCGATGGCGGCTGGTTTAACAATGCTAAAGGAATTGAACGATAACGGGGAAATATTTAATTCCATCAATACAAAGACTGAATATTTGCACAAGGGACTTGAGAAGGTATTGTCGGAGGAAAATGTAAAATTTACCATCAACCGCGTAGGGTCTATGATATCAGTTCATTTCTCTGAAAAGCCCGTAACCGATTTTTCCTCCGCCGCTGAAGCGAACAATGAAACTTTCAAGGCTTTTTTCCACGGAATGCTCAACGAGGGAATTTATATTGCGCCGAGTGCGTTTGAAACTTGGTTTATCTGTGATGCACTTTCTTATGAGGATTTGGACTCTACCATTGCTGCCGCGGCTAAAGTTGCCAAGACTTTATAATAAAAAACCCCTCCGAAAAACATCGGAGGGGTTTTTATTCACTGAATAATCACTAATTATTCATCTTTAGCCATTGCGCGTATTGCGCCTCGGTCAATGTCTTTTTCATCGCTTCTTTTAAGGCTTCGTCGGCTTTCTGTTTGTCGGCCTTTACCTTTGGATCGTTGGCATCTTTGCCCGCTACGCTTTTTTGGTAGTTTACTTCCTTGGCAACCAATGCTCTAAAGACTGCTCGGCTTTGATCGCCGTTCAGGCCTAAATCATTCGTTAATTTTGATGATTCAGCTTTGGCTATTACCTCCGGCCTGCTTTGATCTTGCGATAGGGCCTGGGCGGTGGTGGATTGTATTCCAAATAACACGGTTGCGGCAAATGCGATTCCTGTCAATAGTTTTCTCATTTTTGAAAATTTTAGGGTTACTAAAGTAACCAATTTCAATCTATAAAGACCAAGAATCAAGCCAAAACTTATTCCTTGATATTTTCCTTTGGGCTTTTGTTGCCTCGACCGGATTTGTTACCATGTTTTTTATGGTGGTTTTGGTAATTGCTTTCCCATTTGGCGTACTGCGTTTCCGTCAAGATTTCTTTCATTTTTTGCTTGGTGGCAATCTGTCTGTCCAATCTTGAATTCATTTCAGCGTAACTTTTGTTTTTAGAAAGCCCAGGGGTATTGGCAGCTTTGGCAGGCCGATTTTTAGTGTTTTCCAAATACAGTTGTTGTACTTTTTTCTGTTGGTCAGGGGTCAAATCCAGGCCGAGGGTCATTTTTTTAGTTTGAAGTTCGGCCCGTTGCTCGGGGGTATATTCCTGATGTGATCTTTTATGGGGCTTTTGGTCTTGTGCGCTTATGGTGAAAGTGACAAGGACTATAAAAACGGTCATCAATTTTTTCATTTCAATTTCTTTATTAAGGTTTATACATCTATGACTGATTTTTGACGGATAGGTTTAATTGAATTGAAATAAAGAAGGCCTACTTATCTTTTTCACGGCAACAAATTCCAAATAAAAAAGGGAAACTCATGGCTGAATTTCCCTTTTTGAAATATTAAAGTCTATTCTTTTTAAAGAATTGTTACCACCAGGTTTTCTTCGATCATTTCAACCTTTGCCACTTTGGATGCGGTTAATCCTTTTATGGCTTTATCCCATTTTTTGTTGCTCAGACCTGTTTGTGATTTTAATTCCTCCAAGGCTATGGGGGAATTGGCTTTTAAAAGTTGGTGGATGATTTTTTCGTCCTCCGTCATTTCCAACTTTTTCCTTTCCGGCCGCATTTGTGGGAAGAAAAGTACTTCTTGGATAGAGGCATTGTCGGTTAAAAGCATTATTAAACGGTCCATGCCGATACCCATTCCACTGGTTGGGGGCATACCGTATTCCAAGGCTCTTAAAAAGTCGTAGTCAATAAAGGCAGTTGCTTCGTCATCGCCTCTATCTGCCAGCTTTAATTGTGCTTCAAAACGTTCGCGCTGGTCTATTGGGTCGTTCAACTCGCTATAGGCGTTGGCGATCTCCTTGCCGCAGACCATCAATTCAAAACGCTCGGTAAGTTCTGGGTTATCGCGGTGTTCTTTGCAAAGCGGACTCATCTCTTTCGGATAATCTGTAATGAAGGTGGGTTGGATGAAATTGCCTTCACATTTTTCACCGAAGATTTCGTCTATCAATTTCCCCTTGCCCATGGTTTCGTCCACTGCAATATTCATTTTGATAGCAGCTTGGCGGATTTCATCCTCGGTTTTTCCGTCGATATCGAAACCTGTGAATTTTATGATCGCATCCCTCATCGTTACTCGAGGATAGGGTGCCTTAAAATCTATTTTGTGTTCTCCAAAGGTGGCTTTGGAGGTTCCATTTACCTCTATGGCGCAGTATTCCAACAACTGTTCGCAGAAATGCATCATCCAGTTGTAGTCTTTATAGGACACATAAATTTCCATCGCGGTGAACTCTGGATTGTGGGTTCGGTCCATACCTTCATTGCGGAAGTTTTTGGAGAATTCATAAACCCCGTCAAATCCACCTACTATAAGTCTTTTTAAATACAGCTCGTTAGCGATTCGCAAGTAAAGTGGAATATCCAAAGAATTGTGATGGGTTATAAAAGGCCGTGCTGCCGCTCCCCCCGGAATGGGTTGTAAGATGGGGGTTTCCACTTCAAAATAACCGCGCTCATTAAAGAAATGGCGCATGGCGTTGAAGAGTTTGGTCCTCTTTATAAAAATCTCCTTAACATGTGGATTTACAACCAAATCGGCATATCGTTGGCGATAGCGCTGTTCGGGATCGGTAAAGGCGTCGTGCACTTTCCCATCGGCATCCACTCGCGGTTGTGGCAGTGGTCGTAAAGCTTTGCTGAGAACTGTAAAATTCTTTACCATCACGGTTTTTTCGCCTACTTTGGTTTTAAAAAGTTCCCCTTCAATCCCGATAAAATCGCCTATGTCCAATAGTTTTTTATAAACTTCGTTATAATGCGATTTATCTTCCCCGGGACAGATTTCATCCCGGTTAAAATATACTTGGATGCGGCCATCGGCGTCCTGGAGTTCCGCAAAGGAAGCGGGTCCTTGGATTCGTCGTGACATCAACCTGCCGGCGATCACCACTTTTTTCCCCTCTTCAAAATTCTGTTTTATATTTTTTGAAGTGTTGTCCACAGGATATAAAGCTGCCGGATAAGGGTTGATGCCCAAATTGCGGAGTTGGGAAAGCTTTTCGCGTCGAATGATTTCAAGTTCGGTAAGTTGCATATAATATAAGTCTAAAAAATAAGTGAGCAAAGATAAGGAAATGAAGTTTGAAAAGGGAAGTGTGAAAATTGAAGTTCGAAATTATAAAAGGGAAATGAAAACACATCCTAGAGGATTCCAAATTAGCGAATCCAAAATCCAAAATAATAATCGTAGATTTGTTCTTGTATGAGTATTTGGAGAGTGCTTCTTTCAGTTCTATTCCCTCCTTTGGCCGTAATCGATCAAGGATGCGGGTCGGTGCTGATAGTTTTAATCCTCACTCTTTTCGGGTGGATTCCAGGGGTTATTGCCGCTCTAATAATTTTAAACAATCCAAAAAGATAAGGTTATGATTAAAAAACTACTATTTTTTAGCTTTATTTTGACGCTGTTTATCGGCTGTCAATTCACTGAAACTATGGTGCTGAACGAAGATGGCAGCGGGACAATGACGGTAGAAGTAAATATGGATGAAATGATGGCCATGGGTGCGATGGGCGGGGAAACGGAGCAGATGAAAATGGATACCATTGTTACTATGAAGGATTTTTTGGAAGAAAAAAAAGACAGTATCTCCAAGCTTTCAAAAGAAGATCAATTAAAGCTTAAAAAACTTGAGAATTATAAGATCCGTATTAAAATGGATTCTGAAAAATCTGAAATGCTTTACAATGTTTCCACTAAGTTTAAGTCGGTGGCGGAGGCCAATGACATTTTAAACGGATTGGAGCAGGCCAGTAATCTCATGCCCAAGGATGCCGATGAGGAAGCCGAGAAGGAGGAAAGTTCCTCAGAAATCATTGGGGTCAATTATTCTTTTGAGAAGGGTGTTTTTAAACGGGATGCCTATATTAAGGATAAAGTAGCTCACCAACGGGAAGTGGATAGCCTTAAACAATCGGAGGCGTTTTTGGGAACGGTGATGTACAGCTTGAAATATACTTTTCCAAAGTCGATCAAGAAGGTTTCGGATCCATCTGCCACTCTTTCCATCGACAAAAAGACGCTCACCTTGACCAAGCCGTTTGTGGAATATTTCAAGAATCCGGATTTGCTGGATTTGGAAGTGGAGGTGGGGGATTAGGAGTTGTCGGATGATGGTTGGTCGGTTGTCGGCTTCAACCACGGAGGGCACGGAGGAGGCACGGAGTTCACAGAGGGGAAGTTGGAAGTACGAGGTTGGAAGTGCGAAGTACGAAGTGGGAAACGAAACACGACGTTTTGAAGGATGAAGTGGAAAGTTGAAGTCTGTTGTTTATTTTTTGGGTTTTGGTCCCGATATCTCCTAGAATCCGCATGTCTACTTTAAAGCATGTTATTTTAAGGATTAGAGAGGAGAAATGTTCCTGTTTCTTATTTTAGTTACGTTATTCAACTTCATTTCATTTTTGATATTGGATTTTTGTCATTTTTGGGGTTAAGGTCAGTCATTTTGATCAATTGAGGCAATAACCCCCTGGCTCGAATTTTTTTCGGGCTTTCTAAATCTCCATTTATACTTTTTACTTTCTTGGTATTGCTAAGTATGGTAATCTTTGGATGAGTAAATCCTTAACTTGAGCTGTCTGCTCTGTTTGACCCACTTAGCGGGCAACGTGATGAATCTAAAAATGAATTTTTTCATCCTGAAATTGGGTTTTAAAAACCTGTTCCTTTCAGAAAAATACCGAATGACTTTGTTGTATAGGTTCCTGAATATCGCCGTAAAATACAAGAACACAAGATTTTTGTTCAAGGATGAAAAGGGCATGTTGTTCCAGCCAAAATCATTTTTAAGAATATCGAACTGGCGCTCCATATTCCCTCTTTGATTATAGAAAGCTGCAACGCTCTTGGTCTCTTGATCAAAATCGTTTGTCAGTATAGCCCTGTACTCATAGGCGTCTTGGGTGAACAGGTCTATCTGCCCGCCCTTTTTTGGTCTCCTTTTCACGACCAGCCTGTATTTTTGGGCCAGTTCCTTTGTTCCCACATATTTTTTAAAGGGGGCTATATCAATTGATCCTACTTCAAGAGGGCCATCTTTATCTTCCATTTTTTCCCAATTGGCAACTTGGGAAAAATGTTTTTCGACATAACTGTTCCGACATCCTATATAAAAACAGCCCACCTTGTTTTGCAATAAAGAAATGACATCGAATTGGTACGATGCCGCGTCAGCTCTGAAATAATCTATTTTCCTGATCTTTTTGGACTCCAATAGATCAAATACTCTTTCGAGGGTATCTGCCTGAAAAGACTTAGCATCGGAGTTCCCGTTTCTGTTCTCAATATAAAGGATATGCTCTTCGTTTATCGTACATACGCCCGGCTGATACCCATACCCTTTTTTGTAGGTCATCTTGCTGTCCTGTTTTTCATTGAAAACGATCGTGTTGTCGTAATCGACAGTAAGCTTGTCGGATTTAAAAACCCCCAGTTTTTTAAGGATATCTATATTGAGACCTTCCAATTTTGAGTTTGTGCAGTATTGATGTGTCACAACGCCTCTCTTGGTCTGACAGGTCTGGGCCTGTTCGGCAAGCTGGGACAATCTTCTCAAAACAGTGTCGGGGCTTGCCAGCTTGACAAAGGGATTGTTTGCGAAATGTGTTTTCAAATGGCTCTGTAGGTCTTCGATACAGTCCCCTCCGCAGAGATAGACTGATTTTAGGGAATAGAAAATGTCCTTCCATGAATATTTGCTCTGACTGGGCATTGGAGGCAGGGCACCATTGCAAATTTGGTCGACATTCATCTTGTTCAGGTAGTCAAAAACAAAATTTGCTCCACCGAAAGCGGATATCGGATCTGATTTTATTATCTTCACATCTGTAGTATTAGGCAACACTAATTTAAGTGAATATTACATAGCTGCAAAGCTTTATCCAATAAGGTTTTGCAGCATTTTTCTTTGAAGTCTTGCGGATATTAGGATCTATCGGGAGGTACTTGGAATTTGGGGATTGGTTAATTGGTTAATTCGGGATTGGAATTTGGTGCTTCGTGGGTTTCACGCAGAGGACGCAGAGGGGAAGTTGGAAGTACGAGCTTGGAAGTGCGAAGTACGAAGTACGAAGTGGGAAACGAAACACGACGTTTTGAAGGATGAAGTGGAAAGTTGGAGTCTGTTGTTTATTTTTTGGGTTTTGGTCCCGATAGCTATCGGGAGGTACTTGGAATTTGGTACTTGGGGTTGGTCGGTTGTCGGTTCCTTGAATATAGATGAATTAATTCAATTTCAAAATAATAATAACCGCCATGAAATTGGTGGAGAAACTAAAAAATTATGAAAGCAATCTATTTTCTCATCCCATTCTTTATAGTTAATAGCTGTAAAACCCAAACGGGCAATGTAATATCATCAGACAAAACGAATATGGAACAAAGCGAAAATTATGGTCCCGACTGCCCAGATGAGGGAACCTGTAATGTGGTATTACATCAAAACAAAAGCCTTCAATTTATTGAAGATGGGGTTGGGAATCCATACACTGAAATATCCGACGGAAAGAACTTGGTTGTAGAATTCACTTATTTCAAAGCAGGTCCAGAGGGAATAGCGGATGGAAATTACACTGAAACCCTGCAGTTTGAAATCCCGGACGGAGCGGAAGCGCTTACAAAAGAAAATGCTTCTTTGGCAGATGTGAAACTCATGTTTGGCAAACAAGGTTTCCGGATGAGTTCATATTATCCAGTAACTTCCGGTAAATTGACTCTCAAAAAAACCGGGCAAACCCTTTCTTTCGATTTAAAATTCAAGGTGGACGAAACCTCGCAAGTTATTTCCCATATTTCAGAAACAGTAAAGCTTTAAGAGACTTTCTAGGTATTAAGGGCCACGATACAGATTTTAGCTTTACGGCATTAGCTATAATTTACTTTTGATTCAGTCATTAAAATAATTCAACTCCCAAGCGTCCCGTTTCCAACCGTTCTATTTACTACAAATAAAAGCGGCGTCCAATTATTTGAACGCCGCTTTTTTAATTGTATTTACTTTAGGATTTACTCCTTAATCAGTTTCTTGGTGGCAGATTTGTCACCGTTTTTCACTACAAGGAAATACATTCCGCTGTTGAGGTAGCTGTAGTCCAATTGTTGTTTGAACATTCCATTGGTAGAAACATCATCATATTCTACTTGATTGATCAGGCGCCCTCTTAAATCGTAAAGGTTTATTTGAATCTTATCCTGGTTTGCAGGAGTAAATTCAATATTGAAGACCCCTTTAGATGGGTTAGGATAGATTCCGAAATTGTTAAAGGCGAAATCCTCAACTCCAACAGTACCTGTTACAGTAATTTTTGCATCGTTAACATCCAAGAAAATATTGTTGGACGAAATAACCATCACTCTTCCGTTTGTAGTATTAAGGTTAGGCACATTTACAACTGCACTTCCATTATTGGGTACGTTTAATGCTAAAGCGACAGAGAAATTATCGCCCCCGTCTGGTGAGAACAGAATATCTACGTTAGGACTGTTTACTGCACCTCCGTCGGTACCTGCTACATCCCAAGTAACTGTTTCGGTATTGCCGATAGACCAGGTGGTAGCAGTGTTCTGGGAAGTAATTAAAAATGGCCCTGAAACGGGATCCACAATCACGAACATATTAGAACTAGCGGTTGAACCCCCAGCTGCCGCATTGTCTCTTACGGTATATCTAAAATTTAATGTTCTTGCTACTGAAGGCACCACTTCCCAAAGGCTCTCAGTCTTTCCTGCCAAAATGGTGGTCATGGCAGGCATATATCTATAATCTGTGGCCAATGGCTTTATGCTACGGAACATAGGGCCTTGGGTATTTGTGCTCTTAGGAGGTTGAGGAGTGCCAATTTGTGGGTTCATTTGTTCCCAGCAATGTGAAAGCACGTCACCATCTGGATCTGTAGCTGTTCCTTTTAACCTAAAGGCAGTAGATTTTGGAATAGTGTAATTACCTCCCGCATCAGCTGTGGGGGGCAAGTTGCCGGTTGGAGTTTGTGTTGCACACTTACCGGATCCCGCCTTAATATTGTTCCAGATTTCTTGAAGGCTTATAGCATGAAAGTAGTCATCACTATGGGGTTGCACATTAGGAGGGCAAACTCCTGCATAGCTCAAAATAGTAGAACCGCTTCCCACTTCCATAGCTGTTGCGTTGTTTCTGTTACCTCCACAAGCGTTGTTAAACGTATGGTTGGCTCCATATTGGTGCCCCATTTCGTGAGCTACGAAGTCAATGTTAAAGTTGTCGCCAATTGGCTGTGGAAGACCAGTTACGCCTTTGGCTTTGCTGAATTTTACACAGGGAGATCGCAACATTGCAATTCCTCCTCCTCCAGTACTAAACACGTGGCCAATATCATAGTTTGCGTCTCCGATTCTTGCATCACACGTTTGTTGATTCTGACTTAACATCAGAACCCCATCCATATTGTTATAAGGATCTGTTGAAGGGTTGAGGAAAATAACATCTTCGTTATTTGGCACTAAAACCATAGTCAGCGCCGTGTCTCTTTCATAAATTCCGTTTAGACGGGTTAAGGATACGTTCATCGCTGAAAGTACGGCCGCTTTTTTTACAGGGTCAGGTTCTCCTGAACCGACACCTTGCTGGGCTAAGTGATAAAGAGCGTATTCTCCTGTACAAGCCAGAGCAAGTCTAAAAGTTCGAAGTTGGCCGTCGTCGGCATTTCTGTTATATTCCAAAGGTGGCTCAGGGCCTATAGGATTTTCCACCATACATTCAAATCCTTGATTGCTAGGCAACTTGTTTATATTATATGAAATATAGTTCTTGTTATCCTTTGTATATGGATCGATATAAATGGTGGAATAATGCACTGAGGAAATCATTACATGTACACCAACGTTATCGGACACACTAAAGCGTGCTACTGCCGAACCGTCGTCAATTCCTTGGGCCATATAGGAACGAGTGTTGGGGTGCTTAGCCTGAAGTTCAGGCGCGAAGTTGGAAGCTTCGTACACACGGAATCTTTGAATGTCACCGTTGTTGGTAGGCAATTCAATGATCACGTTTGAGGTGGTGGTCAATCTTTCAGGGGCCTGGGCCAAAAGAGCTTTTAAAGCTGGTGTGTTCAGTTTAAAAAGATCAAAATCGGTAGGCGTGGTGTTTCTGAAAGTTTTTTCCTGTGACTGTGTTTCCTTAGGAGAAACCTTAGTCCACAAGGTTTTCTGTGCATTCATCCCAATGCTTATCAGCATCAAAGACATCAACATGAATGGTTTTAAGGTAATTCTTTTCATTTTAAGTGGAGTTTTATAAATAGTTTGAAATGTAAATATACCAACCTTTGGGGGATTTGGAAATTTTTGAGAAACTAATATTGTGATTTTTTTAGGGATTCAAAGAAAATATTCAAATTAGCTTTTAGGTTTCACCATAATCAATAATTTTGAAGCTCATTTAGCTCTTTTTTAATTTTGAATAAAGCTGTTGAAATTACCGATATAGGATTTAAAGATTACAAAGAAACCTGGGATCTTCAGGAGAATCTATTTCAAAATATAATTGAGATTAAAAGTAAAATGCGCAGGGAGAATCTGCAGCTTGTTACGCCAAACTATTTTCTTTTTGTGGAACATCCGCACGTTTATACCCTTGGAAAAAGCGGCCATTTTGAGAATTTATTAATTTCGGAGGAAAAACTACATTCCATTGGGGCTAAGTATTACAAGATAAACCGTGGGGGTGATATAACCTATCACGGCCCGGGTCAAATTGTGGGTTATCCTATTTTGGATTTGGAGAATTTCTTTACCGATATTTATAAATACCTTCGGTTTTTGGAAGAAATGGTTATTCGCGCTTTATCGGAATACGGCATAAAGGCTGAACGAAGTCCGGGAGAAACAGGAGTCTGGTTAGATGTGGGTTCGCCCTCTGCCCGGAAAATTTGCGCTCTCGGCGTTAGAGCCAGTCGGTGGGTAAGCATGCACGGTTTCGCGCTTAATGTCAATACAGATTTAAGCTATTTTGACTATATGGTTCCTTGCGGAATAAAGGACAAGGCGGTTACTTCATTACAAGTAGAATTAGGTGGCACGCCAATATCTATGGAGGAAGTTAAGGAAAAGTTGGTACATCATTTTCTCATCCTTTTTGAAGCCGAAATAAACAAAAAAACCGAAGCAATTGCCTCGGTTTAAATTATTCTTTTTTCTGTATTATCATTTAGAAATTGCGGTCAACATGGTAGTGTTGGTGATTTTTCCTTTTTGGGAATCTTCTTGTTTTACCATTCCAACCCCTTCAGATACCCATTGTTTTGAACTGGTGGTTTGATTGATTCCCATTTTCACATCGGTGTTATAAGTAATTACATAACAATCAAAAGTACCCGCGGGGGTGGTCATTTTTTCTTTACCAATCACTTTTCGGTTTTTTTGGTCCACGGTCATGGTCATGTTCATGCCGCCCATCCCTATTTTCATGGTCATGTTGCCATCGGGCAGGATCATTCCTACTGATAGATCATTTGGCCAATCCAGGTTGGTACCGGATATTTCATAGTCCATTTCCTTAAATTGCTCCATCATCTGGGGGCTTAGCATCGATTGATAATCTACTGACAGTTTATTATCCTTACAGATTACATCATATTCTAGCTCGCCAAGCATTTTGCCTTTTTCATCCTTTACAGTACCGTAGATAGTGCCCACTTTTCCCGCTGCGGAATTCGCAATTTTTAAAACTTTGTAGTCCAATACCGCTGTGGGTTTGTTTTTCTTGTCGTAAGAAGTTAATTGAAATGTTGCGCCTTCATTAAGAGGGTAGTACATATTGCAATCGTTCTGGGCAGTTGCCAAAGGAATCATGCAAAGGGATAAAATTGCGAGGGTGATAATGTTTTTCATGAGATTATATTTATTGGTGTGGTTTTTTAAAATTATTCTCTCAGGGAGAAATTAGGATATAGATTGGATTTTATTCGTCTTCCGGGTCGTTGCCGATAATGTTGTTGGAATATTTTTTCTTCTTTTTGGGCTTTTCCTTGGTCTTTGGGGCTTCCACCACGGTATCCAATACTCTGTCTGTACTCTTCACAGTTTCTTTTTCAACTCGGCGTTCTATGGTCCTTTCTGTAGCCTTTTCGACCTTATTTCCCAAATTTTTTAAAAATTGTGCATTTGCCATTGTTGACATGGACAAAAAGATAATAATCATAAGCGTTCTCATAGTTCTATGTTTTATTTAATTAATACTTGTTTCTGTTTAAAGTAAGCAATGGATTTAGACTTTAACGTATTACCAACACTTTGATGTAATACCAAAATGAACTTTAAATATATGGAATTAAATGAATTATGCGATTTTAAGGGTATAAAATTTGATTTTCGGTAGATTTTGGTCAAAAATAGAAGGTTCAATAAACTTAATTTTTTTGGTTTTAAAAGGAAAATAGCAGTTTTTATTTTAAAGCATAAACAATAATTGTTTGCGTATCGCCCTTCCCGCATAAAACAATTGAATTCTTTGAACCGCCTTCGCCCATAGAGGCCGCCGAAGTGCCATATACAGGGAATCCATTTAAGAGATTGGCATTTTTATCAAAAACATAAACCCGTTTTTCTTGAGTGTCGGTAATACTTATGTAGATGTTTCTATTGATGCTGAAAAGTTTCGGCTTGGTGTACATTCCCAAGGGAAGTTCCGCCAGTTTTCCGTTAATTCGAAGGAGGTTGTCATCCAAGGTTACCTTCGTGCTTCCCTCCATGGCGAACCAGTAATTGGATCCCACATTTAATTTTTGGGAAGAAACCTTCCCATCCTGGGAAATACGCTCCTTAGTGTTGCCGTCGGTAATTACGACAAATGTATTATCCTCATCGACTACGGGAATTTCGGAGAAGTCGAATTTTTTGGAAACTTCGATTCTAGGTCTTCCCACTCGGCTTAAGATATTGAGTTTTCCATTTTCTTCAGCTATCGTAATATAATCCTTATTGCCCATTCTTATATGCTCGGGAGAGTGAACAATATTACTTTTTGCACTGCTAAATCCAAATCCTTTTACCGTTTTTCCTTGTTTGTCGTACATCAAAACTCCCTTCCCTTGAACCACCACAAAACGGTAATTATGGTTGTTGTCGTAGTCAAAAACCGACAAGGGTTGTGTAACAGCATCTTTAAACTTCAAAGGAAATGATGGCATATCCTTTCCGTTTTTGTCTATGATGTAAAAAGAATTTTTAGTAGCGAAAGCCATCTGTTTATTGCCTCTTCCCGAGATTTCTACTTCTTGTATCTCACCTAAAATTCCAGAATCAAGTTTTTTGGTCCAAAGGATTTTACCGCTTTCCGAAATAAAATGAAGCGTATTTCCAATATCCTGCACTACTACGTTGCTACCGTTTCCGTTGTTGAATAGATAAGGTTTTCCAAGGATAGCACTTTCGAGTTTTACATTGAATTTTTCAGAAACCCCTCCAGAAATGACTTTTGTTGCTTCTCCAGCTTCCTTGATAGCCAAATTTATGTGCGCAAAATTCCGATCGAAGCTGAATTGCAAAGCGGCCAACGGAAATTCCTTAAAAGAGATATCGTCAAAAACCTTTGGATTCTTCGCATTAAAAAAGCCAGAAAGGGCTTCGGAAAAATCCCCGTGCATCTTGAAGATTAAAAGCGAAGACGAAGTGCTGAGGGCAGTTGCAGTGTTTTCGAAGTATGGCGTATTCTTTAAAGTAGTATTGTTTTGAAAGGCGCTTATCAACTGATGGGCCATGTCTTCAGTTTCGGTAAAGACAAAAAAGTTTTCGAGCTTAAATACAAAATTCGATTTCCTGTGATTTATGAGGGGCGAAAATGTTTTATAAAATAATTCCGGTTCGCTAAAGCTGCTTATTTCAATCTCCCGAAAAGAACTGTGAGTTGAAACATAGCGCGCCAAAGCATCTGAAGTGAGTTGGCCATCTATACTTTTAATGAAAATAGCCGTTTCGTTTTTTAATTGAATAGAACCCACCTCACTTACAGAGCCAAATATTCCTGTGGTTTGTGGCGGAGAATTTTCGCCGCGGAAGTCGCGCAATTTTCTTTGAAATTTTTCAGCGTCATCAAAAGTGAAACTCAGCGCGCCCATTGCTTCCAAAGGCACAAGAGAAGAAACTTCATTTTGTTGTGGCACTTGTCCCTCAAAAACATTTAAAAGTTGGGGAATGCTATCTGTTGCCAAGCTGATGCCTGTAGCAGTAAGTGATTCCGGTTCCACTACCAAATCGAGGTAACTCCAGGAGGTAAAGTTAATTTTAGTAGAATCATTTAAAGCCACTTTTCTTCCGCGGATCAAAGCCGTAAATTCATTGGAAGAGGGCAAATTAAAAACTTTTTTGAAGGTGTCGTCTCTTTCAGTCTTGCCGCTTAAAATATTTTGAAGTAGCAATTGCGAGGAGGAAGCGATAAAAACGCTATCAACTTCTGCGGTAAAGATGGTTTGTTTTGTGTTGTCCTCTCGATCTAAGGTAATGCGCTGTATAGATTTCCCTTCTATTTCCAAGGTTTCGATAAGTTTGTTTTTGATTGAATCCGTCCGGAAAAGGTTTGGAGTTTGTTTGGTGATAAAGGTAAAAGCCGATAAGGAGTCGTTAAGTTCATTGATGCACAGCAAGCTTTCTGAGGAAGGGTGGAGGTTTTTTAGAATTGAATTCTTCCCTAAAAAGAATACTTCCCGAAAAAGATCGGCCCCTTGTCCGCCAGTATTTTTTTCGAATTTTGAAAGCAAGGAATTGTTTTTAATATCTGCCTGTATATTTTCAAAATTTGAAATCTTAAAAATCATGGTGGCGTTTTCAGGCACATAATCCATCAAGGTGCCCGTTTTTGCGACCTCTGATTCACAGCTCGCAAAAATGGTCAGGATTAAAACGGCAAGAAATAAAAACTCGGATAGTTTTCTTCCAACTTTTCTCATATCCACAAAAATACTAAGGATTGGTGATGGTTTTATGTCTTGGGGAAATTCTTTATTGACGGGTTTTCAACAAATTGTTTTTAGCTAAATAGAAGAGTCCGCTGTTTCCGGCAAAAGTCTAAAACTCTTTCTGTGAAAAAGCGTGATCCCATACTGACGGATGGCCTCGCGATGCTCCAGGGTTGGGTAGCCTTTGTTCTGTTGCCAATTATACTTGGGATGATGCCGGTGCAAATCGGTCATAAATTCATCTCTATACGTTTTTGCGAGGATGGAAGCGGCTGCAATGTGCAGGTATTTGCCATCGCCTTTGACCACACATTCAAAAGGAATTTCTCCAAAAGCTTTAAATCGATTGCCATCTATGGCGATAAATTCAGGTTGGCTACTCAGTCCTTCAATGGCGCGGTGCATAGCTAATATAGAGGCGTTAAGAATATTGAGAGCGTCTATTTCGTCCATCATTACGTGCACCACCTTAAAGCATATAGCCTCCCGCTCGATAACTTCGCGAAGTTCCCGTCGCTTTTTTTCTGGCAGTTGTTTGCTGTCGGTTAGGAAAGGGTGGCGAAAATTATTGGGAAGTATCACGGCCGCCGCCGTAACCGGGCCCGCCAAGCAACCCCGACCCGCTTCATCGGTGCCGCATTCCACTAAATGTTTGTTTATTTTTAATTTGAGCATGGGGGAGCAAATTACAAAAACCTCAGGCAAATCAAAAAAGCTGTTGGTGAAATCTACATTATTATATGATGGATTCTGGGAAGCTGATTATTTCCTGCGAACGCAACAGGGGAATTTGGAAATTGACTTTAGAAAAATCTTAATAACAGACTCAGGAAAAAAAATATACCTTTGCCCAAAGTTGGCCGAAATATGGGAAAATCACTTTTGCTATTTTTTATTTTGTTGATTTCCGTAAGCGTGTTTTCTCAAACGCCAGCCGACCAGCGAGAAAAACCTCCTATTGAATCCTACAAAATAATTTCGTTCTCCCGCGACACGACATTTGTGGATACGACACTTTCCATTCAAAAAAAATACAAATTCAATTATTTAAGAAGAGATAATTTTGGGTTGCTTCAGTTTTCGAACGTGGGGCAGACCTATAATTCATTGACCTATTCTTTTGATAGATTGAATTTGAAGCCACTTTTTGCGGCTCAATCGCATCATTTCAATTATAAGGAAATAGAGGATGTGAATTATTTCAACGTTCCCACGCCGTTGACGGAACTGTATTTTAAAACCGCGTATGTGCAAGGGCAGCAGATGGATGCTTTTTTTACGGTGAATACTGCGCCACAATTTAATTTTTCCATTGGTTATAAGGGGGTGCGTTCGTTGGGGAAATATCAACATATTTTGACCAGTACGGGAAATTTTCTATTTACTTCAAGTTACCACACCAAAAATAAAAGGTATGTAGCCCGTGCCCACTTCGCAGCCCAGGATATCATGAATCAAGAAAATGGGGGATTAAACGAAAATTCCTTAAATCTTTTTATCAGTAATGATTCCGAGTTCAAAAATCGTGGGAGGCTGGATGTAAATTTTGAAAATGCCGAAAACAAATTGGAAGGAATTCGCGTATATGCCGATCATTATTACGAGTTGTTCCGCCAACGTGACAGTGTTGGACATTCCGTTTTGCGACTGGGGAATGTGGTGAGCTATGAGGATAAATTTTTTCGTTACAACCAAGCTGCGCCCTATAAACCTTTCGGGCCTTCTTATGAAAGCGCCAATTTGGAAACCAAAACCAAATTGGAAGATTTTAATGTGAAGGCTTTTGCCGATTTTGATAATTCATTGATTGGGAAAATATCGGCTTGGGCGGGATACACGGATTTCAATTACGGTTATAACTCGGTTTTAATTCTCGATAGTCAAAGAATTCCAAATAGAATTCTAGGAAATATAATAGAAGCGGGGGGGTCTTATGAAAAGGAATACCACGGATTCAGACTTAAGGGGAAGGGGGCCATAAATGTGGCTGGCGATTTTGATGGCAATTATCTTCAAGGTGCTGCATCCTACGATTTAAACGAAGATTATTGCGCAGAAGCTTCTTTAACCATTCATTCCGTTGCACCTAATTTTAATTTCTTGCTTTACCAAAGCGATTACAAAAATTACAATTGGAAAACAGAATTCAGCAATGTAAAAACGCAAGAACTAAAGTTTGAAATCAATACCACGCGGTTTGGGAAAGCTTCCGTCAGTTATACAGGAATTGACGATTACGCATATTTTGGAATAAAAGCGAACGACAGCACGCCATCACCTTTGCAAGCTGGGGAACGAGTGGATTATTTAAGGATAAAAGCTGAAAAGGAATTCAGGTTTGGCAGTTTTGCTTTGGAAAATACGGTGATGTACCAACAGGTATTGAGTGGCGAATCCGTTTTTAATGTGCCTCAGCTCATCACCAGAAATTCTTTGTACTATCAGGATTATTGGTTTAAAAAAGCGCTTTTTCTGCAAACGGGAGTTACTTTTCAGTATTTCACCAAATACAATATGAATGCATATGATCCGGTGCTAGCTGAGTTCTATGTGCAGAATGACCAAGAGTTGGGAGGTTTTCCGTTGGTTGATATATTCTTTAATGCGAAAATCCGCCAGACCCGGATTTATTTTATTTACGAAAACTTTACCGCCATGTTCAGCAATAAAAACGAGTATTTCTCTGCGCCTGGATATCCGTATCGGGACGCTGTATTGCGGTTTGGACTGGTTTGGAATTTCTTCTTATAAACAAAATCTTCCAATAGAATTGTTGGTTTAAAAAACCTGTTAACAATAAACCCCCGAAGCTTCGAGGGTTTTATAATTTTTCGCTTTGAGCGAAGTTAAATTGTGATAGGATTAATCTCTTAAAAGTCCTCTTGAAATCACGATCTTCTGTATTTCAGAGGTGCCTTCGTAAATCTGGGTTATTTTGGCATCGCGCATCAAGCGTTCTACGTGGTATTCTTTTACGTAGCCATTTCCGCCGTGCACTTGTACCGCTTCAATGGTTACATCCATCGCTACTTGGCTGGCGTATAGTTTGGCCATTGCCCCGCTCATATCATAATTGTTGCCTTGGTCCTTGTCCCACGCGGCTTTCATTACTAAGTGGCGGGCAGCTTCTATACTGGTATGCATATCGGCCAACTTAAAGGCGATAGCTTGGTGGTTGCAAATTTCAGTTCCAAAAGCTTTTCGCACTTTCGAATATTCGCGAGCAAGGTCATAAGCACCTGCGGCTATTCCAAGGGCTTGGGCTGCAATCCCGATACGACCTCCGGAAAGGGTTCTCATTGCGAATGTAAATCCGAAGCCATCTTCGCCAATTCTGTTTTCCTTTG
The DNA here is from genome assembly GCA_049646885.1 of Aequorivita sp. GTDB lineage: Bacteria > Bacteroidota > Bacteroidia > Flavobacteriales > Flavobacteriaceae > Aequorivita. The sequence continues at coordinate 15,772 of JBARWQ010000013.1, read as the reverse complement.
GAACTTTCACATCGTTGAAAACCAAGGAATGGGTATCGCTTCCCCGGATTCCCAGTTTGTCTTCTTTTGGGCCGATTTCAAAACCTTCCCAACCTTTTTCCACTATAAAGGCATTGATTCCTTTGTGTTTTTTCTCCTTATGGGTTTGCGCAATTACCAAATAATAATCGGCTGTTCCGCCATTGGTAATCCAGTTTTTTGTTCCGTTTAGAACGTAATGGTCGTCTTTTTCAAGAGCAGTTGTCCTTTGTGAAGTGGCATCACTACCAGCCTCTGGCTCGCTCAAACAAAAGGCGCCAAGTTTTTCGCCGGTCGCCAATTTGGTGAGATATTTTTGCTTTTGCTCTTCGCTGCCGTACTCTTGAATTCCATAACAGACCAAGGAATTATTCACCGAAACGATCACGGAGGAAGAAGCGTCGATTTTACTGAGTTCCTCCATAACCAAAACATAGCTTAGGGTGTCCATACCGCCGCCGCCATATTTTGGGTCAACCATCATTCCCAAAAAGCCGAGCTCGCCCATCTTTTTTACTTGTTCCGCGGGAAATTTTTGAAGGTTATCCCTTTCAATAACACCGGGAAGCAATTCGGTACGTGCAAAATCGCGCGCAGCGTCGCGAATCATTTTCTGTTCTTCGGATAGACTGAAATCCATAGGCTTAAATTTGAGAAAAGTTTGTTTTAAAGAACTGCAAATGTACTTTAAAAATAGGGCAAATGCCAAATCCCAGATTCTAAATTCAAAAAGGGCCACCACTATTTGGGATTTAAAGTTGTGTTTTAATATTTTTTGGAATTTGGAGCTTGCAATTTGGAATTTTTAACAACTTCGTTACTATCTTTAAATCTCAAACAAACAAAAAAGTTGAAACAAGAAAATTATCATATCGTCGGGGTGATGAGCGGCACCTCATTAGACGGAATTGATTTGGCAGAAATCTATTTCGAAATTATTGAGGATAAATGGAGCTTCGATATTAAGGTGGCCGAAACTGTACCATATTCATCATTTTGGAAAGATGAACTTCGCGAGGCCATTAATTTTTCAAGTGAAAAACTGGAGCGGTTGGATTTTAAATTTACGGAAAAGCTTTCTGAAGAGATTTCAAAATTTATTAGAAAACACAATATCCAGGAAATCGATGCTGTCTGCAGTCATGGGCATACTGTTTTTCACCGTCCCGAAAAGGGGATAACCTATCAGATTGGAAATCTGCCCCGCTTGTCGAAAATGCTTCAAAAAACCGTAGTCTGCGATTTTCGAGTGCAGGATGTGGAATTGGGTGGGCAAGGGGCACCTTTGGTACCCATTGGGGATCGGCTGCTTTTTCCCGAATATGATTATTGTTTGAACTTGGGCGGTTTTGCCAATGTTTCCTTTGAAAAAAATGGGCAACGCATAGCCTATGATATATGTCCGGTAAACATTGTCCTGAATCATTACGCCGAAAAACTCGGAAAGGATTTTGACGAAGGCGGAAAATTGGCAGAAAAGGGAATATTGGATTCAAGTTGTCTTCAAAAATTGAACGCACTTTCTTTTTATTCTGAAAAACCACCTAAATCCTTGGGTTTGGAATGGGTAAGAGAAAAAGTTTTTCCGCTGTTGGATTCTTACGGTATTTCAGATGAACATATATTAAGAACTTTTACGGAACATATCGCCATCCAACTCGCTAATCAATTTTCCGAAAACACTTCAGTAATGATTACTGGCGGCGGGGTATATAATTCATTTTTGATGGATAGACTTAAGCAACATACTTCTGCGAAAATTTTTATTCCTTCCGCGGAAATAATCGAATATAAAGAAGCTTTGATTTTTGGCTTGTTGGGCGTTTTGAAATTGCGTGGGGAAATCAATTGTTTGGCGAGCGTTACGGGGGCGGAGAAGGACCATTCCTCGGGAAAAATTTATACGACTTAGCACCACGCGGAAGACAAAATCTAGAATTTTTCAAAAATAGTATAGACGTTTCGTTTTTTTTTTGACCTTTCTTAAAAATCCATCCTATGAAAAATCTAATTGGAATAGTTTTTATTTCTCTTTTGCTTCTCAATTGTAGCAAGAGCGATAGAATAGATGAGAACAGCTCTATAGTTGGGAAATGGAAATTGGAGGCCACCCTAATTGGAACAGGAGGTTCTGTTAATACTAATCCCATTGAGAATGGCCAGACTATCGTTTTTAAGAATGACCAAGCTTTTGAAATTTTAGGCAGTTCAATGGAATGTCACTCTGGAACTTATACTATTAAAGAAAACTCACCACAGAACTTCAATATGGATATTATTTCGTTGGTATGTGACAACGGCAACCTCATTAAATATGCTTTCTCTTTTGAAGAAGGAAAACTTTTATTGTCATTTATAGGTCCTGATGGATCCACTGGTTGCGATGAAATATGTGCGGAAAGATATGTGAAGTTGCCCGATGAATGATCTCGATCGTAAAAATTGTTTTTCAAAATCCCCCGGTCCTTGTTATCGGGGGATTTTATTTTAATTTTCGGCCGGGCTATGGGCTTCTTTTCGGAGCCTATTTAATGCCCTTAATTTTTTGTTGAAAATAAACTTAAACCCCTTACAAGTTTTCTATATTTGCGCCATAACTCTCCGCATTAATGAAGGAATTACTTAAGAAGTACGAAAAAAAAGATCCCGAAATAGTTTTTCATTGGAACGACCCTGAAACCGAGGCTGAAGGCTGGGTAGTTATCAATTCCCTGCGCGGTGGAGCTGCTGGCGGCGGCACCCGTATGCGGAAGGGGCTCGACATGAACGAAGTGCTATCCTTGGCCAAAACCATGGAGGTTAAATTTACCGTAGCGGGACCACCTATTGGCGGAGCTAAGAGCGGAATTAATTTTGATCCTTCAGATCCTCGAAAAAAAGGCGTGTTGGAACGTTGGTTTAAAGCAGTATCACCTTTATTAAAAGCATATTACGGTACGGGCGGTGATATGAATGTGGACCAACGGCAGGAAGTAATTCCCTTTACTGAGAAATTTGGGATCCAACATCCCCAAGAAGGTGTGTTCAATGGTCATTTTAATCCATCAGAAGCTGATAAAACCCAGCGAATCGGTCAGTTGAGAAATGGGGTCGGAAAAACATTGGAAACTTTGGATTATTGTCCAGATGTTTCCCGAGGTTACAAAGTTGCAGATATGATCACCGGTTTTGGTGTTGCGGAAACCGTAAAACATTATTATGATATTTATGGTGGCAGTGTTGAGGGAAAACGCGCGATAGTTCAAGGTTTTGGGAATGTAGGTTCCGCAACTGCCTTCTATCTCTCAAAAATGGAAGCGAAAATAGTGGGGATTATCGACAAGAATGGTGGGGTAATTAATGAAAAAGGGTTTTCTTTTGAGGAAATAGAACAATTCTATCTCGATAAAGATGGTAATACCTTGGTAGCCGACGATATGATTCCGTTTGACGAAATCAACGATAAAATTTGGGATGTGGAGGCGGAAATCTTTACTCCTTGTGCCGCTTCCAGATTGGTTACCCAAGATCAGGTTGCAAGAATGATCAAGGCTGGTCTGGAAGTGATAAGCTGTGGGGCGAATGTGCCTTTTGCCGACAAAGAAATTTTCTTTGGACCCATTATGGAATACACGGATGAGCGCATTAGCCTAATCCCCGATTTTATAAGCAATAGTGGAATGGCAAGAGTTTTTGCTTATTTCATGGAGAGCAGAGTAGAAATGACGGATGAGGCGATTTTTAACGATACATCGAGGACTATAAAAAATACCATTCAAAATATTTTTCTGAACAATAACACCAAAACAAATATCAGTAAAACCGCTTTTGAAATTGCGCTAAAGCAACTTTTATAAAGTTTTCAAAACTGTGCCCTTATGACTTCAATAATCATTTTAATTTTCGTGATAGGATATCTCACAATTACATTGGAGCATCCTTTAAAGTTGGATAAAACAGTTCCTGCCCTGATGATGGCAGCATTGATCTGGGCGATTTTAGCCATAGGTTTTGTCAATGGCTGGTTCGATGTAATTAACACTGAGGATCAATCCTTTAATTTTCTGACTGGAGGGGAAGCCGCCATGGATGGTTTTCAAGGCACGCTGCTTCACCATTTTGGGAAAACTTCTGAAATACTGATATTTCTTATTGGGGCTATGACCATAGTGGAGATTATAGATCTTCACCGGGGGTTTGATGTGCTTAAGAATGCAGTTCGCACCAATAGCAAAAGGAAGCTGCTTTGGATTATTGGGATATTGGCGTTTTTTCTTTCCGCTGTCATTGATAACCTTACCGCTACTATTGTTCTCGTAACCTTACTGAGAAAATTAATCCACAAAAGAGAGGAGCGATTGTGGTATGCGGGATTAGTGGTGATTGCCGCCAACTCTGGAGGGGCTTGGTCGCCCATTGGAGATGTTACCACAACCATGTTGTGGATCGCCAACAAATTGACTGCCTTGGGACTGATAGAGTTTGTGGTATTACCTGCTATTGTTTCATTTGTTATACCGTTCTTAATAGCCAGTTATTTACCAGTCTTTCAAGGGAGTGTTACAGCCAAATTGGACGAGGACGACGAGGAAACGCGCCTATTAAGCAGCAAAACCATGTTGTTTCTCGGCTTGGGGATGATTGTATCAGTACCCGTTTTTAAAGCTATTACCCATTTGCCACCATATATGGGAATGATACTCGCCTTGGGGGTGGTATGGCTGGTTTCGGAATATATACATCCCGAAGAAAATTTCAGCAAAGAGAGAAGGCCTCTGTATTCTGCCCATAAGGCCTTGTCGCGCATTGAGATTTCGAGTATTCTGTTTTTCTTGGGAATATTGATGGCCGTTGCAGGCCTGGAAAGTCTTGTGTATGGCGTGGTAAATGGCGAAGAAGTAGGAACCCTCCGTTACGTGGCCGAGGTGCTGCAAGAAGCCATACCCAATCAAGATATTGTTATTTTATTATTAGGAGTTTTATCCGCAATTATCGATAATGTGCCTTTGGTGGCCGCTTCCATTGGGATGTACGATATGCCGATAGATTCTGTACTGTGGCATTTTATTGCCTATTCTGCAGGAACAGGGGGCAGTATGCTCATCATTGGATCGGCGGCCGGAGTAGCCGCAATGGGAATGGAAAGGATAGATTTTATCTGGTATCTTAAAAAAATCTCTTGGCTTGCGTTTCTCGGATTCCTTACTGGAGCCGGAGTTTTCCTTTTGATCGAAAGAGTCATATTTCATCACGTCTAACAATTTCTTAAATCAAATTTCGTTATCCACTAAAAACAAAACCTTTTTATGCTAAACTTCTTTATTCAGGAAGGTGCTGAGGTAGCACAAGATCTTGAGCCACTTGCCGAGGAGAAAACGCTTTCCATAATGGATCTTCTTTTAACGGGAAGTATTGCGGGACAAATTATAATAGCGGTTCTCTTCGTTCTCCTCTTTGTGGCGGTCTATATTTATTTTGAACGACTTTTTGCCATAAAAGCGGCATCCAAAATGGATTCCAATTTTATGAACCAAATTAAAGACCACGTAGCAAAGGGTAATATACAAGGGGCAAAATTACTATGTGCCCAGAACAATACCCCGGTATCGCATTTAACGGAGAAAGGAATTTCCAGAATTGGAAGCCCTTTGGAAGATATAAATACTGCCATTGCGAATGCGGGACGACTGGAAGTTTACAAACTTGAGAAGAACGTGAGTGTTCTCGCCACCATAGCCGGAGCCGCTCCAATGATTGGATTCCTCGGAACAGTAATTGGTATGGTTTTGGCGTTCCATGAACTTGCAACCAGTAGTGGCCAAGCCGAAATGGGAAGTCTCGCCGAAGGTATTTATACCGCAATGACCACCACCGTAGCCGGATTGATAGTTGGTATTATCGCTTATATGGGATATAACCATTTGGTTGTCCGTACAGATAAGGTGGTTCACCAAATGGAAGCTACCGCTGTTGATTTTCTGGATATGTTAAACGAACCTGCCTGATGAACCTACGCGGAAGAAATAGAATAAGTGCCGAGTTCAGTATGAGCTCCATGACAGATATAGTCTTTCTGTTATTGGTGTTCTTTCTGCTCACTTCGCCAGCTATAACTCCAAATGCGTTGGATCTGATTCTTCCAAAAGCACAAGGGAAAACTTCGAATGTACAGAAAGCATCTGTGAGCATTACAAAGGAGGGAGCCTATTATATAGACCAAGAGCGGGTGAGCGAATACAGTATTGAGAGCGAACTTAAGAAACTCCTTGTGGGCCAGGAAGAACCTACCGTTATTCTTAGAGCCGAAGAAGGGGTGCCCATAGAGGACGCAGTTTTTGTGATGGACATCGCCAATCGGAACAACTACAAAGTGGTGCTCGCGGTTCGCCCAAAATAGATCGGCAGTTTACATCGCGTAATAATTAAGAGAGCCTAAACCCCATAACGCTTACTTGGATTTATAATGAATTTTTTAGATACACAACATAAACGAAAAAGTATGACTATCACGGTGATTTTTCACCTGATCTTGCTTATTCTGTTGTTTTTTGTGGGAATGAATTATCTCGATCCACCCTTGGAGCGCGGTATTGCGATAAACTTTGGAACTACCGATGAAGGCAGTGGTAAAATTCAGCCTACTGAGAAAATACAGTCTGCGCCACAACCTACTTCTTCCCAAGCCACTTCGCAACCGAAGACTGAAATTAAGGATGAAGTGGTTACCCAGGAGAATGAAGACGCGCCAATAATAAAAAAGGCGGAGTATAAAAAAGCACAAATTAAAACTACAGAACCCATAAAAGAGGTTAAAAAGCCTGATCCCAAACCAGATAAATCTACCACTGATGCCCTTTCCAGTATAATGAACGGGCCAAAAAGTGATGGTACAGCAAAGGGTGGGGAAGGAGATGACAAAAATCCCGGTGATAAAGGAGATCCCGATGGCGACCCGAATGCCAAAAACTATTACGGCACAGGAAAGGGTCTGGACGGCGATGGCAATTATCTACTGGGAGGTAGGAAGGCATTGAACAAACAAAAATACCCTCAAGATTGCAACGAAACCGGAACTGTGGTTGTTAGCATAGAAGTGGATAGAAGCGGTAAGGTAATCAAAGCCGAAGTAGATAGAGGGGGCACGAACAAAGACTCTTGTCTAACCGACCCCGCCATACGCTCTGCGCTGGCAACTAAATTCAATGCGGATTCAAATGCTCCAGTGAAGCAAATAGGAAAAATTGTATATAATTTTAGCCTTGGTTCAGATCAATAATCTTCTTGCTTTAATCTCTTAGTTTCATTTAGTATTTCAGTAAAACTTCCATAGTCTTTTTTCCTATCTTTAAGCATTCCAAAAATCAAACAAATGCTTCGTATTTCTATTTTTCTAGTTGTAATCGTCTCTTTTTTAAGTTGTGGGGAAGGTTCCGAGAAACATAAACCTGTTTCCCAAAATGAATTCAAAAAGAAAAGGGATGGAAAATATCCGCACGATTTCATGTTTATGCAACGGGCCTATCCTTCAGGTCAAATCAACACTTCTGCCTATACTGAAGCCATTCGTTGGAAGAAACAAACCGCAAATCGTGGCGCTTCAAATGCTATCTGGGAATTTGCGGGCCCTTTAAATATTGGCGGCCGAATTACCGATATAGAAATCCCCTCTTCCCAACCCGAGGTTTATTATGTGGGGGCGGCGTCGGGAGGAATTTTCAAGACAGTGAATGGCGGAAACGATTGGGTTCCCATTTTTGACGAGCAGGAGATGATTTCCATTGGCGACATTGAGATTTCAAAAAACAATAACGATCTAATTTGGGTAGGAACAGGAGAGGTAAATGCCGGAGGCGGTTCCCTGGTTTATGATGGGGATGGAACCTATAAGAGTACCGATGGAGGTATTACTTGGGAACCCAAAGGCTTGCCGGATATTGGGAGCGTAGGAAAAATTGTTATGGATCCAAATGATGATAATACAGTTTATGTAGGAGCTATGGGGCCCTTGTTTAAAAATAGTTCCAATCGCGGGGTTTATAAAACCACCAATGGGGGCGATAGTTGGCAACAAGTATTATTTGTTAGCGATTCCACAGGAGTTGTAGATTTATCTATTCATCCTACCAACAGCAATATTGTTTACGCCGCCAGTTGGGAGCGAATCAGAAGACCCAATCGGAGACAATACGGGGGCATTACTTCAGGAATTCATCGTACCACGGACGGTGGTGCCACTTGGACCGAATTGACCAATGGTTTGCCGAGCATCGCCTCGCAGAAAGGCAGAATAAGTATCGATATTTCCCAATCTAATCCCAACGTGCTTTATTCCCGTTATGTGAATGCAGCCGGAAATATACAGGGAGTTTACAAAACAACGGACGGTGGAGATACTTGGACGGCGGTCAATTCGAGCCAGTTAACGGATGTTGGATTTCATTGGTGGTTTGGGGGAGTGCGTGTGGATCCAACGGATGAGAATATTCTTTACAATATAGATTTTGAAGTTCAAAAATCAACCAATGGAGGAAATAGCTGGGGCAAGGCATTTTCCAATGCGCACGTGGACCAGCATGCTTTGGCATTTAATGCATCTGTTCCGGGACAAGTGCTTTTGGGCAATGATGGGGGTTTGTATTATAGTAGTAATGGCGGTGCCACGGCGACCAAAGACCTTAAACTTCCGATTACCCAATTTTATAGAATGTATGTTGATGCCCAAAATGAGAATAAAATTTACGGCGGAGCCCAAGACAATAGTACCAGCCGAACGCAGACAGGTGGCTTAAGTGATTGGAGTATAATTTATGGTGGTGATGGCTTTCAACCCCTAGTTGATCCTACAAATACCAATGTGATTTACGCCCTGTACCAATACGGCTCCTTAGGGAAATCGACTAACAATGGAGGTTCATTTTTTAACGCGACCAACGGAATTTCCAATGGGGATCGAAAGAATTGGGATACTCCAATCACTATTGATCCCAATAATTCACAAACGCTATATTACGGAGCCAATCGATTGTACCGCACCACAAATGCAGCGGGCAATTGGGCAGCCATCAGCCCAGATTTGACCAATGGGCCACATACCGGAAATTTAACCTTTGGAACCATAACAACTATTAGCGTTTCGCCTTTTGATAGTCAGGTTATATTTGTCGGAACGGACGATGGCAAGGCTTCGGTGTCACAGGATGGAGGTGCCAGTTGGACAGATATCTCTACCGGGCTACCCGACCGTTGGTTTACGAAGATTTTAGCTTCCAGAGAAAATCCAAATACAGTTTATTTAACCGTTTCGGGTTATAGGTTTGGAGAAAATATTGGACATGTTTATAAGAGCATCGATTTCGGAGCTAATTGGATGGATATTTCAACCTCTTTGCCCGATATTCCGGTGAATGATATTGAGAAGGATAAATTCGGAAATCTATTTATAGCTACTGATGTTGGCATTTTGGCATCAAAGGATGAAGGTCTTTCTTGGGTCGCTCTCGGCGAGAATCTACCTTCTGTTGTTGTGCCCGATTTGTTTATTCATGAGGGCTCTGAGTATCTCTATGCAGCTACGTTTGGCCGATCAATGTACAAAATAGATATTTCAGAAAACATTTTGGCTAAGGGTCAAGTTGAATTTTCTTCGGAAGTGAAAGTTTTTCCAAATCCAGCTTCCGATTTGGTTACCGTTTCCATAAAAGATAAAATGGAAAATCCTGAGATAAAAATGTACGATATTATGGGGAAATTGGTAAAACAGGAGCAATTTGAATCAGGAAACAACTTGCAATTTTCAGTTTCGAATCTTTCCAAAGGGATTTACTATTTACAAATTTCTTCCAATGGGAAAGAAATGAGTAAAAAACTTATCATCAAATAATTTTCTGTCATCAACTATTCTGAAACTATAACTTGGCTTTTCGCGCAGCTCCCCATGTATCAAAGAGTGGGGCAGGCTGCCTATAAAGCCGATTTGGAAGCCACATTAAAACTCGCTTCCTATCTTGGGAATCCTGAAAAGGGGTTCAAAAGCATACACGTTGCTGGTACTAATGGGAAGGGGAGCACAAGCCATTTGTTGGCATCCGTATTTCAAGAGGCTGGTTATAAAACGGGACTTTACACTTCACCCCATCTAAAGGATTTCCGCGAAAGGATAAAAATCAATGGAAAAATGATTCCCAAGAAGAATGTTTCGGAATTTGTAGAAAAACATCGACTTTATTTTGAAACCAATCAGCTTTCTTTTTTTGAAATGACCGTTGGGTTGGCTTTTGATTATTTCAGAAATGAAAAAGTGGATATTGCCATTGTGGAAGTAGGAATGGGCGGGAGATTGGACAGTACCAATATTGTAATTCCAGAGGTTTCGGTTATCACAAACATCGGTTTGGACCACACCCAGTTTTTGGGTACTACCTTAGCGGAAATTGCTGCTGAAAAGGCGGGGATAATCAAGGAGGGAATTCCAGTAGTTATTGGAGAGAGTCAATCGGACACAAAACCGGTTTTTAATAGAATCGGTGCTGAAAGAAATGCGGCAATAAGCTTTGCGGATACACTTGATTCCGTTGAATTCACTTCTGATTTAAAAGGGATTTATCAAAAAAAAAACATCAAAACCGTTATGGCCACATTGCGGATTATGCAGAAAAACGGTTGGAGCATTTCAGAAGAAAACATTCGGAATGGACTTTTGAAAACAATAAAAAACACTGGCTTGATGGGTCGCTGGCAGGTGTTAGGAGAAAATCCAAAAGTAATTTGCGATACCGGACATAATAAAGAGGGATTGATGCTTGTAATGGAGCAATTAAAAGACGAAAATTTTAAAGAGTTGCATATTGTTTTCGGAGTTGTCAGTGATAAAGTTTTGGATTCCATATTGCCCTTAATGCCACAAACTGCCACCTATTATTTCTGCAAGCCCGATATTCCCCGTGGGATGGATGCTGGTATTTTGGCTTCTGAATCGTTGCGATTCGGATTGAAAGGGGATGTTTTTCCTTCAGTTCAAGCTGCTTATAACGCCGCTATAAAAAATGCTTCGAAAGAAGATTTAATCTTTGTTGGAGGGAGTACTTTCGTGGTGGCTGAAGTTTTATAGGAAAATTATAATCCTGTCCTAATCCATTTTATCTTCGGACAAAAAAATTGATGGATAAGAGTAATAATACTGTTAATACAGCAGGAAGGGCGATAAGGAGCAATCCAAATCCAAGTTTGTTTTTACCTGTTATCGGGTCGTAATTAAAACACGAAAACATCATATTTTTATTTGCTATTCGATAGGTAGGTGCAAAGACATTGTTTACGCTCGCTATCAATAAGTCCAGATCATGCCCCTGTCTGATTCCGATTAATTTTTTAGTGATATACCCTTCGCTGTTGATGCCCACCAAGAGGGCGTCGTGATCAAATTGCTTTCTTACACTATCCCAGACAGGGTGAAAATCGATGGATTTATTCAAGGCCTCAATATTTTCCGTTACTCCAAAGAGCCACTGCCCATCATTTTCAAGTCGATACCGTTGTGCCAGAAGTTGCATATCTTCTATGCTGTCCCTTGGATCAAAACTAAGGACTAAAACATTGAAGGATTTTCCTTTTTCCTTGAACTGTAAATTTTCCTTCAACTGCAACAAAAATGGATTGCACACGCCCGAGCACCGCGTAAATATCAATGCCAAAAGCAATGGTTTTTGGGAACAAAGCTCGTGAAGTGCACGGGGTTGTCCTCCGACCATCTTTAAGGGAGCATCATATATTTTTTCATATATATTGGTTTCTTCCTTAAGGGCTGCCGTTTTCTGAGCATTTGAAATAGACCAGAAACAAGTAGCTATGATCGCAAAAACAATATTTTTAAACATCTTTTCGAAATATTATAAAAGAAAATCAAAATTGCTATTAGGTAAACCGTGGCAAACGCCGCACCGAAATTGGCCAAAGTAGCTCCAATGGATAATTCTTCCGGATAAGTGCTGAATCTTCTTGGAATGGAATCTGCCCCCGCAATATAGAAAGCCATAAGGAACCCGATGCCGCCAATAAGGAGGATGGCCAATACCAACTTTGTATATTTCTCTATTTTGATGTTTTGTACGGATTGAGTCGAAAACCAATAGAAAAAGGCAATGCTGAAGAGCACATTGCCCATAGCATTATAAGTGTGGAAATGCGCTGGCACCCAAAGAGTATTGTGAAGAACAACATTGTTGGAGATGGTAGCGTCTATTACCGCTCCTAGACCGCCAATAACCCATCCTGCAATTCCCATAAAAAATAATAAATTCGTGAGTGACCACTTTATCTTGGTACGATATACTGCAATAAAAACACTGAATATAGTAACCCCTGCCGCTGGCAAACTAGCCAAGTAAGAAGCCAATTGGCCAACTATTTGCAATCCTTTCGGCTGCACAAAATCCATGTATAGATGATGGAAAAAAGCTGTAAGAATAAATACCAGCGTAAAGTTCCATGCCAGCGCAACATACCAAGTGGTTTTCCATTTTGGTCTTCCACTTACTTCGGGAAATAATTCATAAATTACTGCTAGTCCCAAGTAAAGCATTTCGTTGGCGATGGTATGCCCAAAGAAATAGGTGAGATTTTTCATCAATAAGGCATCGTTCACGAAACTTCCATTTGAAAAATATTCAGCAAAAAACAGGGCCAGCAACACTACTGCGGCCAATAGGCTGGCAATAACCCCCGTTAAGGAAATCATAGAGATAAGGATAAATGGAGGGGTCTCAACGGTAGGATTCTTTTTAAGATGTTGCCAAGCAAAGGCTTGAGATATTGAGTATTTTTTAAGTATCTGTGCCATTAAACTCAAGCTCCAAATCAGCCAACCAACACCGAGAACCGCAATAGAGGCCAAAAACAAAGGGGTGGCCCAGGCGGCCCACATTACCTTAAAAGGCATCGGGTAGAGAAAAGTCCATGCGGCATGAAATTCTCCAATGAAAGTGGAAGTCCAAAGCATTAATATGCCGATGACGGTGAGTACCAAGGCTATGATATTGGCCGTAAAGCTAGTTTTTACATAGCGTTGAAGTAGATAGTTGATGGCTGCCATCCCCGCTACAAACCAAATACCGATCATGGTAAGTCCGTGGGTGGTCAAATTGCTATAGAAAGTGACCGGGGATTGGTCGATGATCTCTCCTTGGTTTAGCCGCATAAGTATGCCTAGAACTATACTGACAAGGAACAAAACGAATACAGCAATAATCCAAATGGAAGTTATTTTTTTTGATTTCAATGATTCCATGGTTAAAAATATTTTCGGTTATTATTTAACGTTAAAAGAATATCTCATGCCGTGATGCGCTAAGCCACAATATTCCAAACACAGAATGTCGTACTTGCCTTGATGTTCAAATTTATAGCGGAGTCTGTTCACATATCCCGGCATGGCCTGTGTTTGGGTGATCAATCTATTGGTGTTATCATAGATTGCAAACCCGTGATTGACATCCATGCTTGTAACCCTGAACTCGATCACCTCGTTGACCGGGAGTTCAATGGGCTCTCCAGATGGTTTATCGGGGTCAATGGGTTTTGGAGAGAGAATAAACGCAAACTGTCTCGCCATTACGTGAACAACCATTGTGGGGTTTTCATCCGCAAAGAGATAATAGGGCGACTTGGGGATAGTTACCGAAGTAAAAATGCCCAGTATTACAAATAAGATTAGCGAAAACCAAAACCGCTTCTTCAGTGGGTTGGACATCCCGTTCTCTGATTTTTCAGCCTTTTTGGATGATAAATAAACATAGATAAATACGATGGTCGCTATGCCTGCCAAGACCAAAAACAATAATAAAATTGACTGCTGTTGCATAATTTGATTTTTATTTTATTTAAATAATTCCTTTGTTTTCCGATTTTTGTTATCTCCCATTTGCTATATGGAAAAGGAGTTTCATTCGTCCAATTATCGCTCGGCCAAACCCAATTCTTTCCGAATACTCTTTCTGCAGCAAATTGGAATAAAGTCACAACAATCAATACAGTTGTCCTGGACGTCTTTATATGTGTTGTCGTGTCGTAAACATGGCCCATTGTCATTTGAATAAATTATATGGTTGTTAGGATTGGATAATCAAGGTATATCCAATTCCGGATTTTCCAACTCATGATTAAGTGATTTCTCAATTGAGCGTATCAATAGATCTCTGAGATAATCTCCCAAATGAACATAGTTTTGGGAGATGTTACAAGGCATTAATTTGGTAACCGGGCAAATTTAAGATATTATTGTCTTTTTTACCAAATAATCTTAAAAATTTCAATTGTCAACTATGAATCTGTTGGATTCTCTGACAAGTTTCCATAGCCTTCGGTTTGTTTTGATGGCTCGGGGTGGATTGTGAGGATAATTGGAGAGGGTTTGGCTTTTGTTTTTCAACTAACTAAAGATTTTTTAGATACTATAGAACCATTGTCTTTTTTAAAACGTTTTGGAAGCCATTGATAATTTTCAAATAATTGTTTGCGGGAATTAAAAACTACGCTATATTTGCATCCTCTAAAAGGGCGATTAGCTCAGCTGGTTCAGAGCATCCCGAAGCCAGTTCGGGAGGGTCGGGGGCCACGGACAAAAGGAATAATTAAAGAGGGCGATTAGCTCAGCTGGTTCAGAGCACCTCGTTTACACCGAGGGGGTCGGGGGTTCGAACCCCTCATCGCCCACCACCATCAAAACCGGAGCTTTTGCTTCGGTTTTTTCATCATGTATTTTCTCTATATTTTATATTCGATTCATTTAGACCGCTATTACGTTGGTTCAACCGAGGAGATTTCCATTCGGCTCAAGGAGCATTTATGGTCCCATAAAGGCTTTACGTCCAAAGCAAAGGATTGGGAGCTGAAGTATTCTGAAAGTTTTGAGAGCAAGATAGAGGCTATGGCAAGAGAACGTCAGATCAAGAAATGGAAGAGTCGTAGGTTGATCGAGAAGCTCATCTCTTCCAGCGATTAGCTCATCTGGTTCAGAGCATCCCGAATTTACTTCGGGAGGGTCGGGGGTTCGAACCCCTCATCGCCCACCACCATCAAAACCGGAGCTTTTGCTTCGGTTTTTTCATCATGTATTTTCTCTATATTTTATATTCGATTCATTTAGACCGCTATTACGTTGGTTCTACCGAGGAGATTTCCATTCGGCTCAAGGAGCATTTTTGGTCCCATAAAGGTTTTACCTCAAAAGCAAAGGATTGGGAATTGAAGGTTGCCGAAACCATCACTTTTAGCAATGGTTCTACTTCTACCTCTTCCTCAACCAAAGTCGGGAGTGTTTTTCAGGATGTGAAATTCATTTTTAAATCGGATAGCACATTTACTGCTAGCGGGTATTATAACTCCGTTGAAACCATACAAAATCCCGACGGGTCTACGGAAGTAAAGCCCATTGTGATTGTGGCGCTCAATAAAACCGGGTCCTACACTCTTAAACCTACCCAAGGAATCTTGACATTGACGGACCAGGATGCTATTACTACCGTCTATGAGATCAAGAAATACACCCCCACTGAAATGCGGTTGTACTCCGAAGATGTGGTAACCAACGGCAACAGCACTGTTGTGACTACCCAAGATGTGCAATTTTCGCGATAATCCATATCCACTGCAAAAGATGGAAGTAGCTTGATACTAGGCTGATACTAGGGGATGAGTAGCACTCGAGTAGAGTAAACGTAGCACTCGAGTAGCACTAGACCCCCATGAACAATACATTAAGTGCGCATGAACGTAGCACTCT
>JBARWQ010000012.1:0-3831 GCA_049646885.1 Aequorivita sp. | reverse complement strand
ATTAAACCAAAAAGAAAAATATGAAACCTAAAAATACGGAAAAGAAATTTGTCGGTCAGCCGATTTTCAAACAAATCATCGATTTCATACCCAAAGACAAGTTCAACCAGTTGGCTCGCCAGCATAATGCCGACCATTATTATAAGGCCTTTGACTCGTGGACACATTTGGTTACCTTGCTGTTCGGCATCTTCAGCCGCTGTGATTCTATGGGCGAGATATGCGATGGAATGCGGGCTTTGGACGGTAAGCTCAACCATCTTGGGATGGATAAATCGCCTGCCAAGAGTACCGCCGGAGACGGTTTGCGCAACAGGGACGAGGCTTTTTTATGGATGTTTACTTTATGCTCATAGCGCATTTTAAATCGACTTTGTCGGTCAGCCGTATTGACAAGGTCTCTTTTTCCAAGCTTTTTATCTTCGATTCGAGTACCATCAGGTTATTTTCCGATGTAATGAAAGGCGTGGGACGAAATCCCAAGAACGATGGCAAGAAGAAAGGCGGTTTAAAGGTTCATATGATGATCGATGCACACAGCGACACGCCAGAATTTGTCAAAATAAGTGAGGCCAAAAGGCACGACAAGACTTTTTTGCAGCACCTAAGCCTGGCGGCGCACAGTATGATCGTCTTTGACAAGGCTTACAACCATTACCTGCAATTTGCCAATTGGACGGAACAACAGATCCATTTTGTCTGTCGCTTGAAGAAAAATGCCGTTTATACGGTTGAAAATATGATGTATGAAAAAGGGTTACAAGACGGGAGGCGTGCTAAAAGACGAACATATCCACTTGGATTATAAAGAAAAGAAGGAAAACAAAAAGCTTTGCCTTCGTAAGGTTACTTACAGAGATGAAAAAGGACGGCTATACCAGTTTATTACCAATAACTTTGAGATAACTGCCCAAGAAGTGGCACTCCTTTATAAGTTAAGGTGGAATATAGAACTGTTGTTCAAGAAGCTCAAACAAAACTTCCAGCTACATTACTTTTATTCGGAAACAGAAAACGGGATAAAGACCCAAATATGGTGCACTTTGATCGCTCAACTGCTTTTGCACCTTTTAAAAGTCCGTTCAGAAAGCAAAAAGGCATTCTCAACCATAGCAGCATTGGTCAGAATACATTTGATCGGCTATCTGGATATTTTTTGGATGGTTCAGAACAGCAGAAGGACTTATATTAAAAGAAAAGCCAGAAACAAATCGCCTGCCATACAGGCCTCCCTGTTTTGAAACAAGGGGAGGTCCTTTTTTTGATTTTAAAACCAGACCTTGATAATCAATAGGTTATGTTTAAATTTAATCGTTTTTTGATTTTATCCGTTTGGTAGTGAAAAAAATTATATGAAAAATTCAATAAATTCAGCCGAAGTGCTGGCGGCAAACACAACGGTGGACTTGCTTATTATAGGCTCGGGAACTGGAATTGCCACGGCTTTGGCGGGACATGAGAGAAATTTAAAAAGCTTAATCGTTGAAAAAACGCAATACGTTGGTGGTTCCACTGCGCTATCAGGTGGCGCATTTTGGATTCCTGCAAACCCGGTCCTAACTGAGAATGGCTCGACAGATTCCCTTGAAAAAGCAGAGAAATATCTCCAGGCCTTAGTGGGAAATGATTCTCCACCAGAACGATGGCAATCTTTTCTTAAACATGGAAATGCCACTGTGGAAATGCTGCGGCGCACAACCCCGATGATTTTTTTTTGGGCGAAAGGGTATTCCGACTACCACCCCGAAGTGGCAGGCGGAGATGCCTTAGGTAGAACTTGCGAGTGTAGACCCTTTGATCTAAAAAGACTAGGGGATGAGATTTCGAGATTTAGACCGGGACTTATGGAGTCTCCAATGCCTATGCCCATAACCGGATATGATTATAAATGGATGAACTTGATGATGCGCAAGCCCTTAAAAGCTTTCCCAATCAATTTCAAAAGACTTTTTCAAGGAGTAGGAGGCAAGATAGTTGGTAAAAACTTGGTGGCAGGAGGGCAGGCGATAGCTGCTGGTTTATTTGCTGGTGCTATTAACAACAATATTCCCGTAGCAACAAATACTAAACTGGTTGAATTGCTGATGGATGGTGATCGTGTAGTTGGCGCGGTTGTAGATCACGAAGGCAAAAAAATAGAGATTAAAGTTACACGAGGAGTAGTATTGGCTGCTGGTGGGTTTGACCACAAAATGCCGATGCGCCAAAAATACCAATCCAAGTCTTTGGGTGAAAACTATAGATTTGGAGCAGAAGGGAATACTGGAGACGCAATCCTGCTTTCCCAGACCATTGGTGCCGACATAGATATGATGCAGGAATCTTGGTGGTTTCCTGCTATTTCTCCATTAAAGAAAGGGGAAAATCCAATGGTTCTTTTAGCCGAGCGCTCGTTGCCCGGTAGTTTTATGGTAAATGCCACAGGCAAGAGATTCATTAATGAGGCGACGGATTATATGAGTTTTGGTCAAAAACTCTTGGCAGATGAAAAAGCAGGAACGCCCATTGGAGATATGTGGTTGGTATTCGACCAAACTTACCGCAATAGATATATACTTGGTGGGTCTGTTTTCCCCAGAGCTAAGCTACCGCAAGAATGGTATGATGCGGGGATTGCCTTTTCGGCTGATTCTGCTGAAGAAATAGCAAAGTTGACAGGCTTGCCTGAGAAGGATTTTGCTGAATCTTTCGCTCGGTTCAATAAGCTAGCGGAAAGCGGGAAAGACGAAGATTTCCAAAGAGGAGAAAGCGCTTATGATAGGTATTATGGAGATCCAACAGTTAAGCCGAATCCTAATTTACTTGCACTAAAAGGAAAACTTTATGCTGTGAAAGTAGTTCTTTCTGATTTAGGAACCTGTGGAGGTTTGGTAGCAGATGAGCACGGGAGAGTTTTACGCGAAGATAAAACGGCAATTGAAGGCTTATATGCCGTAGGAAACACGGCCGCCAATATATTTGGAAGAGTATATCCAGGTGCTGGGGGTACTATCTGTCAAGGTTTGGTATATGGACATATCGTTGCGGAACATGTGGCGGCTATGACACCCGCTGAGGTGGTTATGACACCTGCGGAGGTTTAGTCTTTTTATATGGAGCGTGAAAAGAAGAGGATCGCAGTATGGGTACGTGATGTTTATAAATAGTCTCGTGCCCTCCTGCCGTGCATAAGTAAGTAAGCCCTACGGGTAGAATTAGCGGGGGTTTTTAAAAATCGGGATATTGGGCTTTAGTTCAAATTCGTGGTATATGTTATTTAAGGAACTTTGTAAATTTGAACGAAATTTTCAAGTTGCTTATTTGTTTAAGCGGTTGTCAATATCCATTCTTTGATGTAAAACACGTATGATTTCTATAATCTTTTTCCTCAAATTAATCCTGTAGAAGATTAGATGGGATTTGACGCGAAGACGGAAGTATCCTTCCCTAATATCGTTATAATCTTCACCCATTCTTGGATTTTGATATAGGTATTCAATTTCATCCAATAATAGATTTAGATATCTGTCGGCTTGGTCGATTGACCAATATTCGGAGGTGTAAAGCCATATTTCTTCTAAATCGATAGCGGCTTCTTCACTTATCCTGAATCGCATTATTTGGACGTATTTTTTTCGTGGATTTTATTTAAAAAATCACTTCGGTTAAAGTCAGTTATGAAGCCTGACCTCTCACCTTTTTGAAGAGCATTAATGAGCTCTTCTTTTTGTTTGCTATGCATGTTCATTATCTCTAGGGTTAAAGTCCCGAACGGGCTTATTTTGACGAGAACCGTTAGTTGAGGGCAAGGGTGTTTACCGTGAGGTAAAATCTGAAAGAAGCCTAAAACAA
>JBARWQ010000011.1:0-12224 GCA_049646885.1 Aequorivita sp. | reverse complement strand
CACATAATCTAAGGAAGAAAAGTGCCTGAGAAAGGGCCATTTTAACCAAAATCCTAAATCACTGAAAAGGTATCGCCACAAATGAAACATAAAAAAACCGCCCCAATTTGATTATTGAGACGGCTTCATTAGAATCCTTGGGAAACACCACAAGAACTTGAGGTCGAAGGTTTCAGCCCCACGGTATTGATACAGAATTGATCTGCGACCGTTTGGTTGCTCGCATTTTTACATACGACCGTTCTGGTTTTGGTTCCAGGGTTTCCTGGCGCAAAGCTACAGTTTGGATGCTGTGCGGTACATTCGTTTGCATTGGTTGGTCCTGCACAGGAAACCGTGCTTGCGCGAGGGTTCCAGCTACATGCCGCATTTCGTGCCAAACAGTCAGCCTGATTGGTGGCTGGTGCACAGTAGTTTGTTTGGGTTTCTCCGGGTGTCCATGAACAATTATTGTTTCCACCGTTTTGTGCCATACATGATTGCTGCGTGTTTGGTCCAGCACAAGAAAATATTGCTCCTTCCTGATATAGAGAGTTGTCAAGATAGACACTGTTTATCCAACCTGGAGTGCTTGAATTCCCGGCATTTACCCTATCTCCTCCTGGCCCTGAGGTTACATTTACCCGGTGCCACATTCCATCAGCGATTGAAGGTTCATAAAGCTCTGATGGCCATGAATAAGGTGGATTATTTGTAAAGCATGCTCTGTTATCAGATGAAGCGTTGAAATCGAGGTTTCTATTAACTCGCATATCATAGGCTTCTGGTTCGGTTGCACATCGCGTCATTGGAGTAGGAACCCATTGATTATTTTCCCACCTGACCGTATAGAGCAGTCCGTCTGACCAATTGAATGGGTTCCCCATCCAGTCTACTTTTTGCCCTTGGGGACCTTGATAAGTCCCTCCACAGGAACCTTGGGTTGTCGTGTTCCATTGCCCTTCACAGGCTCCTCCATTTGAAACCGGGTAATTCCCGTTACATTTTGGATAGGTTTGTCCGTTACAGGCACCGTAATTCCCGACATCCCAATGGTAGGCCATGGGTTCGGGTTCGTTACATCGCACCATCGTTCCATCGGCCTTGGCACAGACAGGAACCGTCGTGGTGAGGTTTCGTGGCGCAAAGTTTGCCTGGTTTGGATAGCCAAGGCCGCTGACGAGGAGTCCCGTATTGGTTCCGTTACTGTTCACGGTCAGGGTTGAGGCAACCGAGCTCCCACCTCCACCAAGTCCGCCCTGGGTTCCGACCGTTGTCAGTCCATTCCAGTAGGCAATTTGGTTGATGATGAGGTTGGCAAAGTTTGCTCCTCCGGTGACATCAAGACAACTCTCGGTGTAAGAACGATTGTCTTTATGGGCACAATCATATCCAGTATTATTTCTACTTAGGAAAACATTTGATGTTCCTGGCACCACCGCTCGCCCAATAAAGAGGGTTCCGATACGGGAGGTTATCCCGGCGTTAGCGCTGATGAAGTCCATGACAGGAGCTTGCTGGTTTGGGGCTTGTGGGGCCGGCGCGAAAGTGAGAATATTTTTCATATATTCTATTTTTACTGTGTGGTTAATTTAAACAAGGAGTTAGGGTATTTAAATAAAAAAGAATTAAAAATTATTATACCCCAAAATAAAAATCAATAAAATCTTTTCTCCATTTGATTTTTTTAGAACTCACAAGTTTTTCCGTGTTTTCCTGCTAATTTAATGTTTTTGAGCTAATTTTAATATAGTCAAATGAAAATCTACCCCTTTTTGATGAAAATATACCAATAAGACTAATTCAATGGTCTTCCCATCTTGGCGTATTGTAAATAAAATCGGTCAATCGATCCCATTGGTCATTCTGTTTTCTAAACCATTTATATGGATACTGATGTCGTTTCTTCAGCTCTTTCTCAACATTATTTAAATCAATCAAAGTCATATTAATAAAAAGACAATTGATAAAACGGCAACGGACCACAGCAGAATTTCCTTGAACCAAAATTCTCCTTGGTCTTTTTTGGCAAAGCCATCCTGGGGGCCGCCCTCAATATAGTTAGCAAACATAATGGCCGTGGGCGTAAGGACAAAAAGGAGTTCAGCCCCCGTTTTTTCGGGACCGCACGCGGCAATAACAAGGGTTGTGAGGGCAACGATCATCACCAAAATATAATTGGTCTTGTCTTTTAATGACACCATGGGCAATTGTCCCAGCCTATAAATTCCCGTCCACACTAAAAAGCCAATCAGCAAGGTTGCCGGTATCAAAACCTCAAAAGCATTATACGCACTGAAATCAAAAGAAATAGATTGATGCCATTCAAAAATCCATCCAAAGGAATCGTTGACAAGTAATTGATAAGCCGTATTAATAATAAAAACCGCAAGAAGACCTATTGGCGGAATCAACATTTGCTTAAAAGTGACATTTGGTTTTTGGATCAAGGCCAGATAGAGGGGAACAAAGAACAACATTGACCAAAAGTAAAAAAGAGAAGCGACCGTTATCCAAAGGGCGGCATCGAAGATTTTCTTTTCGGAATTATTGTCGTTGCGCAAGCTCATTATCCTCCGTAAGGCAAGCAGAAGAAAAATATTCGCAAGAAGAACATTGGAATCCAGAAAAATAATGGGCAACATTAACAGAAATCCCGAATAAAAGAAAATGGCGTAAGTATTTGTTTTGGTCAGATGATTTTTGCTCACTAGGAAGTCCAAAACTATCATACTTAGCACCGTAACCGCGATCAATAGGGCACTTATCAAAATTTTAGACAGCGTAATGTCCTCTGTAGATCTGGCAAATAAGGTCCAAATAAAGCTTAAGACAAGAATAACGCCCAAGATTAAAAAGTGGATAGGCTTAGATTTTCCGAAAAAGCTTGTCAGCATAGGGGTTATTTTATATTTTTGCTTTTAAAAGTTTAAAGATATGACTTGGAGAGATTTTTGGGAAGGAATAGCTTCTCTTTTTGAAGACACACTTTTGGTTCCGTTCCAGACCTTATACAATCTGGAATTGGAAAGTTGGTTATTGGCAAATATCGTTTCGTGGATTTTGTTGCTAACGGGGGCCATAGCCTTTACTTATTGGATGCTTCAATTGAGAAAGTTCAATGACAATACCGATGTAACCTATACCTTCGACGAGAATCCGTAGTCAGTACAAGGGTTAAAGTATTTATCACCTCAAAATCCTGTTTTTATTAAACAATAGGATTTTGAGGTTTTTTATTTCTATAAGTCAAAACCAATATCCCGACGATACTGCATCGCATCAAACGAAATCCTTTCAATGTTTTGATATGATTTCTTAAGAGCCTTTCTAAAGTCATCGTCAAGGGAAGTTACAGCCAAGACCCGGCCCCCATTGGTGACGATCCTTCCATTTTCCATTTTTGTGCCCGCATGGTAAACCGTGGAACCTTCCACATTTTCGAGTCCCAAAATTTCCTTTCCCTTTTCATAATCTTCAGGATAGCCTCCGGATACCAGCATTACGGTGGTTGCAGCACGGGAATCGATTTCGATATTTACGGCATCTAAATTTTGTTGGGCACAGGCTTCCAAAAGATCGACCAAATCAGATTTGATTCGCGGCAGGACCACTTCGGTTTCCGGATCGCCCATGCGCACATTGTACTCGATAATATAAGGCTCATTGTTTACCCTTATCAAACCCATAAAAACAAAACCTTTATAATCTATATTTTCCTTGGAAAGGCCATCGACTGTTGGTTTTACGATACGGTCCTCAATCTTTTTCATCAATTCCCCATCGGCGAATGGCACTGGAGAAATGGCACCCATTCCACCTGTGTTTAACCCGGTATCGCCTTCACCAATACGCTTGTAATCCTTGGCCGTAGGAAGGATTTTGTAGTTTTTGCCATCGGTAAGCACAAATACGCTGAGTTCTATGCCGTCCAAAAACTCCTCTATGACCACTTTGGAGCTCGCTTCCCCAAATTTGCTATGGGTAAGCATATTTTCCAATTCCTCTTTGGCCTCGTTTAAATCGTTTATAATCAAAACTCCCTTTCCAGCGGCAAGACCGTCAGCTTTTAAAACATAGGGTGGATTTAGTCTTTCCAAAAAACTTTTTCCAGCTTCCACCGATTCGGGGGTGAAGCATTCATAAGCGGCGGTGGGAATGTTGTGCTGCATCATAAATTCCTTGGCCCTCTGCTTGCTTCCTTCCAAAAGGGCACCGCGTTTTGATGGGCCAATAAGCATTACCTCTTTCAAATCCTCGGTTTCCAAAAAATAATCGGCTATCCCGCGCACCAATGGATCTTCGGGACCAACGACTACCATTTGGATATTGTTTTCCAAAACACATTTGCGGACCGCCTCAAAATCGGTTGGTGCTATATCGACATTGGTGGCAATGGATGCCGTCCCCGCGTTTCCAGGGGCTACATAAAGTTTTTTGCAGCGTTTACTCTGTGATAAGCTGTGGGCAAAACTGTGTTCGCGACCGCCAGAACCTAGGATTAGAATGTTCATATCAATTTTTTTTTATATCTACAAGGTCTTCTTTCTCCGCCGGACCAGTGGGGCCTGCAAAAAGGTCTGGAGAACCTTAATAGGTTTTATCGTTTTCCATTGTTCCTCTTCCAAGCATACCTACAAGGTCTTGAATACCTTGCAGGAAAGTCTTGAAGACCCTGCCCGTCCTGCAGGCGGGCTTGCAGGAAGGTCTTCTTCCTCCGGTTTACCTGCCGTAGGCATGGCGGACAAGGGGAAGCCTTGCGGGAAGATTGAAAAATTTTATTCCGGTGTCAAAAATAATTGTTTGTAACTTGACGCCCTAATTTAATGTAAAATGAATTTGTTTGAAACTACGTTGAAGTTAAATGGATTTCCCATTGCTACGGCAAAGGAGAAGCTAAAAGAGATTCAACAAATTTCAGAAGAGAATTATAAAAACTATATTTTCAAGGCCCGTGAGGAAATAGTTCGATATCATATACAAAACAATCCATTTTATAAAGATTTTATAGAAAATGGGGATGTGGCCTGGGACAGCATTCCAATTATGACCAAAAGCCACCTTCAAATGCCCTTGGAAGATAGGCTTTCGGAAGGATTTACCAAGAAAACCGTCTATGTCAATAAAACCTCTGGTTCCAGTGGAACACCCTTTATTTTTGCGAAGGACAAATTCTGTCATGCCTTAACTTGGGCTGAAATAATAGATCGTTTTGGGAGTTTGGGAATTGATTTCAACGCTTCCTTACAAGCGCGGTTTTACGGGATTCCACTAGATTATAAAAATTATTACAAAGAACGCATCAAAGATTTCTTTAGCCATCGTTACAGATTTCCGATTTTTAATCTTTCCACAAGAATATTGGAGGACATCTTAGAATCCTTTAAACGTAAAAAATTTGATTATATCAATGGATATACCAGTTCAATCGTGCTTTTTGCAAAATTCTTAAAAGAAAGGGATATCCTCCTCACTGAGATTTGTCCTACTCTAAGGTATTGTATTGTAACTAGTGAAATGCTTTTTGATGACGATAAAAAACTAATGGAAGCTGTCTTTGGCGTTCCAGTAATTAATGAATATGGAGCTTCCGAACTAGATTTAATAGCTTTTTCAGATATTGAGGGAGATCTTATCGTTAATAGTAGAACTATTTTTGTTGAAATTCTCAACGAATGCGATAAGCCTGTCCCCTTAGGAAATTCCGGACGCATTGTAATCACTTCCCTATACAATAAGGCACAGCCAATGATTCGCTACGACATTGGAGATACCGGGATCTTGGCGACTTCCAGTACCTATAAAAGACCAATATTAGAAAAGCTAATTGGCCGGACAAACGATATGGCCCGCTTGCCAAGCGGTAAAATAGTACCCGGCCTTACCTTTTATTATGTTACAAAAAGCATCATCTCAAACGATAGCAACGTGAAAGAATTCACCATAAAACAAATCGAATTGGATACTTTTAAAATTCAATATGTTGCCGATAAAGAACTTGTCCATCAAGAAAAGCTAGCGATTCAAAAATCCATTTTAGAATATTTAGAAAAAGATCTAAAGATTATTTTTGAAAGATCCGACATTTTAAAACGTAGCAAAAGTGGCAAACTAAAGCAGTTTGTATCGCTTATTACCCAATGATTACTCGGTTTGACGCTTATAAGGATTCTCTCAATAATCCAATAAATTAATGTGATTTTTGGATATATTTAGGTCTCACGAAAAAGTATTCCCCTAAAAATACAATCATATAGTAAGTTGAGATTGTCCAAGAACATCCCAAATAGTTTTTGTAGAAAAGAAAATTGTATTTCAGCAGTCCCAACTTATTCGTGCTCACTGAATCCTTACGTTTTCTATAAAAAGCCAAATCCACTGGAATTCCCATAGCCGGTTTGCCACTTCTTTTGATCGCTTCCAACCAAAGGCCCCAATCCTGTCTTTTTCTCAATGGGGGGGAAAAAACCTTTCCTATGGTTGCGCTACGATACATACCTGTAAGATTTCCTATATAATTGTTTCGCAATTGCTTTTCATAAGAAAGCACTGGCATAGCCACGATCCTACGTCCCAACGAGTTTCCTTGCTCATCTATTAGCAGATAATTAGAAAAAGAAACATCACAATCTTTCCGCTGCATAAAACTGAGTTGAATCTCCAGTTTATCGGGAGCCCAGAAATCGTCTGAATCCAGAAAAGCAATATATTCCCCTTTGGCCAGCTCGATAGCCCTATTTCTACAAACGGCCGCGCCTCGGTTTACGGGAAGTTTTTCATAAGTTATTCGGGAATCCCCGCTATAAAACTCTTTTGCAATCTTTTCAGAACTATCCGTGGAGGCATCATCTATTAGAATCAATTGCCAATTGGAATAGGTTTGGTTTTGGACGCTAGTTATGGCTGCCTCCAAGAACTTTTCGGAATTGTAAACTGGGGTTATGATCGATATCAAGGGAGTATCCATAACATCAATACGCTTTTTCATCTCCCTTCAGGGCGTTGTAGATAGTTTGGAACACTATTTTGATATCGAGGAAGAGGCTCCAGTTTTCTAAATAAAAGATATCGTACTTGACCCTGTTTATGATATGGCTCTCACTTTCTACCTCCCCGCGAAATCCACTTACTTGTGCCAATCCGGTTATTCCAGGCTTTATAAAATGGCGGACCATAAACTTGTCAATCCGTTCGGCGTACATATGGGTATGGCTGACCATATGCGGTCGGGGGCCCACCACGGACATATCACCTTTCAGAACGTTAATGAATTGTGGTAATTCATCTATACTGGTTTTTCGAATAATCCGGCCTACTCGTGTCACGCGTTCATCATCTTTGGAAATCTGATATAGGTCTGCCATAGGGTTAGGTTTCATAGATCGGAATTTATAACAATAAAACTCTTTATAATCCAATCCATTGCGCTTTTGCTTAAAAAATACTGGGCCTTTGGATTCGAGCTTAATGAACAATCCTAAAATAGGCGTAAGCCAAGATAGAACACAAACGATTATAAAAAGCGATAAAATAATGTCGAAAGCACGTTTTAGAAATTTATTGAATGGTTCGTCCATCGGGATCCGCCGCATGGAGAGGATAGGAAGCACTCCATAGTATGTAAAATCCAGTTTTTTGCTATAAATTTCCTTGTTGTCCGGCAGGAATTTCAATATTTTTAAGTTGTTGTCAACGAAATCGATCAGCTTCACCAAATCCTGATGGTCTATTTCCGCCACTGAGGAGTACACCTCATCAATTCCTTCCTTCAAAATATAATCCATACATTCTTCAATGGTAACCTTGTTCGGACCTTTCATATCAAAGGTCTTGTAAAGATGGTATCCATATACAGGATTGTTGGTAAAAAACTTTCGCAACTGGTCGGTTTTTTGGTTTAACCCGATAATCACCACTTTTCTGATGTTCCCCCCAAGATGCAATCGATACTTTTTAAGCAGGTAATAGATGGTAAATTTCAGGATCCCGATGCCGAGCATTACCCAAATAATATACTTAAAGATAGCGCTGGCGGCAACATCCAAGTTATTATAGAAGCCGAAAAACGAAAAAACGAGCAGGGCAAAGATTATACCTTGTTTTCCCAAAAGCGACATAATATTAGCCACATGAGTAAAGCGATAGATTTCATAAAAACCTGATCTTAAAGAAAGTATAAACCAAGCTAAGGTTACAAAGACCAAATAATTAAAATACGGAATAGAAAGACCAAAGAAGTGATAAGCCAAATAGTTAATAAGGAAAAGATCTATTCCATACGAAATAGGCCGCAACAAACCTGAAAATCTCCCGCTTCTAAACATGGTCTATCTATCTGTTGTGTTTTGAAAAATCCTTATGCTCACTTTTAAAAAGTTCCTCTTTCGAAAGATTTTTAAAATATTCAAAGGTTTTCTTCATGCCTTTTCCCCTTGAGACTTTTGGTTCCCAACCAAGGATTTCCCTTGCTTTGCTAATGTCGGGTTCCCGTTGGAGAGGATCGTCTTGGGGCAGAGGTTTAAATACAATTTTCTGTTGCGTGCCCGTCAATTTAATGATTTCATTCGCAAAGTCAAGGATGGTTATCTCCCCTGGGTTGCCAATGTTTATCGGGAGCGGATAATCGCTGAGCAAAAGTCTGTACAAACCTTCTATCTGATCGTCCACATAACAGAAAGATCGGGTTTGATGACCGTCGCCAAAAACCGTCAAGTCCTCACCGCGAAGCGATTGCCCGATAAAGGCTGGAATGACCCTCCCGTCATTTAGGCGCATCCTGGGGCCATAGGTGTTGAAGATTCTGGCAATCCTAGTTTCCAGACCGTGAAACCTATGATAGGCCATAGTAATGGACTCTTGGAAGCGCTTGGCTTCATCATAGACCCCGCGTGGGCCGATAGTGTTTACATTGCCATAATATTCCTCAGTCTGCGGATGTACCAATGGATCTCCATAAACTTCAGAAGTGGAAGCAATCAGAATACGCGCATTTTTTTCCCTGGCCAAACCAAGAAGGTTATGTGTTCCTAAAGAACCAACTTTTAAGGTTTGAATCGGGATTTTTAAATAATCTATGGGGCTAGCCGGGGACGCAAAATGGAGGATATAATCTACCTTCCCTGGAACATGGACAAACTTGGTGACATCGTGATGGTAAAACTCGAAGGCCTCCAACTTAAAAAGATGCTCTATGTTTTTCAGATCGCCCGTAATCAGGTTGTCCATTCCAATTACCTGGAAACCCTCAGCTATAAACCTATCGCAAAGATGCGAGCCCAAAAATCCAGCCGCACCTGTTATGAGTACTTTTTTCAAAGTGTTGTTCCTTTTTTGGAAAATGCTTCCAATTTAATTCTTAAATCCTTTTCAACTTCATTAACTCCTATACGCTTCATATTATCCCTACTTTACTGCATTGTTAACTTCCTTTCTGCCAATGGAGATATATGTAAACCCTTCCGTTGCCATATCGCTGAGGTTATATACGTTTCTCCCGTCAAAAATAACCGGATTCTTTAAGCTCTCTTTCATTTTGGCGTAATCCGGAGTTCGGAAAATGCTCCACTCGGTACATATCAAAAGCGCATCGGCTCCTTCAAGTGCCTCATACATAGATGCGGCATAATGCAATTGGTTGCCAAAACGTTTTTCTATATTGGCCATGGCCTCGGGATCGAATACTTGCAATTTCGCTCCCTTTTCCAGTAAGGCTTTCATAATATCAATGGATGGAGCCTCGCGAATATCATCGGTTTCCGGTTTAAACGAAAGTCCCCAGACGGCAATGGTTTTTCCTTTTAGGCCATTTTCGAAATATTTTTCCATTTTGGGGAGCAGAATAGTTTTTTGAGCGGCATTAATGGCAATGACCGAGCCCAAGATCTTAAAATCATAGCCTTCATCTTTTCCGGCTTTGTGCAGTGCCTTCACGTCCTTAGGAAAGCAGGAACCCCCGAAGCCGATTCCGGGAAATAGAAACCGTTTGCCTATTCGGCTATCGGAACCAATACCGGCCCTTACCATATCCACGTCGGCACCAACCTTTTCGCAATAGTTGGCAATCTCGTTCATAAAGGTAATCTTGGTTGCCAAGAAGGAGTTGGCGGCGTATTTAGTGAGTTCCGCAGATTTCTCATCCATTACTATAATCGGATTTCCAGACCTCACAAATGGGCGGTAAAGCCTTTTCATAAGCTCTGTGGCCCTTTCACTGCTGGAGCCGATAATGATGCGCTCCGGCTTTAGAAAATCGTCAACAGCATAGCCTTCCCGTAGGAATTCGGGATTGGAAACCACATCAAACTCACAGATTGCATTTTTAGCGATTACGTTTCTCACTTTTTCGGCTGTGCCTACCGGCACGGTGCTTTTATCGACAATCAGCTTGTATTCCTTTATCCTTTTGCCAATTTCCTCGGCCACGTTAAGGACATAAGAAAGATCGGCGGAGCCGTCTTCATCTTCTGGGGTTGGGAGGGCGAGAAAAATAATCTCCCCATGTTCCAAACCTTCCTTTAAAGAAGTTGTGAATTTTAATCTATCCGCCTTGATGTTTCGATCCAAAAGCACCTCCAAATGCGGTTCATAAATAGGCACTTCGCCCCGACGCATTCTTTCCACTTTATCCTTATCGATATCAACACATACTACCTCATTGCCGGTTTCGGCCAAGCAAGTGCCTGTCACCAAACCAACGTAACCTGTTCCTATTACTGAAATCTTCATATATAATAACCGCAGCAGCGGGTAATTTTATTTTCTATAAGGTTGCAAAAGTACAATTTACAGGCGTTCTATCTCATTTTATTTCCTTGTTTTCCCCCGATCGCATCCCTATCAGCAAGGCTATTAAGATAAAACCAATATAATAGGCTCCAATCTGCCTATGAAAGACATTTTCCACGGAACAATAAATTATGAAAAGCACCAAGAGGGCGGTGGGGAAAAAATCTTTTCTATTCCCCAAAAAGCTGGCAATTATAAAAACTGTGAAGAGCAACAGGGCCAGAAAGCCCGCACTCATATAAAAATCCAGAAACTGATTGTGCGTATTGTACTCTGCCTCAATAAAGCGTTCGCGTTTTTGTGGATCTTCAATCTGCGAGTCATAGCAAGAAAGCAACTCGTTATTTGTAGTTTCGAAACCAAGGCCTGTAAGACTGAATCCCTGGGTATTAATGATGGTTTTGGCGCAATGCCATACCTCAGCACGCAGCTGGTAGGTCATGGAGTTTTTAATAAATTTAGGGGCATCACTCGTTTTCGGAAATGACTCTGTTTCATTGTAGGTAGGTTGCGCAGCAGGGAGGAGAAACAATCCTATAAGACCGCCCAAAGCCAGCACGGCCCAAATAGGTTTCCAGAAACTTCGACTGCCATAAAACTGCCTTACTAGCAATAGGATGACAAGAGCCACGATTGAAATTTTGGAGACAATCAGGATCATAAATGCCAGGTTAATAAAAATATTGGCCAGATGGTAATTGTTATTGGGATGATATCGAGTTTGTATAGATTTGAATGAGATAAGGATGCTGAAGGTGCTTAAGATCCCTAGGTACATTCTATCAATAAGAAGAGATTCCACCACCTGGGGGGAATCGCCAAGGGCAAAATTACCTGTGGCATGGGTTATAAGCACAAAATTATAGACCGTAAAAGCAATAGCGGCCAAGGAGGAGAATATTATCGCTCCGTTTATTTTTTCCTCATCATCCACCGGAATGTACAAAATGACCAGACCCAAGGCAATAAGTACTTTTTTGATGATATTGAAATCCCCTGCCAGTCTTCCGGCCACAAAAGAATTGATCAATAAGTACAAAACAAAGATGAAAAAAGCCGCTACGGGCAGAGACTTAAGCCTGGCGAAATCCTTTCGCCTTACAACCAAGGGGAAAGCTATGATCAAAATTGCCAAAAGAATATTAGGTAGGGCCCTCACGTAATTATCGAAAGGAAGGAGGAGATACAACAACAAAAATGCGTACGGATATATGGCAGCTAGCAGTATCCTCATAAGTGGTTTTGAGAAATTTTAGGGGAAGATAGAAAACTCTGATGAGATTTCAGAATATTAGACGGGTAGATTATTTGGGGTTTGGGGTTTGGGGTTTATGGTTTGTCCATTCATATATTTGATTGACACTATATCCAGTTTATTGAACTTCTTGTTAATAACATATTTTACTTTATCGATTTCTTATATTTAATTTTAACCTGTAAAGTCAAACGGAGATAGGCTC
>JBARWQ010000010.1:0-4568 GCA_049646885.1 Aequorivita sp. | reverse complement strand
CCAAGACTTTGAGTCGCAATTTTCATTGCCCCTGCCTTATTTTAAAATGCTCCCGTAAACAAAAAAGGAAAAATGATCCAAATCAGAAAAGAGGGACATTAGCCTTTTTTAAATTACCGAATAACGTCTCGGCTATGAGCAGTGCGGGGCATAAATGCAATCATTTTCGAACTCGCAATAAGCCAAAACTTTTGTTCTTTAATTTCTAATTATTCTAATCGCCAAAAAGTTTTGGCGACTTCGTAAATATACAACTGCTTTTGAGTTTGGCACTTATCCCGCATTGCTTATAGCTAATGTTGCCCGATGTTTTTCTGCGCTCTGTTCCGTTTTGCTTGCGTTCCGCCTTTTTTCTTTCTTTCACGAACCATCGAAAAAAAGAAGATGGTTTTCGCTGGCTTTTCGCTTCCGAGACTCGACTTTCCTAAATCTTTTTCGGAAACAGTTTGTCCAAATCCGCACATTTATTTTCTTCTTTCACGTACCTTAATCGACCAAAAATGGTCTTTCTCCAAATCCCGTTCGATGCCAAAAGTTCCGAAATCCTTTTTTTGGTTGTGCAGTTTTTTCCGCTCAACTTTTTCTTCTTTCCCAGTCGACCAAAAATCTTTTTTTTAAATCGTCTTTGATTGATAGAAATTATTTTACTATAAACTTTATTATTAGCAAAACGAATAAAATTATGACCAAAGAAATCCAAGTGATTCTCTTAGTTTCTTTATTATAAAATGTGCTCATATCTATTTGCTTCTTTAATTATACGCTTAGTGGTTTTTCTTTCAAATATCGGGCAACGTTTAGTATAAAAGAAGTAGGGCTGTAAATAAGCAATTACTTTTCGGATTATCCACAAGCCAAATCTTTTGCATTTTGTTTTATATTTTTGTTCTAAAGCCAAATCAAAAGATTTGGCGACCTCGCAAACAAGCCTGAAACATTGGGTTTAGCACTTACTTGCCCTATTTTTTTTATACATTGTTACCCCACGTTTTTTATTCAGAAGCTTTTCCTATTAATTATCCTAATAATTCAATTCCGCCAATTGTCAATGCTGTTTTAACTAATTCATTTTAATTTTTATCAGCTTTATAATCATCAAATGGTTTTTTGCGTTATTGAATTTCATTCATAATAATTATTCTGTTAACCAAATAGTTAAACTCAAACCGTATTCATCGTCAAAAGTCATCATCGCTGGGTTTTTATGTTTAGACCAATGCCTATTCCAATATCCGAAATTTATATCTTCTACATCTTTATTCGAAAATTGTTTATTACCGTCATCGTCTTTTCCGTAAATCTTGTGAAGTTGATTTGTAAGCCGATTAATATTACTTAATTCGAATTCACCAATTACGATACTTTCATTGGTGAAAATTAGGTTTTTATTTGGAAAGCCTTGAAAAGTTTTCACATCAACTACATCGAAAAGTCCACACTCAAAATCATTTTCTTCTATAAAACTTTTTGAAAATGTCCGTACAATTTTTCCGTCCATTTCGATTGGCTCGCCTTGTTCGTGAAAACTATCATTCGGAACTGTATAAATTTTCAATTTAAAAATATCTTGAAGATTTACACTTCTTTCCGGTTCTGAACTTCTAAAATTAAATATTCCCATATGTTTTTTTTAAATGTGGGGTAACGTGTTTGTGTATGATTAGTGGCGTGTTTAAGCACCTAATTTAGCAAATAAAAACCGAATAGAAAATCCGCGAGGATTTTCGTAAGTAGGCGAGAACAAGCCATTAATTATACACGTTGTTGCCACACGTTTTTTATTCCCAAAATTCATATTTGAAATATCTTGGTACATAACCACGAACGCTTTTTAAAAGTCCATTTTCGTAATATTTATAATTCAGTTCATATTCATTAATTCGGTCATTCATAAATATTGACTTAATATCGGATTTTATAAGTTGACCTTTTTCGTTAAAACTGTTATCAATTGTTTTATTATCCTCAAACCTTTGTAAATCGGTTTGGTCAGAATATGCTAAAGTATTTGTTATTCCGTTTTCTGTCGTTTTTACTTTTTTAAGTTTTGGTTCTAAGTAATAACCAAAAAATCTACTAACATAAAAGTCTTTTTCATATTCTTTTGTCTTTTCGTAAACGAGTATTGTGTCTTTATTCTGAGTTGTGGTTGATTTGTATGGTTTATAGAAGTATTTTGTTTCGTAATTAAAATTTCCCAAATTCTTTCGGGATGAAATTAGTTTTCCGTTATTCCCGTATTTAAAAGTGGTTGAATCATTTCCAACTGAATCTATTATTTTAATTAACTGATTTTTATTATTGTATTTAAATACGCTGATTTTTTCAATCCGTTTTCTTTTTCGTGTTTTACGATTGTAAGAAGCACTATATTTTGTCGAGCGTATTCTTTTTCCATTTCGGTCAAATTCAACAATTTCGGATAAGTCTTTTGGTGAATTTAAATAGACAAATATTTTCTTTACTTGTCGGTTTGAATAAATACTATCTGGTTGCCATTTATTTTCAATTTGTCCAAAACTCCATAATGGAATAGAAAGAAATATTATGAAAATTAGTCTGTTCATTCTATGGAATTCGGTTTTTTTTTAATGTGTGGCAACGTTTGGTATAAGCGCAGTAGCGGGATTTGAGCACTTGCTTTTTGATTAATACTGACTTTAAATTTATAAGATTCCATTCGTTTAAGCACTAACTCCGCTATTGCGTTTATACTCGTGTTGTAAAACGTTTTTATAATTCAGCTTTGTACAAGTTTTCCAAATTTTCTAATGGTCTTTCGATTATTTTTTCGGCTTCTTTTTGTCCGTTTGCTTTTTGTTCTTTAGTCAATTTGTTTTCTAATTCTTTGATTTCTTCTACAATCTGTTGTTGTTGGATATAGGAAAAGTCTCTTTTGAACTCATTGAAAATCAAGAACCATTGATAACTTTTAGATAAGTCTTTTTTAATGTCTGTTCCGTCTCTGTACATATAAGCAAGGTTTAATCTTGAAGATGTTATGTAACCGCTTTTTTGTAAATTTTCTGGGTTTTCAAGCTTTCCAAGTCGAATTGCCCATTCCAACATTTTATCAATATCTTTATCAGTTCCCATTCCTTCTTTATAGCAGTTGATAACATTGAACATACAAGTTCCATCTTCATTCTCTGCACATTTTAAGGCATAAGTAAATGCTTTATTGAAATCTTGTTGTACTCCACTACCATCTCCATAAGCCATCATCATTGCATATAGACCATCATTCCAATCTTGTTCGGCTGATTTCGAATACCATTCCACGGCTTTTTCAGAATTTTGCTCAACTCCAATTCCGGCTTGATAACAATAACCTAGATTATATTGAGATTCAGCATTTCCCAATTCCGCTGCTTGTTTAAGAATCGGAACTGCTTTGTCAAATTCTTGGGTTTCTATAAACTTTTTTGATTGTTCATTTAACTCCGATGCGTTTTGTCCGAAGGTGTTCAAGCAAATTAAAGTTAGAAAAAGAGAGGTTAAAATTTTGTTCATTCGTTATTTTTAAATGTTTTACAACGGTTCTCAGCTATACGCAGGCAGGGATTTTTACCACTGAACTTTCTACGAAGAACTGAACTTTAAATTTAGCACTTTACTGTCCTACGAAGCACGAAACCCCTGCTTGCGTATAGGTGATGTTATGCCTTCGTTGTTTTTTCATTCTGTTGGCAAGTAAAGTTTCATTGTTCCTTTTTTAAACAACACTTCGTCCAAATGCCCCATTTTTTGTCGGTCAGTTGATATTAAGTGCATATGCAAAAAGGTGTCGTGGTGCGTAAAAATTGCTTTATGTTCTGTCGAGAAGAAGCCGATAATGTCTACTTGTTCGTTTTGGAGTTCGTAATTTTTCTGTCCTTTATGTGCTTCGTCTGGCGAACTTACTTTTGAACCTTTCGGCAAGTTTACGATATGGATTGTCGCTTGATCAACTACCCCTGTTAGTTTAAACATAAAAGGTCGAAGCGAATTTTTAGTCACTTTGTCGAGATAAGTTTCAAGTTGTTGAATTGTCTGAATACTGTCTGGCAAAGATTGTTCTGTCCACTTTGAAATGTTTGCGTAACCAAAAAACGGGGCTTTAATGTCGTAAGTTTCTTCAACTTTCATTGTCGAGTCAGAAGTCACGGTTGATTTGTATGAATTACCGTCAATGATTAAGATTTCACCTGCTAAATACTCAACAGGTCCAAGTCCATACAAATTTGTCTTGTTGGCAATAGTGTCAAGGTGTATGTTTCCATAAAGTTGTCCTTTCCACATTACGTTTTTCATTTCACTAACAATTTTTACTTCGTGAGTTGTCTGCTGTGCTTTGGTCGTGCAACTTGTTAAGGTTAAAATTGTCAGTCCCAAAAGTGTTGCTTTAAAATTCATTTTTATCATTTATTTTCTGTTGTTTCTGTGTCGCTCTACAATGAGGCATAACAATTGGATATGGGAAGTATCGCTTTTCGCGATATTTACTATATCCGGTGTTATCGGGAGTGTTTCGGTTCCAATACCCTCAAATATAATCTTTTTGGATTGGAGAAACACGGAGTTTAAAA
>JBARWQ010000009.1:0-34221 GCA_049646885.1 Aequorivita sp. | reverse complement strand
CCCAGCTTAAAACGAGTCGATCATCTGCCGTTAAGGTGTACATCAACTTTACGGGAATTGGACTCAAGGAGATTCCGCCATCACTTAATAGACCTTCCATGGACTTCCCTTTTAATTTTTCCAATACGGAAAGAGGTTGGCTGATTTTGTAATTAAGCTGGAGCGCAGCGGCTTGGACTGCTTGGGCCGCTGTCAATCCCGGTGAAGTATTGCCGAACAATTTTTCGGTCGTGCTTTTTATAAACTTGCTGTTTTTCGAAATCACTTGTCCGTTGGACATCAAGTGGATGCTGGATTCGGTGCCGTAGATTTCCAGGCCGTTAAAGACCTGTCTATAATAAATGTGTTGGATGCCACTTATTCGGCTTACGCTCTGGCTGGTTATCTGCCATTGGACATCCTGTGGCAGTAATTCATTTTTTTCTACAATTTGCTCCAGTTGCTGACTAATAGCTTCAGAAAAGTTTTGAGCGGTTAACGTACTCGAAAAAATACACAATAGAAACACCCAAATGTCTGGTGAGATTTTTTTCATTTCTTAAGCATTGGGATTAATAAAAAAACAACTATGCCCCTATAAAAATATCGATAATTAATATTTTACCAATGTTTTCTTATACTTATCCATCAAATTTAACACCTATTCAATATCGAAATCATTTTTCTCTAGCACTTTAATTGCATAGATTTTGAATGAGCTCCTTATGAACACTTTCCCTATTTACTAAATAATCAATAAAAAACGTCCGCTATTTTGCGGACGCTTTTTTTATAAGTACTTAATAAATCTTATATCTCTTCAGAAATCAAATTAAAAAGGAGGTGCCAAATACGGGAAGGTGCTTAAAAATGGGGCGTCGTTTGTTGGAACACCATCATTGATCAACATAGGTTCCGTGTCCGGATCATTATTGTTTTTGGTGCCATCGGGTCCTCCGAAGATCCAAAGAAGCATATTGTCCATTACGTCCTCACCAAGGGCGCGCCCAGTTAAAACCTCACTGCCATTGTAATAGCTTGTAGGTCCGGTATAAGATACCCATAGAACGTCCTTTGAGAAATTTCGCGCCATGTCATCTGCATCAAGGCCTAAAACATTGGTGGTATAAGTAGAGTCCAATAATTTCAATTTTTCTTTAAAAACTGCTTCAAATCTAGCTTGCATATTATATGGAACAGTAAGATTTAAGCTATCTCGAAGTCCTTCTACGCCAAAGAAAAGATTCACTCCCGGTCTTCCCATTTGATCCTCTTGTCTATATATCCCTTCAAAATTAATGTTTTCGCCACAGGGTTCGCAATCGGGTCCGCCACAATCAATTCCTGTTTCCTCTCCATTTTGGATGCCGTCACTACAGGTATGGTTATAAATAGCGTTATCGAGATCGTCATCAATACATTGCACAAATACGAGAGCTATTAAAATCAAAGAAAGAAAACCTATATATTTCGAATTTCCCATAATATTTTTAAAATAAACCATTTATTTAATTTTTCTCTTTGTTGCCACCCACATATTGTAGGTCGGGGTTGTCGGGGCAAAAGGATTTACGTTGGCCACGGGGGTTCCCAGCATTGACTTCGGAAGCTCCACAACTATGGAGAGTACATTGGTGCCAGCATAAGTATCAACCCCTGGATCTACAAATCCTTTAGGGGCATTGCCATCCATATATGCATTAAACTGGGTATGGGCAAAGAAAAAAGGATCATCCCGCGGCCCTGCAAACATTTTCATGCCATTGCTTTCACCAATATGAACCTCGTCTTTGGTTGAAATTACAACACTGTTTTTTTGAGAAGTATTGATGGTACTTTCCAATCCCTTTTCGGAAGTTTGAAACGGCCCAAAAAAGTACATGGTATCTGCCCGTCTAATGGCTTGAATGCGCACATCTTCTTGTAAATCATTATCTAGATCAATGTTGAACTCCATCAGAATATTTTCATCAAATACAGCTTGTTCGGTAGGCGAACCTGGAGGAATTAATCCTTGTACATTCATCACGAGCACCAAATTATTCGGATCGGGAGCCTGAAAAGCATAGAAGTCTGCTATGTCCGCCGTGGTACCTGTAACGGATGGTGCGTCGTTATGGTCTCCACTAATCAGTGCGATTGCCAAAACCACCAGCCCCAATGAACCAATTGTCGCTAAAATTTTAGATTTCATCATTCTTATCTTTGAATTAATTAAATTTGCCAAAATCATATTCGGCCTTAAAAGTACTGATATGATTTAAATTGAAACACATCTGGCCAAAAACTTATTTTTTTACAGCTGTAAAAATAATCATTCTCATATAATATGAACCCTTCTATAGCAGATTGGATTTTAAAATTTTTCAATCTTTTTGAAAGGAAGGAGCTCATCGACAATTTTGAGAATGAAGAGGAATTTTATAAAGCATTAAAATCTTCCGGATTTATCTACGGGATTTCAGTCGATTTTTTGCCGACAAAAAAGTCAGCTTCCCTTAAATTGACAAAAGAAGAGCTGACGAAGGTCAACTTATTTCACGCACTTATTTATCAGTTTTTTCAATACAACAAAGAGGCTTCCAATGAAGCCGCTATTGCAAGTGTTTTGAAATTTTATCAAGAACTTGAAAAAGGAAAAAAAGGTTTTTTCCATAAATTCTCCCTTTCGCAAAGTCCTTCCCATAGTTTAGAACACATCCTCTCCGCCCGCTTGCAGGAAGGGAATGCACTGTTGAAAAGAAATACTATCTCCTTATTGACCTACGCTCTCCTGTTTTTGGACGTAATGGCGTACAAACGCTGGCTTCACAATCCTAAAAGGATAAAGGAAGTTTATAAGCAACTAGAAGAAATAGTGTTGAACTATTGCTTTTTTACCTTAAAGTCAAAGAAGAAAAAATCAAAATACGACAATTTGATGATTGAGCTATTTGAAAGTTCGCGAGGTTATATATTGGAACATCCATCGGATAGCGGCGCGGAATTTTTAAAGCAGTTGAAAGACCTAAAAGAAACCGGTGCCATTGAAAAGAAGTTTATTCTCGACCTCTGCTGCCTAACCATTTGGGAAGATTTCAAACTCGATGAATCAGAGTATGAATACCTACTCAAAATCATTGATATTTTAGAACTTCCCGAAAATGAGCTCGCAGAAAGTCTTTCTGATTTAGGTGGATTTTCAGAAGATTTTACCGAGAAAATCGTCTTATTTGAATATGCCAATCCGATAAAGCAGTTTTACAAACAATCTTCATCTACCGTAAAGCTCTTAATTATTCGCAATAAACACCGATTGGTCCTAGAATTGGAAGAAAGTGGGGAATTGTTGATGCTCCTAGGGCACTCCACCCGCCGTGAACTCTCTGCGGAGGAGAAAACCAAAGTTAGGGATCAGCTTTTGGATATATGCAAAACCATACCTTCCTTAACCGTCTTTCTTTTACCCGGAGGAGCCGTTTTATTGCCTTTGCTTATAAAATTTATTCCAAGACTTTTGCCCTCGGCATTTCAGGATAATAGAATTGAATGAGAGTTGAAGGTTGCAGGTTGCCTATGGAAGAATAAAAATAATTAATAAGATATTTTTAGTTTTCTGTGAAGCAAGTTATTCCAACCAAACTTTAAAGTCGCGAACCCGTTCGCGGGCAACAATAACATCCTGTTCTCGATAGCTGTTCAATTTTAATTGAAGTCTAGAATTGGTATAGGAGATAATATCTTTGATAGCATTAATGTTTACAAAAAACTTTCGGCTAATTCGGAAAAAGTTTTCAGGTGAAAGCTCTCCTTCCAGTTGCTCTAATGTGGTTTCCAACAAATAATTTCGGCCATCGATCGTATGGGCATAAGTACCTTTGTTTTCTGAATAAAAACATTCTATATCATCTACCGAAATCATTTTTATATGTTGTCCGATTCGGGTGATAAAACGTTTTTTATATTCTCTTTCCACCGGATTGACAAGTAACTTTTTGATATCCTCAAAATTGAGTTTCACGTTCTGTGCTTGGGGTTTAAAGCTTCGATATTTCGTCACCGCCGCCTGCAGTTCTTCCTCATCAATCGGTTTTAACAAGTAATCGATACTATTTAACTTAAAAGCTTGTAGTGCATATTCATCAAAAGCGGTCGTAAAAATAATGGCACTTTTAATCTCAATCGATTCAAAAATTTCAAAAGAAAGGCCATCACTCAATTGAATATCGAGGAAAATTAAGTCGGGCTGTTCATTATTCTGAAACCACTCCACAGCATCACCAACACTGTGTAGCATTTGATCTACGTTTACATCCAGCTTTTCCAACATCCGTTTTAGATATCTAGCTGACGGTTTTTCATCTTCTATTATGAGTACTTTCATAGTTAAGGTTGCGGGTTTCAGGTTTCAAAGTAATGATGAAATTCCGAACTTCAAAACTTGTCTTCATCCAAAAACTGTTTGATTTTCTTTTCTTCCCACCGCTTTAAAAAATTATTTTTAAAATAAAGAACAAAGAACACATAGATGGCGTGGGATAGCAAACCTATTCCCCAAAAAAATGCGGTGATATAAATTTCCCAATTGGAAAAATCAGCTTTCCCATGGCCGAAAAAATTTGCCGAAACAAGAATAATGGCCACGTTAATGATTATGTAAACCATCAAGTGGCTGTAAAAACCTTTTAATGTTTCTAACTTTTTCTTTGCCCTTAAATAGGCTAAACTTCTTTTAGTTTCCATCTTGAATTAAAAAATATCCGTTTGCGAATCGTCTTACCTCATAAACTTTCTTAATTGTTTTTCTTCCCAGTTCTTTACAAACTTAAACTTGTATTGAAAAACTTTAGCAGCGTGGTACAGAAGTCCGATTCCCCAAAAGAATGGCACCGCCAAAATATTCCAATCTATCCAATCCAAAAAGTTTGTTTCCTCGAAGGTATGCGCAAAAAACTCCAACACGCGTCGGCGAATTACAAACAAAACAATGTTTACAATCAGGTAAACCGAAAGATGGGAATAAAAACCCTTAAGTGCCTCTACCCGTTTTCTAGCTCTTTTTAGATATATACTTTGTGGTTCCATAACGAGATTATTGATTCCAATCATTTTTGTTTTTTCTTTGCTCTTCTTCCATAAATTCTTTCATCTTGCGCTCCTCCCAATCTTTTCCGAAGAAGGTAGGCCATCCAAACGCCTTTGTAGCTTGAA
Source organism: Aequorivita sp. (assembly GCA_049646885.1). GTDB lineage: Bacteria > Bacteroidota > Bacteroidia > Flavobacteriales > Flavobacteriaceae > Aequorivita. Next base: position 29,052 of record JBARWQ010000009.1, on the reverse strand, counting down.
AAACCAAACCGATCCCCCAACCAAACGCGGCCCACAGAAACCATGGATATCGCCATTGATCCGTATAGTAATTTAACCCCGCCAGCCCCGAAATAAAAATGACGTAAAACATCAGACTGCTATAGAATTTTTTTATTTCAGCTACTCGCTGTTTTGCTCTAAAATATTTATTGTCTCTATTTTCGGGTTCCATTACACCTGTTTTTAATTATAGAATAAAATTAGCGAGACTCTATTCAATACGAAAACTTAAGTATCTCAACTGTCGCTTTTATAGGATGAAGTGTTTAATTGTCCTTGTCCATCAATTCCCTGATTTTACGCTCTTCCCATTTCTTCCCTAAAAATGGATTATAATTAAAGGTTTCGGAAGCGTGATTGGCCACGCCAATTCCCCAACCTAAGATTGGAAAAAGAGCCCAGGGGAAGCCGGTATTTGAAATATAATTTAGATATAGAAATCCGGGAATACATATCAAATAAAGTCCAAAATGAAGATAAAACACCTTTATTTGTTCAACTCGTTTTTTTGCAAGTTTGTATCTTTTTTCTGAAATAAAGTTTTCCTGAGGATTTATAACCTGAATGCTTTCATCCAAAATAGGAATGGCCACACTGAATTCTTTTCGGGAACCATTAATTATTATCGGGCTTTTTGTTAAAAGCGCATAACGGTCGCGGATGTTTTGTAAACCGACCCCCGTACTCTCTCTTAGAGATTGCTTTTCTTGCACATTATTGGTAACTACCAACATACCATTTTCTTCTGAAATGGTTATATGAAGTTTTTTTGAAGGCGTAACTTGGTTGTGCTTAACGGCATTTTCAAGTAACAATTGAAGCGATAAGGGAACCACTTTGGCCTGTGGATTCTTTAAATGTTTGGGCAAGGAGAAAATAATACTATCCTCAAATCGAACTGTTAACAGCGACATATATAGTTCGGCAAATTTTAATTCCTCTTCCAAAGTGACCAACTCCTTTGTTTTCTGTTCCAAAACATAACGATATACTTTTGAAAGGGAAGTAGTGAAACGTGTGGCAGCTTCCGGATTTTCTTCTATCAAACCCGTAAGCACATTCAAACTATTAAAAAGAAAATGTGGATCCAGTTGGTTTTTGAGCGCATCAAATTTTGCGGAAGCGGTGCCAGCAATTATTTTTTGCTCGGTTACTTTACTTTCTTGTTTGTTACGGTAATAATAAACCGTGTAGAAAATTGCAGTAACGACAACAGAAATGAAGAACGTTACATAATAATTAGCAATCTGCTCCTTTTCAAAAAACTCTTGCAAACTTCTTCCTGCAATTAAGGTTGAAGTTAAAACCCTTATTAAAAACAGACTCAGCAACGTGAGCACAATCCCACCCGAAGCACCTCTTATCAAATTTTTGGTTTGGAAAGCCTGATTGGGAAACCATTTCAGCAAAAACCGGAAATAATGGGCATTCACCAAATATAAGATAACACTGTACAGTTGACTGTACGAAAACCAGACAAAGAATTCCTCGGTATTTGAAAAAATATTACCATTAGCATATTGAATAAGGGTTATAACAATAAAAATTGCAAGGCCTACAAAAAATGCTTTTATAAAATCTCTTAAAAATTGCATTGATAAATAATTTCGATTTTAAGTCTCCGAACTTTTTTTCCGGAATACAGGGTATGGAGCAACCAAATATAAAATTAAGATTTAAACTTGACTTTTATAGAACTACAAGGTCTTGGAGACCTTGCAGGTCGGATTCGTGGTTAGTTTGATCATTTTCTGCAAGTTGTTGCTCGGTTGGATTTCCTGCAAGGTGTTGCCGTAGGCCACCTTGTAGGTCTTCACCACCCCAATCTTCTTCGTTAAGTCCAATCTCATTTTTAATGTGATTGTTCGATGGGTCCTAGTTAAGGTTTTGCATAGACCTACAAGGTCTTTAAGACATTGCAGGTCAGATCTGCATATAGACCTTGCAGGTAAATTTACTGACAACTTTCGGCATAAACTTGTTTTGCCCGCTCCTCTCCAAAGCTGGGATAAAATTCTCCTTTTGGCTTAAAGGAAGCAAATAGATCGATGGCCCGCTGAATATCCTTGCAATAGGATTCTATAGGTCCACCAAAGTATTTGGCACTTCCTAATTCCCATTCGGCTTTTGCCAATATCATACGCGGATTTTCCGGTTCAAGGGCGACGGCTTTATTGTAAAGTTCAGTCGCTTTAGGCGAATACAACATTCCGTATTGCATGCCATCAAAAACAATCCACGCGGTGTATAGTTGAGCCTGAAGAACAAGAATTTCAGGATTGTCCTTGGAAATTGCTGTAGCGTCATTAATAAAATTCTGGGCTTTTGTTAATTGTGAAGTTAACTTTTCCTTGTCTTTTTCACCAAAACTGTTTACCACATTTATCTGGGCCACGTAAAAGGGCGGCAACCAATTGTCAGGTTCTGCCGCAGCGATGCGTTCAAACATATTGGCAGCTTCCCAAGGTTTATCCTGCTGCCAGAGCTGAAAGGCATTCTGCATTCCTTGTTGATATTTTGTGGGCGCGGCATCATTATTAGCCACTATAGTTTCATTTTGGCCCTGCATTACCAAGACGGTGAAGAACAGGCTCAGATAGACAATTATGTTGTGCATGATTTTTAGTTTTTCGGTTAATATTAAAAGCTGATTCAAATTTCATTTAAAAAAGAATGCTTTAAAAATTTTATAAACCCAGTTGTTGAATTTGATAGCTGAATTGTAACCAACAACTACAAATTTTTCAATTGATTCTCTCTTTTATCGTCGCTAATCGTCCAAAAGAATCCTACAAAGAAAAACTGATCGGCAGCTGGACGGAGTTCTCGCCTTGCAAAATTTCCATTTGAATCTGGAATATTGGCATATTGATAACCGTTTACGTTGTTAAGGGCGAAAACATTATTAACCGATGCATAAAGGATTTTCTGTGGCGAAATCAGATAAGCCCAGTTTAAACTCAGGCTGTTATAGCTTTTTGTCTTTTCCTGAAGAAATCCAGGAGAATTATAATCGGTGTAATGACGGCCGCTGGCAAATTGATAGGTAAATCCGAGCTGACTTTTCCATGCATCAATCCAATACTTCCCCACCACCGAAAGATTGTGCGTATTGGCGAAGGAAGGAGTTGCTGCTATGGGATAATCCTTGTACTTCCGTTCCGTATCCAAATAGGAATAGCTAATCCAATAATCGGTATTCTTAATACTCTCATTATCGCGCCAAAACAGATCTAATCCTTGGGCGTAGCCATCGCCGTTATTCGAAAAAGAAGTATTTATATCTGGAATTGGATCATTATAGGTTATTAAATAATTGTAGTTTTTGCGATACACTTCGGCTCTAAAAATTCGATTCTGGACGGTATATTGATAATTGAGAATAAAATGTTGGGTATGCTGCGCCGTTAAATCATCATCAAATTTTAAATATTCATTATCCGGCTGTTGATAGAAATCTCCATAAGCTAAAGAAAGCTGACCCTTTTTGCTGGTTTTAAAAGCAAATGAAACTCTTGGAGAAATGGTGAACTCTTTAAACAATTCACTATATTCTCCGCGGAGCCCTAATTTCAGGGCCATTTTTCTGGAAAAAATAATATCGCCTTCAGAAAAAACTGCGGTAATATTATTGTTGAAATTTAATTTTGCCGCCAAATCATGCTCGTCGTAATCTTCATTAAAATCGGTTATCAACTGTTCTGCGCCAAAATTCAATCTAAAACGATTGCTGAAACGCTTTCCCAGTTTTAGTTTAAGATGTGCGGAATTCTGCACGTCTTTAATATCGGCTTTATCAATGCCAACTTTGGTATTCGCGTATGTATAGCTTCCACCGCCAAAAACAGACCACCCTTTATTCAAGACTACTGAATAATTGGCATTGGTATAGAAGTTTTGATTGTTCAGTTTAAATCGTACTCCTTCCGGATTGTTGATGTCTTCTTGGATCAACTCAAAATCGGAAGTATCAAAGGCGCCGTAAACTTTCAGGAGTCCATCCCCTATTTCCTGACGGAAAACTGCTTCTCCTGAAGCGGTTTCAAAAGGTTTTTTCCAGTCGTTTCTATCGGGAAGAATCGCGATATAGGGAGCTAGATTTGTATAGGAAGTATTTAAGCTCAAAGAACTTTTTTCCCATTTTCTGGTATGTCCCAAACCCCCACCCACACTCATAATTGCAATATCCGTTTGGTTTTGTGGAGGTTCATCAATAGTGTTCAAAAGCAAAACAGATGATAATGCCTGTCCGTATTCGGCAGAATATCCCCCCGTTGAAAAGGTAATCCCATCAAATAAAAATGGACTGTATCGTCCGCGGGAGGGCACGTTGTTGGCAGTTGGACTATAAGGAGTAAAAACCCGAATGCCATCAATAAAAATCTGGGTCTCCTCAGCATCACCACCTCTCACGAACAATCTGCCGTCCTCCGCAACGGTCGTGGTGCCAGGTAGTGTCTGGAAAGCACCAATAAAATCGCCCACAGCGCTTGCGGTTGTAACTATGTCCAATGGTTTTAATACCGAAATTTTGCTATTGTCCCCAGCCGAAAAAGTACCTGCAGATATGGTAACGGTTTCCAAAGAATTGACATCCTCACGAAGAATTATTTTCAAATCTTTCATTTTTGAAACATCCGTTGCCAATTTATATGGTTCAAAAGAAACGTAAGAAACGATCAAGGTTTGAGAGCCACTTTCAGAAGTTTCAAAAGAGAATTTTCCATTTTCATCTGAAGAAGAACCATCGTAAGTGCCTTCGAAATAAATATTAGCGCCTATGATTGGAACACCTTTAATATCCGTAACCGTTCCAGAAATAAGAGTTTGTGATAAAAGAGAACTGGGTATTAGGAAAAGAAAAAGGATGGCGACTGAAATTTTCATTGTAGTTGATTTTGATTTTCAGCTCAAAGATTAAATATCGTTACTTCTTATCGAAAAAAAACAAACTGAGTTGTAAAATGAGGTAGATGAAATGTAATTATACTCTGTTTTCATTTCTGGGTTATCGGTTACGTGTAAAAAATGTAAATTCATAACCTCTTAACCTCTTAGCCTCTAAAACTCATAAACTATGAAAACAGACAGATACACCAAAACCATTCTTACCATCATCGCGATTTGCCTTAGCATCAATGTGGTAAAGGATATCGATTTTATCCCATCGACCTATGCCACGGAAACTACCAAGGCCTCAGTAATTCCCGACGGTTTTAAACTGGTTCCTGTGGAAGATGCTGCGGTGATGGACGTCCGTATAGTGGATATCAACACTTACAAAGAATTAAATGTAAACCTCAAAAAAGTCAGCACTTACGATCCGATAAAAGTGAATTTGCAAAAGATTGAAACTCGGGATAAAATGGAAGTTAATATCAGCGAGATTGGGGGCCGCTGGGTTTCAAATGGGGGACCTATTCCCGTAAAGATCCAATAAGTAGATCGGGTTTGCTAGAAGTCCATGGTCTAGACACCAAATTCTAGTCTCTAAGGCGTCTTAAACGGTCGGATTATCAAGCGTGCTGCCCTGTCGTAATTGATATAGTTATAGGTCCAATTGAAAAAGGTAACCACTCGATTTCTGAAACCGACCAAGAACCAGAGGTGAACGAACATCCATAAAAACCAAGCAATGGCGCCTCCAAAATGCAAATTTCCTAAATCCACAACAGCCTTATTCCTACCGACTGTGGCCATAGTTCCCTTGTCGTAATACTCAAAAGGTTCCATCTTTTCCCCGTGTAACATTTTTCTAAAATTCCTGCCCAATCTTTTCCCCTGTTGTATCGCAGGCTGAGCAACTTGTGGATGTCCTTTTGGATACTTTTTTGTTTCCATGATGGCAATATCGCCTAAGGCATAAATATTTTCATAGCCTTCTACCCTGTTAAAATGGTCCACTTTATAGCGGTGGATTCCTTCTATTAGCGATTCGACTTTAATGCCGGACACTGGAGCCCCGGTTACTCCCGCTGCCCAAATAAAAGTAGCGGTGGGAAATATCTTTCCGTCTTGTGTGGTAACTGCGGTTCCATCATAATCACTGATCAAGGTTTTTAGGTAGATCCGAACTCCTAACTGTTCCAAAAATCGATGAGCTTTTTTTGAAACCTTTTCACTCATAGGAGGCAACACCCGATCTTGTCCTTCTATTAAATGCACTTCCATTTCATCTCCGTCCAGTTCAGGATAATCATTTTTCAGAATTCCCTTTTTAAATTCCGCCAAAGCACCGGCCAATTCCACACCGGTGGGTCCCGCACCGGCAATAACAAAATTCAAAAAGCGACGACGACTATTTTCATCCATTGATCTATCAGCTGCTTCAATATTTTGAAGGATTAAGCTTCTAATGTTTAAAGCTTGTGGCACTGTCTTCATGGGCATACTGTTTTTGGCAATGTTTTCATTGCCAAAAAAGTTGGTGCGGGTTCCCGTAGCAATTACCAAATAATCATAATTCAAGCTTCCGATAGAGGTTGAAATACAATTGTCTTGGGGGTTGATACGTTTTACTTCGGCCATTCTGAAATGGAAATCAGAATGTTTCCTAAAAATCTTTCGAAGCGGATATGCTATGGAATCCGGTTCTAGGCCTGCGGTAGAAACCTGATAAAGAAGAGGTTGAAAGGTGTGATAATTATGGCGATCAAATAGGATTATCTGAACTTTTTCCCTTCTGAACTGTTTTATAAAAGAAATTCCGGCAAAGCCACCGCCTATTACTATAATTCTAGGAAACTTAGTATCTGGAATGTTCATTGCATTGAATTATTTCACAAAACTACCAATTGTATTGTAGCTCGGTTAAATTTTATGAATTTTGTAACAAAGCAATATATTAAAGCACTAACATATAACAACTAAATCAACCTTTGGAAAAGGAACTCGAACATAGTTTTGTAAGCCAACTGGAGAAAAACCAAAAAATTGTGCATAAAATCTGTCGTTTATACACTAACGACAACGACGCGCACAATGATTTGTTCCAAGAGATTACTATTCAACTTTGGAAGGCATATCCCAAGTTTCGTGGCGATTCAAAATTTAGTACCTGGATGTATCGAGTGGCATTAAACACGGCTATTACACTTTATCGCAAGTCGAAACGGCAAATAAAAACCCAAGATTTTGAAGGGGTAGGTTTTAAAATCGCATCAGAAGAATATGATGAGACCGAAGAAAAGCAATTGGCGTTGATGTACAGCGCAGTAAAGGAGTTGAACGATATTGACAAAGCTTTGGTTTTTCTTTATCTGGAGGATAAAAACTATAGAGAGATTTCTGAAACACTGGGAATTACTGAGGTAAATGCAAGAGTGAAAATGAACAGAATAAGGGAGAAATTACGAACTATTTTAAATCCGTAAAATGTTATGGATGAACTAGAATTATTAAAAAGACAATGGCATCGCCAAGAGCTTGACCTTCCACATCTTTCGTATGAGGATATTTACAAGATGATATTAAAAAAATCTTCCTCAATAGTAAAGTGGATTTTCTTTATCAGCATTGGAGAAATTATTTTGTGGAGCAGTTTAGCGCTTATAGTCTCCGACTCCGATCAAAAATTCATCAAAGATATTGGATTGGACAATTTTATGTTGGTCGCCAACATATTGTATTATATAATTGTAGTGTCTTTCATAATCCTTTTTTATTTTAATTATAAAAAAATATCCACAACCGACTCGGTTAAGGATTTAATGCGAAACATTCTTCGAACCCGAAAAACTGTGAGGTATTTTATCATTTTTAATATTGCAGGAGCTGGATTAATGATTATCGGAATAAATCTTTTCTATTATTTCAATCAGGATTTGATGTTTCAATTAATGATTGAGAACCAGGGCGTTTCCCCCACAATGGACAAGGAGAGATTTATAAACATGTTTTTTATTGCCCAATTGGTTATTGGAGTCCTGATCATTGGTGCCATCTTCATATTCTACCGTTTGGTTTACGGGATTCTTTTAAGAAGATTGAACAAAAACTATAGGGAATTGAAAAAAATAGAAACTTAAAAAAATCTATTAAAAATTTCCGCTGTTTATCAGAAGTATTATTTTGGGATTTTAATGAAAATCTGCCGTTAATATTTCCACTCCCGTTGTTTGTTTAACTCCTCTTCTTTCTTTAATTCCTCAGCAGGAATAACTTTTAGGAAGGATGGGTGTTGCTCTATGGCGTATTCCATCTTTTCAACGATCTGTTGCATGGTATCGTTTTCATAATCTATATCCAGCGGTTTTTTGATTTCCATGGTCTGGAGGATACCGCGTTTTTTGATTCTCAGACCCTTTTTGTCAAACGATCTTCGAAACCCATCTATTACAATGGGCACCACAACAGGTTTATTCTGTTTAATAATATGGGCAGTACCACGCCGAACAGGCCCCCAGGGTTTAGTAGTGCCTTGTGGAAAGGTAATGACCCACCCATCATTGAGCGCTTTGTTGATATTGCTTACATCGCTCATTTTTACTTGCTTATTAACCTCTTTCCCCTTTTCCCGCCATGTTCTTTCTATACTTATCGACCCTGCATAGGCGAAGATTTTTGGCAAGAGACCCGCTTTCATGGTTTCCTTGGCAGCTACAAAGTAAATATTGAGCTTGGGACGCCACAGATATCCGATATTTTTAATATTATCCTCCCTACCACTCAAACTGGCATTGAAGACATGGAACATGGCCACGACGTCCGCAAAGTAGGTTTGGTGGTTACTTATAAAGAGAACATTCTTATCCGGAAGATTTCGAATTACATCGCTACCAATGATTTGCAGCTCATTAAACCCTTTAAAGCGACTGTGCGTCAAGGCTCCCAAAATCCGGATTAACCAGAGTTTTATAAATAAGATATGTCCGAATGGATTTTTTTTGAAAAAACTCATTGTCAGTTGTCGATGGTCGGTTTTAAGTAATTATTGTAAAGCGGTCAGTTTCTAATTTTCGTCTTTTAGAATTTTCAAAGATACTAAAATAAGGTATTACAATACGCGGTGGAGCATTTCTCGCACTTCACTGAGCACCATAGCGGTGGCCCCCCAAACTATATGGCCGTTCAGTTGAAAGGCAGGTACTTTTAAATCAGTGGCATATGAAGTGGTCAGGATTTCGGTTGTAATACTGGCATCATTCATAAAATCTTCCAACTTCACTTCAATAAGCGCTTCCACCTCCCGCTCCTCTAGGACAAAATGCGGTTTCTTACTGGTAATTCCTAAAAATGGCTGTACAATAAAATTGCTGGGAGGGATGTAAACTTCAGTAAGTCTTTTAAGCACTGATATGTTCTCACGCGGAATACCCACTTCCTCTTCGGTTTCACGCAAAGCGGCAGCCTCAAGGGAATTGTCCATTGCTTCAATCCTACCTCCCGGAAATCCAACTTGGGCGGAATGGACGCCATTATAAGTCCGTCTAAGAATTAAAATCAAATTAGCTTCAAAATGGATGGAAGGATAAAACAAAGCCATGACTCCTGCTCTATTGGCCTTTTCCTGATGAACTGCCTGATCCCGAAGTTCTCTCAAACTTCTTATAGGAGCCATTCTAAATTGGACGGATTCGCCTGGAAGTTCCATTTTTGTTACTTTTGCAATCTGTTTTTCAAAATCGTGAAAATCCATTTATGAGAAAACTATTTATTTATTTATTGGGAATTATCCTATTATTCGGAAGTTGTGAAGATAAGAAAAAGCCTTCCGAAATCGAAATTGAAATTGAACCTGAAATTAAACCTGAAATTGATTTCAAAACAGAAACCGAAACTGAAATTGAGCCCGAATCCATTTATCCTAAGATAACCAATGAAAATGTAGTTTCGTTTTTAACCGAATACGGCAAAAACAATCCAGAGACCAAAGTTTCAATAACCACCCCACTTGGGGAAATTGAAATTGAACTCTATAAAGACACCCCTTTACATAGAGCCAACTTTATTTATTTGATAAAACAAGGATATTTTAAGGAAACCTTCTTTCACCGGGTAGTGCCAAACTTCATAATACAAGCCGGCAACAGCGATTTAGTTTCTACCCAAAAAAAGCGGGCAGAATTGGGGAAGGATTATCTCTTGCCTGCGGAAATAATTCCAGGACGTATTCATCAATACGGCACCGTATCTGGCGCCAAAGAGTACCGCGAAAATCCAGATCACCGAACCGCGCCTTATGAGTTTTTTATCTTTTTGGGACCTTTGTCCTCAACCAGCCATTTGAACGGAAGCTATACCGTCTTCGGAAAAGTGACCAAAGGCATGGATGTGGTGAAGAAGATTTCAGAATTGGAAGCCGATAGAGAGGAATGGCCCTTGCAAAACATTTATTTGGACGTAAAGGTTTTGGATTAAATTCCAAATATGAAATTCAAATCCAAATCTATTCCTTGATAAATCTCTTCGTGATATTACTCCCGTTGATAACTACTTGGACAAAATAAATTCCTGTTTGTAAAGTTGAAATATCAATCGCTTTTGAAGCGGATTCCTTCACCAAAACACCCTGTGTAGAATAGATTTTCACACTTTCAATATCTTTCTTTGAATCGATATTGAGCACATTTGCAGTTGGGTTGGGATATAATTTAAAATTGAATGCTGTAAGCTCCTGAATACCCAATTGGCAATCCTCATTGTAATGGCTCGTTTCGTCTTTGCACCACCCATTACTGGGCGTTTCACAAATTCTGGAATTTGCATACGCCGTATCATCAACTTGTATACAAAACAGGTCCGGATTGTCCTGTGCATACATACTTCTGAGTGATGTATTATTTCCGTTTTTGAGATTTAAACTCTCTAAAAGGTTCTGGGAAACGTACAAATGACGCAGATTTATGTTTTGACTAATATCTAGATACTCAATTATATTGTTTTCAATATCCAAAATTCCCAGATTGGGATTATTGGAAACATCCAAGACGGTCAATTCAGCATTATATGCTTGCAGTGTTGCCAAATCCATAAGACCGTTAACATTTAAAGTCTGCAATGGATTATTTCCACAATCTATCCAATTTAATTTCGGACTATTGGTCAGGTCAAGGGATGTTAGGAGATTATTATCACAAAAAACTATTTCAAGCTGGGTGTTCTGGGAAAGATCCATCACTTCAATCTGATTGTCATCAACATATAAATCTGTGATATTGATAAAATATTGGATTCCCTCCAAGGAAACAATATTAAAACCAAAGGCATTAATTTTAACTGCCGCTTCTGCCTCCGAAACTTGAATTTCGCCGTCATTATTGGTGTCAATTCCCGCAGATGGAACCAAAAGCGCGGCCTTAAAATTGGCGTCGGGAATATTTACAATCTGCGCATTTGAAAAACCACAGAATAACAAGAAAAGAACTATAAATTTATTTTTCATAATAAAATTCAGGAATACTGATTTAAGCGGCAATATAGATTTAAATAATCAAGGGAGCAACATTCCTTGGGGCGTTAAAAGAGCCTAAACCACTTCACTAATCTTCCCCCCGCTCGGCTTTGGTGTATATATTCGGCAAAGAAAGATCGAAATATACCGCCAATAACCTAATGACCATAATAATAGAACCTGAAATGATAACAACAAAATTTTCGGATAGCGGCGTGCTTAGCAGTAAAAAATAAGAAGCTCCTCCCACAATACACGCTGTGGCATATATTTCCTTTCTGAAAATTATTGGAATTTCATTGCACAATAAATCACGGAGCACTCCTCCGAAACATGCGGTCATCGTTCCCAAAGTGATGCAGATTATGGGCGGAAATCCAGCAGCCAACCCCTTTTCCACACCCACGATAGTAAAAAAAGCAATCCCTATAGTGTCAAAAACCAAGAGAGAACGACGTATATGATTAAGTCTTTTTCGAAAAATAACGGCCAAAATTGCAGTAACCAAAATAACATACACATAAGTGAGATCGCGCATCCATACCACGGGAGCATCGATGAGCAAATCACGCAAGGTACCACCACCCACAGCGGCCACAAAAGCAATTATCATAACCCCAAAGAGATCCAGCCTTTTGTTGAGCGCCGTAAGTACCCCAGAAATGGCAAAGGCAATAGTTCCGAGAATATCTATTAGTAGTATTATTTTCACATGTTTTGTGTAAAGTGGTTATAATCGCGAAGTACAGTGTCTATGTATTGTTTGTCATACAAATCGGAATTGGTCTCAAGAACGCTCTCCACCTTCTGCCGTAATAAATTTAAGGTTTTATAATCATTAGAGTCTTTCGCAATAAGGTAAGTTTCTTTAATAAGTCTTGCATCCTTGTCGGTAAGTAGGGTGACATTTAAAAACTTCGGTTGGTAATCATCAGCTATTTCCTCCAGAATGGTATGGCTAATGGTTACTTTATGCTTAGTGCTGATGACAACCGTTCCTGCGGCGTGCTCCCCTATTCTCTGTCGCTTATCTGAAAATATAATAAACAACAATCCAATGGAGCCCAAAAATATCCAAATATCCACCAGGCGCAACATCCATAAAATCATATAATCGCTCCAGTGTGCGGGGCTTCCATCTACTTTTACCACTCGGGTTTTCAACAGCATTTTTCCCACGGTTCGGCCATTGAACAACAAATTCATATAAAGGGAATAAAACATCACGGGCAAAAGCAGTAATTGTTGCACGCCAAATACGGTCCAATGGTCACTTATAGCCATGCCCATAGCCTCCGTAGCGAGTTCTACCAAGTAGAAATACACAAAGAAAATGGAGATATCTATTAAAAAAGCTAGAATCCGCTCCCCCACGCTCACGATTTTATAATTCAAATTAACGTTTTGCGTGGTATTGATTTCTAAATTTGCCATGTGACAGCAAGTCTTTATATTTATCGAAAATTATAGTTTATGCGCGAAGCTGCCTTCGTCAAGCAAAATAAGGAAAAATGGATTGCATTTGAAAAGGCAATCACACTTAATTCAAAAATAAGTCCCGACCAACTTGCGAATCATTATATACAGTTGACCAACGACCTGGCTTATGCGCAAACATACTATCCGGAAAGCAAAACGCTGCTATACTTAAATTCCTTAGCATCACAGGCGCATCAGACCATTTACAAGAACAAAAAGGAAACTAAAAACCGTATCGTCAGTTTCTGGAAATATGAATTTCCCTTGTTTTTTAGACAGTACCATCGCATGTTGTTAATTTCCTTCCTTATTTTCGCCATTGCTACAACAATTGGAGCCATTTCGGCCGCAAATGACGATTCCTTTGTGCGTTTGATTTTAGGCGACGCCTATGTAAATGAAACCATTAACAATATTGAAATGGGCGATCCAACGGCCATTTATAAAAGTGGAAGTGAGATGGGTTCCTTTCTTGGGATTACCATAAACAATATCCGCGTGGCATTTGTAGCTTATGCTTTTGGGGTTATAACTTCGGTGGGCACGGCTTACATTCTATTTAGCAATGGCGTTATGCTCGGCGCATTTTTCACCTTCTTTTACAGTCGCGATTTGCTTTTTGAAGCCTCAAGAAACGTCTGGCTCCACGGTACTATTGAAATATCTGTAATAGTAATAGCTGGTTGTGCTGGACTGGTAATGGGAAATAGCATATTGTTTCCAAAAACCTTTTCACGAAAAGTTTCATTTTTAAAAGGCGCAAAAGATGGACTTAAAATCGTGATCAGCACCATTCCTTTCTTTATTATTGCTGGGTTTATAGAAGGATTTATAACCCGCTATAGCAATATGCCCCTTTGGCTAGCAATGATCATCATTTTTGGTTCCTTTGCCCTTATTATTTTTTACTACCTTATTTACCCAATTATTCTCAATAAAAAACATGCAGCAGAATCACATACCGCTTAAAAGACAAAGGGATATAGGCGAAATGATTTCGACCTATTTTGAATTTTTAAAACAAAACTTCAAGCCTTTTTTAAATATTTTTATCCGCTATAACGGCATTTTCATCCTTGGATTTTTAGGAGTAAGCTACCTGTTGGTCACAGGTTTTGTTGGTTCCCTCGGGATGACTGAAATAGGTCCGGAAACTAACAACCCTATGTACTATAATATGCTTATTGGGTTTGGGATGATAAGTTTCTTTGCGCTCTTTATAATTACCGCTATTTTCAATTACAGTTTAGCTGCCGCCTATGTGATTCGTTATGAACAAAATAATGGTGCCGAAGTTGAAAACGCCCAAGTTTGGGAAATAGTAAAAGAAAACCTCCGAAAAATCATCCTCTTTATACTGTTGATGATGGTGTTGTACATAGGAGTGATTATAGTTGGCACCGTATTTTCCTTTATTCCCGTAATAGGAGTCTTAGTTTATTATTTAATCGTTATGGGATATACCAGTTGGATGGGTCTTTCATTTATGGCCATGATAAACGAGAACCGAGATGTTACCGATGCCTATAGTGAAGGCTGGAAACTGCTGAAAACCTATTTCTGGAAATGTATATTTTCAAACCTTGTGATCGGAATTTTACTTGGCATTTTGATGGCAGTGGTGCTTATGATTCCTGGAATTTTAATGGGTATCTACGTCTTCCATTCCGTAAGCAACGAAGTGGATTTAATCAACTCTCCTCTGGCCAATATTATTTGGATCCTTGCGCTTTCTCTTTTATTGATACTTTATACTATGTATCAGGCGCTATCACAGTTTGTAAATGGCATTCTCTATTTTTCACTTCACGAGGAAACCTATAACGAAGCTACCCGAAAACGAATTGACGAAATAGGCGCAAGTGAATAGAGTCTTAATCATATTATTTTTTCTTTTGAACGGCTTCGTTTCCCAAGCAACTGTGAAGGACAGCCTTGTGGTTTCAGTAGATAACAGCAAGCTGGTTCAAAAACATTTTTCCGAAGATTTATCTCAAAAATATTCCGGGAAAGCTTTCGATTATACTTCCAAAGCAGGACAAACGGAAAACCTATTGGGACAAATGATCAATTGGCTTTTTCAAAAAATTGAATCCATTTTTGGCATTCGTCTTTCGCCCGAAATGTACGATTTGATGAAAATCCTTGTTTACAGTGGCCTGCTGGTTTTCACCATTTATTTTTTGATAAAACTACTCCTCGGCACCAGTGCCACTTCATTATTCACGCGGAAAGGCACTTTGGTGGCGCCGCTGAATATCCAAGAAGAACATATTGAAAATGTGGATTTGGACGGTTATATCAAAAACGCTTTAAAAGAAGAGAATTACCGTTTGGCCATTCGATATATGTACTTGAAATCGCTTAAATTATTATCCCTTCAGAATATAATCCACTGGAATTTTGAAAAGACAAATAGGGACTATTACCGCGAAATCGAAAATCCGGAGCTAAAGGAAAACTTTAAAAAGGTTTCCTATTTATACGACAATGTTTGGTACGGGGAATACGCGCTGAACAAATCGGGTTTTGAAAAGGCCGAAAAAGATTTTGAACGTTTAAATCTAAATTTGAAAAATGCTGGATAGACGTTCTAAACGAGTGATTTGGATTTTCGGGATTGTGCTCCTATTAATTGCGCTAACGGAAGTGTTGCGTCCAAAACCTATTGATTGGCGTCCCAGTTATACCTCTACGGACAAAATTCCCTTTGGAAGTTTTGTGTTTTCTGAAGAATTAGCTTCCCTCTTTCCAAATGCGGAAATAGAAAAAATAAGAAAAGACCCATTTGAATTTCTTTCAGAAAATACTTATTTGCCCAATTCCACTTATGTTTTTGTCAATAACGAAGTGTTTTTTGACGAACGACAAGTAGAAAAAATCCTGAAATACGTAGAAGAAGGAAATACGTTTTTTGTTTCCGCACGCACTGTAAGCCACATTCTTCGGGATTCGCTTCAGCTCGAAGGAATAGCGGACTACAAGCTTTTGGAGCAAGAATTGCAACCCACTTTTTTTACTACTTCCCTAAAATCAGATTCTCTCCCGAGATTTAAAAAAGGAGTTATCAAGTCCACTTTTTCTAAAATCGATACCTTAAAAACTACTGTTTTGGGATATTACGATTCCGAAAAACCGCCTTTGGAGGAAATCAATTATATCAAAATCGATTTCGGCAAGGGGCAGTTTTTACTTCACAATCTCCCTGAGGCGTTTTCGAATTACTATTTATTGGATGGCAACGAACAATATACAGCCAATGTCCTTTCGTATATTGAAACAGATCATATTTACTGGGATGATTATTTAAAATCGGGAAGAAAAGTAGTCACTTCCCCCATGCGCTTTGTGCTGATGCAGGAACCGCTTACGTGGGCATACTACGTTTTGATTGGTGGCTTGCTCATTTTTGTTCTGTTTAAAGGCAAGCGGGAACAGCGAATTGTGGAAGTAGTAAAACCCTTGGAAAACACTTCGGTGGAATTCACCAAAACCATTGGCGATCTCTATTTTCAACACAAGGATTTCAGCAATATAATTGCCAAGAAAATCACTTATTTTATGGAAACGATTCGTTCCAATTATTACTTGGGCACCGCGGACATGTCGGAGGAATTCATCAATAAATTGGCGCTTAAAAGCGGAAATTCGTTTGAAAAAACCCAACAACTCATTCGATTTATTGAACATTTAAAAGGAAAATCAGTTCACAGTGAAGCCGATTTACTGGAGCTCAACAAAAAAATAGAAGCATTTAGATTATAAATTATGGAAGAAACACAAAATAATTCTTTGGAATTCGACTCGCGTATCGATTTAAAAAACCTTCAAGAAGCAGTTGAAAAAATAAAAGCAGAGCTTCAAAAAGTGATAGTCGGGCAGCACGATATGTTGGAAATGCTTATCATTTCCATATTGACAAACGGCCATTCCCTGATTGAAGGCGTGCCGGGAGTTGCAAAAACTTTGACTGCAAAATTGCTTGCCAAAACCATGGCAGTAGATTTCAGCAGAATTCAATTCACGCCCGATCTCATGCCCAGCGATATTTTGGGAACCTCCATATTCAATGTGAAAACAAGCGAGTTTGAATTTAAGAAAGGTCCGATTTTCTCCAACATCATTTTAATCGATGAAATAAACCGAGCTCCCGCCAAGACCCAAGCGGCCCTTTTTGAAATCATGGAAGAACGGCAAGTGACCATGGACGGCACCCAATACACAATGAAGCCGCCGTTTTTGGTCTTCGCCACACAAAACCCTGTGGAGCAGGAAGGAACCTACGCCCTACCCGAGGCCCAATTGGACAGATTTCTCTTTAAAATAAACGTGCCCTATCCAAGTTTGGAAGAAGAAATCCACATTCTAGAAAATGAGCACAATCGAAGAGATGCCTTGGTTTTGGACAATATCAATCCTATCCTGAACGCAGCGGAAATTGCCGAATACCAGCACACTATAAAACAAATCATCGTAGAAAGCAATCTGCTGCGCTATATTGCGGCCATTGTGGACAACACCAGAACCAACGCCAACCTATTTCTAGGGGCCTCCCCGAGGGCGTCCCTGGCAATAATGAACGCCTCCAAGGCATTGGCGGCAATGAGTGGACGGGATTTTGTTACGCCGGATGATATTAAGAAAATCGCGCCCTCTGTTTTAAGGCACCGGATTATCTTAACCCCAGAACGCGAAATGGAAGGAATTACAGCCGACAAAGTAGTGCAGCAAATAATGGAAACCATAGAGATTCCGAGATAAGGGGATTGAAGTTGAAGTTGAAGATGAAGATGAAGATGAAGATGAAGATGAAGATGAAATCTACAAATTAGATTGATGCAGTTTATGAAGGGTTAATAATTTTATAAAAAGATATGAAATCATTTATTAAGAGTTTATACCTGACAAGGCGATTTTTTGTATTTGTGTTTTCTCTTGCTATTTTATTTGTGATTTCGTATTTCTTTGAAGGCTTGTTTCAACCCACAAAATTTGTTTTTTATTTGCTTCTCGGGATATTGATCATCGATATACTACTGCTTTATCGAAATATAACCGGGGTGCAAGCGGAGCGGTATCTTCCCGAAAAACTTTCAAATGGCGACGACAATGAAATTGAGATTAGAATTGTCAATAGATTTCAGTTTCAAGTTTCTGTGAAAATAATAGATGAATTGCCAGTTCAATGGCAGGTACGTGATTTCAAAATTGAATCGATTTTAAAATCCGGGGAAGAGAAAAAATTCACCTATCAAGTGCGGCCTACAGAACGAGGGGAATATTATTTTGGAAATCTAAATGTTTTCTCCTCCTCTATTTTGGGGCTTATCTCGAGAAAACAACAGTTTTCAGCAGCAGCGATGGTTCCGAATTACCCTTCTTTCCTGCAACTCAAAAAATATGATTTCCTGGCTTTCACCAATAGACTGAAGCTTTTTGGCTTAAAGAAAATTCGTCGGATCGGGCATACTATGGAATTTGAACAAATAAAGGATTACACCCCTGGGGACGATGTTCGCAATATAAATTGGAATGCCACTGCGAAAAGGAACAATTTGATGGTCAATCAGTTTCAAGATGAAAAATCGCAGCCAGTTTACTCAATTATAGATAAGGGACGGGTTATGAAGATGCCCTTTGAAGGCTTGAGTCTGCTGGACTACGCCATAAACGCCACTCTTGTTATTTCCAACATCGTTCTAAAAAAGCATGATAAAGCGGGCATGTTCACATTTTCCCGAAAGGTGGAGGACCGAGTAATTGCCCAAAGACGAAGCGCCCAAATGCATCAAATTTTGGAAAGCCTATACAATATAGAAACAGACTTTTCCGAAAGTGATTTTTCGCGTTTATACGTCGATTTAAAGCGGAACATAAAACAACGGAGTCTCTTGTTGTTGTTTACCAACTTTGAAACCATGGATGCCCTCCATCGGCAGCTCGCCTATTTGCAGGCCATCAACAGGTCGCATTTATTGGTCGTGATCTTTTTTGAAAACACCGAGCTCAAATCATTTTTAAACCAAAAAGCAAGTACTACCCATCAGGTTTTTGAGAAGACCATCGCCGAAAAGTTTATCTATGAAAAGAAACTCATCGTCAATGAACTCCACAAATATGGAATCCATTGCATTTTAACCGCTCCCGAAAACTTAACGGTAAACACCGTCAACAAATATTTGGAAATTAAGGCTAGAGGATTGCTCTGATTTGAAATACAGCCAGATATTCGTACCTTTGTTTTTACTTAAAAAGCTTTTGAATTTATGAAATTATCTGACATATTTATCGTGCATCCTCAAACTTTGGAACAAGTTGAGGCTTTAAAAGCTTTTATGAAAGCCTTAAAAATAAAGTTTGAGGTCTCAAAAGAGGAAAACTATAATCCTGAATTTGTTAAGAAAATTCTTGAAAGCAAAAAAGATATTAGAGACGGCAAATTTATAGATGTAAAGCCTGAGAATCTCAAAGAATTTATCGACGATTTATGAGCTAGTTTTCCGAGCTTCTAAATCCATTTTATTTAGCTTCTTTTCAAAAAACTGTCAATTCTGTTATTATTTCTTGTAAAAGCGCGACAGCACCAGTCACTTAAGTCGTGATTCCTGACTCCCTTTAGTCGTGATTCCTGATTCCCTTTAGTCGTGATTCCTGACTCCCTTCAGTCGTGATTCCCTCCCAAAAAACAATAGCCATTTTCGATAGAAAGAATATCTTTGTATAAACGAAATCTACTATGACAATTACCCAATTAAAGTACGTCCTGGCGGTAGCGGAGCATCAAAATTTTACTAGAGCTGCCGAAAATGTATTTGTTACCCAGCCCACTTTAAGCATGCAAATTCAAAAATTGGAGGAGGAACTGGACATTCAAATTTTTGACCGAAGCAAAAAGCCCATTGCCCTAACCACCGTAGGGGAGAAAATTGTGGAACAGGCGCGAAACATCGTCAATGAATCGGAACGGATGCAGGATGTGGTAGATCAGGAAAAGGGATATATAGGCGGTCTTTTTAAATTGGGGATTATTCCTACCGTAATGCCCACTTTGCTGCCGATGTTTCTCAAGACGTTTTCAAACCGCTATCCCAAAGTGCAGTTAAAAATCGAGGAGCTGAACACCGACGAGATTATTGCCCAAATAAATGAGGGATATTTAGATGCCGCCATTGCAGCAACGCCTTTGGAACAAGAAAAAATAAAGGAACGGCCCCTGTATTACGAACCTTTTGTGGGCTATATCCCCCAGAACCATCGCTTGTCAGGCAAGGATGCGTTGGAGGTGGGCGATTTGGATATCCACGACATACTGTTGCTGGAGGACGGCCACTGTTTTAGGGACGGTATAATCAATTTGTGTAAGGCTTCGAAAAAAATTAGCAATGAGAAATTCCAATTGCAAAGCGGCAGTTTTGAGACGCTGATAAAACTTTCGGATGAAGGACTTGGGATGACCCTCCTGCCCTATTTGCATACCTTGGACGTGGCTCCCGAACGCACAAAAAACTTAAAATTCTTTAAGGATCCCAGTCCCGCTCGGGAGGTGAGCCTTATTTACAGCAAAAGCGAATTGAAAATGCAGATTATAGACGTGCTGCACAATACCATTTCGGGCGTAATCCGAGGGGCAATTGCTTTTCAGGATGTGAAGATTATTAGTCCCACCAAAAAATAAATATCTCAACTTGTGTACATTGGCAAAACACCTACAAAGTATTGTGTAGGATTCAAGAAATAATGAAACTGTTTAAATTAAAAATCCCCCTGATTTCTCAGGGGGATTTTTTATGGGTTTAGATAGATTAGACATTGATTTAATTGGGGGTTCTGCTTAATAAGCGAATCGATCCAGATTTTCAGCTCCTCTATTTCGTAGGGAAGTAATCTGGTGAGCGCTTTTTTTAACTCTTTGCAGAACAGGTTGACGTCAAAGCTGACTTTTGCGAGTACCGCCTTGGTATAATCGAACATTGCTCTTGCCATAGCTAATCAAAATTTAAGTTTAAATTAAGTAGTAGTGGACAATAGACAACAGGGTTTTAGAATTAATATGAGTTAAAGATAGTAAAATATTTTACAATCAAACCGCTTTTTCAAATTGAATTGTCAGCTTTAAAAGTTAAATTAAAATCAAAACGCCCTAAAGAGCTACCAACGTGTTATTTGCTCTTATTTTTCGAGTCCAAAAATATTTTCAGAGCTTCGGAATAATAAAAAAATAGCATCTATCGCTTCTTTATTGTCCATTCAAATTCAAACTCGGAAACTAAATCGCCTGCTGCATCCCTACCTGCCGATTTCATCCAGATAGTTTGTCCCTCGCCAGTTTCCACAGCTTTTTGAATGGCTTCCATCACCTCCTTCCCTTCTTCACATTTAAAAGTGATCTTTCCACGTGCTTTTTTGTGAAATGTGGCCCGATTACTGGCCACGAGCATGGAGATATTCTGTTGGGAGCTGTTGATTTTATCCATTACCAAAACCCCAGTGCTCAACTCCGCTGCCATCCCCTGCACGGCCCAAAACATGGACTTAAATGGATTCTGATTGATCCATCTGTGTTTGACTGTGGTAATGCAGGTAGTTTCTGTAATAGACTTTACACGCACTCCTGCAAGGAATGCGGATGGTAACTTAAAAAACAGATAGGCATTGATTTTACGAGGGCTGAGCTTCATTTATTGAAATTTATTCCACGAAGATATTCAATTAATATCGGACTTCCTATTTGTTAATTTTCTGTTAATTATAGTACTATGCGTAACATACTACCATCCTTTAGACATATATTTGTATAACCATTTCATTAATGATGTAAATGGACAAAACAAAAAACTATGGACACTACCTTTTCAAATCTTTCGGCAAAAGAAATAGAAAACCAAAAAAACACAAGTGCATTTATTCACTTGTCCACTTTTTTGAAATACTTCTTCCCTTTCGCCAACTATATAGCTCCTCTTGTGATTTGGACTTTCAACAAGGACAAGGCATTTGTGGACGAGCACGGAAAGCAGGCTATCAACTTTCAATTGAGCATGTTGGCTTATTCCATTGTTATATTTCTTATTTGTTTGCCGTTTATCATATTTTTCGCCACCGATATTATTTCGTTAATAGAAACTATCGACCGTTCCTCAGGAGAATTTTCAGTAAACAATATTCAGAATCTATCCGGTTACATCCTACTCTTCGGATTAATGATATTAGCATTTTTCGCACTTTTTATCTTTGAGATTTATGCGGTTATCAACGCCTCGATTCACGCCTTTAAAGGCAAATATTACAAATACCCACTGAGTATTCCATTTATTAAAACCGAAATAAAATGATTAATGTAGTCACATATTTAATGGCACTTGCCTTTCAGTTTACAGGATTGAGTGTGGCACAGGAAAAGACGGATATTTCAATGTTATATGATGAAAGCTGCGTTGAAACATTGGAAGTGGTTTCAGTTATTCCGGATATCGAAAATGCAACGGATGAATATTGTGCTCAAAAAAATGAAGCTGAACAGACAGAAGATGAATATTTAAATTGAGAGTTTTCAAGTTAGAAAAAGTAGGGTTTCCCCTTAAAAAACAAAGAACAGAAACAAATGAAAATAGAAAACACAAAAGCGCAAATGCGGAAAGGGGTGCTGGAGTTCTGCATCCTCTCTATCCTCAAGGATGGCGAGGCTTACACCTCCGACATCCTAGAGACGCTAAAAGACGCAAAGATGCTTGTGGTTGAGGGCACAATCTATCCGCTGCTCAACAGGCTGAAAAATGCAGGCGTGCTTTCCTACCGTTGGGAGGAATCTACCGGAGGACCACCACGTAAGTATTACTCCCTTACAGAAAAAGGAAGATTATTTTTAACCGAATTGAACGAAACCTGGGGCGAACTGCAACAGGCAGTGCATAAAGTAACCAGCGAAAAACACACACAATGAACAAGACAGTAAACATAAACTTGGCAGGCATTCCATTTTATATAGATGAAGATGCCTTTGGTAAACTTTCCCGCTATTTGGATGCCATCCGAAATTCGTTAAGAGACAGTGAAGGAAGTGAGGAAATCATGCAGGATATTGAAGCCCGCATTGCCGAACTTTTTGCCGAAAAAATGGAAAATACCACTAAGGTGGTTACGATGAAAACCTTGGATGAGGTTATTGTAGTAATGGGCCAACCAGAGGATTACGAAGTGGATGGTGAGATATTCGACGAAGTGCCGCCCACTTCATATACGCGTACCAAACCCAGACAATTATTTCGTGATATAGATAATAAATATATTTCTGGAGTTTCTTCCGGACTTGGGCATTATGTGGGCATAGACGCCATTTGGATCCGTCTGCTATGGGTGCTTTTGGTGCTGGCAGGAATGGGCTCCCCTATCCTCGTGTATATATTGCTGTGGATCTTGGTGCCCGCAGCGGTGACAACCTCAGATAAGTTGAAAATGACGGGGGAACCCATCAATATTTCAAATATTGAACGAAAATTCAAAGAGGGTTTCGACACTGTGGCCGATAAGGTAAAAAACGTGGATTATGACAAATACGGCAATAAAATAAAGACAGGTACCTCAAATTTCTTCGATGCGTTGGGGCAGGTGCTTCTCACTCTTTTTAAGGTTTTTGCGAAACTTATAGGACTGTTTATAATCGTTGTTTCCCTAATTACAATTATCTCGTTAGTGGTGAGCTTTTTCGCCTTTGGATCTATCAATTTCTGGGGTAATAACGAAATGATGGAGTACTTGACAATGGTGGACACTACCAATGTTCCACTTTGGCTTGTGGCTTTGCTGGTATTATTTGCCGTGGGAATTCCATTTTTTATCCTTTTCGTTTTAGGATTAAAGCTTTTGATAAGCAATTTAAAATCCATGGGGTCCACCGTGAAAATCCTTTTGATCGTGGTTTGGGCACTGTCCATAATCGGTCTGTCCATAATTGGTATTAAACAAGCTACAGAAAATGCCTACGACGGGGCTTATATTGAAGAACAAAGCTTGGCTATAAGCCCTAATGATACGCTTCACTTGTCTATTCGCGCCGACAAGCAGTTTGGATATACGGTAAGCCGAAGTGGCGGAATGAGCATTAAATACACCGAAGACAATAAGCAGATGATTTACTCAAGCAATATTAGCCTGGATATAAAAACCTCCAAAGATTCCATTGGAAAAATAGTTTTTGAGAAATCCGCGGAAGGAAACAACCATCTAGATGCAAGAAAACGCGCTGAAGCCATTGAATATAGTTATTCCTTTGAAAATAACAGCTTGCTATTGGATGGATTCTTTGTTACCGATCCGAACAATAAATATCGAGACCAGAAAATTGAAATCACAGTCTATATTCCTGAAGGAACGGTTATTTATTCTGACACCTCGGCCACATCTTATTACGGCTATAATTCTGAGATTTCTGAGTTGAACAATTCGGACAACCAGTCACATTATTATCGTTTATTGAAAAACAAACTCGAATGTCTCGATTGTTCAGAGAAGGAAGAAAGTGTGAAAAATATAGACTCCCTCCAAATCGAAAAGCCAAAAGATAGCTTGGAAACGCCAAAAACAAATGCATCCAAAAATTGGGAAGAGGAAGTGAAGGAGGATTTTAAGGAATATTAGAATCCATAAAATATCCAGCATAAAATAGTCAATTTTAGTAATTTAGAATTTCAAAAACCAAAAACAATGAGAACAGCCAACATCATCCTAGCCATTAGTGCCGCCCTGATATTGAATGGGTGTAATTTTAACCTAAATACCGGGGAAAGAGGTAACGGAAATGTAGTAACTGAGGAACGCAGCGTTTCGGAAGACTTTACGGAAGTAAAAGCCAGTGCAGGCATGGATGTATTCTTAACCGAAGGCAACGAGAACAAAATTGTAGTCGAGGCAGATGAAAATTTGCTTCCCTTAATAAAAACCGAAGTGAAGGATGGAAAACTCACAATAACAACTTCTGGCAACATTGGGTTTTACAAATCGAAAAAAGTGTACGTTACCTACAAAGAACTCAATGATATAACGGCCAGTAGTGGGGCTGAAATTGTAGGCAATTCCGTAATAAGAAGTGAACGGCTTTCTCTCCAAAGCAGCAGTGGAGCGGAAATAAAGGTAGAGGTATTTTCGAAGGAGCTCAGTGCAAAAACCAGTAGCGGTGCCGATATTGAAGTCTCGGGAAAAGCCTCTTCCTTCAATGCCCAAGCCTCTAGCGGAAGTGAGCTGGATGCCGCAAAACTCCAAACCATCAATTGTATTGCAAAAGCTTCCAGCGGGGCAAACATAAGCGTAAACGTGAAGGAAAACCTTGAAACCAATGTAAGTAGCGGGGCGGACATCAACTATTATGGGAATCCAGTTTCGGTAAATTCAAATAGAAGCAGTTCGGGAAGTGTGAGAAAAAAGTAAAGCTATCAACAGACATACTATCCTCCCGAATGGCCAAAAGACTTAACAAAAACATAAATTTTTTTTAGGCCTTTTTTACTTTAAAACAATTTTGTGAGAATTTCTTTTAGAATACTCCATCTTTGAAAAAAAATAAATATGAAAAACATCTTGATGTTGATTGCCCTCGTCATTTTTGCTTCGTGCAGTTCCGAAGATTCAAAAGATGACCAATTAGGGAAGTTTGAAGAAATAAAGCTTATTCTCCCACAAGGGGAATGGAAAGTAGGCAAATTCATAAAAGACGAAGTTGACCAAACCTCAAATTTTGAGAGCTTTGTTTTCACATTTGACAAAGATGGAAGCGTCCTTGCACAGAATGATCTGTTTTCTGAGAATGGAACTTGGCTCTACGTTAAAAAAACGGAGGAATTAGAGGAATTTATACTCACTTTCAACCTGGTTAAACCCTTTGGCGACATCAGCGCTGAATGGGAAATAGCCTCCGTAGGTGCCTCTAAAGTCGAGTTAATTGACAAGGGAAATATCCAAAAGGACACAAAGCTTTTAAGTTTTGTAAAGTTATAGAGGACAATAAACTCTAAACTCAATAGCAGTTTCTAGCCTCTTAAAAAGACTAAAAGCCGATCCGAATAGATTTCGGGACGGCTTTTTTTAAGGAAACAGTAATAAAATTCTTTAAGCCGTGACTTCCGTCTCAATAGTAGCAAGATATCTCTCCGCGTCCAAGGCTGCCATACAGCCTGTGCCCGCAGCGGTAACTGCTTGTCTATAAACGCTGTCCTGTACATCGCCACTAGCGAATACGCCGGGTTTGTTGGTTTTTGTAGTTCTCGGTTCAGTTATAATATAACCTGTCTCGTCCATATCCAACTGTCCTTTAAAAATTTCGGTGTTGGGTATATGCCCAATAGCGATAAAAAGACCTGTAATTTCGATTTCCTTTTTTTCGCCCGTTTGGTTGTTGACAACTCGTAATCCTTCAACCACCTGGTCGCCCAAAACCTCATCAACTTCTGTATTGTATAAAACTTCAAGGTTTTTGGTATTGTTCACACGGTGTTGCATGGCCATAGACGCACGCATATGGTCTTTTCGAACCAACATAGTTACCTTCTTGCACAAATTGGCAAGATAAGTAGCCTCTTCAGCGGCTGTATCTCCTGCTCCAACAATGGCAACATCTTGTCCTTTATAGAAAAAGCCATCGCAAACGGCACAGGCAGAAACACCTCCACCTCGCAATCGCTGTTCGCTTGGCAATCCAAGATATTTAGCAGTAGCACCGGTCGAAATAATAACAGTTTCCGCTTCAAGTTTTGTGGAATTGTCAACGGTTATTTTATGGATGCCGCCAACCACCTCGCTAAATTCCACTTCGGTAACCATCCCTATGCGGACTTGAGTGCCAAAACGTTCTGCTTGTTGCTGAAATTGAACCATCATTGTAGGTCCATCAATGCCATCGGGGTAGCCGGGAAAATTATCAACTTCGGTGGTTGTGGTCAATTGTCCCCCTGGTTCCATTCCTGTGTACAAAACTGGTTTCATATCCGCTCGCGCCGCATAAATTGCCGCCGTATAACCCGCAGGTCCAGAGCCTATAATTAGGCATTTCACTCTTTCAATTGATTCGCTCATGATATCTTCGGTAATTATTTTCGAACGGTAAAAATACTAACTTTAGAAGGAATGTGCCTTTAAAACTTATGAAGATTTACTATTTTGAGATTGGTTTCCTCTATTTTCAAAAACATCCAAAAGCTTCACCCTTGAATTTCTATTAGGAATTTTGGAGCTTTATTTACTATATATTAGATTAATTAAGCAGGATTTTAGAAGCTTATGATATGACAGATGAAGCTATTAATTTTTGCGATGATGGTTAATCATTAAAACTTATCTAAGTTGCTTGCCAGAGCTTATAATTTGACTATTTTTGCCGTTGCAAATTTTTTCGAGAAGAATTTGTTAGGTGTTTGAACAAAATACCAGATATTATTAAATTTCGGGATGTGGCACTTCGACTGCGCTCAGTGTAAACTGCAACACTTGAAGATCTCGATGAAATAGAATGCCTTTATAATTAAGTAAAATACCAGATTAAATTAAATTTCGGGATGTGGCGCAGCCTGGTAGCGTACTTGCATGGGGTGCAAGGGGTCGCTGGTTCGAATCCAGTCATCCCGACTTATAAAGAAGACATCGGTCATGGTGTCTTCTTTTTTTTGGGGTGGCGAGGCCAAAGGCCAAGCCGTACCCCACCCAATAAAGGCCGAGCCGTACTGCACCCCATAGCGGTTCTCCCGAAGCATCGGGACAGTCATCCCGACTTATAAAGAAGACATCGGTCATGCTGTCTTCTTATTTTGGGGTGGCGAGGCCGAAGGCCGAGCCGTACCCCACCCAATAAAGGCCGAGCCGTACCCCACCCAATAAAGGTCGAGCCGTACCTCACCCAATAAAGGCCGAGCCGTACTGCACCCCATAGCGGTTCTCCCGAAGCATCGGGACAGTCATCCCAACTTTCAAAAGAAGACATCAGTTGACGCTAAAACTTAGTAAACCATACTAATTACTAATCACTGATTACTACCCTTAAATATCTATTGTTCCCTAAAGGATTATTTACGTTATTTGTTTTGCAAGTTTTTTAGGAACATCCAATCTAATTGAGAAAACCAGTGATATGTAATATTCCAGAAGTAGAGGTTGAACAAAGTATGACTTATCAAGCGTTTTCTAAATTAATACAAATTCCATAATAATGCGAATCAAGGGTTAAAAAGCAAGGGGAATTAGGGCTGCTGCTAATTTCCCAAAGACATGTACCAACAATCCTTTTGTTGACCTGACTTTGCTCGCTCTTTGAATGTCGGTTTTTTCGATCAACCAGTTGAAAAATGATTCTATTGGTTGTCGCACGGAGGACACTGATCTCGAGTACAGGTCATTGGCGGCCCTGTCGATTTTTTTCTCCCAGTCGCTTTGCCCTTTTACCGCTTTAACAGGAGTGTACATTGCTGAGTTTTTCTCATCTTCCAGCTGGTGGAAAAAATCCTTGTCACAATATATCTTATCTCCAAAAAAGCACCTGTCGCCAATCCCGGACCAGGCGTTCTTGAATACGTTCAGGTCACTTTCAGAGGCCGGCGTGATAAGCAGTTGCTCTGGAAAGGGCAACTTCCCTTCCCGTCGAAAACCCAAAGCATGCAATTTCAGTCCGTGGTACCACATGTTTTTTGTGGAACAATAGCTTTTGTCGACAAGTTCCTTTGCCTGGCGTGCGGTGCGTTTTCCCGAACAGGTGACGATAGGCATCGAATCCAGAAGGCTTTGCCCTAAATGACAGTCCAAAGGCCTGAATTCCGAGGACAATAAAACACCTAGCTTCCCAAATGCACTGGAGAGCCTGTTTATCCTGTTGCTGAACGCCGAGTAGGAGCCAAGTTCGGGAAACCACTCAAGCAGGTAATCCCTTGCGAAACCATGTATCTGCTTGATCTTGAAGCGTTGCTCTTCTACAACGGAAAAAAGGTATATCGCCATTATTTCTTGGTCTGTCAGTTTGGGTTTGCTGTTGTTGCTGAATCTTTGGCAATGGTATATCAAATCTTCATCGTACTTTTCACAGATGTAAAGGTAAATTTTCACTAATTTTAAACTTTTAGCCTCGGGAATCATATCTTGGGATTATGTGGTTATAATCATTTAAGATACTGATTCCCAGGTTATTAACC
>JBARWQ010000008.1:0-4071 GCA_049646885.1 Aequorivita sp. | reverse complement strand
CTGTAGGAAGTCCATTCATCCTTGCACCACCCTTCCACAGGAAAACCATCGCATTCCGGACGACTGGCATTTTCGTCATCCACCTGAATACACAGAAGATCAGGATTGGCCCAGGAAACCATCGTATGCATGTTGTAATTGTTGCCATTGGCAATATTTAGCATTGTCAATTGACTGTCTATGCAATATAATTCTCGCAGGTTTGAATTTTTCGATAAATCCAAAATGTTCAATTGGTTCTGGGAACAATCCAATGATTCTAGGTTAATGTTTTGCGAAACATTTAAGTTATTCAGAGGATTCTCATAACAGCTCAATACTATTAGGTTTCTATTTTGGGATATATCCAAAGTCGTTAGTTGGTTCTTACCGCAATCCAATCTTTTAAGGTTGAGGTTCTGGGTAACATTTATACTGTTTAATAGATTGCTGGAACACAATAATATTTCAAGGTTCAGGTTTTGGGTCATATCCAATGACACCAAGTTATTCGATCTGCAGTTCAATTCTTCTATATTTACAAAGCTTTCAATTCCTTCCAAGGATGAAATACCCTTGCCATTAACATTTAAATTTATCACTGCCGCTGCTTCACTTATTTGTATCTCACCATCGCCATTAGTGTCCACCCCTTCCTCAATAAGGGCATTTTTAAAATTGACGTCGGGGATGTTTACAATTTGGGCATGGAGAAAAGAGCCCATCATCAATAGACATAAATATGTATATAAATTTTTCATGATTTATTGTTTTATAAGGGTTTTTGAATTTTGAACCTCCCCATGTTATCGTATAGTACACCATTGCCCTATTTCGAATCGAGAATGTATTGCTTCATTTATTCCTTCATAAATTTATAAGTGATTTGTTTTCCCTCGGAAGTGATCTGCAGAAAATAAACACCCTTTGAAAGCCTGGAAACATCCAAGGAAGCCTGTCTTTCAAACTCTAAATTTTGTGTACTTAAAAGCCGGCCCTCCAAGGAAAATATTTTGATAGCGGGATTGATGATCTTAGCATCGGATTCCAAAATCATTATATCTTTTACAGGATTGGGATACAGCTTAAAGCCAAGGTTTTTTACATCCTCCACTCCCAATTGACAGTCCTCACTATACGAAGTCCATTCATCCTTGCACCAGCCCTCCAAAGGAAAACCACTGCACTCCGGACGGCTGGCATTTCCATCATCTACCTGAATGCAGGCTAAATCTGCATTGCCCGTAGAAATCATCGTGGCCAAATTTTGGTTGTTGCCGTTGTTAATGAAAAGATTGATTAATTGGTTATCGGAACAATTCAAATCTTGGAGATTGACATTTGTAGTTACATCCAAGGTACTCAGTTGGCTATTAGAGCAGTCAAAGGATTCAAGATTCAAGTTTAGCGATAGATCCATGCTGCCCAAAGGATTATTCCAGCACCATAGGGACTTAAGGTTTAAATTCTGAGATACGTCCAACTCACTCAATTGGTTATTATCGCACCACAAGTTTATAAGGTTTAGGTTTTGGGTTATATCTAAATTACTTAAATGATTGGCCCCACACGTTAACCATTGAAGGTTTAGGTTATGAGACATATTTAAGGAACTCAATTGATTATTGGAGCAATGTAAAACTTGAAGATTAATGAAACTCTGTATTCCCTCCATAGATTGAATATCTTTGAAACTAACATTTAAATTTATCACTGCCTCCGCCTCACTTACCTGTATCTCGCCATCGCCGTTGGTGTCCACCCCCGCTTCAATAAGGGCATTTTTAAAATTAATGTCTGGAATATTTACAACTTGGGCATGCAGTGCAGGGGCCAACATCATTAGACATAAGAATGTATATATATATTTCATGATCTATTGTTTTATAAGGGTTTTTGAATTTTGAATTTCGCCATCACATACTAATATAACATTATACAAACCAATGGTATATGCGGAAACATCTATATTAATATTCGATTGCTGTAGATCGAGGATATAATTATCGCTATGGGCTGTGTTAATATTTACAATCATTATATATGCAGAAGCAGCTCCGTCCGCTAAATAATTAATAGTTATTTGATTGGATGCAGGGTTTGGTACCAAGCTTTGCAGTCTGTATGGGTTAACCGTTATTTGTACTTCGTCATAATCTTTAAAACCATCAATATCAGATACTACTTCCAATTTATAAGTTTGGGTCATTTCGGGTGTAATGGTTAGGTCGGTACCTGAATGAATAAGGTTGCCTTCCGGATCGTACCAATTGTAGGAGGCACTTTCATTGATTGCTCCAGCCGTGAGTATAACGGTCTCGTTTTTTTCGACTTCCACATTATCGCCAGCATTTGCAGTAAAGGAGGTTCTTTTTTGTTTCTTAACCTCATAGGTTTCCCCACCCATTATATTCCCTGTTAGAACATCTTTTTGAAAAATATGATAGGTATATTTCCGTTTTTCGGTTAGTTCCTTAGTTAGGAAATTAAAGGACACAAACGCAGTTCCATAGGCTCCAGCTTCAAGGCTCAAATTACCAATACTGGCACTGTCTCCTTTTATCTTTAATGTTTTTGGTTTTATCTCTTCTGCCTGAAACTTGGTTTTACCGCCATTGTTCCAAGCATTGTATAGCACATCATCTAAGGTAATCGTTATTTCAGCTTCTTCATACAATGCCTTTCCTAGCTCCCCTTGATGCGGTTGAAGTTCTCTATGGGCTTGTGGGCTTGTGGGCTTGTGGGCTTGTGGGCTTGTGGGCTTGTGGGCTTGTGGGCTTGTGTTTTCATAAGGTTGTAAATTTAAAATTATATGATTTTTTAAACATACGTTACCAATTTAGAATTAAAAACAGGAAAAAACCTGTTTTTTACAGGGGGTTTTCCCCGTTTCCCAAAAATCCCCTACTTTTGCAACTCTAAAAATTAATTCTTTTCACCTAAAAAAATATCACCCCACCCAGTGCGCTCCCTATACTTCGGGAACATCACTTCTTCCGCGTTCTATTTTAAAAACCCGCTCGGGCATTGGCTGTTCGTAGTCTTTATATAGTTGCTCTTTTATTCTTTTATAAACTTTTTAATAACCCTATTTCCACTTTCTTCTTCGATATTCAAAAAATAAACACCCTCTGAAAGCCTGGAAACATCTAAGGAAGTCTGATTTTGAAACTCTAAATTTTGAGTGCTTAAAAGTTTGCCTTCTATGCTGAAGATTTTGATGTTCAAGTTTTCTGTTTCGCCGTTTGAATTTAAAAATAATTCATTCTTTGCGGGGTTTGGGTGGATTGAAAATAGTTGTTGAGCCAAAGAGTTCACTCCCAAAGTGCAATCTTCAGAATAGTAGTAATCAGCTGCTATGAACCATCTGGAATAGGGAGCTTCTTTTTTTGTTGCGGCCACCTCGTCATCTACCATTACGCAATTCAATTCTGGAAGTTCGCAGAGCTCGCCTTCAAAGAAACATGGTAGGGTGACGGTTAATATTGTATTGTTGCCATTTTTTACGTTTAGACTTTCCAAAAATATCAAGTTTTCGCCATAAAGCAATTCCAAATTCACATTATTGGTAAGATCCAAAGAAGCAATCATCATATTGAACCCTGCTGAATCACTACTGCAATAAAGTTCTTTTAATTGAATATTATTGCTAACATCAAGAGATGTCAATTGGCTTCCGTCCACATCCAAAATTTCTAGGGCAGCAAAATCCTCAAGACCCGTTAGATCTTGAATTCCTCTGTGATCGAGGTCAAGTACAATTACAGACTCAATATCGCTCGTAAGCACTTGGCCATTTATTGTCCCATCACTGTCAATTCCCAAATCAATAAGGGCTTGTTCGAACAATGAGTCTGGGATATAAGTTATTTGCGCAAAAGAGCCTGTGCCAATGCTGAATAACAGTATGTATAGAAGTGTTTTCATAATAATAAATTGTGAAACTATTGTTTTAAAAGAGTTTCTGAATTTCGTATCTCCCCATTGCATACTATTACAACATTGTTGCTAATCCGAATCCTGAGAATTTATAACTTCATTTATTCCTTCAAAAATTTATAAGTGATTTGTTTTCCCTCGGAAGTGATCTGC
>JBARWQ010000007.1:0-5526 GCA_049646885.1 Aequorivita sp. | reverse complement strand
CTTAAGTTTGATTTTTAATAAATCAGTTAACTTTAAGTACTAATCAGAAAGAACAAAAGAGCGGAGTAAGGTTACTTTATACAGTGAAGTTTTAACTTCGTCAACATTGATAATCCCCGCTCTTTTACTACTTAAATCACGTTCAGTTCTGTGAGGCCTAGACCTCGTTTTCAAGTTGTTGTGACCCAAGTAGCTGGTTCTTTCATAAAATCAGTTCTTATGAATAAATATAAAGAAACTTTTGGAGTTGACATCAGCAAGGATGTTTTTGATGTACATGGCAATAGCAGTGGCCACAACCAATTCAAAAATGACGAAAAGGGTTTCGCCTCATTTTTAAAGGTAGTTCCTTCTGGATCCCTTGTCGTGATGGAAGCTACGGGCTATTATCATTACAGGCTTGCACAGTTTCTATATAAAAACAACGTAGCGGTATCGGTCGTAAACCCTTTGTCAGTAAAACGTTTCATACAAATGAAGCTAGCCAAAGTAAAGACCGACAAGAGCGATGCAAAGGCAATCGGTGAGTATGCCCTTGCCAACGAAGTTCCGCTCTACAATGCCTTGACTGATTACCAGGCAGAGTGTTTGCAACTCTTCCGATTAATGGACAGCTATCTTAAAAAACGCACAGCCACCAAAAATAAGTTGCACGGCGAAGAAACCCTGGGCATTCCCTCCAAGTTTGTGTACCGTTCCCTAAAACGGGACAGAAAACACTTGGACAAAGAGATTGCCGGTATCGAGGAACGTCTGCTCTCACTGGTCAAGATGGAGCAACAACAACAGCTCACTCTTTTAACCACCGTTCCTGGAATTGGCATCAAGACAGCTCTGTTCTTGATCGTGGTAACCGATGGGTTTTCCAAGTTTGAGACCGCAGCGCAGCTCTGCAGTTATGTTGGCATTACACCTACAATTCGAGAGTCAGGAAGCAGTGTACGCGGACGTAGCAGGATCAGTAAGGTTGGCAATAGGAAACTGCGCAACTTACTTTTTCTTTGCGCTTTCAATGCCTGTAAGCACAACAAAGCGTGCCGCGAGATCTATGAACGGATTGTAAACAAGGGTAAAAGTAAAAAATTGGCGCTTATTGCAGTTGCAAACAAGTTATTGAAACAGTGTTTCGCCATAGCAAATTCGGGTTTGCCGTATGATGATGCGCACGTTTCAGTGCTAAGAATTAAATAACCAATATTAAAATGTTGGTGTTGTTTATAGCTTGTTGAACTGGAAACAAATCGACGAAGGAAGATTTGTTCCATTTCAACAATGCCAGGAAAACTTTGTCAAAATTTAATGGAGAAAATGTTTGGTTTTTATCTCAGTTCTTTGTTGTAAAACGTTTTTATTCAACTTTCTAAAAATCTTAAATCTAAATAATTGTTGTTAGGATTTTTTGAATCAACATATAGTTCTGTTTTTTCCTTAATCGCAAAATGCATTTTTAATTTAGTAGAGTCCATATCAATATTTAATTTATAGCTAATAGATTCATTTTTATAAGGAACGTCTATTAGAATTACATTGTGATTAACATTGATATATTCATTTCGTGTATTATATCCGCTTCCAACTTCTATTTCTTTCTTGTAGCTATTAGTTTGAATTTCTAATTTATCTAAATCTACTGTTAGTTTATCTCCCGTTTTAATCAAATTATTTATCCGTTCAACATTTTCGTCGGAAGACTTTTTTAGCATAAGTTTTGTCTTAATGATATAAACAACAAATGGTAAGAGCAGAATTATACCAGTTCCAACAAAATACCAATTAGTATATCCAGCAGGATTATATTTTCCTCTTCCACCAATTCCAACATAAACTATTATAAATCCAAGAAAAGTTAATCCTGCAAAAATCCAACTGCCAAAGTCAGATAGTATTTTCTTTATATTCATATAGTTTGGTCAAATGTTTTACAACGTTCCGTATAAACGCAGTAGCGGGATTCACGCACTGACTTTTCGTTTTATACCAGAACTTAAATTTATAAAATTACTTTTGGGTTCGGCACTTACCCGCTATTGCGTTTATGCATTGTTGGCAAACGTATTTCGATTACTGCCTTTTTGTTATTAAAATTTGTCTGGAAATTGATAAGTGCTCCAAAATTTTTTGTTGTATTTTACATTGTTAAATTCATCATCTTCAGATTTAAACGAAATTTCTGTAACATTTTCACTATTGATATTATACCAAAAGGAATTAAGCGTTTTTTCAAATTCTAAAGGTTTATTTTCTTCGAATAGTTCTCCGGTCGTTTTATAAATTGTTTTTTCTAAATAATATTTGCCGTTTTTCTCTAGTCTATAATTAGACTCTAAGGATGCCTTTATTATTTTATTGAACGTGAATTTGTCAGAAAAATTTTCATAGTATGATTTTAGGTCATCTGGATAATCTGTCACGTTCCAATTCTCAATTATTTTTACTATTGAAAAATCTTCTTTATTTATGTACAGAAAACCAGAAAACTCACTAAAATAGGATTTATTCGTATAATTAAAATGATTCCTATCTGTGTTAAAACGTATTATATAGATATCTTTTCCGTGATACACTTCTTCTTTTTCTTTAACGAAAGTAAATTTTTTAAGTTTCCTTTTTTGTGAAATGAATTGAATATTAGCCACACTATTATAAGTATTTGTAAAGAAATATCTCATTTTATTGTTTGGTTTGACTGTTTTTATATTCCACCTTATTTCTTTTATATTTTGCGTAGGTCTGTAAGCTTTTTTGTATCCTCTATTATAATAATTGGAAATTACGTCGAGGTCTAGAATTATGGTATCTTTTAATTTAATTTGTGCATTTGTATATATATCTGCATTATAATGTTGTAATGGATAATTTTTGTCAAAATTCTCAATGGCTTTGGAAACTATTGCATTCGCAGATAATTTTGAGGTAATAATAACTTCATCCAAGCTTGTTGCCTCTGAATTTAATTCAATCTTTGGAGTTATATTTTCAAAATCAATAGTTTGCGATTCATATCCCAAAGAAGAAATTATTACTGATTTGTTCTTTAAGGAATTAGGGAAATACAATTCAAAATAACCATCTTCGTTTGTAGAAGTTCCTATATAACTAGCCTTGATTAAAATATTAGCAAATGCTAATGGCTCTTTGCTTTTTTTATCAAATATCCGTCCTGAAATTTTATTTTGAATTGACTCATTCTTATTAATTTCTCTAGAGTTTTCTGGGATAAAAGTTGAAGGAATTGTTTTATCTAAAAAAATGTAGCCATCGTGTAATTGACTTAAATTTGAATTTATAAACGTAATAGGACTAAAAAACCTATTAAGTTTTTCATTGTCTAAATTCTTTTGTTTTGATGAGATAAATAAATAAGGTTCGTTTTTTTGTTTTAAAAACCATTCAAATGATGCTTTGTCAACGAGTGTCTTGTGCCATTTTCCGCCAAGTTTTATAGAATCTTGAGCTGTAATGGTAGCCAAGCTATAAACTTTATCTTTCAATACATTTTTCAAGTAACTTCCCATCGGGATAAAATCCTTAATGGTGTCGGACATAATAGAACTCATATTATTGATAAAGTGTTGATTTGCTCCCCAACAAATAATCTTTTCATTTGGATGTTCAGAAATGTAAGCTAATAAATTATCAGCCATTTGCTCATCTCTTAAATTATCATCTTTACTAACATAAAATGTACTTACGATAGGCTGTTTTTTGGCATAATATTCTTCTCCTAAAGAAATAAGATTTTTAATAATTTGATTCCAGTAAAAATGGATTTCATTGATTTGTTTTTCTGAAATATCTTGTAACAATGTATTTAATGCATTGTTGTAAGCTTTATGTGAGATGTCTTTTTCGTCAAAGATTCCCGAATACAACATAGATTCAATTAGTAATTCTAAATCTGTTTGGTTTAATCCTATAGAGAGTTTTTCTTTTTCACAGTAATTATATAAATCTGTTATAAGTTCTTCTTCTCCATATTTACCAGTTATTTGATTATCAAAACCGTAAAGTTTTAAATCTATTTTATTCTTTTCAAAAAAATCAATAAAAGGTTGAAATTCTACAGTTTTGGACCAGATAGGAAATAGTGAATTTTGAAATGCTGTTGTTGCGTTTTCTCCCTTCTCAATTTCTTGTTGTGCTTTCCACATTTCATAGGTTCCAGATTCAAAAGCAATGGTTTTGAACCCCATTTTATTATATAGATATTTTATGATTTCAGTTTTAAATTCAAATACGTTTCCATCATTATGTGTTATTTCTCCTAACAGAACTATTTGAGCGTCTTTCAATTCTTTCTCCAGAAAACTAAAATCCTCTGAATTGTAGATGTCAGATATATTTATTGTTTCAATTAAGTCGGTTTGAGCATACACTGAGCAGTTTAGCACAAAGCAAAAAATAAATAATATCCTTTTAGTCATAAGTTAATCAATTCGCGATGTTTTTGGTCATATGTTTGCCAACGGTCCTGGCTATGGCAAGTGCGGGATTTTGAAATCGCTTTCTTGTCTGCCTACCGTGATTTTGTTTAGTTGCAATATCTTCATTTTTAAGCAGTCAGCCCGCATTTGCTATAGCCGATGTTGGCGGGTCGTGCTTTTTTTATTCTTTCGTCTGTTTAGTCAACAAAGCGATTTTCATCACCTTATCGTAAAATTCTTCAAAATCTTCTTCGTCATATTTTGTCCGCATTGCTTTAAGAACATCTTCTGCTCCTAATCCACCCCATTCCCAAAGCATAGTGTCAAAATTATATTTGAGCATTTGGGTTTTGACTTCTTTCCTAATCGAGTCAACAGTTTCTTTTGTCAATCCATATTCATTTAAAAGTCTGGTCAGTCGTTCGTCTGTTTCCTTCGTGAACTCAGTGTCTAAGAAAGGTTCTAAAATCCAACCCCAAATGTCTGGTCGTTTTACTGTTCTTAAATCGTTTCTTCGAGCAAATGCTTTTAATTCATCTCTTTTCTCGGAAGTCAGAAATATGAGTTCATCTTTTACCTTAATTGTCGGTGGATAAGATTCAATGTCAATTTCGTCAATTGTGTCGACAAATATTTTTGTCTGTCCGTAAGCGATAGAAGGTTGGAAAGGATAGTCGTCAATTTGCAGAAAATCACTCCCAATTCTTAGTTGTCCTGTCGAAACGAGCAAGTCGTTAACTTCTTTCTTTGAAGTACTGAACATCGTCCAACTGTCAGTCGGTTTTTCAGATGTTCCAAATATTTTTTTGAAGAAGTTCATTTTATGTTAATGTCGTCTTTTTTGCATGCCCGCCAACGTTTATGTGTATGAGCTGTGGCGTGGGTTAAACACGGAACATTCCAAACCGATACTTGCCAGAGGAAAATCCTGCGGATTTTCCAGATGAGCGAGGACAAGCCATGGCTTATACACTGTGTTGAACTAAACCTAAAGGTAGCTTCACGCGACGTTTCCATCACGATTCACTACCTTTAGGATCAAGGTTTAATGTAATACTCAATATTATGAAAAAAAAATGACACCCTCATTGAAAGGGCTATT
>JBARWQ010000006.1:0-1518 GCA_049646885.1 Aequorivita sp. | reverse complement strand
GCCACAACATTATATAAACGCAATAGCGGATAAGTGCAAAACCCGAAAGTAATTTTATAAATTTAAAGTCTGGTATAAACCGAAAAGTCAGTGCGCAAATCCCGCTACTGCGTTTATACGAGACGTTGTGGCACATTAAAATGAACGACCAGTTTCAAATATTAAGCGACTTTAAAGGATTCGGAAACCCGAAAGGAAAAATTTGGTTCGTAGGTCTTGAAGAATCAGTTGAATTTGAGACAGATTTTGACCAGATACTTAAAAGCTATTCCATAGAATATATACCTGCTGTAAAAGGGTCAATACAAAAGGACGCTAATAAATATGGGAACAGTTACACCAAAGTCTATGACGTGATGGCCAAGTTAATGACAGGACTTTTCCCAACGACTGATTGGAGAACGTATCGGGATAATGTCTTACTCACAAACGAGGGAAACGAATTTCAAATGAACCTTTATCCTCTCGGTAAAAAAAGTTTGAATACTTGGCCTGAATTTTACCAGCGACAATTTGGGTTCAAAAACAAACAGGAGTATCTGACAAAAGTACAAGCAGACAGATTTCCAAGCCTATATAACTATTGGAAACAGAATTCACCTGATTTTACTATTTGCTTTGGCATAGGAAATATAGACGACTTTAAGAAAGCATTTAGACTCAGTGCCGAGTATGAATTGAAAGAATCGAACTCATTTTTATTCCCGATAGAAAAAGTACTGATAACTCCATTTTTTGACAATCGAAATATGGGGCAGAAAAGAATTGATAAAACCGTAATTACAGTCCAAAATTTATTCACTAAAAACTTAATCAATGAAAAGAATTAGACCACTATTTACAGCCTTTGCTTTGGTATTGACCTTCAACTTTGCATACAGTCAGACAGCAGATGAAAATGCCAAAGAATTCGAAAAACAGAGTATGATGCTTATTCAAAAACTATATTCCTGCCAATCTATGGCTTATACAGTAATTGGTGAACAAGACTATCAGACACGTTATTTGTATGTGAACTTAGGAAGCAAATATTACAATGATGCTTATCAAGCATTTATTAAAATGCAAGGACTTAATGAGAATATGGATGAAAAACTTCGAGAAAACATATCCACTCTGCTTCAGATGTATGCCAAATCCTTTGAAAGCATTGACGCATTAAATAAACCAGAGATGGCTTTGGCCTTATCATTTGCCAAACATTCATTGAAAAAGTTGAATCAAGACCTACTTTGTAAACCGACAGAATAATAACGTGCCACAACACTATATAAGCGTAATGCGGGCTAAGGTGCTAAATTAGAACGAATTGCATATAAACAAACGTAAAGCTAAACCGAAAGTGAAGTGCTTCTAATCCCGCACTACGCTTATACTTGACCGTTGCCTACAATCCCACCTATACCACACCATTGACTCCCAAAGCTAACGTTGGGCACTGACTTTTTTCATAAATTAGTGATGCTCTTTGCAAGGCCGATTTTTTAACTGTTGCCCCGCCGCGGCGGGAGCACGAGC
>JBARWQ010000005.1:0-40031 GCA_049646885.1 Aequorivita sp. | reverse complement strand
GCTCGTGCTCCCGCCGCGGCGGGGCAACAGTTAAAAAATCGGCCTTGCAAAGAGCATCACTAATTTATGAAAAAAGTCAGTGCCCAACGTTAGCTTTGGGAGTCAATGGTGTGGTATAGGTGGGATTTCATATAACGTTTGATAGTAAGCCAATGCGTTGGCCGTGGTCTTATTGTAAATAGCATTCTTTAAATCTGCAGCGGCATTGCTATGCTCTATGCTCTTCAAGTAGTTTTCCTTCTTGTAATAGATGTCGGCCAACAGACTATGCGCACCCATAATTTCATCTTCAATACCGATAGATTTGGCAATTTCCAACAAGTTTTCCCCTAGCTTTAAAGCATTGTCATATTCTCCTATTGCATTAAGGTAAACTATTTTTCCATTCAAGAAATTGAGTTTCGATAAAACATTTCCCTCAAAATTGGGTTTGATGGTTTCCAAAAGCTCTAAATGTTTTTTTGCCTCCGCCAGTTGTCCATTCTCACAATAATAAACTATCAAAAGGGAATGGATACCTACGAAAGTGGATTCATCTGACTTTCCATCAATAAAAACTTCCTCGGCTTTGAGGAGAGATTTGTATTCAAGCCTTCGGTCATCCATTTTTTTATAATCCAAGGCTTGGTTGTAGTATTCATTCGCAAGATATGAATCCAGTCCCAAGGCTTTCATCTTGTTAATCAGTATGTCCCTTTCATTTTTGGCTTTTTCATAAAATCCGTTCATGCTGAACATATTGATGATGCCTTGTTGCGCGAACACCATATAGTTATACACCTTTTTACTTTCGTATAATGTATATGCCGTGGTATAATCTACCCCCGCCTGTACAAATTCTCCAGAATTGGAATTGGCCTGGCCCCTGAACAGGTATGCGTCGGCACGGTGCAAGGTATCTGTAACAGAAAAGGTATTGAGTGCGATGGTATAATCTTCAATTGCCTTGTTTAGGTCTATCTTGGCATGCGCGCTGCCTCGTTTTAAATACAGTCCGCCCAACAACATACTGTCTTTGATTTTGTACTTGCGGGCAAGCACGCCATTAATGGTCGTTACTGCGTTATACGGGTCGTTGGCATAAGTGGTCAAAGGGTATTGGAGGTTTATCGCCTTTTTGGCTGCGGCCTCTATGCTGTCCAGCTCTTGCGCCAAGGCTATGTATTTAAAACTATAGTCAATAAATGCTTCGGTATCGGCCTTAAAGGTGCGGATTAAAAGACTGTCGAGAATAGATAATTCCTGGGTCTTATTTGTTGTAGAATTCAGAAGTTTTTCAAAATGGGCAATATCCTGACCTTGCCCTAGAAATGGGAAAAAGATTGCAATAAGAGTAAGTGAGGTAAATCTTTTCAAGATCAAAACTTTTTCGGGTAGAGTTAAAAGTAGTGAAATTAATAGAAATAAGCTCTATATGGACGCAGCATTCTATTTAACATAGAAACAATTTCTTCCGTAATCAATCACGGCGCGGTGCTGTTTTAAGAAATCTCCTCCTATAATACCGTGGATGGCTTCTTCATTGGCTTGCATCAGGGCCTCGTTTACATGGGAAAGATCAAAAAGCACAAAATCCATATCCTTTGTCTGCCAGTTTTTTACTTCGAATCTATTATTGCGCGAAAGCATGGTTTCCATATTGATCGCTCCGGCACCTGCTGCTTTTATGATGCTCTCCTCACTGATTAGCGAAAAATGTTCACTTTCCGAAAAACCCACACAACTAGTCGAGGCCCCGGTATCCAAAATGAAGTTGCCCAAAACGCCATTTATTTTGGCAGAAAAAAGATAATGGCCCGTGGCCAAGCGTTTGAGGGGAATGCGATAAAATCCGTGGTTTTCGAGAAACTTGCGTAGCTGCATCAATTTTTTTGTGCAAAGATAGCAAACAAAATAAGTAGCTTTGCAGCCATGTTGACAGATACCCATGCCCATTTATACAGTGAGGCTTTTAAAAATGACCGGCCCCAAATGATACAACGGGCTCTGGATGTAGGAGTGAAACGGTTTTTTATACCCGCTATCGATTCAGGATATACCGACGCAATGTATGTCTTGGAAAAGGAATATCCAGAAAATGTATTTTTGATGATGGGTCTTCACCCTACTTCTGTCAAGGAAAATTATAAGGAGGAATTGGCTCACGTTGAGGCACAATTTGCAAAAAGAAGTTTTTATGCCATTGGAGAAATCGGTATCGATTTGTATTGGGATACCAGCACTTTGGAAATACAAAAAATAGCTTTTAAAAAACAAATCCAACTGGCCAAGAAATACGGATTGCCAATTGTTATCCATTGCCGGAATGCCTTTGATGAAATATTTGAGATTCTTGAAACCGAGAAGGACGAAAAGCTTTTTGGCATCTTTCACTGTTTTACCGGAAGCTATAAGCAGGCAAAAAGAGCGATTTCTTTTAATATGAAACTGGGGATTGGGGGGGTAGTTACCTTCAAAAATGGTAAAATTGACACTTTTTTAAACCAAATTCCGTTGAAACATGTAGTAATGGAAACCGATTCGCCCTATCTTGCGCCCGCACCATTTCGCGGCAAGCGCAATGAAAGTAGCTATTTGGCCTTGGTATGTAAAAAACTATCAGAATTATACAAAATTCCTGAAGACGAAATCGCGCGAATAACTACTGAGAATTCCAAGGAAATCTTTGGAGTTTAAGGTATAGCAATTTGGAATTTTAATTTATGTCAAAAGATTTACCATGAAAACCAAACCCAAAATACTCCTTATATATACCGGTGGTACCATCGGAATGATAAAGGATTTTGAGACAGGAGCTTTGCGCAATTTCAATTTTGACGAATTGCTCAATCACATCCCCGAGTTGAAATTGTTGGATTGTCAAATAAGTACCACCACTTTTAAAGAGCCGATTGACAGCTCGAATATGGACCATAATTATTGGGTGGACATAGCTAATATTATTGAGGATAATTATGAAAAGGTAGATGGCTTTGTCGTGCTTCACGGAAGCGACACTATGTCCTATACCGCCTCGGCACTGAGCTTTATGTTGGAAAATTTGGGCAAACCGGTGGTTTTTACAGGGTCGCAGCTCCCCATAGGCGATTTACGGACGGATGCCAAGGAAAATCTCATCACCTCTATTCAGATTGCGGCATTGCGGGAAAAAGGTGTTTCTAAAATCGCGGAGGTATGTCTTTATTTTGAATATAAATTATATCGTGCCAACCGCAGTATCAAATTGAATGCGGAACACTTTGAAGCTTTCGCATCCCCCAATTATCCGCCATTGGCCCAAAGCGGGGTACATTTGATTGTAAACAGTGAGGCGCTTTACAAGCCCAATCGACGAAAGACCTTAAAGGTGCACAAAACTCTTGAGAGCAATATTCTTTTGGTAAAGGTCTTTCCGGGGATGGACGAAACCACGATTAAATACTTATTTTCTTATCCTGAATTGAAAGGTTTGGTGCTCGAAACTTATGGTAGTGGCAACGTTACCAACGTTAAATGGTTTATTGATGCCTTACGCGCTGTGGTAAAACGGAATATTCCGGTTATTAATGTTACCCAATGTGCGGGAGGAGGAGTTCATATGGGACTTTATGAGACGAGTACCGAGTTAAAAAAAATGGGAGTAATAAGCGGAA
The DNA here is from genome assembly GCA_049646885.1 of Aequorivita sp. Lineage (GTDB taxonomy): Bacteria > Bacteroidota > Bacteroidia > Flavobacteriales > Flavobacteriaceae > Aequorivita. The sequence continues at coordinate 36,399 of JBARWQ010000005.1, read as the reverse complement.
AGGACAGTACCACAGAGGCTGCCTTGGCAAAACTGATGTACTTGCTTGGGCAAAATATATCGGTTAAGAGTTTTAAGACTATATTTGAAACCTCCTTACGTGGCGAAATGGATTAAATTAAGCCTGTAAATTTTTTGTGGCGTTGTATTTTTTTTTGATATTTGGCACTCCATAAAAAAAGGTTTCCAATTTCTTGTAGATAAAGCGTTTTTTAAGGACTTGCATTATTTTGGTCTCTACTATTAAAAGGCCAAAAATCCAATAGAGAGGTGGCCGAGCGGTCGAAGGCGCACGCCTGGAAAGTGTGTATACGCCAAAAGCGTATCGAGGGTTCGAATCCCTTCCTCTCTGCGAGAATTTTTTAAGGTTGCAAAACGTCCAAATTTTATCACGGGATGGAATGGTGTCCGAATGGGCTGATGGATTCAGAATCAAGTTTTTGGACCGGAAAATGAAACACAGAATGATTCGTTATTTGTGATAATACGGAGGTTATCAAATGCTTAGTAAATTATTATTCTTGCAGATTAATTAAATTATTTTATATCTTTAAACCTTTAACTAAAAACAAACTTTAAGTCGATAGCAATGAAAAAATTATTTTCTTTATTAGCGGTTGCCGCAATGGTTTTTGCCGGCACATTAAACGCAAACGCCTCAACAGCGCAAACTCTGCCCACCAGTGCACAAGCTTTGGTAACGGCAGCCACGGTATCTATCATTCAAGACGAAGCTGCTCCAGCAGTTGAAGCCGATAAAGGCTTCCACCAGGAGCTAAAAGAGCGCTTTGTGGAAGGAGGTCCCGGCTTTATGGGAATTGTGCTCCTATGTTTGATCTTGGGATTGGCCATTGCTATTGAAAGAATTATTTATCTTAACCTTTCTACTACCAACACACAGAAATTGGCCCAGCAAGTGCAAGATGCCCTGGACAGTGGAGGGATAGAAGCGGCAAAGGAAGTTTGTCGAAATACAAAAGGCCCTGTTGCCTCCATCTATTATCAAGGTCTTGACCGTGCGGATGAAGGTGTCGATGTAGCTGAAAAGGCTATTGTGGCTTACGGAGGTGTGCAAATGGGACAACTTGAGAAGAACGTATCTTGGATTTCTCTCTTTATCGCCTTGGCACCGATGCTTGGGTTTATGGGTACCGTAATAGGTATGATTATTGCTTTCGACAAGATTCAAGCAGCGGGCGATATGAACCCTTCTCTTGTGGCAGGAGGTATTAAAGTAGCACTTTTAACAACCGTATTTGGTTTGATCGTGGCCATTATCCTTCAAATTTTTTACAACTACATTATCGCTAAGATCGATAGTATAGTAAACAGTATGGAAGATGCTTCCATTACTTTGATCGACATGTTGTTCGACTACAAAACAAAAAACAAAATCTAAACAAACCACAAGATGGCATTACATAAAATTTTAAAAATAGTAGCATTGCTCCTGAGCGTTGCAGGGATTATTTTTCTTGCAATGATCATCTCAAAGGGTGATGCTGTGGTTACTGAAACGGGTGAAGGTGTAGATGGCTACTTGTACATTGCATATATTACTTTTGCTATAACTATAGTATTCGTGCTTTTCTTTGTTCTAAAAGGAATTTTTGAAGGGAACATTAAACGCACACTATTTTCCGTTGGAGCTTTTTTAATTGTTGTAGTTATTGCATATTTATTGGCCAACGATACCCCCATGCCAATGCAGGATGGAGAAATGCTTTCAGCCAGTGGCTCAAAGTGGGTGGATACCGGACTTTACACATTCTATATAATGGCCATTTTGGCTATAGGATCGATGGTCTTCACGGGAATTAAAAAAGTTACAAGATAATGGCTAGAAGAGGAACACCCCAAGTTAACGCAGGGTCCATGGCGGACATCGCATTCTTATTGCTTATATTTTTCTTGGTGACGACTACCATTGAAAAGGATAAGGGGATTGCGAGACAGTTGCCGCCCATAGAAGATGTTACAGATCCGCCGAAGATTAGGGAGAAAAACTTGTTTATTGTTAACGTAAACAGGCATGACCAACTCTTGGTTGATGAAAAATTGATGGAGTTGAAAGACTTGCGAAAAGCTGCCGTTGCCTTCTTAGATAATGGTGGAGCAGCGGCGGGCACAGCCGACTATTGCAATTATTGCAAAGGAAATCGGGATCCTTCCTCTTCAGACAATCCGGACAAAGCAATTATCTCTGTTCAGAACGATAGGCTCACCTCTTATAAAATGTACATTGCGGTACAGAACGAGTTGGTAGGAGCGTATAACCAACTCCGGGATCGGGAATCTGAACGGCTATATGGCTGGAAATACACCGAAATGAGCCGTGATTTGGATGAAGGAAATATTAAGGGAGAGGCGGCTAGAGATGCGCTGCAGAGTAAGCTGGAGACAATCCAAAAATTGTTCCCTATGAAACTTTCAGAAGCGGAACCAAAAAAATCTGGACAATAACACAATTAGGTATGTCAAAATTCACAAAGAAAAAAAGCGGCGAATTGCCGGAAATCTCCACAGCATCCCTCCCGGATATTGTGTTTATGCTACTGTTCTTTTTTATGGTGGTAACGGTTTTGCGCGATGACAATTTGCTCGTTCAAAACAAATTACCTAAGGCAGATCAGGTAGAAAAATTGAAAAAAGACAGGTCAGTATATATCTATGCTGGCAGACCCAGTACCAGATATCAGGACAAATACGGAAAAGAACCCAAAATTCAGATAGGCGATAAATATACAGATATTACCAATCTTAAGTTCGCATTGACCGAATCCCGTCAAAAACTTCTACCTGAACTTCAGGATAAGGTTATGGTGGCACTAAAGGTAGATGAAAAAACAAATACTGGAATGGTTACCGACATAAAGCAACAATTACGGGACCTCAACATGTTAAAAATAATATACATCACCAGCCCTGGAAGTGAGGTGAACCAATAAATTATAACATTGAAATCAATAAAGAACGTCTTGCCCTAATTTGGGATCAGGGCGTTTTTTTGTTCCAACTTATTCTGAAAATAGAATATCTTTATCCTATGCACAGCATTTCGTATTATCTGATATTAACTTTGATCATTTTGGTGTCGGTTCCATTATTTGGTCAAAACCAATCCCAGGATTCTATAAGACATCACAGTGTGGATTCCCTATATAGGGAGGATCAAATATATATTGGTGTCACATACAACCTCCTTCTCGATATGCCGTCAGGAGCTCGTGCCAGAGGTGTTTCAGGAGGATTGCAGGCTGGATTTGTAAGGGATATGCCTATAAATAAAAGAAGAAATATCTCCGTGGCCGTAGGAGGCGGTTTGGCATACGATTATTTTGGACAAAACCTTTTTATTGGTGAAAATCCCGATGGCACGAGCATTTTTAAGGTTTTGGATAGCGATATGGATTATGATCGAAACCGCTTGGGAATGGCGATTATTGAAGCTCCCATTGAGTTTAGATGGCGAACCTCCACGCCCACGGAATATCGATTTTGGAGAGTTTATACCGGAATTAGAGTCGGTTATGCCTTCTATCATAAAACGAGCTTTAAGGCAGACGGCAACACACAGACCCGAAGCGCAATTCCTGAATTCCAGCCGCTTCGTTTATCAGCTAATCTTAGCTTTGGCTATAATACCTTCAACTTTTTTGCATCCTACAGTATTAATCCATTTTTTAAGGATGCCTATACAGACGAAGGGGAAAAAGTAGAATTCAGGACTCTTAAAGTGGGCTTGATGTTCTATATTTTATAGCCACATATTTTATAGAATAAACGAAACAATTAGGCCATAAAAACCTTTAGAAAAAGCTGGTGGATTACCTTTTTTACTGGGGATGGGAGAGTGAGTAGGTTTAAGGGAAGATAAATGAAATTTTGAAATGAAATTCCTTGAGTGGGGCGGGTCTAACTTGTAAACTCTCGTCCGCATATAAATTTTGGCGTTTCTACTATTAGGACCATTGCAATCTAAAAAAAATCTTTTAGATTTAGATTAACATACTAGATGTGGCTAATTCAACATGGGCTGTTTCTTCAGAAGTAAAATCTATATATCACTCTGTGATTAACTTGACACTTCTTCTATTGTTAGTAGCTTTTCAGATGTTTTCAATACTGGGATGATACCTTTTAACACGATGCAGCGTATTGCGATCGGTATGATGCATTTCTTCTCCCGTAGCCGCAAGTTTTAAAATAATATCGGAGAAGTGTGTAAAGGTTCCATCTTCATTGAAGGTGAAGGTGTGTTCATAGCTCTTTAACTCAGCGCGCTCCAAAAGATATTTATTTTGAAGAATTCCATAGCAAGGATCGCCTGGAGTTGCTTTGAAGCATATTTCTTTATCTCGTGCATTGCCGTCACAACCAGCAAGGATTGCAATTCCGCGACCAAATACCACAGATTGTATAACCTGCCCGTTTTTTTTATCCCAGAGTAAATATCCAGACTCGTCGTGAAAGGGATCCATTGCCTCTTCTCCATGGCGCCAATTAGTTATTTTATAAGCCAAGCCTTCTAAGGTTTGATGGCCATTTTCCTGGATTGGTATCGGTTTGAACCAAGCACGCTCGAAACTTGAGGTTTCTGCTATCACATCATCATTGTTATGGTAAGCGAGGTCAACACCTACATTGCCCTCCCATTCGCCAACTAACGGAGTCAAAGGCCCTAGTTTTTGAGGGCCATAAATAATTTTTTCTGTCATGATTTTGTTTTTATTATGAAGAATATGTAAATATGCTACGCTGAAAATACAGTATTATTACGAAGTTACTGTATAATTCTCAAAATCACAAATCAGACTACTTTTTGATAGGTGCGTTTTTTTGGCTCTGATTGAAAAATTGGTAGGAGTTTTAAATTCCTTCCATAAAGTTCCAGCTCAACTAAATAGAAGGTATAAAATAAGTTTACCGCATAATTCTTTAGATATCTTCGTTTTCCGCGGTATCATTGCCATTCTCTTGATTCGCTTTCTTCCCCTTCAAATACTCCGGCAATTCCATTCCGGCCATATTAAACATTTCCTGAAGTGGAGGTACAGAACCGTACATTCCTGAGATAAAATTAGAGGTTGCGGTTTTCCCATCTTTTGAAGAGCCATTTTCCCAAACGGTAATTTTGTCAATCTTAATATTCTTGATGGCTTCGGCCTGTAGTTTTACCAATTCTGGAAGCTTATCGGCTATTAATAGAAGCACTGCATCTTTGGAGTCGTTTCCGGCAGCTTTTACAATTCTGTCGAAACCTTCGGCCTGTTTGGTCAGTATCTCGAAAATACCTTTTGCTTCGGCCTGTGCTTTAAACAAAATTGCATCTGCCTCCCCTTTTGCGAGGCGTCTTATTCTTTCGGCATCTGCTTCGGCGTCTATTTCTACTTTCTTTTTATCAATTTCTGCGGGAACAATAACATCTGCCAATTGGGTGCTTCTTTCTCTTTCCGCGCGCGTTACTTCAGCTGCTTGTTCGGCGATATATGATTCTTCCAGAGCTTTCGCAGTTTGTACTTTTTCAGAAGCAATTGCAACTCTTTCGGCTTCGGCTTCACGTTGACGACGCAACGAATCTGAATTTGCAATGTTTATCTTAGCTATGTTTTCTCCTTCCACAGCTTGTGCATTTGCAGCAGCAACCTGTGTGCGTTGATCCTGTACTGCGTTTGCTTCGCCGATTGAACCATCTCTATTTTTTTCGGCAACAGATTTACGGGCGGCGTTGATTGCATGGGCGGCAGCTTCTTTACCCAAAGCCTCAATATATCCAGATTCGTCAACGATATCCGTTATGTTTACGTTGATGAGTTTTAGACCTACTTTCTTTAATTCAGACTCGACACTGTTAGAAATATTGGTCAAAAATTTATCCCTGTCATTATTTATTTCTTCAATATCCATGGAAGCCACTACCAGACGCAGTTGCCCAAAAATGATTTCCTTCGCAAGCTCTTGAATTTGCACCAAACCTTGGCCCAACAAACGCTCGGCAGCATTTTGCATAATTCCGGGTTCGGTGGAGATACCGATGGTAAATCGAGAAGGAACGTTTACACGGATATTCTGCTTACTTAGAGCGTTAATTAAGTTCACTTCTATTGACATAGGTGTCAAGTCAAGATATTGATAATCTTGGATGACAGGCCAGATGAAAGCTGCTCCCCCATGAATACAGCGAGCCGAGATTCCGTCGCCCACCTTTCCATAGACAACCAAAATACGGTCTGAGGGGCAGCGTCTATATCGTCTTATGAAAGTGATGAGAATTATAAAAACAAATAAAATGGCGAATCCAATAGCCAACAATGGCGCAAAGGATTCTGCTTGAAGAGGTAAAAATGTCATGATTAGGCCTTGTGTTTGTTTACTATTAAAATGCCCGTACCAGTTATCTGTGTTACGGTTATGATATCTCCTTGATGAAGGTCTGAAGTTTCATCGGTCAATGCATCCAGTTCGCGCACACTTCCTTGAATTTTGATGTGTACTTTCCCAATTCTAGAGCGGTTTGCGCCGATAGTGAGATAAACTTCCCCAACTTGGTTAAGTGCATTCTTGATTTTTAATGATCCGCTACTGCTTAGCTTTCCCAAGTAATAAAACAACGACGCCATAATAAACATCATCAGCAATCCACAAACGATTGATATTACTATGGTCAACCCTTTTGAAAGACCTTCGCCTAGACAGGCAATTCCGGTCCATCCAAAAATCGTAAAGAACCCGATTAGGTTTTTAAAGGATAGAAATTGGAAATCAATTCCAGCGTCGGCATCTATATCGGCATCGACATCTCCAGTATCATCAAACTCACCACCTACAAACGTTAGAATGATTAAGATGATAAAAATAATCGAGGCGATTAACGCGATAGACCAATAAACCTTTTCAAAAGGTTCAAATGCAGAAAACCATTCATTCATTAGGTAGGTCGGTTTAAATTACCTCGGTAAGATATAAACTTTATGAAAGGAGTGCAATAAGTTGAAAAGTATTATTTAGATATTTTTATTTAGTTCATCAAAAGAGAGATTTGAAGATGATTTTTTAGTGGAAGATTAATTGGGATATGAATAGCGCTGATTTATTTTTAATAAGAAGATTGGCACTTAAATACAAAAAGAAACTCCCAGATTCGCAGAAACCTGGTTATTCAATTTCTCAGCCTTCGTGAGACTCCCGGTTTTGTATTTTGAAATAGGAATATTCACCTCAGTAAAAATTCCGAATCCTGGAGAGAAGAAATAACGTGCGCCCAAATGTCCTCCAAAGTTTTTTAAACTCACATAAAGACCGGGATACACATCAAAATTGTCATCTATATTTATCACGTTTCCAAGATTTGCGTTAAATCGGGCTTTTAAATCGAATCTATCCTCAAAATCCGCAAAAGGCACATCTTCCCCGTCTAGATTTTTCACCTTGTCTATTCCCAAGAGATAGACAGATGCGATACCTATTGAAATATTCTCACCAAGACCATAATCCAAACTGCCCATAATTCCAGTACCGTTGTTCTGGAAATTTGCTCCAATTTGAAATTTTATATCACCATGACCGTGATACGCCTGCCCAAAGGAGATTTGAAATAATAAGAAAGCCGTGAAAAGTAGGATAACCCTCATACTGAAATATTTTTTTGAAAGATATAAAATTCTTCTTATCCTTTCAGCACTTTATTTGTTCGAACTATTGCCTGCTCATTTTTCAAATCAATCCACTTTTGGCCTTTTAGCTTTCGCATGAATTGATCAAAATAACGCATAATGGCAATGTTATAAACTGCTCTTGCAAGGTTTTTTGGATTTCGTGCAATGGCTCGAAGACTCATTGAAAATCCGGGGGTAACATACCTCATATAATGCCAATAGCCTTCGGGCATATAGAGCACATTTCCATGCTCCAAATGAGCAATATAACCTTCAGCCTTTTTAAGTCCCGGCCATTTTTCGTAATCTGGATTGGTAAAGTCTATATCTTCTCTAGTAATCAAGGAATGGGGAATTTTATACAAAAAGTTGTTTTGTTTTTGGTCGAATAGGATAACTTCCTTTTTTCCATGGAAATGAAAATGGAAAATATTAGCCAAATCAATGTCGTAATGCATAAAGGTATATGAGTCCTCTCCCCCAAAAAACAGCATTGGGAGTCCTTTTATCAGCTTCAATCCAAAATCTGGATATGAGAAATCCTTTTGAAGCTCGGGTACTTCCTTTAAAATATTCCAGAGGAAAATGCGGTACTTGGTAGGTTCTTTTTTAAGAAGGTCTATATATTCACGCATTTGCATTTTGGCGTGGGGCTCATTGAAGCCATCTTTATGGCTCACAGGGCGGTTATCATATAGAGGAACTATTTTATCGCCTGCCATATCTGCCATATAGTCGAGATTCCATTTTGATAAGGCTGGCCAATCCTCGACAAAGCGTTCGATGACTACGGGCTTTTGGGGCTTAAAATACTTTTTGAGAAAATCTTCTTTGGTTATTGTCTCTACCCTGTCTATTTTCTGTAAATGCATATTTTGTTTGGTTGAAGGGCAAATTTACACATATCGAAGGACTGTAGGAAGATGTTAATACAACTTTAATGGCTTTTCAAGGAGAGACATGAAAAACCTTTCAGATTTTAAGACAGGTTTCATATTGGTTTAAAAATTTATTAGTCAGTTTCTAATATGCTCTAATCCGCCAGAATCATCACTCGGTTATTGTGGCATTCCACAGTTCCCCCATCAATATTGAGCACCCATTTTTCGCCTTCCTTTGAAAATTGATTTTTAAACCCCTCGGCGATAGTGGGATTGCCCTTAAACTTCACTTTCCCTTTCTGTAAAACAGATACAATAGGGGCGTGGTTTTTCAACATTTGAAATTCCCCATCCACTCCCGGGACGGTTACGCTTTCTACCTCGCCTGAAACTAAAGAGGCTTCTGGGGTTACTATTTCTAAGTACATAATTAGACTTGAGATGTTAGACTTGAGATGTTAGGCTTGAGATTTAAGAAATACATTCTCACATCTCAAGTCTAAAATCTATTTAAGCTTCAGCAAGCATTTTTTCGCCGGCTGCAATGGCTTCCTCTATGGTACCTTTTAGGTTGAAGGCTGCTTCTGGTAAATGATCCAGTTCGCCATCCATAATCATATTAAAACCTTTGATGGTTTCCTTAATATCTACCAACACTCCTGGAATACCTGTGAACTGCTCTGCCACGTGGAATGGCTGCGAAAGGAATCGCTGTACTCTACGGGCGCGGTTAACGGCCATTTTATCTTCTTCGGAAAGTTCTTCCATCCCGAGAATGGCGATAATGTCCTGTAGTTCTTTATATCGTTGTAGCAATTCTTTTACTCTTTGTGCACAATCGTAATGTTCATCGCCTAAAATTTCGGCGGTAAGAATACGGGAAGTGGAATCCAACGGATCCACAGCCGGATAAATACCTAGCTCGGAAATCTTTCGGGAAAGTACGGTCGTGGCATCCAAGTGGGCAAAAGTTGTTGCTGGCGCTGGATCCGTCAAGTCATCCGCAGGTACGTAAACCGCCTGCACGGAAGTAATCGATCCTCTTTTTGTAGAAGTAATTCGCTCCTGCATCGCTCCCATCTCTGTAGCCAAGGTTGGTTGGTAACCTACCGCTGAAGGCATACGCCCTAGAAGTGCAGAAACCTCAGAACCTGCTTGGGTAAATCGGAAAATGTTATCAACGAAGAAAAGAACGTCTTTTCCTTGTCCTTCCCCAGCGCCATCACGGAAATACTCCGCAATGGTCAATCCTGAAAGCGCCACACGGGCACGTGCTCCTGGTGGCTCGTTCATCTGTCCGAATACGAAAGTAGCCTTGGATTCCTTTAAAGCTGTTTTGTCAACTTTTGACAGATCCCAACCTCCATCTTCCATAGATTTCATAAAATCATCGCCATATTGGATAATGCCTGACTCGAGCATTTCACGAAGTAAGTCATTCCCTTCACGGGTACGTTCTCCTACCCCAGCGAACACTGAAAGACCTCCGTGGCCTTTCGCAATATTATTGATCAACTCCTGAATAAGTACCGTTTTACCTACACCTGCACCACCGAAAAGGCCAATTTTACCTCCTTTAGCGTAAGGTTCGATAAGGTCGATAACTTTAATTCCAGTAAAAAGAACTTCACTGGAAGTTGAAAGATCTTCAAATTTTGGCGCCTCTCGGTGAATTGGAAGACCGTGCTCACCAGCTTTTGGCAGGTTTCCGATTCCGTCGATAGCATCGCCAATTACGTTGAAAAGTCGTCCATAAACATCCTCCCCGATCGGCATTTGAATGGGAGCCCCTGTGGACACGGCGTCAACGCCACGACTTAGACCATCCGTGGAATCCATCGAAATGGTACGGACCATATTTTCACCAATGTGGGATTGAACTTCAAGAACCAAAAGGTTTCCGTTGTTGTTTACCTCCAACGAATCGTATATTCTTGGAAGCTCAGCGCCGCTTTCAAAAGCAACGTCAACCACCGGGCCAATAATCTGTGCAACTTTTCCTGTAACTTGTGACATTATTTAACTGTTTATATTTTAGTTATATAGATCGGGTTAAACCACCCTCTTTTTGAACGGTGCAAAGATAGTTTTTTCTATCTTAAAATTCTAATGGGATTTATGTAAAAATTCAAGACGTTTTTTCTGTTGAAACCGTCGGTATTGAAATGATTTGAAGGATTATGAAATTTGGAAAGGTTGAAGCAAATAAATTAATCCAATCCTGTCTTCGTCAATATTGAAGGCCATTAAACAGCAAATTAATATCCCGAACATCAAGTTTATTTTTTAGGTTTCAAATGCTGTATCTTTGCGGCTCAATTTTATACAATGCAAAAAATTAGAATTACCAAAGTTTTTTCCTTCGAAACAGGCCACGCCCTATATGGTTACGACGGAAAATGTAGAAACGTACACGGCCATAGTTACAAGTTGTCCGTAACCGTTATCGGCAACCCCATAGGTGATAGCGACCACGTTAAATTTGGGATGGTCATCGATTTTACGGATCTCAAACATATTGTAAAAGAGGAAATTGTTGATGTATTTGATCACGCTACGGTATTCAACAAAAACACGCCACATGTGGAATTGGCAAATGAATTGAGCAATCGGGGACACAGTGTACTTTTGGTGGATTATCAACCGACCAGTGAAATGATGGTGATCGATTTTTCTGAAAAAATTAAGAAGCGTCTGCCAAAAAATATCCGCCTATATTCCTTAAAGCTCCAAGAAACGGATAGCAGTTATGCCGAATGGTATGCGGATGATAACTAAAATGGATGCTATTAGGTATCTTTGATTATGCAAATTCCACAAGGCAAGAAAATATATTTCTCCAGCGACAATCATCTCGGGGCACCAACTCAGGAGGAGAGCCTGCCTCGTGAAAAGATTTTCGTAAAATGGTTGGACAGTATTAAGGATGATGCCGAGGTTATTTTTCTTCTCGGAGATCTCTTCGATTTTTGGTTTGAATACAAAACAGTGGTGCCAAAAGGCTTTGTTAGGACTTTGGGGAAATTGGCTGAACTGCGGGATAGCGGTATCCAAATCCACTTTTTTGTGGGAAACCACGATCTTTGGATGCACGATTATTTTGAAAAGGAATTGGGTATTCCTGTCTATCACGAGCCCAAAGAGTTTATATTCAACAATAAACAATTCTTTATCGGTCATGGTGATGGGAAAGGTCCTGGAGATAAGGGTTATAAACGGATGAAGAAGGTTTTTACCAATCCGTTTTCAAAATGGTTGTTTCGCTGGTTGCATCCCGATATCGGAGTCCGTCTGGCACAACATCTTTCTATAAAGAACAAATTGATTTCGGGCGATGAGGACAGAGAATTTTTAGGAGAGGATAAAGAATGGCTCGCACAATATTCAAAAAAAAAGTTGGAAAGCAAGCATTTTGATTATTTCGTTTTTGGCCATCGCCATCTTCCCTTGGAAATAAAACTCGGGGAAAATTCAACCTATTTCAATCTGGGAGATTGGATCAATCATTATACCTACGGCGTTTTTGATGGGAAAAATTTTGAGTTGAAAAGTTATAATCCCAATTCCGACTAGCCTCAAACTACTCCTTAATATCTTTTACCCGCAATTGCAGACTCACATTTCCTTGCCATTCGTTTTTATCTATGCTATAAACAGCTTTAAAAGTTTTTCCGGTACAAGCAATATCGTGTTTATCGCCCAAGCCAAAACCTATTCCAGTAAAGAGGCTGGAAGTTCCTTGTCTTACTACCACTCGAAGATGGCTGTTGTCCTCGCCCACACATTTGCCCCATCCTGTATCCTTTAAGTTTTGTGTCATAAAAGTTGGAGCCATATTTCCTGGGCCAAAGGGTTCAAATTGTTTTAGGATTCGATAAAATCTAGGAGTGATATCGTTTAAATCGATTTCGGCATCGACTTTAATTTCGGGGATCAGAAGCTGTGGGTTTATAGTTTCGGAGACTACGCGTTCAAATTCAGCTTTGAAGGCTTCAAAATCCTTTTCAAATAAGGTAAGACCGGCCGCATACTTATGACCGCCAAACTGCTCGATATGTTCGGCACAGCTTTCCAAGGCATTATAAACGTCAAAACCACTAATGGAACGGGCTGACGCTGCCAATTTTTCGCCACTTTTTGTAAAGACGAGCGTAGGCCGATAATAGGTTTCTGTAAGTCGCGACGCCACGATTCCGATTACGCCCTTGTGCCAACTTTCGTGATACACCACTGTTGTCTTTCTGGATTCTTCTTTATTTTGGACAATTTGTTCCAAAGCTTCAGAAGTAATTCGCTTGTCGGTGTCTCGTCTATCGGTATTGAATTTTTCAATCTCGGCGGCAAATATTTCCGCTCTTTCCATTTCGGTTTCTGTGAGTAATTCCACAGCGTGGTTTCCGTGTTTCATTCTACCGGCGGCGTTTATGCGGGGAGCAATAATAAAAACTACATCGGTAACGGTGAGGCTTTCTTTTTTCACCTGTTTCAAAATTGCCTTAAACCCAGTTCTTGGATTGCTGTTGATTACTTTTAAGCCATGATGGACGAGAATTCTGTTTTCGCCAGTAATTGGCACAATATCAGCGGCAATAGCTGTAGCCACTAAATCCAGATAGAGCAGTAAATCCTTAATTCCAAGCCCTTTTCTTTTAGCCAAGGCTTGAATGAGTTTGAAACCTACACCACAACCGCAAAGTTCCTTGTATGGATAGTCACAATCTTCGCGTTTGGGATCTAAAACCGCTATAGCCTTTGGAATTTCTTTTCCGGGTCTATGGTGATCACAGATTATAAAATCAATATTTTTTTCTGAAGCATAAGCCACTTTATCGATGGCCTTGATGCCGCAGTCCAGGGCAATTATCAAGGAAAAATCGTTGTCGTGGGCAAAATCAATTCCTTTATATGAAATTCCGTAGCCCTCGTCATATCTATCTGGAATGTAGGTAGAGACGTTGGGATAATAGCTTTTTAGATAAGAAGAAAGTAAAGCGACACTTGTGGTGCCATCGACGTCATAATCGCCATAAATAAGAATGTTTTCTTGGTTTTCAATGGCATTTTCAATTCTCGCCACCGCTTTTTCCATGTCCCGCATCAAATAAGGATCGTGCAAATCGCTTAAACTCGGGCGGAAGAATTTTTCGGCCTCCTCAAAAGTCTCCACGCCGCGCTGAATCAAAAGTGACGTGATAGTGTTATCAACATTCAAGGCTTTTGAGAGCGAACGGATCTTTTCCGGATCGGGTTTTGGTTTTAGGGTCCAGCGCATATTCTGTAAAAATTCCAAATTTTAAAATTCCAACTTTCTTGTAAGCTGAATCTAGAATGGGGAGAAAGGTAAAAATACAAAATTTGGAATCATAAGTGAAATTATACCTAAGAGAACATTGACCGATTCAAAATTTGAAAAGTTTCTCGCATATTTAAGGAATTCTAATAATTAATAATGATTAATTATTATCTTAGTGATATAAATCTTTAAAATACAAGGAGATGGCTAGAATTTTACTTTTTTTAATAGGGATAATATCGTTGGCGACTTTTGCCCAGGACGGTAGCTTGGATACTTCTTTTGGAGATGGCGGAATTGTGATAAAGGATTTGTATGATGCAACCAATTTTTCAACGGTAGTTAAGGAACAATCAAACTTGAAAGTGATTTCAGGAGGCTTTTCTTATGTAAATGGAACCATAGAAAACTCGTTTTTTAGGTATAATCTTGATGGGAGTATTGATACTTCGTTTGGAAATAATGGAATTTTGATTACGCCTATTGTCGGCAATTTGGGCTTGAATTTTCAACAGAACGGAAAGATTATTATAAGTGGTTCCCTGGATAATTCAACTGGTGATATATCTGTGATGCGGTATTTAGACAATGGAACCATTGATAACACTTTCGCCACAAATGGAGTGCTGACAACCGATTTGCCGGAAGGATTTCTTTACAAAATAAATTTATTGGACGATGATGCTATTTTATTGACTGGCGCCTCAAACGATAACAGTACATTTTCTGTTATTTTTCAGAAGTATCTTCCCAATGGAAATTTAGATCTCAGTTTCGGAAATAATGGAACCCTAACCCATGAAATTGCACTTGCATCCTTCACTATTGAGAAAGTGGAGAAATCCGCAAATAACTCTTATATATTAGCATTAAATCAATCTGACAATGAGTTTGAGTTTATGGTTTTAAAGTTTACTGCGGACTATACATTGGATAATAACTTTGGAACAAATGGGATTAGCACATTTGATTTTGGTAGTATAACACAGTTTTCTTCTAAAGCAGCATCCTACGCAGTATTCAATGATGGAAGTATATATATTGCTGGAGGACATGGAAAGTGTCAGGATAGCTTTACATCTTTTCACGCCAAGCTAAAACCGGATGGCCAAAGAGACAATTCCTTTGGCAACGATGGGATTAGGTTTGTAACTTCAAATCAATATTTGCCCGGACAAGTAATTATTCAGGAAAATAATCGAGTGCTAATTTCTGGAAGTATTTACGATTGTTTTGAGTGGGACTTTGCAACTATTTCAAGATATTTCTCCAGTGGATTTGTAGATGATTCCTTCAACCTGCAGGATACAGGCCGGGAGGTATCCTTGGGCAGTATGGAATTATTGGCAGATGGTAAAATTGTAATAGTTGGAAGCACACCCTGGTATGTAGGGAATTCTGATTCTGATTTTGCGATTGCCCGTTATAACAATACTGTGCTGTCCAGTCCGGAATTTGAAAGCCGAAAAATCACTGTTTACCCCAACCCATCAAACGGAATTTTTACAGTCGAACACAATTTCAATTCTGAAAAAGAGTCTTTTCAAATTACGGATATTATAGGAAAAACTATTGCCAATGGCGAGTTGGATAATATGCAAACCCAAATTGATCTGTCGTCGGCTTCGAGCGGAGTCTATTTTTTGAAAACCTCGAATAGTGTTTTCCGATTACTGAAGTATTAGATCTGATTTGAATTATTTAAAATTATTTATCAATAATTGATAATTGTTAATTGATATCTTGGTGCTATAAAACTTTAAAAAACAGCAAGATGGCTAGAATTTTACTTTTCTTATTCCTTTTGATTTCCCTCAGTTTATCCGCTCAAGATGGCAGCGTTGATACTTCTTTTGGAAACAATGGTTTTGCAATAACCGATTTTTTTGGGGGCTGGGATCGCGGTTCGTCGATTGGGGTTCAGGAAGACGGCAAAATTGTGGTTTTTGGCTTTGTGTTTTTGCCAAATGGCGGCGTTGCGGAAGGTTTGGTACGGTATTTACCAGATGGTAGCTTGGACACAAGTTTTGGGACAGATGGTTTGGTGACCACTCCAGCGGGAGATAATTATTACGAATACTTCAATTCGCTTCACATTCAACCCGATCAAAAAATAATTACTTCCACTACTTTTATGGGGAATGGGGAGACGGATTTTTCAATAGTTCGCTATTTGCCCAATGGGCAGTTAGACTCTTCTTTTGGCGATGGGGGCGTTGTGCAAACTAACGTTGGAGAAGATTATTTAGCAGCGACAATACTTTTGCCCGATGGGAAAATTCTCGCAGCAGGGCGAGCCATTACAGGCGGGAAGGACAATAATATGTTGCTTGTTCGATATCTTCCCGACGGAAGTTTGGATCCTTCTTTTGGTTCAGGCGGAATCTTGGAGGAATATATAAATGATGAGACTTTAAAAGTATTTCCCATAAAAGTTCAGGAGGATGGAAAAATAATAGTTCCCTATTTTACCGTAGAAAATTTTATCCCAAAAATAAAAGTGGCCCGTTATCTGCCAGATGGTTTTTTAGATGTCAGTTTTGGAAGTGATGGGATAGTGGCTATCGATTTTATTGGTAATCTGGGTTATATTGCCACTGCGATTCAAAATGATGGCAAGATTTTACATTCCTATAGACGAGTTGGAGGAGACGAGTTTTATATTGTTAGAATGCTTCCCGATGGCTCTCCTGATCCCACATTTGGAAACGATGGCTCAGTAGAGGTTCACAATCCACAGTTTACTCCTTTGAAGCTTTTGCAGCAGGAGGACGATAAAGTAATCTTGTTCGGAATTACCTATACCTTTGAGCCCGACAATAATCTAACCTATCGATTTAATTTGGATGGTACTATGGACACAAGTTTCGGGAATAATGGAAAGGTTTCCTTGCTTTTTGAAGGTGCCGACATCGCTCTTCAGGAGAATGGAAAAATCTTGATTGCGGGGACCACATTTTTTTATAACGGAGATGGGGTAGATTTTGTGGTAGCTCGATTAAACAATGGATTGCTTCAAGTGCCAGATTATGAAATGCCCTCTTTTACTATATATCCAAATCCATCCAGTGGTATTTTCACCATTCAACAGACGATAGTTCCGGAAAACAGATTTTATCAAATATCGGATGTAATGGGAAGAATTATTGCTTCTGGAGAATTAAATGAAAGCAATTTGACAATAGATTTATCTAAAGCACAAAGCGGAGTTTATTTCCTCAAAACACATACTGGCACTTTGAGATTGGTAAAGAATTAAGGACAGAAACTCTATTTTTTTCCTGAAACTACAATCACAATTTCACCCTTGGGGGGTTTGTTTTCATAATGTTTTAAAACTTCTTCAGCAGTTCCACGGATGGTTTCTTCGTGTAGTTTAGAAATTTCTCTTGAAACAGATATCGGTCTTTCCGCTCCAAAATATTCAACAAATTGTGAGAGGGTTTTTAGTAATTTGTGTGGAGATTCATAAAAAATTACAGTTCTCGTTTCCTCCGCTAAAAGTTCCAAGCGGGTTTGCCTTCCTTTTTTTACCGGAAGAAAGCCTTCAAAAACAAATTTATCGTTTGGGAAGCCACTGTTCACCAATGCGGGAACAAAAGCTGTGGCACCGGGAAGACAATCCACTTCAATTCCGGCCGCAATACACGCACGGCTCAATAAAAATCCAGGGTCGCTAATGGCGGGAGTTCCAGCGTCGCTGATCAAGGCTATGGTTTCTCCATTTTCAATCCGCTTTACAATTCCGTCCACCGTTTTGTGCTCATTGTGCATATGGTGGGAATGCATAGGGGTGGAAATTTCATAATGTTTTAAAAGTTTTCCGCTAGTTCGGGTATCTTCTGCAAGTATTAAATCCACTTCCTTCAGCACCTCTACGGCTCGAAAAGTGATGTCCTTCAGATTGCCAATGGGCGTAGGCACTAAATAGAGTTTTCCCATAGAGGACGTTATTCTCAGTTAAATCTTTTTTCGATGATAGCCATAAAGCGGTCTCTATATACTTCTTTATCCGTCCAGTAGTTATAATCTGGCTTCACCTGTCCTTTGATAAAATCCTTGGCTTCTTCAAAATTATCCATAGTGTTTATCTGCGACAGCACGCGGGTGTAATCCTCTGTTTGCCCTTCAAACAAATGCTTTATAAATGCCAATCGGTCGTTTAATCCTATGTTAAGACCTTTATTTACAGTTTCGTTTAATGATTTCGCTCGGGATTCGCTCCAGTTTTTGCTCGGTTCTTTTCCGCCTGTGGATGGTGGAAACAATTCTGTTTGCTTTCTCTCAAACTCGGGCATACGCTGATAGTTTTCGGCAAATTCCTCTAAATCATTTTTCACATATTTTGTCACAGGTTTTTCAGACTGTGCAGAGCTTGTGGGTTCATCTTCTTCGGGAAGTAATTCCTCCAAAAGTTCATCCACTTGCTCTCCTTCCTCAGGCATCTGGGCTACTATATCCTTAATTTTTTCAATTAAAGGTTCCGCAAGTTCGTCCTTGTGATCCGGTTGGGGTACCGGTTCCGGTTCTGTAAACCAGTTTTCCTCTCGAAAAGTTTTGGAATCCAAGGATTCTTCTGAATGTGTATCCAAAGAATCATCAATTTGATTTTCGAGATATTCAAGTACTGTCAATTTCTCATAAATTTCGCTAACCATCCTTTTTATGGAAGGAGTTTTAAACGCTTTTTCTTCTTCTAAAAGTTGCCTTGCGAGCGTGTTGAGCTGCTCACGGAGTTTTTTCTTCATATCTCTTAAATTAAACTTTTGTTCTCTTTTGTTTTTATAAATTTACACATCCTAAGTTTAAACGTCAACTATATTTAATTTCTTGTGCAATTTCTACTATATCGGCTGCTTCAAGCTATAGAAAACCCAAAAAATGGATATGATGTTCAAAATTGAAAATTAATTTTCGTGTAAATTTAAAATATGTTTCTTGAAAATACCGTAAATCAGAAAGAACAATTTGGATGGATTGAGGTAATCTGCGGTTCTATGTTTTCAGGAAAGACAGAAGAACTAATCCGAAGGTTAAAACGCGCACAATTTGCCCGACAAAAAGTGGAAATTTTCACGCCCTCGATTGATACTCGTTATGGCGAGGATAGTGTGATGAGCCATGACAGCAATACAATCCGTTCCACGCCCGTGCCTGCAGCGGCCAATATTCCGATTTTGGCAGACAACTGCGATGTAGTGGGTATTGATGAAGCCCAATTTTTTGATGATGAAATTGTAAAAGTGTGTAATGATCTGGCCAATCGTGGAGTTAGAGTGATTGTTGCTGGACTGGATATGGATTTTAAAGGAAATCCCTTTGGACCTATGCCAGCTCTGATGGCTACTGCGGAATATGTAACCAAAGTACACGCCATCTGCACACGAACTGGAAATTTGGCGCATTACAGCTACCGAAAGGCAAAAAGCGAGGCTTTGGTTTTGCTTGGGGAAACTGAAGAATACGAGCCTTTAAGTCGCGCTGCCTTTTACAAAGCTATGTTGCGGGAGAAGGTTGTAAAATTGGAAGTAAAAGATCCTCGGGAAGTAAATGAAACCAAAGATTCCCAAAAACAACAAACCAAAAACTGAGTAAGCACTTCAAAACCCTGAGCGCATATGCCAAAAGCGAGCGAGACTTTACTGGAAATAGACCTTAACGCGCTTGATAATAACTACCGTTACCTAAAATCAAAAATCAAACCTAGCACCAAAATGCTGGCTGTAGTAAAGGCCTTTGGCTATGGTAGCGATTCAGTGGCCGTAGCAAAAGAATTAGTTGATTTAGGTATTGATTATTTTGCGGTGGCCTATGCCGCTGAAGGTGAAACGTTGCGAAATGCGAACATAAAAACCCCAATCTTAGTGCTGCATCCACTGCCTATTAGTTTTGGGCTTATGATAAATCGATATTTGGAACCAAGCATCTATTCTCCAAAGATGTTGCTGGAATTTATAGACTTCTGCGAATCCAAAAATCAAATAGACTATCCCATTCATCTGAAAATTAATACTGGTTTGATGCGTTTGGGTTTTGAAAAAGACGAATTGGATTTTATTATCGAAAAACTTTCAAATACCAAAAGCGTAAGGGTGAAGTCTATTTTTTCACATTTAGCTGCAAGTGAAGACTTACGGGAAAAAGATTTCACATTAAAACAGATTACGGATTTCAAAACTATTTCCGAAGAACTTATTTTAAAGCTCGGATATCGACCTTTGTTGCATTGTACAAATACTTCTGCAATCATTAATTATCCCGAAGCCCATTTTGATATGGTGCGAACTGGAATTGGACTTTATGGGTACGGAAATGACAAGGAAGTAAACAAACACTTAAAGCCGATAGCTACTTTAACCACGGTTATTTCACAAATACACATTATTGGAAAAGGTGAAAGCATCGGTTATAACCGTGCATTTTTTGCTGAAAAACCGATACGGTCAGCAACTTTGCCAATTGGGCATGCTGATGGTATTCCACGTTCTTACGGAAACGGCAAAGGTTGGGTAACCATAGAGGGAAAAAAAGCCCCTATTCTCGGAAACGTTTGTATGGACATGATTATGGTAGATATTACGGATATTGAATGTGAGGAAGGCGATGAAGCCATAGTCTTTGGTCCATCAGCTACTGCGGAGGAGTTATCGGCAGCTGCAAGTACTATTTCGTACGAGTTGATTACCGCCGTCTCCCAGCGTGTGAAAAGAGTGATTGTACGTAAATAAATTAATCAAAATAAATTGTTTTCATAACTTTAGAACCTTATTAACTAAAACCAATCAACATGCTAAAAGAATTCAGGGATTTTATAATGACTGGCAACGTAGTAGATCTTGCTATTGCCGTAATTTTGGGAGGCGCTGTGGGACTTGTTGTCACAGGATTTACCAACGATATGATTATGCCAATTGTGGGGCATTTCACTGGTGGCGTAGATTTTGCAGACTTCAAATATGTTCTTGATCCTGCCGTTGTTGGTGCTGATGGGGAAGTAACCACACCTGAAAATGCCATTATGTATGGTAAATGGGTGAACTCCTTAATCAACTTGATTATTGTAGGTTTCGTGCTATTTATGATGGTGAAGGCCTACAACCAAGTTCGCAAGAAAAAAGAAGAAGCCCCAGCTCCAGATCCAGGACCATCTGAAAAGGATATCTTGATGGAAATTCGCGACGAGCTTAGAAAAAAGTAATTTCAGAAATTATTTTTTAACTCAAATTTTAATTAGTTAAAAATGTGAAAGCCCCATTCCTCTCATTGAAATGGGTTATCTTAGCAATGCAAATGACCGAAAAATTTTAATTTTCGGAAGATGGGCAGCAGAAGATTGCCCAAGCAATATACAATACAATAAAATATCCGTCCCCTAGTATCGCTAAGGGAAAATCACCGCTACACCACGAATTCTAACCCTAAACCCTCTCTAGTTATCTGCTAGGAGGGTTCTTTTTTTTATGTTTAATTCTAAAATTCACTTTGCAAAGCTTAATTTTGTTTTCAAGAAAATCTTTGTGAATTCCGAATTAACGAATCCCAAAATATGAAATTAGCTTTAATAGGCGCCACCGGAATGGTTGGCGAAGTGATGTTGAAAATCTTGGAGGAAAGAAATTTTCCTGTTGATGAATTGCTGTTGGTAGCATCGGAAAGATCTGTTGGAAAAGAATTGTTCTTTAAAGGAATATCATATAAAGTTATCGGCTTGGCGGATGCCGTTGTGTCAAAACCGGATATCGCACTCTTTTCAGCAGGTGGAAGTACTTCTTTGGAATGGGCTCCAAAATTTGTGGAAGTTGGTACGACTGTAATTGATAACTCTTCCGCTTGGAGAATGGATCAAAATATTAAATTGATTGTTCCCGAAATAAATGCTCATTTATTGACCAAGGATGATAAGATTATCGCCAACCCTAATTGTTCCACTATTCAACTGGTTATGGCATTGGCACCTCTTCATAAAAAGTTTAAGATGAAAAGAGTGGTAGTCTCTACCTACCAATCGGTTTCTGGAACTGGGCTAAAAGCGGTACAGCAAATGGAAAACGAAATGGCTGGGATAAAAGGCGAAATGGCTTATCCGTATCCAATCCACAAGAATGCCTTGCCACATTGCGATGTGTTTGAAGAAAATGGTTACACCAAAGAAGAAATGAAACTGGCACGAGAACCTCAAAAGATTTTGGATGATAGAACTTTCTCCATTACAGCCACAGCTGTGCGAATACCTGTTGCTGGTGGCCATAGTGAAGCGGTAAACGTGGAATTTGAAAATGATTTCGATTTGGCACAGGTGCGATTGATGCTTCACAATACTCCGGGGATTAAACTTCAAGATAATCCCGACACCAATACATACCCAATGCCCTATTATGCCCATGGGAAAGATGAGGTCTTTGTTGGCCGACTTCGTCGAGATGAAACCCAGCCCAATACTCTAAATATGTGGATTGTAAGTGATAACCTTAGAAAAGGGGCAGCGACGAATACTATTCAGATTGCGGAATATTTAGTGGCGAATAAACTCGTTTAAGAATCTAGATATTTTTTCTATTCATCATAAATAAAATCAGAAGGAATAGTATTAGAAAAATTCCTCCCCCTAGTATATACCAATTAATTGACAATGATTCCTGCGGTAAATCCGTAGCACCATAATACACAAAAGCGCCCCAATAGTAAGGGGATTTCCTGGAGTTGTCGATGGATTTATCTTGTAAATAATCTAAACTCGCTTGATGAATGGCAAAATTTCTCGACTGAGTTTTCTTTAAGTTTTGGTAGTAATAGGTCATCAATTCGGCGGTACTTTTATCGTTGACTTGCCACAGTGAAAACAGTACATTTCCAGCACCGGCATATTGAAAAGCACGGGCCAAACTCAAAGCGCCTTCTCCTCTTATCAGCTTTCCAATTCCAGTATCACAAGCGCTTAATACCACTAAGTCGGCAGAGAGGTTGAGGCCGTAAAGTTCTTCTATATTCAACGCGTGATCATAAAACTGTATAGAGGCTTCTTCATTAAAAGTGCCGCCCAAAGCGTGGGATGAGATGTGTAAAATGGAGTACTTGTCGCTTTCTTTAGAAAACATTTCACTCGTAGCGTCACTTTCCATCAGCATTTTAGATGGAAATAATTTTTTTATGGCTTCCGCTTCATAAACCGAATAGCTCAATTCTTCTGGTGTATCCTTAAAAACTGGAAATACACCTAAAACCGATTGTTTCTTTTGAAATCCCTCTTCTTTTAAATAATCTTTTAAAGACAAGAGATAGGAAACAGAACTCTTAAAAACCAAAAATGGCATTTGGGAATAGTCTTGAGAATCGGTGGTTTCGGTTATCAAAGTCTGGAAAGGAACAAAAGAAAGAATTCCATCGGGAATGATGATAAGGTTTTTTGAATTGGGAAGATTAAATTTTTCATATAAGATATTTGACACTTTTGTAAATGCAGAAATATCATTATTAATGGTTGCGGGCGATTCAAAAAACCGATTGTAAACGCGAATAGATTCCCGAAAGTTTTCATAAGTTTCCTTCGTATCGGTGAGCTTGTAAAACGCTATTTTTTCTTCAGAAACAATAATTTGATAAACATTTTCCGAACCCATAAAATAGCTCACAAGGATCTGGTTTAATCTCGCTGCTTTTTCTTTCAATTCGAATAAACTTATCTCAGATTGATAGTTTTCACCTATTTCTAATTGAAGTTTATCGTAAAGCAATCGTTGTTCGGTTAGCGCTTGGCTATAGGACTTTTGAAGCGAAGCCAATTTCTCCAGATCCATATTATTTTTTTTTGTCTCTTTTTGGATTTCATTTCCCAGAAAAGAAAGTTCTTTTTGCAACTCCCGAAATTTTATCGAATTATTTCCTTCTTGAGCTTGTAGAATATTCTTAAGAAATACTGCATCCGAAACCACTCGTCCTTTTGACCTACCATCCAAGTCGATCGCCTTTTCAATCCATTCCTGATCTTTTGTATGCTGGTATTGTTGATAAAACAGCTCCATCATCAACTCATTCCTGCGCTTTACATTTTGTTGGGCGACCAATTTACTGTCTTGAATATACAATTGTGCAAAGAGGAAATCATTTACCTGCGAAGCCAAATCCAAAGCTTGTAATGCCTCGATGGGCTTATTTTCAGCGGATAGAATATTTGCTTGCAAATCCAAGGCATCCATCAAAACAGTTTCAGCATATAATTGCTCTTTGGACGGTATTTGCTGGCCTTTTTTAAAGGAAGGGATTAATTGTGTGTAAATTTTCTGAAGTTCGGAAAGTGAAGCCGCAAATTGTCCAGCGGCGAAATAGGTTTCCGCTAAGGATAATTGGATTTTTGAAACATCCCGAACATTGGTTTCCGAATGATTCCGAATTATTTTTAATGCTTTTTGCAGATTTAAAATGGCATTGTTATAATCCTTTTCCGAAAGATAAACCTGCGCCAACAATTGATACCCACGGACATTCGAAGAAGAGGAAGATAAAATTTCATTTATGAGTTTCTTGGTTTCATCCTTTTGATTCAACGCAAAAAATGACGTAGCGAGATTTAATTTTAAATCCTGATTTGAAGGTTCTTTTTCCAAAGCTTGAAGCAGAATGGTTTTCGATTTTTCAAATTCTCCGCGGTTGTGATAGAGAACGGAAAGATTCAGAATCCCCGCAATTTCTTGTTTGGTTTGTCCCGTTTTTTTGGCGAAGAGAATATAATGTTTAATGGTGTTTTCCGCTTCGGAAAGAGCTTGGGTTTTGATATAGAGATTCCCTAGAGGTTTGAGGCAGTACTCAATGATATCATAATTGCTGAGGTCTTCAGAGAAATAAATTTGTTTTGCTTTTTCGTAGGAATCTATGGCTTTTTGAAGCGAGGCATTTTGATTTTCCACATAACCAATATTGCAGAAGGCGATGGTTTTTGCCAATTGCACTTCCTTGTCGGTTGCGGAAATGCTTTCGATGGAATTCTGAAGTTTGGCGAGTCTTTCAGGATTTGGTTTCTCTAAATAGTCATCCAACTGCGAGTAAATAATATCGACAGGATGCTGTTGGGAAAAGGAATTTCCTATACAAAACAGCAAGAATAAAATCCTGATGATATTTCGCCTTAAAATTTCCAAATGGCATAGGCTTGAATCTGTGAAGTGGGTTCATTAAAATTGAAAACATAACGAACTCCTACGCTGGGGCCAATTCGCACTCCACCGGCATTTACGCCAATAAAAACGCCACTGTTGAAATTGGAAAAACTCTCAGTGCATTCCGTTTTTTGGAAACTGTCATTTTCTTCATCTCTTATTTCACCTCGATCTGGAATATTCAGATATGCTTCCCCAGTGGTTTCAGTTAAAATCTTACTTTGAAAATCGAGTTTCAATTGCACGCCGGCACCAACGGCTAAAAAGTTGTTTAAATTGTAGCGGTAGGAAATAGGAACCAAATAGGCAGTGATATTGTTTTCTTTATTTTTTTCTGAAAAACGTTCTATACTTTCAATGCCCACGTCGTTTAGGTCGCTTGTTTCGAAATTTTTTAAATCTTCAAACGAGGCGGCAGATATATAGAATTCACTTTGAAAATATCCGCGATACGATTTAAACGGGGAAACGGTTATTCCTGCGAAAACCTCGCGACTTTTGTCTTTGGACGGAGTGTAGATATAACCGGCCTTGGCGCCAATGGAAATTCCAGGTAAAAATCGAGTTGTACTGTAGTTGGTGATTATAGGTTCGTTCTTATCAAAATAAATGGCCGTACGACTTCGGGTTTTCTTTTTGTGAAAATCATCTCCAAACTTCATGGCATAACGAACAAATCCTTTGGTAGAATCGCGATCTACGACGTTTTTTTGAGCTGTGCCCGGCAGATAGATATTCTTAAAAGTGAAGATGAGTTTATCATCTTTGGCGATGGTGTCTAAACACGAATAATTGACTTCCTGTTCCTTGGGACAGATGGGACATTCTGGATACATATCCAAAACCTCAAGAGTGCTTTTGTCGAACATTTCTGGTGTGTCAACCTCCAAACGTATTGTGTTTGCTGGGCCTTCACCATCATTTTGAAATTTCACCTTAAACTTTACTTTTTTGTATCGAACCAATCGATAATTTAGTATTGTTCCGTTGGACGACATTTTATTGGGATCGTGGGAAGTCACGATTTCAAGTTCGGTATCCTTAACGGTATGGTCGCCGTAGTTTTTATCTGGAACATAAATGGTTCTGAGCGTTACAATCGCGCTGGTATCCTTTAGCATTTCCGGCGTGGTTTTTAAGGTCTGAAAAATATGGCGTTCTTCTCCCGGTTGCATATCGTGGAATTCGATAAGCTGATGGTTTCTGTATAGATTTTTGGATTCTTCTAAAGTTACTGGCAGAACAAATCGTTTGGTCGTGTCTTGAGAAATGATACGATGCGGTTTAATTTGATCTCCAGTATTCGCAAGAAAATAAGGGGAAGGATCACTATCAGTTTGAGCTGCAAAGATAGGTTGATCAGTAACTATACTTTCTCCGTGATGGAGTCGGGTGTCTTCGATAATAAAATTATCATCCTTAAAATGATTGTCGTTATAAAAGAGATATAGGGAACCGCTTGTTGGATAATTTTTTGTGTTTTTATAACTTGTGATAAGCACCATTTCCTCATTGGGCAGTGGATCGCGATTTGTTTTGATGATTAAATGTTCATCTTCTGGAAAAATTTCAGGTTCACTTTCTGAGGAAATATCCGCTGAGGCTCTATCCAGATTTGATTCAATTTTTATTGTTTTTGGACGGCTCGTGGGCGGTTTTCCATTGTCGTAGTTATTGGTGCTCCAAAGTCGTGCAGTATATTCACCTTTCTTCTTATAGTTGTGTTTTGGTTTTTCTTGAAAGCTGAAATCGCCATCACCAAATTCCCAGTAATAAGTGTAAAAAGCTTTTGGCGCGCCTGCTACTTGGTTAAGCGGTGGCATTTGCGGATTAAATTCCACCCGGTTTCCCATAACGTCGTAAAAGATGGGAGCTGATCTTGTGAGTGTGTCTTGAACTGGGGTTTGTCCAATTAAACTCGCAGAAAAACCGCAAACAAAAAACATAAACAAGAAAGTGCGTAAAAGATTCGCCATAGGTTATAGGTTGTTAATGTAATCTATCAGGTTGGTTTCAGATCCGTTTTGAAGATTGCGAGTAACTGTTATTTTGCCGTCTTCGGTAATTACAGGACTGGAATCAAAAGAAAATTCGGATTTAGGTTTGCTAACAAATATCACATTTGCGGATGTATTTTTGGGTATTTCACTATATTTTTCGCTGAAAACATCGTTAGTTGTATCATATTCAGAAAACATCCCAATGGCAACGCTCTTGGATTGATACATTAAAAAAACGTTGCTGTTTGTTAATGAATATTGCGGCAATGCTTTGTTATACAAAACCCCGCGTGATTCTGGGCTAGGGTTATATCTAGCAAAACTGTACCATCCCAATTCAGTTATTGTGGTGCGATAACCTAGTATTATATTTCCAGCCGCATCTTCATAAGCTTCTTCAAATACTATGGTTTGCGGGACGGTTTCCCAAAGAACTTGACATTCTAATTCCTTACAAGACGGAGAATTGAATATTGATAATGCCAGATTTTTATTTTCCGAAGGAACAAAAATTTGAATCTCTCTATTTATCAATACCAGATTTCCTCTATATTCCGCATTTATATAAAAAATACTCTCACTAAGTAATGGCTCAACAGTTCGGGTATCGTTAAGTCCATTTGTGGAAAGTTGGCAGGCTATAATTTCTCCGGGACGATACATCTCTAGTATAGATAATGTTATTTCATCGTCTATCGCTGTTCCATCTAATTGAGAGAATGTGTTTTGACCTAAAAAAACAACTGTGTTTTGTCCAGCTCTAATTTCTGCGCCAAAAACATTATTGACTTGAAACGTTTGCAACTTTGGAAGTCGGCAATCCAGCGAACTCTGTTTATAGGCCGTGCCATCTATTGGATCTTGCTGATTTGGATATTCCATAGCTCCAGGAGGGCAATCTTCAGAATCTGAACTACAGCTTGGTGTTATTAGTAAAACACTGAAACAAAAAAATATAATTAGATATCTCATAAATCGGAGGAATTTATAGATTATTCATCGGTTGAATTGCTATTTGCGAAATGGCATTTCATCTTTAATAAAACACAAGGTACAACTTTTAAAAAAAGCTGCCCACTCTTTAAAAATGTTAAAGGGACTAAATAATTTTAGATTTTATGATTTAAGTTTTTTGTTAGGTCCCATTATTATATCCCTAGAAACGAAAAATGTTACCGAGGTTTTGAGAAGAAAAAAAAGAGGACACTTGTTACGGTGACCTCTTTTCCGGCTAACAAAAAAACAATCTAATAAAACTTACTCTTTTATTACTTTAGCGTTGTATTGCTTTCCATCTTGACCTTTGGCTTTGATGAAATATATACCTGTTGCAAATGATGAGATATCAATTTCATCGTTCACTTTTCCCTCAATATACGTCTGAGTAAAAACTGGTTGACCGGTGACAGAAAATATTTCGACATTTTGCAGTGTATCATCCTGAAGGAACAGGTTAATGTTTCCTCTAGATGGGTTTGGAAACACATTTAGACCTGACTCAGAATTGCTTCTTTGTGAAGAAGTTCCCAAGTCTCCAGAAGGTTTACCGTTCAAAATGATATATATAATTTGCTGTTTTTGCGCTTCAGTCATCATTTCATTGCCTATCGGTCGATTATTGAAGGTCAATTGATAGGTGAATCCTTCGTCATAGCATTCACATGCAGGCGTGTACATTCCTATTACATATAATTGGTTCTGGTTAAAATTATAGTCTGGAAATGTAGTTGTCAAATTCCAAGGGCTGTTACCGGGAGTACTACTGCCTCCGCTGTTCCCATATTCTAGAGTTTGCATATCAATGTTAAGTGGTGGGAAGCTAGTTACTTCAGCCACATACCAGGAATAATCGCATTCTTTACCGTGTAGGTAGTCGTCAGATGGATCTATGGTATTGATAGATGCGGTTATCTGCTGAGGATTTCCTTGATGCAGAACAGAAATATTAAGTTCAGGATCGATCAGTTCCGACACCGAAATATCATCAATTGCCAAATCATTTCCATCACCATTTCCAGTTTCGTCCAGTAAAATTCTGATTGTCATAGAGGTGCCTGTTGCGATAAAGTCCAAGTCTTTAGTTATCCAATGGCACGGATCGTTAGGATTGGTTGAAATGGTACTAAATCCTGTAGATTGGGATCCAACTGCTTCCATATTTACATTTGGAAGTATATCAAAAGTACACTGTGGCATATTTTTGAAATTTGCGCAAAACTTGTATTTCTCTTTTGGATTGAGTCCGGAGATCGTTGTTTCCCATATTACTGAATTTCCACCTTGTTGTGTTTTTCCATTTACAACCAAGAACTTATTGTTATTGGCATATTGGGTCGGATCGGCACAGAAAGAATGATCGGTAACTGTAGCTCCAAAAGCCGCTGCTGAATTGGTTACATCGTATTCGCCAGGATAAACTGCATTGTTATTTATATAATCACTGGAGAATCCCATATTACCGTGTTCAAAATTGCCATTTCGCACCAAGTTTTCACCATCGCAGCAATATGCTCCGTCGTCGCCTACTGGTGGCTCACTTTCACAAGCTTCAATACAGATGTTGTCTACCCCAATAATTTCAGCTTTTGCTCTTGGTCCTCCCACATTTACAGAGAAGGCCACTGACCCCACGTTTCCGAGAAGTGCATTCCACTGTGCTGGGGTTACGCCGCCCCATTGGCCGTTGGCATTACCTGGCAAAGACTGTCCGTTGCTTGGCTCAATAGGAGCACATATCCGAACCCATTCACTGTTTTCGGTTACCGTGATAGTCGCGGTAAATACCGCTTTTATAGTATGGTTGAACGGGGAAGGAGTGTCAAATAAGATTATTTGTGGATTGATGTTAAGAATTCCTGGGGGAAACCCATCGTCGATCACCTTATAATCAAAACAAAGGCAATCTCCGATAAATTGCTTCCAATTACTTGGATAGGAGTCGCCGTTGAAAATATACGAAGAACCGGAAGTGGCCATGGCTTCCAAGTATTTGGTGCCGTCCATTCCAGGTCCGTCAATATGGGTGATGGCATCTTGTTCTTTCCATCCTTCGTTTGTGCCACTCTCAAAATTGGTGCACAATTTCTCTTGTCCGAATGATACGTTTATCATTGCTAAGCACAAGAATACAATGGTGTAGTTAATTAATTTCATAATTGATAAATTTGAATTCTACCTACTCTATTTACTGAGGCTTTTCGGTTTCCGCCCTCTTTACATCCTCATATCAATGACTTTTTATTTTGTTACCCTTTTTTTTGAAAAAAGAATAGATTCTAGGTAAAAGAAGAAATGGTTCAGGAAGAAATCTTGTTTCGGAGAAGTTGATGCCATTCTTAAAAAGAAAAAAGGCCACCTTTTACAGTGGCCTCTTTTTGGCTATCAAACACACAATCTAATCAACACACCAACATATTATGGCAACGTGCTGATAGCCGATACCTTATCATCATATCAATTGATTTAAAAATTGTTACCCTTACTGCATTGTTTTCATTATTTTTAACCGTTAAAAGCTAACCTTGGAACCAAGAAAAATACACGAGGATCAAAAGTATATTGATGCGCTTGTGAAAAATGATCACAAGCTCATTGAGGAGATTTATAAAAAATTTGTCCCTAAGATAATCGCCTACGTGTGTAAAAACAGTGGGGATGAAAGTGCGGCAAGAGATATTATTCAGGAAACTTTGATCACCTTATACGACCAGGCCAAAACCAAGGGACTTCAGCTTACATGCCCATTTGACGCCTATTTTTTTCTAATCTGCAAACGGAAATGGCTCAACCTTATCAAAAAGAATCATGGAAAGGAGGTAACAATTGAGGATAATCTACTATCTATAGGTGAAGACCCAGCAGATCAGGTAACGAAAACCGAAGAATTTGAAGCACAACACAACCTGTATATTGAGATGCTTTCAAAACTTGGAGATACCTGTAAAAATATAATAACCCTAGGGTTTTCCAATATGTCGATGCAAGAGGTAGCAGATAAATTGGGCATTACCTATGCATATGCCCGTAAAAAGAAGTCGCTTTGTATAGGAAAACTTACTGAATTGATTAAAAACAGTTCCCAATACAAACGGCTAAAAACCAGCTAATGTCATTATGGAATCTAAAGAAAATGAATTATTCGAAGCTTATTTAGAAGGAAGTTTGCCCGTTGGAGAGCGTACAGCTTTTGAAGAAAAGTTGAAAACCGATATCCAATTTCGTGAGGAATTCACCCTTTTTGAAGACGTTTATAAAGTCTTGACCAATAAGTATTCCCCAGAGCGAAATGACTTTTTAAGTACATTAAAGAAAGTAGATGCTGAATTTATTCCTTCTACTGTTTCAAAGAGTCCAAAAAGTAAGATTATTTCATTTAAACCATGGCAATATGGAATAGCAGCTTCTATTCTATTGGCAGTGGGATTGTTTTTGTTTAATGATTTTGGAAAGCCGTCTTATTCTGATTTTGCTACACATCAAGAGATTTCGCTGGCAGTAAGAAGTGAAACCGACCAAGTTTCCAAAAAAGCTGAAACCGCATTTAATTCGAAAAACTATCAAGAGGCTATTGTGTATTTTGATGAGCTGATAAAAAACTCACCAGAAAATACTGAGCTACAATACTATAAAGCTATCTCTTTAGTTGAAATCAATCATTTCCCGGAAGCGGAAAGTATATTAAACAATCTTTCCAAAGGAACATCGGTGTATGCAGCTAAAGCAGTTTGGATGACTGCGCTAAGCAAGCTGAAGCAAAAAGACTACAAGGCAACAAAAGCGGTTTTAGAAACTATTCCAGCCACTTCCCCTGAATATCAAAAGTCCAAAAAACTATTGGAATCGTTGTAATATCTCTTATTTCAATATCCCAAATTCTGTTTCTTACTAAGTTTTTCCTTGCTGGAGGTGGCTTGCATTTCTTCATAAAAACTAACTGAGATTAAGATCACTCTTCATCTTTTTTCAGTATCTTTAAGACGTATAATATTAAAAATCAGCGCCTATGAATTCAACTTTTACTCGAATCCTAAGAGTTATTTTGGGCTTGGGATTAATTTTTTTTGGGTTGAGCAAATTTATTCAATTCAATTTTATGCCCACCCCGACCTTTACTGAAGAAGCCACCAATTTTATGAAGTCGCTCCACAACACGGGCTACGTTCTTTTAGTGTTGGGAGCTTTCGAGATTATTATTGGCCTGCTTCTTTTGTTCAAAAAATGGGTTTCTTTCGCTTTGATTTTGTTAGCGCCCATAACGCTTAACATTCTGCTTTTCCATCTGTTCCTGGATTCGCCCGGAATTCTCCTCGCGATGATAGTGGTTGGACTCAACGGGATGTTGATTTACAAACATTGGAAAAACTACAGGCCATTATTTAACTGATCGCCATTTTTTCATTGGAGAAGGCTTCCTAACAAGAGGCCTTTTTCTTTTTCTTATATTTTCTTTCAACTTAAAAATGTTACATTTACATTTCTTAAAAAAATCAACATTCATGAAACTTTCAATTATCCCTGCAGCCTTGTTTCTTACGCTTATAGGCTGTCAAGAAAAACCCAAAAATGACATAATTTCTGTGACATATCCAGACACAAAAAAAGTTGACACCGTTGACACTTATTTCGGTGTGGAAGTAAAAGATCCTTACCGCTGGTTAGAGGACGATCGAAGTGCTGAAACCGCGGAATGGGTAAAAGCTGAAAACAAAGTGACCTTTGGGTATTTGGAAAAAATTCCATTTCGAGAAGAACTTAAAAAGAGACTTTCAGATTTGTGGAATTATGAAAAAGTGGGTGCGCCGTTTCATGAGGGCGATTACACCTATTTCTACAAAAATAATGGGCTGCAGAACCAGTATGTTATTTACCGATACAAAACAGGAGAGGATACAAGTACTGCCGAAGTTTTTCTAGACCCCAATACTTTTAAGGAGGACGGCACAATCTCTCTAGGAGAAACGAGTTTTTCCAAAGATGGTAGTAAGCTGGCCTACAGTATTTCAGAAGGAGGCAGCGACTGGCGCAAGGTGCTTATAATGGACACAGAGACCAAGAAGTTGATTGGTGATACCTTGATCGATATAAAATTTAGTGCACTTTCTTGGAAAGGCGAGGACGGTTTTTACTATTCTAGTTACGACAAACCTAAAGGCAGTGAGCTTTCTGCTAAAACAGATCAGCACAAAGTATATTATCATAAAATGGGAACCGCGCAAAGTGAAGACCAATTGATTTTTGGAGCTACACCAGAAGAAAAACACCGATATATAAGAGCGGGAGTCACCGAAGACAATCGGTACTTAACAATCACGGCCAGTGTTTCTACTTCGGGGAACAAACTTTATATAAAGGATTTGACCAAGCCACAGGCAAAATTTGTCACAATATTAGATAATACCGATTCCGACTCTTACGTTTTGGAAAATGTTGGATCCAAGCTTTATATAGTTACAAATATGAATGCTCCCAATCGTAAGATCGTAACGGTTGATGCCGAAAATCCCACCCCGGATAATTGGAAGGATTTTCTGCCAGAAACAGAAAACGTTCTTTCTCCAAGTACTGGTGGGGGATATATTTTTGCGAATTATATGGTCGATGCGGTATCAAAAGTTTTACAATATGATTACGACGGAAAATTAGTTCGTGAAATTGAGCTTCCGGGCGTAGGTTCCGCAGGTGGTTTTGGAGCGAAAAAGGAAGAAAAAGAACTGTACTATTCTTTTACAAACTATGTGATGCCCGCGAGTATTTATAAATATGATATAGAAGGTGGTACTTCAGAATTATTTATTAAACCAGAAATTGATTTTAATCCTGAAAACTACGAAAGCCATCAGGTATTTTACTCTTCCAAGGACGGCACAAAAATACCGATGATCATTACGTATAAAAAAGGATTGGAGATGGACGGTAAAAACCCAACCATACTTTATGGATATGGTGGTTTCAATATTAGTTTAATGCCTTCATTTAGTATTTCCAATGCGGTATGGATGGAGCAAGGTGGAATCTATGCCGTGCCGAACCTAAGAGGTGGAGGAGAATATGGTAAGGAATGGCATAATGCGGGAATCCAATTGAAAAAACAAAATGTGTTTGATGATTTTATAGCCGCAGCAGAGTATTTGATTGCCAACAATTACACTTCCAGCGATTATCTCGCTATTAGAGGAGGATCCAATGGCGGACTTTTAGTAGGGGCTACCATGACCCAAAGACCGGAATTGATGAAAGTGGCGCTTCCAGCAGTAGGAGTGCTTGATATGCTTCGCTACCATACTTTTACGGCAGGTGCAGGCTGGGCCTATGATTTCGGAACATCGGAGGATAGTCCAGAAATGTTTGAATACATAAAAGGGTACTCGCCTTTACACAATATAAAAGAAGGAGTTGAATATCCCGCTACCTTGATAACTACGGGAGATCATGACGATAGAGTTGTGCCGGCACACAGTTTTAAGTTTGCTGCCGAGCTGCAAGCCAAGCAAACTGGAAACAATCCAGTTTTAATTAGAATTGAAACCGATGCCGGACATGGAGCAGGAACACCCGTGAGCAAAACCATTGAGCAATATGCCGATATTTTTGGCTTTACCCTTTTCAATATGGGATACCGAGAGTTGCCGGTAAAAATATAGGTTAATAACCATTCCCCTGTGCGCTAATGGGAAATAATCATTGGCCACAGGGGCAATCCGAATTTGAATTATTTGGATTATCTCCTTCAAGGAAGATGGGTTAATACCTCTGAGATTCTAATCAGATTAAGGATGGAAAGCGACTGGGATGACAAAATGGCTTCTTTTCTCGAGTTGACCCTTAAACATGGGGTGAGAATGATTATGGTAGGCGACGAGGCAGTCAATTTTCACGGGTATAAGAAACCCTCTTCCCAAGTGGATTTCTGGATTGAAGCCAGTTCTGAAAATTTCAATAATTTATTATTGGTATTAAAGGATATGGGATCTGATTTGGCTGATTTTCCTGCCGAAGTCTTTGAGCGTCAAAAAAATATTTCCATCGACTTTTCAAACTCAGATTGGAATGTGGAGTTAATTACCAATTTCGTGGTGGACAAATCATTCTCTTGGGCTTATGAAGACAGTATTGAATCTTATTTAAAAGATAGGCCGACGGTTAGATGGAGAGTTATTTCACTGGAAGATATCCTTATTTCAAAAGCAAAATCCCTCGAACCTCAGGATATACTGGATGTTCAGGAATTAAAAAAGATTAATGGTCAATAGCTTAATCTAAAACCTCTGTAAGTTTTTTAAATGTTTTTTTAGGGTCTTTATTTTCGTAGAGGATAGCGTAAACAGCATCGATTATTGGAGTTTTAGCCCGTTTTTTTCCTCTTTGTTGGTTTAGTTGATAGGCACTTTTTGTGGCGTAGTATCCTTCGGCTATCTGGCTTAACTCAAGTTGTGCGCTTTTCACCGTATAACCTTTCCCAATCATCGTCCCAAACATTCTGTTCCGGCTAAAGATGGAATATCCGGTCACCAATAAGTCGCCCAAATATGCCGAATCGTTGATGTCGCGCTTCATTTTGTGTACTTTTTTCACATATTTCTTCATCTCCCTTATTGCGTTGCTCATCAAAACACTCTGGAAGTTATCGCCATAACCAAGACCGTGGGCTATGCCTGCGGCCACGGCATAAATGTTTTTTAGCATGGCTGCATACTCAATTCCCAAAACATCGTCGCTAATAGTGCATTTAATATAATAGCTTCTCAAAGCGTCGGCTACAACTTCCGCCTTTTCACTATCCGCACTGGCAATGGTGAGATAAGACAATCTTTCCAAAGCAACTTCTTCAGCATGGCATGGGCCGGAAATGACCCCGATATTATTGAACGGAACTTTGTAATAAGTATTAAAATGATCGCCAACAATTAGATTAGTTTCTGGTACGATACCTTTAATTGCGGAGAAAACTATTTTGTCTTCCAAGGAAACGGTAAGTTTTTCTAATTCTTGATGAAGAAATGCCGAGGGAATCACAAAAATGAGGTAATCGGCATAAGAAACCATTTCATTGATATCGTCACTGAGTTTTAATTTATTCAAATCGAATTCTACCGAACTTAAATAATTAGGGTTATTCCCGTGTTTTTTTATAAAATCAATGGCTTCGGTACTGCGCATATACCATCCTACCTCTTTCAGGTTTTCGCATAGCATTTTTACAATTGCCGTGGCCCAGCTACCACCCCCAAACACTGCAAATTTTGGTTTTTTAGACATTCAACAGTTTTATAAGATTTACCATTATTTATAATTAATGATATTGTAACTAATCAGTCTCAAATATAGTCAAAAACGTACAAGGCCAAATTGTCATGCGGCAGTTTTTGATTTTTGCCATATAGTCATGCTCTTTCTTTGTGTCCCAGTCATTTACGGGTTATTT
>JBARWQ010000004.1:0-66842 GCA_049646885.1 Aequorivita sp. | reverse complement strand
CCTTTTCCTTCTTAAAAGCTGTACTGAACGTACGCCGTACTTTCCGGTCTAGTTTCATTTTGTGTAAATTTACAAAGTTATAAACTAAACTTCGTGTCAACCTATATTATGAACTGACAGTTGTGGGTTGTCGGTTATCGGTTATCGGTTGTGATTGAAATAAATAATAATAATAATAATAATAAATAATATTCCTGTGGAAATCAAAACATATCATTCAGTCGATCTTTCAAAATATAACTTCCTTGTTACCGGTGGCGCGGGGTTTATAGGTTCTAATCTTGTGGCGTATTTATTGGGGCATAATGCTAAAAAAGTCCGCGTATTGGATAATTTGGCGACTGGATTTATGAAGAACATTCAACAGTTTTCCGACAATCCCCGTTTTGAGTTTATGGAAGGGGATATCAGAGACCTTGAAGTTTGTAAAGCGGCTATGAAGGGTATTGACTATGTGTCCCATCAAGCGGCTTTGGGATCTGTGCCTAGGTCGATTAACGATCCTCTTACTTCCAATGAGGTGAACGTCACCGGATTTTTGAATATGCTGGTGGCGCAAAAGGAAAGCACTTCGGTGAAACGCCTGGTTTATGCCGCTTCCAGTTCTACTTATGGCGATAGTCCGACGCTGCCCAAGGAGGAAGATGTGATCGGGAAACCCTTGTCGCCTTATGCCGTTACCAAACTGGTAAACGAATTGTATGCGGACGTATTCTACAAAACCTATAACACGCCCACTATCGGCTTGCGATATTTCAACGTGTTTGGGCCCAATCAGAGTCCGACAGGAGCTTATGCCGCCGTTATTCCCTTGTTTATGCAGGCATTAAAAGACGAGAAGTCGCCTACCATCAACGGCGATGGGGAGCAGACGCGGGATTTCACCTTTGTCCAAAACGCTGTGCAGGCCAATGTCCGCGCGTTTTTTGCCAAAGAAGAGGCCGTAAACCAAGTGTTTAACGTGGCCTATGGAGAAAGAATCAGCTTGAATACGCTGTGGAATGACCTTCAAAGTATCTCCGGGAAAACCTTAAAAGCCACCTATGGACCCCCACGAAAAGGGGATGTTCGTGATTCCCTTGCAAACATTGACAAAGCTCGAAAGTTGATGGGATATGAGCCGCTGTTTTCGGTTAGGGAAGGGTTGGCGGTTACTTGGGAGGGGTTTTGAGGGGGCGGTGGGATTTGGACGGTTTGAGTCACGACGGTTGGAATCAGGATTGAAGGGAATCAGGACTGAAGGGAAACAGGAATCGGGAGTGTGGGGAAACGGGAATCGGGACTTTCGTCTTGCCCCGGCGCCCCTAAAGGGGGAGAGGCATTGTGACTTCGGCAGTGGGGGCTTCGATACAGATTTCAAGCGCTGCGCTCTGAAATTCATCCGCCTTCGGCGGACAAGTTCCGCCTTCGGCGGGCAAGCTCAGCCACCTTTGATTGTGACTAAACAGAATGTTTATTCGGGAGAGCGGGTCTGATTGGGCTGAGGTTTCTATTGAGGTACTGCACACAGGTACCTTCGGCGGACAAGTTCCTCCGCCGGCCAAGTTCCACCTTTGATTTCGTCTTGCCCCGGCGCCCCTAAAGGGGGAGGGGCATTGGGACTTCGGCAGTCGGGGCTTCGATACAGATTTCAAGCGCTGCGCTCTGAAATTCATCCGCCTTCGGCGGACAAGTTCCGCCTTCGGCGAACAAGTTCCTCCTACGGCCAAGTTCCACCTTTGATTTCGTCTTGCCCCTAATCCCCCTAACCCCCAAAGGGGGAATGATAGCTGGAGCTCTATCTGGGGAAATCGAAACCTGCCTGGCCGGCAGGCAGGTTGAAATTGAAATCGAAAACGAAATTGATTTGGATAGAAGCTATTGGAGGAGTTACATGGATCCTTGGATTGTTAGGGATTTTGCCCCGTTAGGGGCTTAATATGGGTAGCATTTAAGTAACCGCGATGACCACCGTGCCGTTAGGTACGGGATATGGCTTTGTTGTTGAATTTTTGTGGCTAATTCGGCTGTTATTTTGAAATAGGGAGCTATGTGAGCCATATTTTGTACCTAACGGCACAATGGCGAGGTAATGATCTTGTTTTCTACCCATATTTGGTCCCTAACGGGACTGGGATGCGTTTTGAAATCGAAATCACTCATCTGTCCCATGGTTTTTCCTTACATCAATTAACAACCATTTTCTCCGTTAATATCGCTTCAATTTTATCGTTTTGGGCTTGTAGCAAGAGGAGTATTTAAGTAGCCGCGATGACCATCGTGCCATTAAGTACGGGATATGGCTTTGTTGTTGAATTTTTGTGGCTAATTGGGCTGTTATTTTGAAATAGGGAAACCCGTGAGTCATATTTTGTACCTGACGGCACAATGGCGAGGTTGGGATCTTGTTTTCTACCCATATTGGGTCCCTAACGGGACTGGGCTTCAGAAGTTGGGCTTCGATACAAATTTGAAACGGCGGTCGCCTTTGTCAAATTCATCCGCCTTCGGCGGACAAGTTCCTCCTACGGCGGGCATGCTCAGCCACCTTTGATTGTGACTAAACAGAATGTTTATTTGGAAGAGTGGGTTTCTTGCCTCTACGTGGTCTTGTTGGGGCTGTTCAAATATGGAATTTTCTAGATATATGTACTGGATTATTTGTGGTTTTGCCCCGCTAGGGGCTTAATGTGGGTAGCATTTAGGTTAACGTGATGGCTACCGTGCCGTTAGGTACGGGATATGTTTTTGTTGTTGAGTTCTTGTGGCTAATTCGGCTGTTGTTTTGAAATAGGGAGCCATGTGAGCCATATTTTGTACCTAACGGCACAATGGCGAGGTAATGATCTCGTTTTCTACCCATATTTGGTCCCTAACGGGACTGGGATGCGTTTTGAAATCGAGATCACTCATCTGTCCCATGGTTTTTCCTTACATCAATTAACAACCATTTTCTCCGATAATATCGCTTCAATTTTCGCGTTTTGGGCTTGTAGCAGGAGAAGCAAATTGCGGTGGTTTTCTTCTAGGGTGTCCACTTTTGCGGCTTGGGCTTCGAGGAGGGTTATTTTTTGTTGTTGGGATTCTATGATTTTTTGTTGTTCTTGTACGGCTTTTACCAAGGGAACTACGAATTGGCTGTAGCCTAGGGTGTAATTGTCACGGGCGTTTTGGGGCTTGTTGATGGCGTCGAATTCATAGCCAATTTCTTGGGCGGCTTTTTCTACTTCTTGTGCCAAGAAGCCTGTTTTTAATGGCATTCCTTCCTGCCCGGCCCAAGTATCGCCAATAATGCCTGTGTTTGTAAATGCCTCCAACTTTGCGGTGTCGAAGTAATAGGTTACAGGGTTCAATCTAGTGATGAATTCGAGACCGGGGACGTTGTTTTGGACGTTGTATTTAAAGCGGGCGTCGGAGGGATTGGACCAGGTTACTTGGCCTTCGATTTCGGTTATATTGGTGTTTCCTATTCGTACTTTATTGCTGACGTTTACTATGGCGTTATATCCGATGGCAGTTGCGTTGGTTAGGTTTGAGTCACCAACATCAGCTCCAAATCCAATCGCCATATTATATGATCCTTCAATATTTGATGCAAGACTTGAGCTCCCGAGAGCTACATTATTGCTGCCTGTGGTATTTTGCATGGCAGCAAAACGACCTATGGCTACGTTTGTGCTTCCTGTGGTATTGTCTTCAAGGGGGTTCATGCCGATGGCTACGTTGTCAATTCCAGAAGTATTGTGCCATAAGGCGCCGTAGCCAATGGCGGTGTTGTGACTGCCTTCGGTATTGGCCTCAAGGGCGCGGGTGCCGATGGCCGTGTTTCTGATGCCGGTGGTATTGGCGGTAAGCGCTCTGTATCCCATTGAGGAATTGCTATATCCTGTCTGATTTTCCATTAGGGTGCCGTGGCCAATGGCGGTGTTTTGTTGGCCGCTTGTGTTGCTGTTTAAGGCTCTATCCCCGAGGGCGGTATTGTTTTCGCCATCTGTATTTTCAAATAGGGCTCGATATCCCATGGCGGTATTCCCATTTCCTGTGGTGTTGTTGGAAAGTGCTTCGGCGCCTTGGGCGGTGTTGTAATAACCAGAGATATTGAGGTATAAAGCTCGATAGCCTGTGGCTGTATTGTAACTTCCATAAGTATTCACGCCCAATGCCTCATTCCCAAATGCCGAATTCCCCTCCCCCGAATCGTTCGCGAAAAGGGCATGGAAGCCTGTGGCGGTGTTATTCGCGCCGTAAGTATTGTAGAACAAGGCATTTTGTCCTATGGCCACATTGGAACTGCCACTTGTGTTGCTGAGTAAGGCTCCGGCTCCAAGACCTGTGTTGTAGTTTCCGCTTATGTTATTGAGAAGCGCCTGATGTCCAAATGCGGAATTGTAGTTACCTGTAGTGTTGTTATGCAGGGAAGTATCCCCATTGGCGGTATTCCGACTGCCGGTTGTATTGTTGGAGAGGGCATAACGGCCTGTGGCCACATTGTAGTTGCCAGTAGTATTGTTAAAAAGCGCCTCGCTTCCCACGGCGACATTATATTCCCCTTCACTATTGTAATAAAGTGCGCGATCTCCGAGGGCCAGATTGAAGTTGCCTGTGGTATTGGAATAAAGCGCATTGAAACCCATTGCGGTGTTACGCAGGCCTATAGTGTTGGATGTTAGCGTGGAGGGGCCTATGGCGATATTGTGATTTCCCGTAGTGTTGCTCCTTAGGGAGCTGGATCCAAAGGCGGTGTTGGTAAAGCCGCTGCTGTTATTGAAAAGTGCATTAAAACCTATGGCCAAATTATTGTTGCCTGTAAGATTACTGTACAATGCTCCTTCTCCCATGGCAATGTTCCCACTTCCTATATCGTTTTGATAGAGCGAATAGGAGCCCAGGGCAATATTTCTATCTCCGCTGGTATTGGCTGGGAGGGACTGATATCCGATGCCGATATTTTCATTGCCGGAGGTGTTCGCAACCCCAGTGTCAATACCCCAAAAGATGTTTTTTGAAGTGTTGGTTCCCAAATGCCCCACTCTAAGAGATTCCACCCTAAAGTTTAGGTCGGCGCCGTCTGTAGTACCGATAAAATCGCTTAAGGGGTCGGTGCCACTATTCCCCTGCAGCAGCCATCCCGAACCGGGGGAAGCGGAGAGGTCCGTCCATTGGCTGCCGTTATAGAACCAAAATCCGTTGGTAGTGGAATCATACACCAAAAGTCCCGTGGCGGGCGATGCAATAGCTGTGCGTTGGGCAGTAGAAAGTCGGGGAATGAGCATTCCCTTTTCCGTGGAACTTATATCCAGCACCGAGCTTTCATCTGGATTGGTAGTGCCTATCCCCACTTGGGCGTGGAGGTTGACAGTAATTATAAGAAGACAGTACAGAATGGACTTTTTCATAGGATGATATTTAGTTCATGCTGTTAGTGTGGACGTTTTGGGAAAGTAAACATTGGGGCTTGGTGTTTGGGGATCGTGCCTTCGGCAGACAGGTTTGTTAATTGGGGATCGTGCCTTCGGCAGACAGGTTCGTTAATTCGTTAAATCCGGGAAGAAAGTCTGCACTTAATATTTTGATCTGAACTTCGTACTTCCCACTTCGTACTTGGTATTTGGTATTTGGTGCTTGGAATTTGGTGCTTGGAATTTGGTACTTGGAATTTGGTGCATGGTGTGTTAAAAAGATTGATACTAGCCTGATACTAGGGTGATACTAGGGGATGAGTAGCTCTGGAGTAGAGTAAATGTAGCACTCGAGTAGCACTGGACCCCCATGAACGATACATTAAGTGTGCATGAAAGTAGCATTAAGTGCACATGAACGTAGCATTAAGTGTGGGTGAAAGTCGCACTCTTTGTTTTGAATATAGTATT
Source organism: Aequorivita sp. (assembly GCA_049646885.1). Classification (GTDB taxonomy): domain Bacteria; phylum Bacteroidota; class Bacteroidia; order Flavobacteriales; family Flavobacteriaceae; genus Aequorivita. Next base: position 60,993 of record JBARWQ010000004.1, on the reverse strand, counting down.
CTTTGTTTGATTTCGTCTTGCCCCAAATCCCCCTAACCCCAAAGGGGGAAAAACGATAGCTTCGACAGCACCTTGGATTTCGTCTTGCCCCTGCCCCTACCTTCGGCAGGCAGGCCTAAAGGGGGAGAGGCATTGGGACTTCGGCAGTCGGGGCTTCGATACAAATTTGAAACGGCTGTCGCCTTTTTCAAATTCACTCAGCCACCTTTGATTGTGACTATAAAGAAAGTTTTGGATGGTAGTTCGACCACAATGGGGGAGAGTGCTTTTAAGGACGTACACACAGGTCCCTGAGTGTCCGCCTCCGGCGGATGTATCGAAGGGCCGGCTGCTATTTTGAAATAACGAACTCGTGAGTCATATTTTGTACCTAACGGCACAAGGACGTGGTTGGTATTTTGTTTTCTACCCATATTTGGTCCCTAACGGGACTGGGCTTCAGAAGTTGAAGAATGAGATTCCGGATGTAAACTTGTTTTTTGCCTCTACATGGTCTTGTTGGGGCCGTTCCAATATGGAATTTTCTAGATATATGTACTGGATTATTTGTGATTTAGCCCCGCTAGGGGCTTAATGTGGGTAGCATTTAGGTTAACGCGATGGCTACCGTGCCGTTAGGTACGGGATATGGCTTTGTTGTTGAGTTCTTGCGGCTAATTGGGCTGATATTTTTAAATAGGGAAACCCGTGGGTCATATTTTGTACCTGACGGCACAATGGCGGGGTTGGTATTTTGTTTTCTACCCATATTTGGTCCCTAACGGGACTGGGGTGAGGTTTGGGATTGAAAACTGCCTGCGGCAGGCAGGTCGAAAACGAAAACGAAGTTGAAATATTGGCTGTTAGAATAATCTGTGGGCTCTTTCGACAATTGGGGCTTGGGTCGGGGGGATGTGTTTTTCTATTTGGGGAGGGGAGGTATAAATAAAATGAAAGGAGTCTTGAGTCATTTGTCTGCGGGTGTATGTTGTACGATAGAATTTGGAATAACAAATGAAATAAAGAATTTAATCCTCTGGATTCTAAATAATAGCATCTAATTTCCCAATTTTCATAGTCATTAACAAGCCGTATTGTCCTGTTTGTCGATAGAATTGTCTTTATATCGGGTTCTTGGCAGATATGTTGAATAGTATATCGTTACATTCATAAAACTTTATGATGTTTGGGTGATTTTAGGATAAAAGGCACTGTTGTCTTGTCCCAGAACGGAATGAATTAATTTTATTTTAACTCCCCAGATCGATGAAAAATACCTTCGCCCAAAAGCTAAAGGCTTTTGCTTATTGCTGCACTTTAATTCTCTTTTCTTTTAACGGTTTTGCCCAGGTTGGGATTGGAACTACAAATCCCAATGCCAATGCCAAGCTCGATATTGTTTCTACAGTGGCGGAGCCTGGGGGGTTGCTTTTGCCTCGCGTAGCTCTTACTGCCACAGATAACTTCGCGCCTTTGACGGCACACGTGGCGGGAATGACGGTTTATAATACAGCTACTACAACTGGGGTTAATATGGTTACTCCGGGGTATTACTATAACGATGGGGGTCAGTGGGTGCGTATTGCAGCGGCGTCTGTGCCGAGTAGTGATTGGACCGTTTTTGGTAATACAGGGACTGTTCCCGGAACAAGCTCTGGACAAAATTATCTGGGTACTACTGATAATCAGAACCTAATTGTTGCTACTAATGGTTCTGAAAGGCTACGAGTACTAGCGAATGGTCAGGTGGTAGTAAATAATACCGCTCCATTTGCCGGATCGTCTTTTAGTTCTTTCTCATTAGAAACAAATCATTCTGTTACATCAAGAGCTAATTTTGGTTACGCTTTATATGGTGAGGCATTGGGCGGCAGTGGAAAAGGAGTTGTAGCAATAAATCCAAATGCGACTGGGGTAGGTTTGATAGCCGCTGGTGGGGGTGCAGGCCTATCTTCATTACCAGGAACGGCGGCAACTTTTAATGGAGGTGGGATTGGAGCCTCTAGTTTTACAAGTAATGCTGTAGGCACAGGTTTGTCCGGTGTTGGAAATGCAAGTAACACTTCAAGGACTCTAATCGATGGAGCTGGTGTTGCAGGTTCAGGAGATACTGGGGTTTATGGAATATCAACCTCTGCAAATGGTATAGGTTTAATGGGAATTGGGAATTTTAATGATTCAAACATAGCCTCCCCTCCCAATGGTGCAGGAATCGCAGGAAGTGGTACAAGACTTGGCGTTTTCGGTTATGCGGGGAATGGTTACGTTGATGATGCCAATCGGGGAAATGCTGCGGGAAGATTTACTCTTGATGCAGATAACGATGTTACTACTAATTCCGGGCATAATGGAAATAGGGCTACCGCAATTTTAGCGGGATTTGACAATGTTGGTCCTGGTTTTAGTGGAGGTCAGGGTGGAGGAGGAACAGGGACAGGCAATTTAGCCCAGAGAGATAGTTATTACGGAGGTTATTTTAGTGGTGGCAGTGAAAGCAATGGAACACCAAGTTATGCGTATGTAGGGATGCGATATAAAACGAATGTTAATGGAAATGGGTTTGCAACTTCTGGCGCAGGTACTGGTCGAGATTATAAAATTATCGGTACCGGAGTAGTTTCTACATTAATTAATGATGTAAATGGTACTCCTCGGGTATTATTCGCCCCAGAGGCTCCCGAAGTTGTATTTCAAGATTACGGGATAGGGCAGCTCGTAAATGGAGAAGCCAGAATCCTTATGGATCCAGTTTTTAAAAGAGGAATTCATGTAGATGCAGATAGTCCTCTAAAGGTATATGTTACTTTGGAAGGGGATTGTAATGGTATTTATGTAACAGATAAATCTGAAGATGGCTTCACGGTTAAGGAATTAAAAGGAGGGACAAGTAGTGTTCCATTTTCCTGGCAAATTGTAGCAACGCGTGCTGATACCAAAAATGCAGCTGGCGAAATTGTGTCTAAATATGTGGGAGTTAGGCTCCCTGAGGGCCCAAGCGCCTTGAGTGTAAAAGCAAAGAAATTGGAAGAAGTAACATTGAATAATGAAACTATTCCAGTACTGCAGGTTAATTCATCAACTTTAAAAAATGTTAAAGAGATTTCGGAAATTGATGCTGCCAATATTACCCAAGGATCTTCAAGTACTATAAAACCTAGTGTTAAATCAAGCCAAGAACCTCATTCATCCGAAGAGGCAAATTAAAGGGTCTATTAAATATTTATTCAAAATAGAAAGGGGGTTTTATCACTCCCTTTTTTCTTAAACTATTAGGAACTTACAGCAGTCTGTCCTCTATATTCTCCAAACTACCCCCCCTGTTTCAATCAACAAATAACTCAATTACCACCCTCAAATCTCCCTAATTAGCAGAATTTTGACTTCTTTCCTAAAAACTCAAATGTTAAAGTTTTAAAACACCACTTTTTAAACGGGATGGGCAAAGTCTTTTCCTACCTAAAATTAACACTTCATCGATAATAAATTACATGTTAACGTAATTCTTGTAATATTCTCTGTCATAGGTGTATAGTCTGATAAATAGCTTCGTTATTTTTGAAAATTAATCAAACTTGTTTAAACTTGTTGTGCCCCAGATTAACATAGTTTTATTATTTAACTCCCTTTCATTCATGAAAAATATCTATTCTCAAAAAGCCGGGGCTTTTTTCTTTTTCTTTACCCTTTTTCTTTTTTCTTTTAATGCTCTTGCGCAAGTGGGGATTGGCACAACGGATCCAAAAACCACATTGGATGTTAATGGAGCGATATCCCTACGGAAAGGACCAGATATATTTAATTTAGTCCCTGGAAATAATGATGATTTGGATTTGGGTACAGAGCCGTATTCTTTTTATAGGATTGGGGGTAGCGGGGCAGATTTTTCAATAACGGGAATAATCCCAGTTGCTGATTCGGATGGACAAATAGTGGTTTTGCAAAACAATACAAATTGGGAAATGACTATTTCTCATGAGAATAATAATTCTTCCGAAATTAATAGAATATATGTTCCGGGAGAAAAAGATTTAATATTGCGAGGACGGTATACAACAATTACGTTTCAGTATAATGCTACCCTAAATCGCTGGGTGTTGCAAAATAAATTAAATAGTATAGAAACTTGGTATACTACAAAAAACGTTAGAAGCGGACATAATACTTATGAGATTCTTATTCCACAAGCAACTATAAACTCAAGTGTATTTATAAATGTTGTGGGGCCTGTTGCTGTAGGCACTTCAGATCATCTTTTTATGGAATATATAGAAGCGCAAGCAGGTAAAGTTATATTTAGGGTATATAAGGATAACTCGGGTACTGCTAACAATATAAAGTTCGCTATAACAATTAACAAAATTTAATTAAAGAAAATGAAATTTCTAATCTTTCCGATATTTTTGATAAGCTCTATATTGACTGGACAAGAAAACAATCTTGTTTTAAATGCTACTCTTACTCAATTAGCTCCAGTTGTTTCAACTACAACATCTTTACAGGGTAGTGCTTCTATGCTTAATAATCCAAATGGGACTCGAGACTTGGATAACCCACGAGAAAATGTAAATTATAATAAATACACCATTCATCCACCAAGCAAGGCGCTGACACTTTCAGAGTTTAAAAAAGCACAGGCTGAGAATATACTTATTAATAGCTCAGAGATGACTGAGAGAAAAAATATCAAGAGCGATGACTTAATTATATAATACGTAATTAAAACTGTTATTTTAAAAAATAACATACATGCTTAACAAAGTTATTTTTATGAAAAACATTTATATTCAAAATTTGAAAGCGCTTGCACTACTGGTTTTCTGTATTCTTAATTATTTTAATTCTTTTGCGCAAGTTGGTGTTGAAACTAATGATCCCAGTACTCCGCTTGATGTTAATGGAACGATGTCGCTTAGGGAAGGCCAACAACTTACATTTAACAATGGCAATAACAATGATATTGATTTAGGAACGATGCCCTATTCATTTTATATAATTATAGGGCCAACCACATCATTTAATATTACAGGGGTGGTTCCATTAAATGGAGCCGATGGACAAATAGTAACATTGCAAAACAATACTAATGCAACTATGAATATAATTCATGATGCGCTATCAGTAGCAGAAAATCGAATACAGCTTCCCAATGGAAGAGATTATCATTTACACGGCAAATATACCTCAGTGACTTTTCAATATAATGCCACTAATAAAAGATGGAATCTTGTGAATGGACTAAACAATGTGCAAACCTGGTATCTTGATGGCACAACTAATCTCATTGATGGCAGAAAAACAATAGTTACTGTAAATGCACCCTTTGTTACTTCAACTGATGGTGTAAGCGTAAGCATAGTAAATTTAACGGGCCTTGGTGATGAAAAATTTAATATAATCGTAGAATATGTAGAGGTTATTAATAAAAATGTAATAGTTAGAATCAATAATAAAAATCCCCAAACAAGTTGGTTTTGCACCCCTTGGGGCGGTCTTTGTTCGAGCGTAGATATAGGAATGGCATTTACCTTTAATGTAAATTAAACCATAAGCCTTAGCGATTTACATCATTTTCAAGAATCTTTCCAAGCTTACTCAAGTGGGTATAATGAAGAATTTTGGAGCCAGAATGAAGGGAAGACAACAAAATCTGCCAATTACATTTTAAGGTAGTGAAATTTAAATTCTCTGCGAATTCGATTTTTCTAAATAGCCACTTCCCAACGAAAATCACTATATTAGCCCCCCAAACCACATTACATTGTCCCCCAACCAAAACGACACCTGGCTCTACGAAATCTCAGCCGAAAGAAAGGCCTTTGATCTTAATCTTAGGGAGGTATGGCGATACCGTGACTTGTTGATTCTCTTTGTGAAAAGGGATATTACCACAGTTTATAAACAGACTATTCTTGGGCCTTTGTGGTATTTTATACAGCCGCTGTTTACTTCGGTTATATTTACCTTGGTTTTTAACAATTTGGGGAGTATAAGTACGGGAGGTATTCCACCTTTTCTTTTTAACCTTGCCGGGATTACTGCTTGGAACTATTTTACAGCCTGTTTTACCGGTACTTCCAATACTTTTAGGGCGAATGCGGGAATTTTTGGAAAAGTTTATTTCCCACGAGTCATTATGCCTATATCCATTACCATCAGCAACCTGATGAAGTTTGGGATTCAGCTTCTTATATTTATTATTTTTTATGGCTATTATTTATTTCAAGGCTTTGACTTGAGTCCGAATTTGCATTTATTGTTGTTTCCGGTTTATATAATTATGATGGCACTTTTGGGCCTTGGTCTCGGGATGACCATCAGTTCCCTAACCACTAAATATCGTGATTTGAATGTTTTGGTAGGTTTCGCGGTCTCGTTGTTGATGTACGTTTCTGCCGTACCATACCCGCTTTCGGAGGCGCGAAAAAAACTGCCTTCCTATGTAGCCGATTTTGTTGAGTATAATCCTTTGACACAAATAATCGAAGGCTTTCGGTATATGCTTTTGGATACGGGTAGTTTTAGTTGGTTTGGTTTTTTCTATACTGTGGTTGTTAGTGTTGCGATGTTTTTGATCGGATTGGTTATTTTTAATAGGACTGAGAAGAATTTTATTGATACGGTTTAAATCGGTTGTCGGTTCACTCCTCCGGCCAAGGTCGGTTATGATTTGTCAATTATCAGTTGTGGGTTTTTGGAGTATTGAACGATTGGGAATAAAATTTATAAATGGAGAGCTATTTTGGCTATCAGGCGAATTGTGGGAGTTAAAGTTTGAGCTTAATCAAATCGATAATATTAGAGAGTTTTATATTAGGAATAAATGATATAAATTGCAAATACCGAGAATTGAGAACTGAAAAATGATCATCCTAAAAGCTGAAAATATAAGTAAACAATACCGCCTAGGAAACGTGGGCACGGGCACACTGGCCCATGATCTAAACCGTTTTTGGCATAGCATCCGTGGCAAGGAAGACCCCTATTTAAAAGTTGGTGCGGTAAACGATAGAAGTAGCAAAACTAAAGAACAATATGTTTGGGCGTTGCGGGATATTAACTTTGAGGTGCAGGAGGGAGAAGTGTTGGGAATTATTGGGAAAAATGGAGCTGGGAAATCTACACTCTTAAAAATTCTTTCCCGAGTTACCAGTCCAACCACTGGCGTTATAAAAACAAAAGGAAGAATAGCGTCGTTATTGGAAGTTGGCACTGGTTTCCATCCCGAGCTTACGGGAAGGGAGAATATCTTTTTAAATGGAGCCATTTTAGGGATGACACGTACAGAGATTACTGCTAAATTGGATGAAATCGTCGAGTTTTCCGGGTGCGAGCTTTATATAGATACCCCCGTAAAACGGTATAGTAGTGGAATGACAGTGCGCTTAGCTTTTGCCGTGGCGGCACATTTAGAGCCGGATATTTTGGTGGTAGATGAGGTGCTGGCTGTGGGTGACGCCGAATTTCAAAAAAAGGCTATTGGGAAGATGCAGGATATTTCACAAGGTGACGGACGGACGGTACTTTTTGTGAGCCATAATATGTCGGCGGTGAAGAGTCTATGTACGCGAGGAATTGTTTTAGAGCATGGTAAAGTCGTATTTGGTGGGTCTGCAGAAGAATGTGTAGATTATTATTTATATGATGAGGTTGCAGAAGATATTGGAAACCTTTTAGAAAGAAGCGACAGACTAGGAAGCGGTAAATTATTATTTGCAGATATGTTGTTTTTAAATAAAAAGCTAGAGCCTATAGCCCAAGTAATATCCGGAGAGCCGCTTATAGTCAAAATATTTATTTCCAAAATAGAAGAAATAGAGTTTGAAAAACTGACATTTGTTATGAATTTTCAGGATAATTATGGCAATAATATAGTTTCTTACATTTCTGATGAAATGGGCGTCAGTTTTGGAACTTTGAAAGGCCAAGATTTCTTTTATTTTAAAATTCCCGCTCTTTATCTAAGAAGCGAGAATTACTATATTCGATTGATGATGTACGAAGGGAAAACAAATGACCAAAACCTACTTGATAAAGTAGAAAAGACAGCTATTTGTCGAGTATTGCCTGGAGATATTTGGAGAGTTGGAAGTATAAATAGAGGAAGTTATTCTTCAATAATCCCTGCTGAATGTTCTTTTTGAAAAGGCTTAAAGCTTTAATTATTTTTATAAGTAGAAAGAACTTGCTCAAGAGTACTGATACAATTATTATAGTAAGTTCGGGTAGAACGGGCACAAAATTTTTTGAACATTTATTCAAAGAAATTGACAATTCGGCCATCGTTTTTCATGAGCCAAAACCTGATTTGTTTGATTTGGGTGTAAAAAAGATACGCTTACATAGAAGCTCAGGAACCATTATAAATGACATTATACTTCAAAGAGGAAGACTAATAGAACGAGAAAAAAAACGACGAGGCTTGGTAAATGCGGTGTATGTTGAGTCAAATCCTTTTCTTTACCCAATTTTAAATGAGTTTTCCTCCGTATTTAAATCGGCTAAAGTGCTATATATAACGAGAGACGCCAAAACTTATATAGTATCTGCATACAATAAAGATCCGCAAAATGATAGAATAAATAATTTTTACGGAGATTCCGATAAAAGAAAACGCTTAACTGCTTCAGATTTTAATGAATTAAGCCAGTCTGAATGGGAAGGATATAGTAGAGAAGAGAAGATATCATGGCATTGGAATAAGTCCAATAAAATGTTGTTTTCATATTTTTTGAAAAATAAAGACAAATCGATCATGATACGTTATGAAGATTTATTTTCTACATCAATAGAAACAAAAAAGGAAGCATTAGTTAAAATATTAACTTTAGCATCTCCAAATTATAATATTTCAGTTAATATTGAAAGACTACTAAAGGTGTTGGATCATGGTTTAAATAAGAGTGAGCAATTAAGCGATAAAGCCAACTTTGAAGATTTTGATGAAGCAACTAAATACAGAATCGAAGGGATAATCGAGCCAATGGCTAACAAATTGGGGTATTTAAATTAATTATACTGAAATAGGATTTGATTTCATTTTAATAGGGAAAAGTCTTGAGAATGCAGAATGGAAAAGTTTTGGTAACCGGTGCCGATGGATTCATTGGTTCCCATCTAGTGGAATACCTTGTAGGAAAAGGTTATTCGGTACGGGCTTTTTGTTTCTATAATTCATTCAACAGTTGGGGATGGTTGGATATATTGCCAGAAGAAACTCTTCAGAATGTAGAAATATTTACCGGCGATATTCGTGATCCTAACGGAGTTCGAACCGCAATGAAAGGCATTGATGTGGTTTATCATTTGGCTGCATTAATTGCTATTCCCTTTAGCTTTCATTCTCCCGACGCATATATTGATACAAATGTTAAGGGTACACTTAATATACTTCAGGCTGCTCGAGATCATAATGTATCAAGGGTGTTAGTTACTTCCACTTCTGAAGTATATGGAACAGCGCAATATGTGCCTATTGATGAAAGTCATCCGAAGCAACCCCAATCACCTTATTCTGCAACTAAAATTGGCGCCGATGCAATCGCAGACTCCTTTTACCGAAGTTTTGATCTCCCAGTTACTATTGTGCGCCCCTTTAATACATTTGGACCGCGTCAATCTGCACGAGCTTTTATTCCTACTATCATAACTCAGTTGTTAAACGGTTTTAAAGAAATTGAGTTGGGCGACCTAACTCCAACTCGAGATTTACTTTATGTAAAGGATACTGTTAGTGGCTTCGAGGCCATTGCAAATGCCGAATCCTTGATAGGCGAGGAAGTTAATTTAGCGACACAGTCTGAAATAAGTATAGGAGAGGTGGCGGATATTTTGATTCAGAAAATCAACCCGGAGGCGACCATCGTTCTGGATGAAATTAGGTTGCGTCCGCAAAAAAGTGAAGTTTTTCGGTTATATGGTTCGAACCAAAAAATGTTGGAAAATACTACATGGTCTCCAAATCATACATTTGAAAAAGGATTGCAAGAAACTGTAGATTGGTTTGCAGATAGGAATAATTTGAATAGATATAAAGCAGGGAAATATAATATCTGAGTTGAAGAAAAAATAAATTTTTAGAAATGAATTTTAAAAAAAGATTAAGTATCGTTGGATCGGGAGGATTTGCTAAAGAGGTATTGATTTTGTCCAAAGCCATATGTGATAAAAACAATCTTGATTATCGCGATCATAATATTTTTTTGGTGGAAGATGGAAAATTTAATACTGAAAAGATTCTGGGGATAGAACAATTAAGAGAATCAGAATTTGATCCCGAAAAATTTCAAGCTGTTATTGCCATTGGTGATCCAGTATTAAGGAGAAAAATTGTTGAAAAACTCCCATCCAACACGGAATATGCAATCTTAGTTCATCCGAATGCTGATCTTGGTTTTTCAAATAAAATTGGGGAAGGGACAATTATCACTTCTGGCGTGATTGTAACCTGCAATGTGAAAATTGGTAAGCACGTGCATTTAAATTTAAATACTACCGTTGGTCATGATTCTATTATTCAGGATTTTGTTACCACAGCACCTGCAGTTAATATTAGCGGAAACTGCAATATTGGGCTAAATACTTATGTTGGCACTGGAGCCGTAATTAAAGAGAATTTGAAGATTGAAAAAAACAGTGTGATTGGAATGGGAGCAGTTGTTGTTAAAAATATTGATGAAGCAGGAACTTATGTGGGTAATCCGGCAAAAAAACTATGAATTTAATAGCTTTTATTGGGCAGATAGATAGATAAGACATGAAACAATCGCTAATATCTAAAATTGACCATTTGCTTATTCCCGAAACGGCGACCATTACCGCTGCACTTAAGCAAATGGACTCGGTGGATAAAAAGTTATTAATTGTAATGGATATAGACAATGAATTTAAAAGCATTGTCAGTGTTGGCGACATACAGCGTAATCTTATAAAAAATCAGGATTTTAAGGCTACAGTTTTAAGTGTTTTAAGATCTGATATTAAGACCGCTTATGCAGGGCAAAGCATGGAGCAAATAAAAAAGGAGATGCTTAAATTCCGAATGGAATTAATGCCCGTTATTTCCTTGGATAATAAATTGCTTGATGTAATATTCTGGGAGGATATTTTTGAAGAAAAACATACCTCCGCAAAAGGTTCTCTTAATATACCTGTTGTGATTATGGCGGGAGGTAGGGGGTCAAGATTAAAACCCATTACCAATATTATTCCAAAACCTCTTATTCCGATTGGGGAGAAGACTATAGCGGAACATATTATTGAAAAATTTGTCGCTAGCGGGAGTAGTACTTTTTATTTTACTGTAAATTATAAATCAGAAATGATAGAGGGTCATTTTGAGACAATAAAAAACAAAAATTATACAATCCATTATTTGAAGGAAAATGAACCGACAGGTACTGCTGGAAGTCTTTCACTTCTTAAGGAAAAGATTAAAACCACATTTTTTGTTTCCAATTGTGATATAATCGTAAATCAGGATTATGAAGAGATTTATAAATATCATAAAGAGAACAATAATGAGCTTACATTGGTTGGAGCTTTAAAAAACTATTCAATTCCTTATGGCACACTGAATCTCACGAAAGGAGGGCTTTTAAAGACAATTGAGGAAAAGCCAGAACATAATATTTTGGTCAATGCAGGTTTCTATATAATAGAACCACATCTCCTAAAGGAAATTCCCAATAACACTTTTTTTCATATTACCCATCTGATGGAAAAAATATTGGAGCGCAATGGTAGAATTGGAGTTTTCCCAGTTAGTGAAGCGTCTTGGATGGATATAGGCAATTGGGTGGAGTACAATGAAACTCTTAAAAAATTCGGAGAAAAAGTTTACTTGAATAATGCGTAAGGTCAAAATTATTTCAATTGGTTTAAGTCAATCCAACTTTTTAATTCAACTTTATAGTCAGATAAAACTACGGACTGATAAATTTTCTTTTCACGTAGATAACTTTAAGGATTTATCTCAAGGGGCTATAGAATATAATAATCAAGTTTTTGAATCTTATCATAATTTTAATAAACATCAATTTTCGAAGTGGGTACAGTTTCAGGCTCTCATAAGTATCTTGTTCAAAAAGATATTTTGGATCTTTTTATGGTTTGAGGTTAAACAAGGAAATGGGACGAAATATATTATTAAGTTTATTAAGAAGGAAGTAAAAATTAAAGCATGTGTAGACAAGATTGTTTTACCCTTAAATTTTGATGTTTATCAATTTCATTACTGTGTTCGAAGTAGTTTAAAAATCATCCATTATTTGCCGAGACAATCAAAAATCGTTTGTAGTTTTTGGGGGTCTGATTTATATCGAAACAAAGGCGCTTATAACAATTTTTATGTCAAGAAAGCCCTGGGGAAGGCTACTCACGTTACAATTCAGACTCCTGAAATGGGGTCAGACTTATTTAGGATATATGGAGACTTTCTCAGTGATAAAACCATATATGCACAATTCGCAATTGAGACAGAAATTTACAGTTTGATTGACAGGTATCGAAATGATGGAAAATCACTGTCTGAATTTAAAAAAAAGTATAATATTCCCAATGATAATTTCATTTTTACTATAGGATACAATGCAAATAAGGCTTTTGGTCATATTGATATTTTAAAAGAACTAAACCAGCTGAATTGGAGTATTAAAAAAAGGATCACTTGTATATTGCCATTAACATATTCAAGAGGTGATATTGACTACCTACAGAGATTATATGACCTAATCAAATTATTGGATTTTAATGTTGTTTGTTTTGATTCATTTATGTCGCACGAGGATATTGCCAAATTTCGGTTAATTACGGACATACAAATTCAAATGCCGGTGAGCGATGCTCTAAGCGGTAGTGTAACGGAAATTTTATATGCGGGTAACGTTGTCCTTGCGGGAGATTGGCTTCCTTATGGTATATATAAAAGAAATGACATTTCGATTGAGACAATTGAAAGTGTTGAAAAACTAAATCTCCAGATTTTGCGAATTATTGAAAATATAGATAAATTCAAATCATTTGGAGATGATAGGAGAATTAAAATTAAAAATGTCTTTTTTCCAGAATCTACTTCTAAAGCTTGGATAGGTTTATACAATAAATTATCGGAACAAAAATTAGAGAATAGGGTTTAAATGAATCGGTTTAAATTATTTTATTGCTCTAAATTTTCCAATTTGGAAATCCCCTAAAATTTCTAAATTCAAAACCAGAATTTTTCCTACAAAAAATATCTCTTTTTACAAATAGATTTTACAGAAGCTGTTCGGGCTTTCTTTTGTGATTGTTCGGAGGTTGTTCGCGAAATCGGTCTTTTCGCGAAGGATATGCCAACAAGATGCGAACAAGTCCCGAACAAGGAGTGGCCAAAAGCGGTAGACCACAAGGTTGGGGTTGTTTTATTGAATGAGCATAAAAAATGTTGTTTTGATGGTTTTAATAAAATTATCTATTGATAATCCCTGACAGATTTATTGCAAATGCAAAATACTGTTGAAAAACCAATTTTCCAATTGAAGATTATACTGTAAAAGAGTTTTTGCTTCAAGGATTGGGAAATAATTGAAATTGTCTTACAAAATAACTAGGAGCCTCCTACAATTTTTAGATAGAAAGTACCAAATCGATCTACTGGATAACAATCAGCTCTTTTAAAGAAAAAATCTCCTTCATCGGCTGAACTCTCAGCTTATCGACTTCTCAACTTATCCACTAATCAGCTTTCCAATAAATTCCTAATATTTTCCTATTTTTGACAAAATCCAATTCTATTGCCAAAACCTCTAGTCTCCATTATCATTCCCACATTCAACCGCGCCCATCTAATAGGAGAAACGCTGGACTCCGTTCTGGCACAAACCTACCAAAATTGGGAGTGTATTGTTGTGGATGATGGGAGTACAGATAATACAGATGAGGTGATGGCAGAATATATGGCCAAGGATGCTCGCTTTCAATATCACCATAGACCGGAAGATAGATTGCCTGGTGGTAATGCGGCTCGGAATTATGGGTTTGAGGTTAGTTCAGGCCAGTTTGTTCAGTGGTTCGATGACGACGATATTATGTTGGCGAGATACTTAAAACAAAAAATAAGCATATTTACTCCGGAAGCCCAATTTATCATCTGTTCCGGAACCTACGTAAGTGAGAATTTAGAAAGATTAGAAGATATCGAATATCAAGAAAGCATAGATTTGTTTAAAGATTATATTCTATGGAATTTAAAGGTATTTACGCCTTCAGTTTTATTTCGAAAATCATTTTTAGAAAATAAAGAGTTGTTTAATTTATCGATTCAAAGAGGTCAAGAAACAGAGTTCTTTTCGCGTGTGTTTTTTGAGGTATCTGCCGAAGAATATGGAATAATCAATGAACCCTTGTTTCTTTATCGCCAACATGTAAATACAAAATCCATTAGGAATAAGACTTATAAAGAAACTTACGCTTTGTCTAAAGGCTATATTAACATTGAGAATCTGAAAAGAGGGTTGTTAATCAATGATGTGGAAATTATAAGACTTTATTATATTCGGTTGATCAATCTACTTTTTAAGTCTATCTATCGTAAGGACAATAAGACTTCAATGTTTATTCTTGGGAAATTATCTCAGATCCTAAAGAAACGTAGATTTCAGCTTTATGTGGAGCTTACATTAATTGGAAATTACCTTATACATTATGATACGGGGAGATATTTTTTTCATCAACGATGGAAGAAATTTGATATTACTCCTAAACCTTGATTGACCGAAGTGCGAAAATGAAAATAGAACCTCTTGTTTCAATTATTATACCTTTCTATAATCGATTCGATTTACTTGAGAATACATTATTATCAGTAAGTAAACAAGACTATAATAATTACGAGGTATTATTAGTAGATGATTGTTCTGAATCCCAATTGGATATTAATAGAGTAGAGAGACTTTTTGATAATTATCGAGTGATTTATAAATGTTTAGAGAAAAATTCAGGGCCAGGTTTAGCACGCTCAAAGGGTCGGGAATTAGCATCTGGTAAATACGTTGCATATTTAGACTCTGATGATCTTTGGGAACCCCGATTTTTGAGAAGCACCGTGGATATAATGGAGGATGATCCTGAAATATCGATGTCTTTTACAAATGTCCTTATCAAACATAAAAATAAAAAGACAAAACGTTTAAAAATTCAAGAGGGTGTCTATGATTTTTATGACTTGATTTTTAAAAAGAAAATATATTGGGCAACAGGGGCTGCTCTATGGAGAAGCGATGTAAGTTTAAGCTCTAATTGGAAGCCGACAAGAGATCATGAAGATTATGTTCATGACATATTAAGCCTCCAGTTTAACCCGAAGATTTATCATGTTTCTGAAACACTGTGTGTGGTCAATAAGAATGCTGTTTTGGGGATAAAGAGGTCAAATGTTGAAATGTTGAACAGCTTGAATATACTTTTAGGGTCGGATATGTTATTTCAGACGTTCAATCAATATGAATTGTCCAAAGATTTTGTAAACTTCGTTTTGAGGAGAATTTCAAGAAGAAACTATCGAATGCAAGATGTTAGGCTGGTTTTGAAAACATATCGAAATTTATTGAGATGGTCAGAGAATTATATAGGGTTTTCATTGAACTATATTAAATGTGTATTACAAAAACCCTATTGGATTAAAAGAATTCAAAAGCTACCACAAAAACTCACTTAATATTATGAGAAAAACGTCAAAGAAAGAACAAAGTGCAATTTTTGAACCTGAAAGAGTTTATTATAACTATAATTATTGATTGATGACTCAAGGAAGCACCTCTGAAATTTATAATTGTTCCTTACTCTCCTCTGAAAGAGTTTTCTACAATAAACGGACTAAACAGCTTGGAAACTCTCTGGTAGAAGTTTATGCTGATAATCGTTTATCAATTGAAAGTTTAAAGTGGTATTTAGAAATGGGATATGTCCCAGGAGTTAAAACTATTTTTGAGGACATTGAAATAATTCGAAACTGTAAAGAAGCATTTATCAAGGAAGGAAAGTTATTCACTGACAAGCGTCTTTATCTCGAAGATCTCATTGATTCATCAATTCATCGAGGGAAAAACCTAGAAGAATTGACTGAAGAAGGAGGTGAGTTATTTAATCAAGTTGTTGATGCATTATATCAAAAGGAGAGGAAGCAGGTTATTTTGCCTCTTACGGCGGGTTTGGATAGCAGAATGATTTTGGGAGGTTTATTAAATAGTTTGCCAGCTTCCGAAATTATTACATATACCTATGGGGTTCCAGGTTCTCCCGATTTTGAAATTAGTAAAAAAATATCAAAAAAGTTTGGAATCAAACATTACGCCTTCGATACAACTAAGTATATACTTACTAAAGAACGGCTTCTGAATTTTGCGAAAATGTCAGATTGTTCTATGCCTTTATTTGATCATTGGCCAATAGAATGGGTAGAAGAACTTTGTGGTGAATACAATGGAAGTATATGGTCGGGAGTTTTGGGAAGTCCACTTTCGGGAGGGAATTTACCCAAGTCTTTAGGAGAAGATGAATTTAATGCTTTTATTTATAGAACTAATAGGTTGCCTTCTATTACTAGTTTAAGCGCCGCTCTTTTAAAAGAAAAGCCATATTTAACTCATTCGAATTCCATTCTCGGAGAATTGAAAGAAATTACGCATGATACTTTAGATATATATTTTAGACATTCCGATTTAATAGCACCCACTCTCCTTATCCCAAGCCTTTCTAATATTCAGCCATTTGGTCACCCAGATGTTATTGCATTCTTTCTTTCCTTACCTATAAATTTAAGAGTAAATCGAGTTTTGATGAATGAAATTATTATAAAACATTATCCTGAACTTGCAAAGTTTAAAAGTAATCGAGCTGGAGGAAAATCTCTTCTTGTTAAAAAGCATTCTGAAAGAATTGGCTCTCGCATTAAAAGGAAGTTTTTCAAAAGTAAAAGTTATTATTCCGGAGGAAAGTATCTTCCATTGTCTTGGTATGTTAAAAATAATTCTGAATTGAAAGATCTTGTATTCTCACGTTTACAAAATCTTGAATCTAGAGGTTTGTTTGATGGTTTAAAATTAAACATCATTATAGACGAGTTCAAAAGAGATAATTTGAAAAAGGTCAATCATGATAGAATTATTGATGCTTTAGTTTCGCTCGAAATTTTCCTCGAATTAGTTGATTATAAACGATAATATAAATAGGAATAGTGTTTTCCTGAAAGCTATTAACAACTGAAAATAATTGAAAAAAGTAATCTTTATCTTAGGAACTGGCCATTGTGGCTCCACTTTGTTGGATCTAATTTTAGGAAGTCATACCAAAATGTTTTCTCTTGGAGAGGTCTATAGAGTTGTGAGTTCTAGTCCACCCGTTCCAATATGTGATATCTGCGATGAGGATTGTGAGTTTTGGAAGCCAGAGCTATTGAAATCAATTCAAAGCTTATATACAGATAATTTGCCAAAACAGATAGGCCGGAAACTAGGTGTGTTAGAAGCGATTGAGGTTTCTTTTTATCGAAAATTATTTGAAGCTTCCCGAAACAATATACTTGTTGATAGTTCTAAAAATCCTGGATGGATTAGTCGAAATGAAAGAAAACTTAGAGCATCTAATATTGAACCGGTCCTCATTTATCTAAGTCGGGATGGTCGTGCGGTAGTAAATAGTTATTATAGAAAATATCCAGAACGAGGGCTGGAGGGAATATCACATAATTGGAATTCCAGAATAACAGCTATTAATAAATGCTTTGATTCTTGGCCTTCGGATAATAAAATTCATATTCGTTATGAAGACTTAGCAAAAAATCCTATTACTACAATTAAAAAACTAATGGAGTTTATTCAATTGCCATTTGAGGAAGAAATGATGCGGTTTTGGGAACACGACCACCATTTAGTAAATGGGAATGCAGGCACGAAATCTATGCTGTTAAAGTTTAAAGATACACATAAACATAAGCAATGGGTAGAAACCAACGACAAGGAGTATTATAGAGAGAAGGAGTTGGGGATAACATTTGATGCGCGATGGAGGAGGGAGCTAAGTTTGGATCAGATTGCAATCATAGAAAGTATTACGGACAGCTTAAATAATCCTTTAAAGGAAGATGATCAATAAAAAATTACAACCTTTTACATTTATCATTAGAGCATCTGGAGAGGCCACTGTGGGGGATTTAAAATCTCAATTAAAGAAGCAAATCTCACGTAATGATGTTCTAATTACTTTAGATGACGAAGTGTCTTTTGAGGAGAAACTTAGGCAAGGTTATGATTTGGCCATTAAAATCGGCAATGAGGTTTCAGTGTTTATAGATGGGGATATTCTTATGAGAAGTAATGCTGTGAAACGTATTCGCAAAATAGCTCAAAGATTAGAAGAATCTGATTTTGGTTTTGGTTTAAAGCTTTGGGATAGATTTTATGATCGACCAAAGTTTCGTGGATTGCATATATATAATACTAAATTATTAAATGATGCTTTAAAGTTTATTCCAAAGCAGGGTGAACAGCTACGCCCAGAATCATTTGTAAAAGACCAAATGAAAGAAAGCGGCAAGCGTTGGCGAAATGATTTCTCTTTCTATGTTGCTGGACTCCATGATTTTTATCAGAAACCTCAAGATATCTATTATAAGTTTCTTGTACGTTCTAAGCGGTCAATTGACGATATACAAGAATTAAAGTCTGCTTTTAAATCCATGCCGACAAATTCGGACTATAAAATGGCTTTAAAGGGTTTAGAAGATGGCGAACAAATGGAAGAAGTGTTAAATGACAAGTATTTATATTCTTCTCAGAAATTGATGCTAGAACATTCTCTACCTATTAAGAGCCGCAATAGTCGATTTGTAGATGTTTTGATAATGAAAAGATTAATTCAATACTATAAAATTAATTCACTTTTTTGGAAATCCATATAATCAAAAAACTGCAGGAGGTAGAGAGGCTTAGTGAGGTTAACTTCGACTCAAATAAGCTCTTAACTCCCTATAGATGCTTTAATCAAATATGGATAAAAGCGGATAAGCCTGTTATGGAGATATACGCTACAACACTCAAAAATTCTGAATTACAATTCTATACTAGTAAGAATCTTAAAGCTTGGGCTATATATGTTCTAAATAGACTTAAAGGCAAGAAAAAACAATCTCTCAAGAATCTTTTAGGAATAAAGATGGTCTGGCGATTTTTAGAGATAGTTGATTTACGACTTCATGCAGATATTATTTATTTTCGGCAACATGCTGTAGTCATGGTATATAATAAAGAAAAAAGAGTAATAAAGGTTGCGCTAACTCAAAGGGGTAAAAGAGATATGGCAAATGAGGTGGAAAGTCAAAACTTGGCAAGTTCTATAGCCTGTGAAAATGTATATATTCCCTCAATCATTCAAGAGTTTCATAAAGATGATATTGACTTTACTGTGGAAGAATATTTTGAAGGGAAGCGACAGTCCTTTAAAAATAGAGGTTTGCTAGAGGCTAACTATTACAAAGTGTTTCAATTTTTATTGAAGTTTTATTTGAGTGCTCCAATCGAACTAGAGGTACTGTCTGAGAGTAAGTTTCTAAATCACGAATTCGTTGAAGAGTTTATAAGTAAGCAGGCCCATGGGAATGAAATTATTTCTATATTTAAAAAGTTGTATGCCAAAGAAAAGAGGATGATTAGGTGTAGGATACATGGAGATTTAAACCATAATAATGTACTTTACGAAGGAGACAGGGTTTGCATTATTGATTGGGGGGGATCAAAACACCATTACTTATTTAGTGATCTAGATAATGCCAGCTTTGATACCCAAGTCGTCTTTGAGCAATTTATTGAATTGAGCAAGATAGATACTGAAAGGGTATACCCCTATTATGAACAGTTGTTTTTAGAGATATTTATCGAAATGTGCCGTTGGATCCACAATGGGATTCAGCGCAAAACCATTGGTCCAGGATTTTATAAATGGATTGATATTAAAGGCAAAAGATTATTAGAGATTAGTGAAAAGTTTTAATGATTTTCACCGATCATGCTATATAATAAAGCACAAGAATCAATAAATTAAATGGCTCCAAATAAAATTAAATATATATTTTGCATCAGCACAGGCCGTTGCGGCACTGATTATCTATCTAAATTATTGGCAACCTTGGAAGGCTGTAACTCATTCCATGAGCAAAAACCACGATTGCACAAAGCTGAAATGCGGGAGTATTTACAGGGGAACTTGGAATCTATTCAAAAGTTGATGCCCGATAAAATTTCAAAAATCAATTCTCATTCTGGAACGCTGTATTCAGACACTTCCCATGTATTTATAAAAAGCTTTGGTTGGGAAATTCCTAAATATATTTCACAAGAAGAAATTGGCATAATTATTTTGAAACGAGATATTGATAAAGTAGCAGAAAGCACCCATAGAACCCAATCTGGACCTTTCAATGATTTGGGAAGAGATTGGATTATCTATCCAAATGGAAATAATATTCTACGCCCTCCTTTGAGTGTTCTAGAGTACAAGGTTTCGCGTATAATATTAAAAGCTCTTTGGAAGATAAATAGTGGCTCTGGTTATAAAAAATATCCCGCTTACTTTAGAAGGCAATCTCTAAGCCTAATAAAATGGTATTATAATGAAACTTATGCGTTGGCAGAAAAGTATCAAAAGGATTTTCCAAATATAAATTATATCGAAGTCCAGTTAGACGAGTTAAATACTGTTGAAGGTTTTGAGAAAATTGTCAATACTTTTGATCTCCAGAAAAATTATAATAGGGAGAGATTGGAGATTGTAATTGGGAAGCCAGTTAATTTAAAAATGGAAGTTAATTAATCAAATTATAAAGATGAATACATCTGAAGTTTCAAACTTTAAATATCTAATAAAACATTAATGAAGTTATCTGTAATTATACCTGTTTATAATGCTGCTCCCTTTTTGGAGAAGTTGATCGATACTATCACAGCTTTTACCTTTACAGATTTTGAATGCATCTTTATAGATAATAACTCCGCTGACAGTTCCATAGCGACTTTAAAAGAGCTTTTACAAAAAACATCCCTAGACTATTTAATTTTATCCGAAGAAAAACAAGGTGCCGGACATGCTAGAAATGCGGGAATCAAAAACGCTAAAGGAGAGTATTTGGCTTTTTTAGACTGTGATGATATTATTTTGCCAGAGAAATTTGAACGGGATATGGAGATTTTTTCCAATCATGACGTAGATTTTGTTTTCTGCCGTGCGAAACGTATTTATGAGGATGGACGGATGATAAAAAAACCCATTGAAGGTGTTTTTGAAGGAATTAATTCTCCCCCTGATCTAGGATATATTTGGCTTCTCAATTACTTTAAACTGCCAGGAACTGGTGCATTGGTGGCGAGGCGGGAGATTGTGGAAAGCTTAGGAAGCTTTCACACCTCTTTGACAGGTGAGGACGCATTTCTTTTTATAAGATTGGGGATGGCATATAGAGGATGGTTTTATGATGAGGTATTAGCGCACTATATCAGGCACAAACAATCTACTACTTCAATTTCAAACAGGAGTGAGAATAGTCGTCTTCGTCGATATTTTGAATTGCGACAAAACCTATATAATGACCTAATTATTCAATCGAATGAAAAGGCGATTCAGATTTTAGGGGAACAGTTACAGACTGATTTATTGAAGCTACAGCAATTGGGTGATGATATTAAGGTCGTTTTGAAAAAAGAAATCCGAAACGATTTAAGACTATCCTATCTTCTCTTTAATCCCATAAGTCTTTTTATAAATCGGCGAGTTCCTCATATAAAATACAATCCGTTTTATCAAATAGATAGGAAGATCTTTAAAAAGCGGAGAGATAGAGTTTTCTTGGGTTTGAAATTTGAAAACTTATGAATCAGTTCAAAGTAATCATCTTCGACGGTAGTTTTAAGACCACCCCTTTTATTAATCGTTTGGCTAAGGGTTTAGCTATCAAGCATGAGGTTTATATTTTAGGGTTTAATGAAGAGGTAAAGCAGAAAATCAAGGGTATTCAGTATGTGCCATTAGGCAGCAACCAAAATAAATTACGATTTATAGCCACTTCCATAGTCTATGCTCTGAAAACGGGTTCAATACAGAAAATATTTTCAACTACTAGAAGACTCATTAAAGGTCAAAGGCAAAAGCTACAAGTGCAAAACCTAACCTATGCTCTAAATAGGATACAACCAGATATCATCCATCTTCAATGGCCTTCTGTAATCCCGTTGTTTGAAAATATATTGAACGAAGAGAAAGTTCCCGTCGTTCTCAGCCAACGTGGTTTTCATAACAATGTTAGACCTTTCGTGAAGCCTGATAATTTTGACTATCTCCATAATTGGTATCCCAAAATCGCTGGGTTCCATTCGGTTTCAAATGACCTAGCTGCCAATGGCGATAAAATATGGTTTTCTTCTGAAAAATTAAACCGTGTTGTTTATACTGGTTTGCCGCTAAATGAGTTTTCGTTTTCTAATCAATATAAGCGGGCACAACCTTTAAAGTTGCTATCAGTAGGTAGAACACACTGGAAAAAGGGATATGATTATGCATTACAAACATGCCGTATTTTAAAAGAACAAAACCTTCCTTTTCATTACAACATTATCGGTGGTGCTGGGGATGAAGAGCTTCAGTTTTTGATCTCCGATCATGGGCTGCAAGATTGCGTTAGCTTGATGGGGCGTGTGCCTCAATCTGAGGTGTTTAAAATGATGGGGGAAGCTTCTTTGTTGTTGATGCCCAGCGTTGAAGAGGGTGTGCCTAATGTGGCAGTAGAAGCTATGGCTCTCGGACTTCCCGTACTTAGCACAGACTGTGGGGGTGTTCTTGAATTGATAGAAGACGGCTTAGAGGGGTGGGTAGTCCCAATTCGTGATCCTGATGCTATGGCCGAAGGGGTGGTGGCTTTTTCTAAGTTGTCTTTGGTGGAAATTGAAGATGTGCGATTGGCGGCTCGGGTGAAGGTTGATAGGCAGCATTCAGTAGAAATTATGGTTGAGGGGATGGTTGAGCTTTATCGTCAATTACTATCGAATTAAAAGATGATAAAGCCTTATTATAATCATCTTTTGCAAGCTTTAGATTTTAAAGAGGTATTCTTATTCTAACCAATTAGAGATTTCGATTAAGCCGAGCTTGTTTAATTCATTAATGTCATCTCTATAATAACTTAGCAGTGCGATCCTTAGTTCATCGTTCATCAGATCCTTTTGTTTTGATTTATTGTATAATTTTTTTTCCACATAGCTTAAAGTCTTAACTAGAAAAGAACTAATAGGATTTAAATCTGCTAATTTTCTACTATAGGATTTGGAGTAGTTATCATCAAATGTGTTCTTAAAAGGCAAGTATAAGGCTCTTATCTTTAGTTTTTTTAAATTGTATATTGATTTTTGAGGAATAGTATTTGGACGAGGCGGAATAATTTTTGAAATATTAAGAAATTCAGCAACCTTCAAGAAGGTCTGGTCATTATTGACCTCTTCTTGATTTAATACTAAGATATTCTCTCTTTTATAATACTTGGTCAAATTCATTAACAATTTGTAATAGTTTCCATATTCTAAAATGTTTGCATACGCTTGGTACTTTTTATTATGGGTCCCCTCTAATATTTTATGAATGTATTCTACATTTTTAGCCGGAATTATTCCATACTTCATATAATGATAATAAGCACTAAAAGCTCTTTCTACTGGATTTCTTAAAACTATAATGATTTTTGCATCTGGCAGCCATTTATGAACCCTTTCTTGATAGATTATATTTCCAAAATAATCGGGTCTGCGGATACCATAGTACGTCTCAGTTACATTTGATTGTATGGAGTTAATGTTGAAGCTTTGGTATTCCGGGTTTTCGAATGAAGAATCTTCTCTCGATTTTATATAAACTTCGGGATGACTATTAATCCAACTTCCCAAGTAAGTGGATGCTGATTTTTGTGCCCCTAAGAGTAATAGGTTTGGAGTTCTTAATTCTTCCATGAATTAATTGAAGATATTATTATTAATTAAAGACTATTCTGAAATTTTAAGATGTTTATAAACTTAAACGATTTTTTTATTTGCTAATAATAAATCGCCAATAATCACTTGGTTGTCAAATCCGACTATTTGCTTTTAAATCTGTCAACTGGAGATTATTTAGTATCTGCCAAGATACTTAAATTTCAAGAAGCCAAAGTAGTTCAATTGTTTTGAAAGTGAAAAGTTTAGTGGTAAATACAGGATAAATATATCAATTAACTGTGTTCGTTTAGTCGGTTTCTGTTTAGATTTTTTGCATTTATTAAAAATGAAAACATAAGAATACGAGTGATCTATAGTAAGTGAGTTTATTAAAGAGCAATCGCAATCTAATTTTTTAAAATGTTCCATTAATAAATGCAAAATAAGTTTATTTATTTGTCCGAATATTGAAGGATTGGCTAGATTATATATTAGTAGCATGTGTTGTAAGTTCTAGCGTTAAGGGAATGAAGTGGTCTTAACCTCTCTCACAAGGATCTTCTACAAAAAATATTCTAAGAGAAGTCGAAATTAGGTGTGCGTGAGAGATGTTTATGATCAATGATCTTTATTTTGTAAAATCTAATTTCCTTATATTTACCACTCGAATACAACCAAAAACACATTTTGAAAACTATTAAAACTCCCATCCTCCCCACCCACTCACATCATGTAAAAGTCCGCGCCCCCCACGAGTTAGATAAAAAAGCCATTTGCATTTTTGCAGCCACCAGTTATTTTCTAGGCACAGACACCTATTGGAAAGATGAAAAAGTACTGCCACCCGGCACTATCAACACCATTGACGACGAAGGATATTGGGTGGAGAGTAAGCCTTGGTTTGAGTGGTATTATAAGCCACGGGATATTTCTTTTGAACAGGCGGTGTCGGAATTTACGGAATTGTTTCACACTATTTGTAAGGAACAGGCAGGGGAGAGGACGGTGTTGTTGCCCTTGTCGGGGGGATTGGACAGTAGGACACAGGCGGTGGCCTATTCGCAGTTGAAAAATCCGGTGATATCTTATAGCTATTCTTTTCACAACGGGTATAAGGAAGGCGCGATTGCCAAACAAATCGCTAAAAGCTTGGGGTATGAATTTCGGGAAATGACTATTCCCTCTGGGTATCTTTGGGACAAGATCGATGAATTGGCCAAGCTGTTGAAGTGCGGTACCGAATTTACGCATCCAAGACAAATGGCGATGATTGACGAGTTTCGGAAAATAGAGGGTGTGTTTACTCTGGGGCATTGGGGCGATGTGCTTTTTGATGCCGTGGCACCCAAGGACTTGACAGAAGAGTACGCGGAGGAATGGATCTTAAAAAAGATTGTGGTTAAGGGGGGACAGGAACTGGCAGAGGCTTTGTGGAAGGAATGGGGATTGGAAGGGGAGTTTATGGAGTATTTAAGTCAACGTACTAAGGAGATTTGGGGTGGTATTAAAATAGATAATACGAGTGCAAAAGCCCGAGCTTATTACAGCAGTACCCGTGCGGTGCGGTGGACCAATCTGGGGTTTGCCATATTTGAGGCCACCAACCCTATTCAGGCGCCTTATTATGACGACAGGATGGCGGAGTTTATCTGTGGCATTCCGGAGGAGTATTTGGCTGATCGGAAGATACAGATAGCCTATCTAAAAAACCAAAGTCCGGAAGTTGCGAAAATTACCTGGCAAGCCCAGAGACCTTATAATCTTTATGATTTTCATAAAAACCAATCCCCTCACAATTTGCCCTACCGAATAGCTGACAAACTAAAGCGAATGGCTAAAGAGAAAATGGGGAAGCCCTATATACAGCGCAACTGGGAACTGCAATTTTTGGGGATGGAGAATGATGAAAAACTCCAGGAACACCTCTTTGGAGAAAATCTACATCCTTTCCTTCCCAAGGAGCTTCTTGTTCAGTTTTATAATAAATTTAAAACTGTCGATATGGTTGAATATTCACATCCTCTGAGCATGCTTTTAACTCTCACGCTTTGGTATAAAGGACAGAAATAAAAGACTTAAGACTAAAGGACGTAAGACATAGGACTAAATGACGTAGAATTGAAGGAATTAAGACTTAGGACTAATAATAGTATTTAAACTTGAAAGAAAATAATGTGTGGATTCCTAGTAGAATATTCACCCGAAGGTAAAAATCGATTAGATAAGCATGGTTTTATAAGCTTGCTTAATAAGTCGAAATTGAGAGGTCCGGATTCCCAAGGGTATTTTTCAAATGATGCCAACTTACAGATGGGGTTTAATAGACTGGCTATATTGGAACTTTCCAAAGCGGGAGAGCAGCCCATGAAAAGCCATAATGATAGATTTATCATAGTGTTTAATGGTGAAATCTATAATCATCTAGAATTAAGAGAGAGATTGGATTTTACAAATTATAGGGGTTTAAGCGATTCGGAAACCATCACGGCTTGTTTGGTTGAATGGGGAGTGAAGAAAACTGTCAAGGAACTAAACGGGATGTTTTCCCTTGTTGTATATGACAAGTTGGAAGAAGAGATATATTTAATACGGGATTTTGCGGGAATCAAACCTTTATTCTACGGATGGGTCGGGAAAACATTGATTGCTGCCAGCCAATATGACCAAGTGTTTTTGCATCCTGATTACAATTCCAAAGCAATAGATCCTCAAGTACTAAAACTGTATTTGGAGCAGCATTATATGCCCTCTCCTTTTGGTTTATATTATGATACGTTTCAAGTAGCTCCTGGGGAAATAGTTTCGTTTAAAAAGGATGGAACTATTAATAAAACCAGATATTGGGAACTTCCAGCTGCCGCAGAATACTCTATTTCAAATAGAGATGAAGCGGAACGCTATGTGGAAGAAACTCTTTCTAAATCGGTGCAAAGCCAATTGCTTTCCGATGTTCCTTTGGGAGCGTTTTTATCTGGGGGAGTTGATTCCAGTTTGGTTACTTCTTTTATGAAGGAATTTGAGAGTAAACCCAAAGTGTTTACGATTGGCTCTGACAGTAAGAAACATGACGAGTCAGAAAGGGCAAGACAGTTTGCCGAAGCCTTGGATGTAAAGCAGAAAATATGGCAATTATCGGCCCAGGAAGTTTTAGGTTTTTGGGATGAGGCCATGGATGCCTTGCATGAACCTTTGGCCGATTTTAGTATTTTGCCCACTTATCTAGTTTCTAAGCTCGCGAAAAAGGAGGTAGGAGTCGCGCTGAGCGGGGATGGGGGAGATGAATTGTTTTTTGGTTATGAAAGATTTTGGAGTATTGGGAAAAACATTGCTTTTCAACACTACCCGAGTATTTTGAGGAAAGCTGTTTATGGTTTTGATAAATATACTACAGGTAATAAGAAAGTGAACAGTGTGTTGTTATCGCCCACCCAGCGAATGGCGCAGCAGGGATTACATTCTCGCTTTAGAAAGAATTGGTTATATGAAATAGCACCAAATTTGGAAGAAATATCCTTGCCCGAAAATTATGACGTTTATAATTATAAGAATACAAAAGATATCCGTCAATTATTGTATAATATGCGGTATGCAGAGTTCTATGGCATGATGCAAAAAACTTTGCGAAAAGTGGACTTGGCAAGTATGCAGAACAGTCTTGAGGTGAGAGTGCCATTTCTTGATAAAAACATGATTGAGGCTGCTTTAAAAATAGACCCTCTATTAAGCTATGGTGGAGGAAGACAAAAGCAACTTTTAAAGGATTTATTGTCCAAGCGAATTCCTACGGTAAAAGAGGAGACAGAGAAAAAAGGATTCTCAATCCCATTGTCAGGTTGGTTACGGCAGGATTTGAAAGAAACAGTGAGCGAAAGTTTATTAGATTCCGATATGTCCAATTTCGGTTTTGAAAAAAAAGCTATTGAAAAAATGCTACATCACCACTTTGCCGGGAAGGGGGATTTAAAATGGCCGATATTTACACTCTATGCCCTAACACGATTTAGATGAAAAGAATTAGAGTTTTATTCACGATTCCCAATTTTGATACTGCCGGTAGTGGAAGAGCACTTTTGAACATTGCCCTGGCTTTGGACAAAAACCGTTTTGAGCCACATATTCTTTGCAGGCACGATAGAGGGGCATTTTTTATGGTTGTAAATGACTCAGGGATTCCTGTACATGTTTTTGAATATATTCCGAACGAGCGGCCCATTTTACAAATGCTTAGTAACTGTTATAAGGTTTCAAGAAAGTTAAAGAAAATCAACCCAGACATTGTGCATAGTTTTCATTATTCTGCCAGCTATAGCGAAGCGTTGGCAGCGAGAATGGCCGGAGCAAAATGGGTGTTTACCAAAAAGAATATGAGTTGGGGAGGCGGATCGAAAAATGCTTGGAAGTTGCGTTCATTTTTAGCAAACAAAATTGCAGTTCAAAATACCGATATGCAAAAAGAGTTTTATCCGAAATCGAAAAAAACAGTCCTTATTCCTAGAGGAGTGGTGTTGGATAACTTCAAGGGTTCCGAGCCGCTTCCACAAATAAGAGAGCAAATGCAGACGAGGGAAGATGAACGCATATTGATCTGTGTGGCTAATTTTGTTCCCGTAAAAGGGATTGAAACTTTAATCAAAGCTTTTGTCTCAATTGCACCACAATTTCCTGAATGGGTTTTGTGGTTAGTGGGAGATGATAAGAATGATTACGGACAAACACTTCATAAATTGGTTGCGGAGCTGGATTTTGAGTCCAAAATTAAATTCTCAGGGAAGCAGATGAATGTGTTGGATTATTTGAATCACGCCGAAATATTCGTGCTACCCACTTTAAACGAAGGGCGGAAAGAAGGTTCACCTGTAGCTATGCTCGAAGCGATGGCGAATTCGAAGGTAGTTTTGGGATCACGGGTACCGGGTATTAAAGACCAATTGAAAGAATACCCAGATCATCTCTTTACATCCAAAGATGAGAAGGATTTGGCTGAAAAGTTGTCAAACTTAATGACAAAGGATAAAAATGAACTTCGGCAATTGGGCGCAACTTTTTTAATTCCGGTAGCGGATAATTATTCTATTGAAAAGGAAGTGGCGCGGCACGAGCAACTTTATTCTTCAATAATTAAAAACCGTTAGTATATGCGCATAGGCCTCGTCCTTTCCACTACTCCCGGCTATTCTGAAACCTTTTTTCGTTCCAAGATAAAATGGTTTTTCGAAAAAACAACACCAAAACTATATTGGAATTCAGTATAAAATCTTATGATTATATCGCTATTAATTATATCTTTGAGTCTTATATATTCTATTAAAGTCGAAATTGATCCTGATGCTTCGGGAGAAATTAAAGAAAACCACATGAACAGAATAAAAAAGGTGCTTAAGGAACAGGGGCGTACGCAGACTTGGCTGGCGGAGAAGATTGGGAAAAGCTATGGGGTGGTCACCAATTACTGCAATAACCATACGCAGCCGAGCATTCAGGTGCTGACGGAGATTTCACATGTTTTGGATGTTGATGTCCGGGAATTATTGGTTTCAACAAAAAAAAATTAGCGCATGGAAAAGGAATTTGAAATCTTTAAAAATGGAAGTACCTGGGTAAGGGCCGACTTTCACTTGCACACTATAGCCGATAAGAAATTTGTCTATAAGGGAGAAGATGGTTTTTTTGTTTCTGATTATATAAATAAACTAAAAGAACAAAATATTGGGGTTGCCGCCATCACTAACCATAATAAATTTGATTGTGGAGAGTATAAGTCTCTTTCCAAAACAGCTAGGAAACAGGAGATATATCTATTGCCCGGAGTGGAGCTGTCGGTGAACGACGGGGCAAATGGAATCCATTGTTTAGTGATCTTTAATCCTGTGGAGTGGCTTCCGGACGGCCATGATTTTATCAACCAGTTTATAACCCAAACCTTTGCTGGAAAGCGCAATTTTGAAAATGAAAATGGCCGTTCGAATGATGGGCTGATGGAAACCATTAAAAAACTTGACGGTTTTGGGAAGGATTATTTTATCATAATGGCCCATATTGAGCAGAAAAGTGGGTTTTTAAAGGAATTGGACGGCGGAAGAATCCAAGAACTTGGCAAGGAACCCATATTTCGAAAATCGGTGCTGGCGTTCCAGAAAGTGAGGACCAGGGATAAGGTCAAAAATCTAAATCTGTGGTGGGAAAATGAATTGCCGGCGTTTATTGAGGGTTCTGACGCTAAACGAATTGAGGACATTGGGGATGGAAATCTAACGGGCGACACCACGCAAAAAACATTTTTAAAAATTGGTGCCTTTAATTTTGAAGCCATTAAATATGCCCTCGTGGACTACCATTACCGACTCACAAAAGAAGTGGAGCGGCCCAAAAACGGTTACATAAAATCCATTAGTTTTAAGGGAGGAAAGTTGGATGGCACCCATTTGCACCTGAACCATGCAATGAACAACCTGATAGGTATTCGGGGCAGTGGTAAATCTTCTGTTTTAGAGGCCATCAGATATGCACTGGATATCGATTTGCACAAGGATCAAAATGAGGATATCGACTATAAGATAGATTTGGTAAACGCTCTTTTGGGAAGTGGCGGCAAAATAACCACTGAACTGGTTGATGAACATGGCAAGGAATACGTAGCCGAGAAAATTCTGGGAGACAGAACAAATATTTATAAGGATGGAGCGTTGCAACTTGGCTTAAAACCCAATGCCATCGTTAAAAAACCGATATACTTTGGTCAAAAGGATCTTTCCAAGATGGGAGATTCTTTATCCACAGAATATTTAATAAACAAGTTGATTGGCGACCCCTTGATAAATAAAAAACATGAGGTGGATGAAAAAAACCAAGAGGTTTTGAAAATTATCGGGGAGCTTAAAAAGATTGAATCAAAGGTGGCGCGAAAGCCCGAAATTGAGGCTAAACAAGCGGAGCTGAAATTGAAAGTACAAGTCTTTAAGGAGCATAAGATCGATCAGAAACTGGAAAGACAGATTTCTTTTGACAAGGACATCAACTACATCAAGCGTCTTGAGAAATTTGAACAAAGGCTCATCGCTGGCTTGAACGAATATATAGGCGAATTTGAAGGCGGTTTCCAAGGTTTTTACCAATATTCCACCAAAGAGAACACTTCCGACATAGATAAGATAAAAGATCATTTGCGGGTTTTCGAGCAAGTCTTTCTCGAGGCAAAGAAATTGGTTTCAAGATTAAACAAAGAGAAGGAATCGCTAACATCGTTTAAAAATGCCTTTGAAATTAAATATGAAGCGCTCAAGGAAGAGTTTTCAAAGATAAAACGCGAAATAGACCTGCCGGACATTCAGGCAGACGACTATGTTAAATTCACAAAAGAACTGGATCTGACCAAAGCACAACTTTCGGAATTGGATAAAATCTCAAAAAAGAAAAAAGAACTGGAAGATAAGTTGAAATTGGAATTGGTTGCATTGCAGAACTTATGGCACAGTGAATTTGAGATTGTAAAAGAAGAAGTGAAAAAGGTCAATGATGATCAAAGTTCCATAAGAATAGACGTTGATTTTAAGGGAAATAAAGATGATTTCAAGGCCTATCTCAAAGAGAATTTAAGGGGCAGTAATCTACGGGATGACAAAATACAGGCCATTGTAGATAATTATCAGGATTTGATTTCACTGAATGAAGACTTAAACCAAGCCAGCAGTATTATTTCCTCTCATCTGTCGGATACCCAACTATTCACCTTGCGAGAGTTTTTTAAATCGAACATAGAGGCCTTCTTGACGTATAGAGTGCCCGATAAATTTGAAATAATTTATAATAACCGGCCCTTAAAGGAACACTCTTTAGGGCAAAGGGCCTCAGCTCTAATCATATTTTTATTGTCATTAAAGGATAGCGATTTGATAATCATAGATCAACCCGAGGACGATTTGGACAACCAAACTATTTATAACGACGTGATCAAGGTGTTGAAGGACCTTAAAAACACCTCACAATTTATTTTTGCTACCCATAATCCAAATATTCCCGTACTTGGGGATTGCGAACAGGTAATAGCCTGTAAATATGATTCAAGACATTTTGAAACCAATTCCGGAAGTATTGACGATAAAACCATTCGGAAGGAGATAGTAAATATTATGGAAGGGGGTAAGGAAGCATTCAACCAAAGAAAACTAATCTACGAGCTATGGACGCACTAGAATTATTGGAGTTGATCCAAAAAGGAGAAACAAGTCTGGTTCAATTTAAAATAAGAGTTGACAAGAAAGACAAAAAGCTGGCAGCCTATGATTTGGGAACAGAAATGGTGGCTTTTGCAAATACAAAAGGAGGTGTAATGGTGATAGGCGTAGATGACACTACGGGAGATATTGATGGACTGAGTTTTGAGGAGCTGCAAACCACAAACCAGCTCCTGTCCAATGTAGCAACAAACAACGTAAAACCTGCGATCCATATTTTTACAGAAACTGTTGAAATCAAAGATCAAAAGCTTGTAGTTGCTTCTGTTCCCGAGGGATCCAGCAAACCCCATACAGATAATAAGGGTATTATTTGGGTGAAGAACGGCTCGGATAAAAGGAAGGTGACGTCCAGAGAGGAGATGGCAAGATTACTTCAGAGCAGTGGCAATCTGTATGCAGATGAAACCGTGGTAAATGGCACTACCATCAATGACATTGATGAAGCGTTCTTTGGACAATTTATAATCTCCAAAACCAAGAAATCTCTTGAGGAAATAGGGCAGCCCACTGCAACTTTGCTTTCCAATTTGGGAATGTTAAAAAACGGAACTTTGACCTTGGCGGGATTGCTTTTGTTCGGTAAAAACCCACAGCAATATAGATCCACTTTTACGGTGCAATGCGTCTCCTTTGTGGGAAATGAAATTAGTTCAGATGAGTTTCGTGATAAGGAAGATCCATTTGAAGGGAACTTAAAGGAGCTGTACGAACAAACCCTTTCCTTTATAACTAGAAACCTCAGGAAAATTCAAAAAGAGGAGAGTTTCAATTCCCCTGCGGTATTGGAGATTCCCATTGAGACCATTGAGGAATTGGTTGTAAATGCCTTAGTTCATAGGGATTATTTTATGATGACGAGCATTAAGGTTTTCATTTTCGACAATAGAGTGGAAATCATTAGCCCTGGCAAACTCCCCAATACATTGACCGTTGACAATATTAAGGCGGGCACGTCCATTCCAAGAAACCCTATCTTGTTCACCAATGCCCGGCACATACTTCCCTTTGTGGGAGTAGGAAGCGGAATTCCCCGTGCTTTTGAAAGTTCACCCGATCTACAATTATTCAATGATATTGAAAGAGAATTATTTGTAGCTGTTATCAACCGCCCAATTTAATGCTGACTGGACAAATGACAAATCTATTTGCGATTGACATTGTTTCGCGCTATGCTGATAGCATAATGAAGCAAAGCGTAACCTTCTTGTCGAAACTGAGAGAGCACACTAATTTTAACCAATGAAAATCGGCATCGTCCTCTCCCAAATCCCCGGCTATTCTGAAACCTTTTTTCGTTCCAAGATAAAAGGTCTTCAGGAAAATGGAATAGAGGTGCGTCTATTTTGTCAAAACAATAATGAGGGTTTTGATCTTTGTCCCATTACAAAAAGTTTAAAGAAAGTTAGACTGCCCATACTTTGGTTTAGCTGCTACAAGAGGTAATTAACTTTATGAAAAACCAGTATTTAATTAGGGGGTCTAGCTCCCCTATATAGCATAGAGTTTTGTAATTTAGCGTATTAATTAAGTTTTGTCCATAGTAAAGCAATCTTTTCATTTATAGTGGATTCTGCTTGGGCGGAACTTTTTTTTCAAACCATTTCAATACAGCTAAAGCGTAGGTGTCAATGAGCGAAAAAATCAATAAAGTTCTGGAAGTTAACCAACGGCAGAAAGAGTTCTACAATGCAACTTCTCCTAACCGAAAGAATTTTGCAACTAAAATCTGGTCGGGAATAAGGAATAATCTCCTGAGCGACTTTAGAGAGCAATTTAATATTAAGAATAAAGTATATGATAGGCACAAGGTCTGGTTAGGAGATATTAGTGATAAAAAAATATTGGATTTAGGGTGTTTGCGCGGTAATGCACTTTCTTTGTACATGGCTAAACACGCAAAGGAGTATATAGGAATTGATCTAAGTGATAAGGCCATTAAAGAGCTAAATGTTAAGATAATTGCCGAAAATTGTAGAAATGCAAAAGCCATTGCCGTTGATTTTTTATCAGATGATTTTAAAGACATCGACTTTGATATCATTTATGCTTATGGTGTATTGCATCATTTTGAAGATTTTGATTTATTGATTTCCAAATTAAATGAAAAACTATCTGATAGCGGCTTGGTTATTTCCTATGATCCACTGGATACCAGCTTGCCCATAAAAATTGTAAGGACTTTATACCGGCCGTTTCAGAGCGACAAAGATTGGGAATGGCCATTTAGAAAATCTACTTTAAAGAAAATCGAGAATAATTTTATTATCCAGGAAAAACGAGGGGTTTTGGGACGAAGTAAATATGGGATTCTACTTAATTTCTTGCCTTTAAATAAATCTTATAAAACAAGGGTTATCAGTAGAATGTTGGAAGAGGACTGGAATCCAAAGAACTGGAAGCAAGTATATGGATGTATGCATCTTACAATGCTTTTACAAAAAAAATAACTATTACGGATTACAATGACTACTAAATTATTAATTCTAATAAATAGATTACCTTGAATCTGAATATCTTAAATACTCCTAATTGAGCTTTTGACTGAATTACCGTTACAAATCGCACTTTTCCTTTCTAAGCCTCCCGCTTATTCCGAGACCTTCCTGAGATACAAGATTATGGGGCTTCAGAAAAACGGAATGAAGGTGGTACTTTATTGTTTTAGTGACGTAGATAGTTTTGATCTCTGTCCTGTGGTCGTAATCCCTAAAATAAGTAGAAATCCTTTATTGCAATTTTTGTATTCCTTAAAAACTGCTATTTCTTTGGTTCCCTATCTTTCTGTAGTTCGACGGTATATTGCATTGGAGCGTAAGGAAGGAACCAAAGGCGCAACTCTGTGGAAACGGGTCTATTTGAATTCCCATTTGCTTAAATCAAAACCGGATTGGCTGCATTTTGGGTATGCGACCATGGCGATTGGAAGTGAGACGGTGGCAAAAGCTATTGGTGCAAAGATGGCGGTGAGCTTTCGGGGGTTTGATGTAGCGGTATATCCCGTAAAGAATCCTGGTTGTTACAATTTGCTATGGAAGTATGTTGATAAAATCCATACCATTTCGGATGATTTGTTGGTACTTGCCAAAAAACACGGACTGCCCGATAGCATAGCGGTGGAGAAAATTACGCCGGCCATCGATGTGAATTTGTTTCAATCCACTCTGCCAGATTTTAGCACAATCCATAAGCCAGTTTTTATGACCACCGGGCGCTTACATTGGAAAAAAGGCTTGGTACAAACTATAGAGGCCTTGGCGATTTTGAAAAACAAAGGAATTGACTTTACCTATAAAATAATCGGCGAGGGGCAGGATTATGAACGGATTGCCTTCGCGGCCTATCAGCTTGGGATAAAAGATAGAGTTCAATTTTTAGGGAAATTGCCGCATGAGGAAGTGAAGCAGCATTTGGAGGGTGCGGATGTCTATATACAGTACAGCATACAGGAAGGGTTTTGCAATGCGGTTTTGGAGGCGCAGGCTATGGGGAAGTTATGTGTTGTAAGTGATGCTGAAGGGTTGTCGGAAAATGTATTGCATGAGCGAACAGGATGGGTGGTGCCGAAATATTCCCCGGAATTGTTGGCGGAACAAATTGAAAAAGTCTTGGGAATGACTGAGGAAAACAAAAAGGCTATCTCACAAAATGCGGTTCAGAGAGTAAAGAAAGAGTTTAATATTGAGAAGCAGGAAAGGGAGTTTCTGGAGTTTTATGGGTAAAGGTTTCACGCAGAGGGCGCTGAGGTTGTGCGGAGGGCGCAGTGGTTTACTAAGACACTATTACTCATTCTCCGCGAACTCAGCGTTCTATCTCTGCGGTCTCCGCGTGAAATATTCAGCCCGATTAATTTTAAAACCTATATTTAGTTCGTGAAACTATACTACCCAAAATCCCATTACAACAAATCCTACCGAGGGTTGGTGTTTCCGTTGTTAAAACCTTTTATAAAGGGGGATAGCTTTATGGATGCCCAAAGAATCGAGATGTATGGGGTGTCGGAAAAGGATTTTGAATTTACGGAACAGGTGGAGGATGCCGATTTGGTTATCTTGACGATGGCTTGGAACTATTACGTAAAGACAAAACAAACAGATCTGGCCATTTCCTTTGTAAAGGAGTGTGGGATATTGGGAAAGAAAGTTATTGCGTTTAATGCCGATGATTTTGGGGTGCGCATGCCTTATTTTGACAATCTTTTGGTAGTGCGGTCCAGTGGGTACAAATCAAAGTTTTCTACAAATGAATATTCGCTTCCCCCTTTTATATCAGACCCCTTAAAAAAGTATTTTGAAACCGCAGAGGTAATTATTAGGCCCTACCAAGCAAAACCTGTGGTTGGCTTTTGTGGGCAGGCCAATGCTTCATTCCCTAATTCCACTAAGGAGATATTGAATACGGCATTGCGGAATTTAAGGTTCTATCTGGGCTTGTCCGTACAGGAGCCGCAACAATTGCTATCCACTTCGTTTTTAAGGGCCTCGGTTTTAAGGAGACTTGGCAAAGCCACAGAGATTACTTCCAATTTTATTCTCAGAAAGAAATACCGAGCGGGCGTAAAAGCTGATAAAGACAAACATCAGACTACCTTGGAATTCTATGACAACCTGAGAGACTCTGATTATGTGGTCTGTGTAAGAGGTGCGGGGAATTTTTCGGTACGCTTTTATGAGACCTTGTCTATGGGGCGTATCCCTATTTTTATTAACACCGATTGCGCGCTGCCCTTGGAGGAGGAGATTAATTGGAAGAAGCATGTGGTGTGGGTGGAATACAGGGAACGGCATTTGGTGGCAGAAAAACTAATTGAGTTTCATAAAGGTCTATCAGAACAGGAATTTATAGATTTACAGCTTGCCAATAGGAAATTGTGGGAGGAGAAGTTGAGGTTGGGAGGGTTTTTTAAACACTTTATAAAGTAATGAAACTAAAGAAATTATTATCCGGTATTTATTATTCCTTAAAAAAAGATTCCAATAAACTTGTAGAATCCCAGCTTTGCGGTATCCAATTGCAAACTTACCCAACGACCATAAGAAGCAGGACAGATCAAGATGATGCTTGGTTTTTTGAACTTGCTAAAAATCACAAGATAATATTTGATATTGGAGCCAATGTTGGTTATACTGCATTGTTAGCTATGATCCAAGATCCCAATAGGGAGTATATTCTTGTGGATCCCAATCCCTTGGCGCTCCAAAAGGCCCAAGGAAATTTATTGAACAACAATTTAGGGTTTAAGGCGCAATATTATTCTGCTTTTGTAAGTAACACTTTAAATGAAACGATAAAATTTTATACTCTGGGTACTGGTGCCGCTGGGAGTATGCATCCAAGTCATGCGGAATCGGCTGCTGCTGTTAATTCTTTTCAGACCGTTTCTACAGTTACTTTGGATTATCTATATTCATATTACAAATTAACTCCCGATCTTGTGAAAATCGATGTAGAAGGGGCAGAAACCTTGGTTATTCAGGGGGCAAGAACCTTAGCGAAGGAAACGAAATGCACATTCTTTATTGAGATGCACAATGTGCGGGACTTGGGCATGGAGAAAGCTACTAACATTATGATCGATTGGAGTCGAGACAACGAGTATAGAGTATGGTATTTAAAAACTGGGGAGGAACTATTCTCAGGACAACCTGTGAAATCGAGAGGAAAATGTCATCTTTTACTTTTGCCCAAAGAAAAACCGTATTTCTCTTATTTAAAAGGGATTGAGCAAAACGCCCCCCTACCTGATATGTTATCTTGATGCTTTTCAAATTTCTAAAATACCTCCACCCCACCCACTATTTCCAGCTTAATAGGAATGACGGCAGTTCCATCTTCCCGATAGTGGAAAAACTGCCTAATGAAATATTGGAGCAATTGGAAGCTGAGCCTAAATTTGAAAGTGAACTCGCTCGGGAATACGATCTTTCCTGGCAGGCGATAAATAAGGGCTATATAGGGGAGGGGGAGACTTATAGGTCTTTTGAAAAAGTTACTGTGGCGGACCAATACCGTTTTTTGAGGAAGTATTTCCATCCGGCCTGGGTGCTGTATGTGCTGATGCTCCGCTTACTTTCCTTTAAAAATCCAATACGGGAGATAGTCGGATTTAAGAAATCGTCAAATGTTAAGAGGAGTGACTATCTAAAACGCCCTATCCAGCATCGAGCTTATAAAGCTTTTGAATCCTCTCTCATTTCACAAGAGCCTCTGATAAGTGTGGTGATACCAACCCTTAATCGCTATGATTATTTAAAGGATGTGCTTGCCGACTTTGAAAAGCAGACTTTTACGAATTTTGAGATACTAATAGTCGATCAATCCCAGCCCTTTCAAAGAAATTTCTGTAAGGATTTTAATTTAAGAATTAATCATATCCACCAAAAGGAGCCTGCGCTTTGGTTGGCGAGGAATACGGCTGTTAGGCAATCCTTGGGCAGTATCATCGCCCTCTCGGAGGATGACGTGCGCATAGGGTCGGACTGGCTCGAAAATCACTTAAAATGCTTGGATTTTTTTAAGGCGGATATCTCTGCGGGGGTGTTTTATCCCGAGGGTAGTTCCATACCCGAGGATCGTTCCTTTTTTGCTGTTGCTTCCCAATTTGCCACTGGCAATGCCATGTTATACAAACGCGTCTTTAAAGAAATTGGCCTGTTCGATAGACAGTTTGAAAAACAACGGATGGGGGATGGGGAATTTGGGTTAAGGGCTTATTTGAATGGCTTTAAGAGTATTTCAAATCCTTTTGCCAGTTGCATAGACGTAAAAGCTGGCACTGGCGGTCTCCGTGAAATGGGGAGCTGGGATGCGTTTCGACCTAAAAATCTTTTTGCCCCTCGGCCTATACCGAGTGTGCTGTATCTGTTCAGAAAATATTACGGGCGGCAACGAAGTCTCTTGGCAATCCTTAAAACAGTGCCCCAGTCCATCATTCCATACAAATACAAGAAAAACAGGAAGATGTTGGGGCTTGGGGTGGTAATCTCTTTATTTTTGTTTCCGTTTGTGGTGGTGCAGGTGGGGGTTTCGTGGAGGATGGCGACGCGGAAGCTTAAGGAAGGGGCGATGATAGGGAGGTTGGATGTACGAAGTGGTTAATGTTCAAATTTCAATGTTCAATGTTCAAATTTCAATGTTCAATGTTCAATTTTCAATGTTCGGTGGTCAGTGGTCCTGTTTCCTGGGTTTTGAGTTTAATAATAATCCTCTGGGCTTGGAATGATGGGCAAGCTAATAAATAATAAAACATTGCAAAAAATACTGATATTAACTTCTGAGTTTCCTCCACAACCTGGGGGGATTGGGAATCATGCGTTTCATTTAGCGAAGGGGTTGCAGGGGAATGGGTATGAGGTTGTTTTGGTTTGTGATAGGCGGTCGGAGACGGGGGAAGAGGAAAAGGAGTTTGATGAAGGGTTGAAGTTTCAGGTGGTGCGGATTGCGAGGAGGAAGCTTATCTTTTTTAGTTATTTGGATCGGATTAGAAAGGCATTTGCATTAGGGAAGGAGGTTGATATTGTCTTGGCGTCGGGGAAGTTTTCTCTTTGGATGGGGGCTTTTTTGAGTCTTTTTCTTAAAAAGAGGTTTATAGCCATTGTCCACGGAAGTGAGATTCGGCTTCCAAATCCGATATTGCGAAAGTTGACGGGGTTTTCATTAAAACGATATGGGGCGGTGATCGCGGTGAGCAATTATACCAAATCCTTGTTGGCACATCTTCGCCTTAAAAACATCCACGTTATTCCCAATGGTTTTGAGATGGAGGTGCCGGAGGTGTGCAGTGTGAAGAAAGACCCGATGCCGATTCTGATTACCGTGGGCAATGTCACCCAACGGAAGGGACAGCAGAATGTGATTGGTGCGCTGCCTGTTTTATTAAAGAAATATCCGGACCTGGAATACCATATCGTAGGCATCCCCACCGAGAAGACCAAACTGGAAAAATTAGCTTTGGGGTTGGGGGTTGAGAAGTCGGTGTTGTTCTATGGGAAAGTAGATGAGGAGAGCAAACAGGAGCTGCTGCTGCAAGCGGACGTATTTGTAATGCTGAGCGAAAAGACCAAGAGGGGGGATGTGGAAGGGTTTGGAATTGCTATTTTAGAGGCCAATGCCCTCGGTGTTCCCGGAATAGGGGCGAGGGACTGTGGGATTGAGGATGCGATTAAGGATGGGGTTTCAGGGAGGTTGGTCAATAATAAAAGTCCCATGGAACTTGAGGAAGCTTTAACGGAGATTTTGGGGAATTATCAGAGTTATTCCCAGGATGCTAAGGATTGGGCGGAGGGGTTTCGGTGGGAGAGGGTGATTTTAAGGTATTTAGAGGCTCTGGAGGGAAGGTTCACCACAGAGGCATAGAGCGCGCAAAGGTTCACCATAGAGGCACGGAGAGCACGGAGGATTATTATTAATTATTGTTTATTGCTATTGTTTGGGGATTGGTTAATTTGTTAATTCGGTTATCGGTTATCGGTTGTCAGTTGTGCGTTTGTCAGTTGTTTGGAATTTGGTGCTTGGAATTTGGTCTTTAGTCGGTGGTCGGTTGTGGGTTGTCAGTTGTGGGTTATCGGTTGTTGGTTGTGCGTTGTCAGTTGTTTGGAATTTGGGGATTGGAATTTGGTCGGTAGTCGGTAGTCGGTGGTCGGTGGTCGGTGGTCGGTGGTCGGTGGCAGAGAAGCGATTATGATTGAATTGCAACTATATTCATGCTTGGGGGACCACACGATACAATCGTGCGGTAGCGTGCAACTACATTCATGCTTGGAATTTGGGGATTGGGGATTGGGGATTCGTTAATTCGGGATTTGTTAATTGGGTTTTGGTCCCGATCTATCGGGAGGTGCTTGGAATTTGGTGCTTGGAATTTGGTGCTTGGAATTTGGTACTTGGTACTTGGAATTTGGGAATTGGTATTTAGTCCTTTTTTACTTCCCCTGAGTTCATATTTGTTTCCACGTCTGATTACTTCTTTTTTCTGCTCTAATATATCGTGGAAATCATTTTTAGAATATCCCAAACCTCTTAGAAGGTTCTGAAGAATGAACTCGGGAACAGGGTCAATATGGTTTTGGAAGGTTAAAGGCCTTGTTAGATCAGACCGTGTATATTGTGCGTGGCTTTTTTGTTTTTAATGAATTTACAGAGACACAACTCCAGAAAAGATTCCAATTGGGAAATACTGATGTTCCTTAGATGCTTGGTGGACATTTATGCAAGTTCAAGATGGACGTTGGAAGAATCTCTTTCCAGATCCTTGGATTTATAGAGATGCTTAAAGTGTTCGTTCTCTGCCAACATATCTTCAAAGTCGGGGGAAATAACTCTTTTCTTTTTTTTGTTCACAGCCCAGCCGAGATTCTCCAATTCCTTGAATATCGTCTTTTTATTATGGGTATAAACCAAAAACTCTTCCAATACAGTTTCAAAGGATTGGCGCGCTTCTTCCCTGCTCAACCCGTAGCCCGTTAAATCAAGGGCAGGGGCATAGACATAGAATATGGCATCCTCTTCCCATAAAAAAATAGAAACTTCTAACTCAACATTCTTCTTCCCATCAGAATATTTGGCATTCGCTCGTTTCTTATCCATGCTTAGATTATTTTTATCAAATATAAATAATTGAATTATCAATTACTTTTATTTTATGAAGATAAACGATAGACGGTTTTGAACCACGACGCTCGGAAGTACGAAGTGGGAAGTTGGAAGTACG
The DNA here is from genome assembly GCA_049646885.1 of Aequorivita sp. Classification (GTDB taxonomy): domain Bacteria; phylum Bacteroidota; class Bacteroidia; order Flavobacteriales; family Flavobacteriaceae; genus Aequorivita. Next base: position 19,096 of record JBARWQ010000004.1, on the reverse strand, counting down.
AAGTTAGAAGTCCGAAACACGACGGTTTGAGCTACAGCCTGTCCCGATTTTTCATCGGGAAGGGTTTGAATCACGACGGTTTGAATCAGGACGGTTTGAACCACGACGCTTGGAAGTATGAAAGGGGAAGTGGGCAGTGTTCAGTGGCAGTGGGCAGTTGCAGTGGCAGTGGTTGTCGGTTGTGGGGTTAAACCACAGAGGGCACGGAGAAGGCACGGAGTTCACGGAGGATTATTATTAATTATTGTTTGTTGCTATTGTTTGGGGGTTGGTTAATTCGTTAATTTGTTAATTCGGGATTTGTTAATTCGTTAATTCGGGATTGTTAATTGGGTTTTGGTCCCGATCTATCGGGAGGTGCTTGGAATTTGGTCTTTAGTCGGTGGTTGGTGGTTGGTGGTCGGTGGTCGGTGGCAGAGAAGCGATTATGATTGAATTGCAACTACATTCATGCTTGGGGGGCCACACGATGCAATCGTGCGGTAGCGGCAGCTACGTTCATGCTTGGTGAACCACACGATACAATCGTGCGGTAGCGGCAACTACATTCATGCTTGGGGGGCCACACGATGCAATCGTGCGGTAGCGGCAGCTACGTTCATGCTTGGAATTTGGAATTTGGAATTTGGTCCCGATATCGGGAGGTGCTTGGAGTTTGTGGTTTGTTGTTTATGGTTTGGAGTGGGTTTGAGGAGATGGGGTTAAATAGATTGGATGGGAGTAATCATATTAGGTAATGAAAAATAATAATAAAAAATAAAAAATAGTTTGAAACTAGCAATAATCTCCCACACCGAGCACTATAAACAACCCGATGGCACTATCGTTGGATGGGGGCCTACTGTTAGTGAGATCAATCATTTGGCGGAGGATTTTGAGGAGGTTTATCACGTTGCTTTTTTGCATGATGGGCCTCCGCCGGCAAGTTCCTTGGCTTATACCAAGGGGAACATAGTTTTTGTACCCTTAAAACCTGTGGGGGGAAAAGGGATTGGGGATAAGCTTGCCATAGTGGGCAATATGCCCAAAATATTAAATACGGTGCGGAAAACCTTGAAGCAAGTAGATGTCTTTCAAGTGCGGACCCCTACGGGAATGGGAGTGTTCTTAATTCCTTATCTGAGTTTATTCAGCAGTAAAAAAGGCTGGTACAAATACGCGGGCAACTGGAAACAGGAAAATCCGCCTTTGGGATATGCGCTGCAGCGGTGGATGTTAAAACGGCAAGGTCGCATAGTGACTATTAACGGGAAGTGGCCTAATCAACCAAAACACTGTTTGACCTTTGAGAATCCGTGTTTAACGGAGGCGGAAAGGGAGGAGGGCTTGGGGATTGCACAGGCCAAGAAGTTTGCTCCGCCGTTTAGGTTCTGTTTTGTGGGGAGATTGGAAGATGCCAAGGGGGTGCAGCGGATTATTGATGCTTTTGGGAAAATGGATGGGTTGAAGAATATTGCCAATATCGATTTTATTGGGGATGGGGAGAAGCGGGATTTTTATCAAAAGGAATGTGAACGCTTTCAAGTTCCAGTGGTCTTTCACGGCTTTCTGCCCCGGGAAGAGGTATTTGATATTTACAGGAAATCACATTTCTTCCTTTTGCCCAGCACTGCTTCCGAAGGCTTTCCAAAGGTGATCGCGGAGGCTATGAATTACGGGTGCATTCCAATAGTTTCCAATGTTTCCAGTATCGGGCAATATATAAGTTCAAAAAATGGTTTTATCTTGCCTCTCGAAAGATTGGAAGAGTTGCCCGTCCTGCTGCAGGAAGTAATATCTTTGGATAGGGAATCACTTATGGAAAAAGCAGTGGCAGCCCACCATTCGGTTTCGGATTTTACCTTTGAGCATTACCGACACCGGATTTTGAACGATATTGTAAATTAAGTTTTTCATTTAAGCCAGACCAAAATCAAATCCCCTTTTCTTCAAAATATTAAGCCCTTAAACGCCATCCTCCTACATGTGGGGCTTGGGGTAGTGGCATGGGTTTACCGCCCTGCCATGCTGTTGTTTTTGGGATTGGTATTGATATATTTTTCTTGGCAGATCATAAGGAAAAAGAACAAGCAATTATACGTGCTTTTGGCCTGCGCTTACTTTGCCGGGGCCGAGGTGTTCTTCCGCATGACCAAGGCCTATATTTTTTATGAAACTGGGAAGTATGCCGTTATGTGGTTTGCGCTTATGGGAATCTTCTTTCTCGGGTTTAGGCGCAGTGCCTTGATTTATATAGTTTATATACTATTGCTATTGCCCGGGGTAATTGTTTCCTTGGACGAAATAGCTTATGACGTGAATTTTAGGAAAGCGGTATTGTTCAACTTGAGCGGTCCTTTATCGCTGAGTGTAGTGGCGGTTTTTGTTTATGGGCGGACGGTTTCACTAAGGGAAATGTTGCGGATACTGGATTATATTATTTATCCCTTGATAAGCACAACGGTATATGTAGTGCTTTATTCGCCCGATGTGCAGGAGGCAATAACGGGCACGGCTTCCACCTCGGCAGTTTCGGGGGGCTACGGTCCCAACCAAGTGGCGACGGTCTTGGGACTGGGTGTTTTTATCCTGCTTACCCGATTGTTTATTCCCTATAAGAACTATTTGGTACATTGGACCATGATGTTTTTTATGGGCCTGATGGCCTATCGGGCTTTGTTGACTTTTTCGAGGGGAGGCGTGTTGGTAGCGGTGGTGATGAGTGTTGTTTTTATCGGTTTGTTCTATCTGGCTACCAATTTGAGGACAAAGCTTAAGACCAGTTTAAGGATAGTGGCCTTGACCTTTGCCACCGTACTTATTTGGGGCTTTACGCTTACGCAAACCGGCGGCTTGATCGGGAACCGCTATGCCAACGAGGATGCTCTTGGCAGGGAAAAAGATGATATTACCACCGGCAGGGTCGATTTGCTGACAACCGAAATCGATGCCTTTAAGGGCAGTCCTATATTTGGAGTGGGGGTAGGGAGGGTTAAAACCTATTTCGAGGCTGAACTGGGAGTGGAATTGCCCACCCACAACGAAATCTCCCGCATGCTCTCCGAACACGGGATGTTCGGTATCTTTGCCTTGCTGCTGCTTGTTTTTGCGCCTATTATCACTAAAATGCAGGGAAGAAAGAATATATTTTTCTGGCCCTTTTTGATATTTTGGGGGCTAACCATAGCCCATTCCTCCATGCGGATTGCCGCGCCGGCGGTTATATATGCCTTAGCGCTGTTGAATATAGATTATGCACCCAAGAAAAAAACTGCTTTACCTAGGAAATAAACTGGCAAGCCATGGCGCGCCACCTACCTCCGTCGATGTGCTTCCTATTTGGTTGGAGCAGGAGGGCTATGGGGTGGTAACCGCATCCTCAAAGAAAAACAAAGTGCTCCGGTTGGTGGATATGTTGGTGTGCGTTATCCAAAACAGGAAACGGGTGGACCTGGTGCTGATAGACACCTATAGCACCCAAAACTTCTATTATGCCGTGATGGTGGCCGGGCTATGCAGGGTGTTTAAGTTGCCGTATATCCCTATTCTCCGTGGGGGCGATCTGCCCAAACGCTTGAAAGGCAACAAAGCCATCAGCAAAAAGCTCTTTGGAAGGGCTTATACAAATATAGCGCCCTCGCTATATATAGAACATCAATTTGAGGCGATGGGGTTTGGGAATATCGTTTATATCCCCAATACCATAGCGCTTGTTGACTATCCCTTTCTCCCCAGAAAAGTAATCACGTGTAAATTGCTGTGGGTGCGGGCGTTTGCGGAGATATACAATCCACTTTTGGCCTTGGAGATAGTGGAGGCGTTACAGAAAGAAAAGGTGGCCGTGGAGCTCTGTATGGTGGGCCCAGACAAGGATGGTTCCTTGGCGGCCTGTAAGAAAATAGTAGAGCAGCTAGATTTGCCCGTCACTTTTCCCGGATTGCTGTCCAAGCAACAGTGGATAGCACTTTCAAAGGAGTACGATATTTTTATCAACACCACCAACTTCGACAATATGCCCGTAAGCGTGATGGAAGCTATGGCCTTGGGACTGCCGGTAATCTCTACCAATGTGGGGGGGATGCCGTTTTTGATTGAGGATGGGGTGGATGGGGTTTTGGTGGGGGGGAATGATGTTGGGGCTTTTGTAGATGCTATTAAGGACTTGATCAGAAGCCCTTTAAAAGTTGAGAAACTAACTCAGAATGCACGGGATAAGATGGAATTTCATGATTGGGAAGTGGTAAAGGAAAAATGGAAGGAAGTGCTGGGGGAATAGGTTTATCTTGCGGCATACTGTGTGGGTTTCTTGGATTTCAACTTGATTCTAAAACAGCTTTTTTTTGAGGAAATGATAAGAGTGGTGTATTTACGGGGTGGAGTTCAGTGGTCAGTTGGCAGTGGCAGTGGCAGTGTTCAGTTGGCAGTGGGCAGTGGTCGGTAGTCGGTAGTGGGAACTGAATTCATGCTTGGAGGACCACACGATGCAATCGTGCGGTAGCGGGGCAAAAAATCAAAGAAACCCGGTCTGGACAAGTTCCTTTTCTACCTTATTCCAAGCAGCTTTTTTTTTGGGGAATGATAAGAGTGGTATATTTACGGGGTGGAATGTAGAGAGTTGGTGGTCGGTAGTGGGAACTGAATTCATGCTTGGAGGACCACACGATGCAATCGTGCGGTAGCGGGGGAGTGGCAGTGTTCAGTAGCAGTTGGCAGTGGCAGTATTCAGTGATCAGTGTTCAGTGGTCAGTGTTCAGTGGTCGGTAGTCGGTAGTCGGTAGTGGGAACTGTATTCATGCTTGGGGGACCACACGATGCAATCGTGCGGTAGCGGGGGAGTGGCAGTATCCAGTAGCAGTTGGCAGTGGCAGTATTCAGTGATCAGTGTTCAGTGGTCGGTGGTCGGTAGTCGGTAGTCGGTGGTCGGTGGTCGGTGGTCGGTAGTGGGAACTGAATTCATGCTTGGGGGACCACACGATGCAATCGTGCGGTAGCGGTGTGAGATGTGAGACTTGAGATGTGAGACTTGAGATGTGAGACTTGAGATGTGAGACTTGAGATGTGAGATGTGAGATGTGAGACTTGAGAAGAATAGAGAATAGAGAACTGTATAAAAGACACGTGTACGTCCGGGAGTGGCAGTTGGCAGGGGTAGTGGTCAGTGGTCAGGTTCGGCACCGCACCACTCCTCAACTCATAAACTCCTCAACTCATAAACTCACAAACAACAAACAATAAACAATAAACAATAAACAATAATCCCCAGACATGTCTAAGAAGAACATACATTTTGAAATATCTGAGAGGAAGGTGCTTTTGCGCATCTTGGATGTTGTGTCGGTTCTGGCTTTGTTGTATTTGGTGGGATTGGTTTTTAAGTTTGATTATTTTAGGTTTGACAAGACCCGCTGGATGTTTGCCTTGGTGTTGGCATTATATCTGACTGTTTTTGCTACTATCTTTGAGCTTTATAATCTCCAAAAGGCCAGTAAGTTTGAGGTGGTGGTGAAGAATGTGATCCTTACTTCGTCGGTAACGGTGCTGTTTTATTTGCTCACGCCTTTTTATACGCCTGTGCTGCCTTCCAATCGGTTGCAGATAGTCTATTTCTTTTTGGCGATCAATGTGGCGCTTTTGGGGTGGCGATATGCTTATATAGTGCTTGTTTCCGCCCCTAGGTTTTATAAGCGGGTGCTGTTGATAGCCCATGCCGAGGATGTGGATGCCATAGTGGAGTCTCTTCAAAAATCCGATCCCAATTATAAAGTAGTGGGTTATTATAACACCGATCCCCAGCACCCCAGCCCAGTTGTAGGGGAGATTGATGAAATTAGTTTAAGGGATATCGGTCTCCTGACATCGGAGATGAACATCTCGGAAATTGTAGTAGGCACCCCGAGTACCGAAGGAATGACGGTGGAACTGAACAATAAGCTGATCAAGCTCCTGGAAACCGGAGTCCCAATAAGGGCCTACACCCAAGTATATGAAGAGCTTACCTACCGCATCCCCGTGCAGCACGTGGAAAGGGATTTTTACCGCTATTTCCCTTTTAGCCGTAGCAACCAAAACAAGCTTTATCTGTTTTTAAACAGGGTAATGGACTTGGTGCTGAGCGTTATCGGCCTAACATTTGGGATTGTGTTGCTGCCGCTTATTCTCTTGGGAAATCTGTTTGGCAACCGGGGAAAATTATTTTATAGTCAGACGCGAGTTGGGAAAAACGGGAAGCATTTTAAGCTCTACAAACTTAGAAGTATGGTAAAAAACGCCGAACAGAACGGGGCACAGTTCGCTAAGGCGAAGGATACACGGGTCACCAAGTTTGGTCGCTTTCTCAGGCGAAGTCGCTTTGATGAAATCCCCCAGTTCCTCAACGTGATCAAAGGCGAGATGAGCGTGATCGGTCCCCGTCCCGAACGGCCGGAATTTGTAAAGAATCTAATTGAGAAAATCCCCTTTTATGAAGTTCGCCACCTAGTAAAGCCCGGTGTAACCGGGTGGGCGCAAGTAAACGCCAAATACGGTTCCAGCGAGGAGGATTCCCTAGAAAAGTTGCAGTACGATCTCTACTATATCAAACACCGGAGTCTGTTTTTGGATGTGACGATTATTATTAAAACCCTTAGTACGATATTGTTTTTTAGGGGGCAATAGCAGTTGGCGGTGGTCGGTGGTCAGTGGTCGGTGGTCAGTGGTCAGTGGTCAGTGGTCAGTTTGCAGTGGCAGTGATGTTTTAACCACGGAGGGTTGTTATTGTTTATTGCTATTGTTTATTGTTTGGAATTTGGTGCTTGGTGCATGGGGATTCGTTAATTCGTTAATTGGGGATTGGAATTTGGTGCTTCGTGGGTTTCCCGCAGAGGACGCAGAGGGGAAGTTTGAAGTACGAGGTTGGAAGTACGAAGTGGGAAACACGAAACACGACGTTTGAATCATGACAGTTTGAAGGATGAAGTGGAAAGTTGGAGTCTGTTGTTTATTTTTTGGGTTTTGGTCCCGATAGAGCTATCGGGAGGTGCTTGGAATTTTGGCATTTGGTGCCTGATACTTCATAGATACCTCCTAGATACTCCCTAGATAAGCCCATGGTCGTTAATGAAATGTTAATGGATTAGCTTTCGAATTTCGAATCTCGATTCTCGATTTTCTCGTCTTTGTGGTTAAACATTGATAGCCCTATATATAGCAGAATTATAATCGGGATGGCCAAAAACTTTAGGATGATTAGCAAAGCGGCACTTAGTATTAAAAATATATAGCGAACGAGATTGGTTTTTAAATCCCAGGTTTTGAATTTTAGGGCGAAGAGTCTTATTTCGGCATTGAGGAGAATACAGCTGAGGAGGGTCAGGCCAATTAAAAACCATTTGTTGAGGATGATGGATTCGAGGGTAGGGGAATTTTGGAATTCCAGTATCAAGGGTAGGCTGAGGATCAGTAGCGCATTTGCGGGCGTAGGGAGACCGATAAAGCCTGTTGCTTGCCTAGTGTCCACATTGAACTTTGCAAGGCGGTAGGCGGAGGCTACAACAATTAGAAGGCCGATAAGGGGGATGTAGTTGCCAAGGCCGGTATTCCAACCCGAGGAAAAAGTATCGCTAATGTTTTGCAGATGGCCGAAATGGGACCGGTTTAGTAGCTGATACATTACTATGCCCGGTACCAGGCCACTGGTGATAACATCGGCAAGGGAATCCAACTGCAAGCCGATCTCACTTTGGACATTTAAGAGCCGGGCGGCCATGCCATCAAAGAAGTCGAAGAAAATTCCCAAGAAAACAAAGATGGCCGCATTGGTGAAATCGCCTGAAACCGCGAAAAGGACTGCTATACTTCCACTTAAAATGTTGAGGGAGGTGATGATGTTGGGGATTTGTTTTTTCATGGGCGACACATTTTTTTAGACTCCGGTTGATTTTCCGTAGATTCAGAACATAGGGGAAGCTGTTGTGATAAAAGACCTCCTCTTCGTTTTTACTTTTAAAAAGTTTCCGTAAAAATAACAAAGTATTTCCGTCCAAGGGTGCCAAAACACAATATGTACTTAAATTTAAAGTTTAGTATTCTACAAAATAGTGAGATATTTGTTCAAAATTTCCAGCTTGAGAAAGACCCCCATCCTTGTTTTTATGCTCCTTTCTACCATTTTAGGAGCGCAAACCGTTCGCAAGTATTCCAATGAGTTTATGAATATTGGAGTGGATGCCGCCGCTTTTGGCATGGCCAATGCCGTGGTGGCTTCCTCCGGCGACGTAAACTCAGGGTATTGGAATCCGGCCGGCCTGGTGGATTTGGAGGACAAACAAATCTCCTTAATGCACGCCGCCTACTTCGCCAATATCGCCAATTACGATTATGCCGCCTTTGCTATGCCTTTGGATGACAGAAGCGTGGTGGCTCTTTCCGTTATCCGCTTTGGAGTGGACGATATTCTCAATACCACCCGCTTGATCGACGAGCAGGGAAATATTGACTACAACAGAATCAGTCTCTTTTCCACCGCCGACTACGGGATCACCTTCTCCTACGCCCGAAGATTGCCGTTGGACGGGCTTAACTATGGCGTAAATGCGAAAGTGATCCGCCGAATTATAGGCGACTTTGCCTCGTCTTGGGGCTTTGGCCTGGATGCAGGGATCCAGTTTAGGACCGATAATTGGATGTTTGGGATTATGGCACGCGACATCACCACCACCTTTAACGCCTGGAGCATAGACGAGGACAAGTTCGCGGAAATAAAAGGCGCCGTGGAGGGTCAAAACCAAGAATTGCCTGAAACTACCGAGATTACCATCCCGAAATTGCAGTTGGGAGTGGCCAGAAAGTTTGTGTATCAATACGACTATACCCTCTTGGCGGAAGTGGATTTGAATTTCCGTTTTGCGGAGACCAATGATGTTATTTCCACTTCCTTTGCGAGTATCACCCCATCGGCTGGTTTTGAATTTGCCTATATCGATATGGTGTTTATCCGTGCGGGAGTAGGGAACTTTCAAAATATAAAACAATTGGACGGCAGTGACTCCGTCGGCTTCCAACCCAATATTGGGGTTGGGTTTAGATATAAGGGAATTCAGGTGGATTACGCCTTAACCGATATTGGCGACCAGAGTGCGGCGCTGTATTCGAATGTGTTTTCGTTGAAATTGGATTGGGAGATTTTTAGGTAGAGAGAATACAGAGCAGAGAATACAGAGCAGAGAATACAGAGCAGAGAAAAGAGAATAGAGAATAGAGAAGAGAAGTTTATTAAGACCTAAGTGTTTGTTTAAATAAAATCAATGTTATTAATATTAAACTGAAACCCAAAACAAGAAACTAAAAACAACTGTGGCAAAACAACTCCTCTTTTTATTCTTTCTTTTAAATAGCCTAGTCTCACAGGCGCAATTCGGGTCTTTATCTCCTGCGGCGGAAATAAGCATCTTGACCATTGGTCCGGGGGCGGAACTTTATGACAAGTTTGGGCATAGTGCTTTTAGGATAAAAGATTCGCTTAGCGGCGTGGATGTAGTTTTTAATTATGGGGTATATGATTTTGATACGCCTAACTTCTATACCAAATTTGCCCAAGGGAAATTGCTTTACGAACTCGGGGTGTCTTACTACGAACCATTTTTCCAAAGCTATGTAGCTCAAAATAGATGGGTGAAGGAGCAGGTGCTGGATCTTACAAAAGAAGAGCAACAGGAGGTTTCCGATTTTCTTTGGAAGAATGCCCTGCCCGAAAACAAAAAATATAAATACGACTTCTTTTTCGACAATTGCGCCACCAAAATCCGCGATGTGATTCAGGACGTGCTTGGAGATCAATTGGAGTACAAGGAAGATCACATTACGGAGGAACTCACCTTTAGACAACTGATACAACAAAACCTGGAAGCCAACTCCTGGGGCAGCTTGGGGATTGATACGGCTCTTGGGGCTGTAATCGACAGAAAAGCCACGCCAATACAATACCAATTTCTTCCCGATTATGTTTTTGCCGGGGCTGCAAACGCGGTGGTACACCGAAATAGCGATACCCGACCCCTAGTAAAGCAAACTAAGACGCTTTTTGAAAACAGGCCGGTAGTTGCCACTGGTAACTTTTTTGTGAGTCCGCTGTTTGTCTTCGGTCTCCTCGGACTTTTAATTATTTTCATCACTTTTCGCGATTATAAAAACAAGAGTCGCAGTCGCTATTTGGATGCCTCTATATTCGTTTTTACCGGCTTGATCGGTATTTTGTTATTTCTACTTTGGGTGGCGACGGATCATAGTGCTACGGCGAATAACTACAATCTGTTATGGGCCTTTCCAATTTCCGTATTCCTAGTGATCGCCATTGCCAAGAAATCCCCTTCCACAAAATTGCGGCGGTATGTTATGCTGTTGGTCTTGATGCTGGTGCTTCTAGCTATCCATTGGCTTAGCGGAGTGCAGGCGTTCGCCGTTGGCTTGCTGCCGTTGTTGATTGGGTTGGGGGTGCGGTATTTGTATTTGTTGGTGAGTGGTCGGTAGTCAGTGGGCAGTGTTCAGTGTTCAGTGGTCAGTGGGCAGTGGGCAGTGTTCAGTGGTCGGTTGTCGGTTGTCGGTTGTCGGTGGTCGGTGGATCAGTGCCAGGCATTTCGGTTCAAACCGTGCCATTTTACTTGAGGACAGAAAGCCATTTCCAAATGGATAGGTTTTGAAACCGCAGAAATTATTATATTTAAAATACTGTTTTAGTTATCACTAAGGCTTGTTCAATGAATCTACCATGTGATTTTTTGTAACTTAAACTCATAGCCCTAATAATTTATTCAATCGTGTTTGATAAGCTTGCGTATAATTCCTTTTTGATTTCTCATCTAAAAAGGAGACTTCAATTAAAGCTAAAACTGCCTCTTGTTTTGAAGTCAATTCTTCAAAGATTTTAACCACCTGGCTTTTTTGAATTTTTGCTGCTTCCCCTAAAGTTAAAAACTGATCTTTTGCTTTACCCTGTGCTAAATGTGGTGGTAGTAAACCATCCTCCAATGCAAAATCCCTATCATTTATATGCAGTCTGCTATTCAATAGATCGTAAGCAGGACTTAATCTATAATCTCCTAAAGGAGTTTCAACTAAAGAGAAGTTCTTATAGTGGGCATCTCCATTGGAAAACAAATAATTGAAGACTATAAGTTTGAACAATTTAATGGCTTCTACGGTGTAAGCAGGTGTATATTTTTCCAATAGTTCAAAAAGCCCCAAATAATTACCAATATATTTAAAGTCTTCGCCATGGGTTTGAGGGGTCCTCTTTGCTAAAGAAGCAAAATCCTCTTGCCCCCACTTACTCCCATTGTCATTTACATCAGATCGTTTTGTAATATATGCAAGTTCGCCATTTTTAAAAAATATCAGGGCATTTTCTGCTGTTTCAATATCAAATACCTGTCGTGCAATTTGCATGGTTAGATGCTCATTAGCGGGCATTTGATCAGCGTTTTGACCAACGTTAGGAATAGGTTTTAGGATATACTGTCCCTGTTCTCCTTCCGCAACTAAGCGCAATTTATTTTTATCCAATAGCACTGAAAACTTTTCCTGCACCCCGGAGATAGACAAGCGTTTTCGGTTTTCAGTAAATTTGGCATCTGTAATATCATTGGTTGCAGGGGAATCATAAGGTAATATACAGCTTACTTTTTTTCCTTGAAAAACACGTCTTAATGCTGTACTGCTATACCCGTTATGGCCAGCAGCAAGTGTACCTGGACAATATGTAAGTTTAGGTAAAACCATTAATTTTCAATTTTTAAAATTTTTACAGCTCCTATCGTATCATATTTTGCCGTAGTCATTAATATCCCAAAATCATCCTTTGAATCTATTCTGTTTTCAAAACAGACCGTTTGCCTGTTAGAACCTTCTGGCAACATATTATAAAAAAAGGGAAAGAGAAAAACTGAAGTATATTCCTGTTGTGTTTTGGGTAATGTCAAGCTAATAGCAGGTTTAGAAGTATCGGCAAACCATTGATCCTGATATCTAAACACAAAGCTTCCATCGTCCAATTGGGTTAGTAGTCCGGCAGTCTCATTTTTATATTGCACCTTAGCTTGTCTCATGTTTTAACTATAGTTCCTTTACTTGAAAAGTGAGCTTCAAACCCAATACATCACCTATTTTTTGTAAGGTTTCTAAAGTTGGGTTGCCTTTACCGCTTTCAAATTGCTTTAATGTTCGTAAACCCACACCTGAAAGGTCGGACAACTGCTCTTGTGTTACATTGAGCATTTCTCTTCTCGCTTTGATTATCACTATTAATTCCTGTGAGTGCATTATACGGCTCTTTTCATACAAAGATACTCCAAATTATTTAGTTTACTACCTAGAAGTGCGTTTTAATGCACTAATGGATGGTTTATGTAGGTTGGGGAAGTTTTTATACATGAAAGTGCCCCCTGGCGCGGGCGTCCCGCCCGTGTCCCACACGACCGTGGGCAAGCAACTGGCACGAGCGGGACGCTCGCGCTAGCGGTGTTCAGTGGGCAGTGGCAGTGGCAGTGGGCAGTGTTCAGTGGCAGAGAAGCGATTATGATTGAATTGCAGCTACGTTCATGCTTGGGGGACCACACGATGCAATCGTGCGGTAGCGGCAACTACATTCATGCTTGGGGGGCCACACGATACAATCGTGCGGTAGCGGCCACAAGATACAATCGTGCGGTAGTGGGAATTTGGTTAGCCTAAAACTCCAATTTCTTCTTTCTGAGCTCAAAATTTTGGCCCAAATAGACTTTTCTTACCATTTCATCGGCTGCGAGTTCTTCGGGGACGCCGTGTTTTAGGATACTGCCTTCAAACATTAGGTAGGTACGGTCTGTGATGGCCAGGGTTTCTTGTACGTTGTGGTCGGTTATTAGAATGCCGATGTTTTTGTTTTTCAATTGGGCCACGATTCGCTGAATGTCTTCCACTGCCACGGGATCTACGCCGGCAAAGGGCTCATCCAGAAGAATAAAATTAGGGTCGGTAGCTAATGCGCGGGCTATTTCGGTTCGTCGGCGTTCGCCACCGCTGAGGAGGTCGCCACGGCTTTTTCGGATATGGCCAAGACCGAACTCCTCAAGCAAGGACTCCATTTTGGCCCGTTGCTCCTTGCGGGAGAGTTTTGTGAGTTGCAGTACGCTCAGGATATTGTCCTCTACGCTCAGTTTTCTAAACACCGAAGCCTCTTGCGCCAGATATCCAATCCCATTCTGGGCACGTTTGTACATGGGGTATTTCGTGATCTCGGTGCCTTCCAAAAAGATTTTCCCTCCATTGGGTTTTATGAGCCCTACGATCATATAAAAACAAGTGGTTTTCCCCGCCCCATTCGGCCCCAGCAACCCCACAATCTCCCCTTGGTTCACTTCCAAGGAAATACCTTTTACCACCTTGCGGCCTTTATATGATTTAACAAGATTTTCTGCTCTTAACTTCATTGTTTATTATTATTACTATTGTTTATTGTTTGGGCTCTGGCATTTGGTGCTTGGTGCTTGGAATTTTGTGATGGGTTATCGGTTGTCGGTTGTCGGTTGTCGGTTGTGGAATTTGGGGATTGGTTAATTTGTTAATTTGTTAATTCGTTAATTTGGTATTTGGTATTTGGTATTTGGTGCTTGGAATTTGGCATTTGGTGCTTGGCATTTGGTGCTTGGAACCAAATATACTTAAAAATTTTCCCCAGTCCCCAATCTCACATCTCATGTCTCATGTCTCACGTCTCATGTCTCATGTCTCACATCTCACATCTCACGTCCCACATCTCACGTCTCATGTCTAATGTCTCAAGTCTCCCGCCTCTAATCACCCACCCTCACAACCTCCACCTTTTTCTCCTTCCCATTTATCGTCACCTTATAGAGAGTGGCATAGTCGTTATCATCCATTTCCCCGTATTTTTCTTCCCCTATCAGCTTGTTGACCAATTGGGGAATGGTGTTGCTATGGCCTACGATCAAAACCGTTTTGCCGTTGGTGTTTTCCAAAAACTCCTCGGAGTAAATAGTGTTGGGGTCATAACGGGTGGGGGTTATGGCTTTTCGTTGGGATGTTAAGGAAATGGTTTGCTTGGTACGGATATATCTGGTGTGGTATATTTCATCCAGGCGTATGGGACCAAAATAATCTGCCCAGGCATTGGAGCGGATCATCCCATCAATGTTCAGACCGGGATCTTGGTTTTTGGGATTATTGATTTCCTTTTCCGCATGCCGGATCAGATAATAGGTAGCGTGCTGCTCTTTTTCTGGGGCCATGGCATCTTCTTGGATGGAATCGGCATTCTCTTTTTTTTCTTGTCCACAAAAGGTGAAAAAGGGGAGGAGTAGGATTAGTAAATAAGGTTTCATCGGCAGTTTTGGTTTAAATCTAACAGTTTTTGTGACTTGTTGGCAAAGTTATAACGAAAATAACGGATTCTTTAATATTTCCTTATTAATACGGAGAGGATTGCCTCCGTATCTTTATCAAACGAAAAAGAAAATTAATCTAATTTCTAAAACTAAAGCTATGAACGAAGATCAATTTAAAGGAAAATGGAAACAGGTAAAAGGTAAATTAAAGCAAAAGTACGGGAAACTTACCGATGATGACCTAACTTATGTTGAAGGAAAAGCGGATGAATTGCTCGGTCGTCTTCAAGAGAAGACGGGAAGAACCAAAGAGCAATTAAAGGATGAAATTGACAAATGGTAAACTAAACTTTGATTGCCTTTTATTTGAAGCCAGACCCATCAAAATCTCAACTTGATATTTTGATGGGTCTTTTTTTTTAAAAAAATCCCTAAGGGCAAAGGTTTTTGAAAATAATTATTCCGAAAAATCCATTAATCTGGATATGCAATTAAAGGTTGGAGTTTATTTTGTGAAGGTTTTTGCCGACAATCATTCCGCCACCAAACGGATTATTATCCGGCCCAATTGAATTTTCGGCATTTATCCGCATCAAAATATTGATTGTATCCACCGCATATTTCAATCGGCCTAATCATGAAAAACCGAAAACGAAATAGATTGTGGGGATATGATTATTCCCGCGACGATTTATATTACGTCACCATTTGTGTTCGGGGGATGATCTGTTGTTTTGGAGAAATTATCCCTGCGCCCATCCCCAATCCAGCCGATCCATCCTTTCCCAATTCCCTGAATCCCCCAAATCCCATTCCCTCCCCAAAAACAATGTCCTTAAATGAATACGGCGGAATCGTGCAAGCCGGATTATTGTGGTTACCCGATCAATATCCGTATGTGGTGCTGCATAATTATGTTGTAATGCCCAATCACGTGCATGCGATTATAGAAATCGATAGTTCCAAGGTTAAAAACATGGTCATAAAGATTAAATCCTTATCCAGTTTAATAGGTGCCTTTGAAACCACATCCCCAAAAATGATCCATATAGCCGGATATGCCGATTTTTTCGTGGCATCGTTCCTTTTATGGCCACATCATCAAAACCGATAAAAGCTATTGCAATATTTCCAATTACATCGATCAGAATCCCTCCAATTGGGATTCAGATAATTTTTTTTCTAGGAAATGAATCTTGTGTGGGTGGACAGGTCGCGGGCTGTCCGTATCTATGCGGACGGCTGGCGACCTGGCCCTACCTTTGCAGACAGGTCGCGACCTGTCCCTACGGAAAAAACATTACTTTTGCATTCTCAAGAAATTAATTTATTATGAAAAAGACCTTCGACGTACTGATAGAGATTCCCAAGGGAAGCCGCAACAAATACGAGTACGATTTTAAACTCCATAAAATACGTTTCGACCGAATGCTCTTCAGCAGTATGATGTATCCTGCCGATTACGGGTTTATACCTGAGACCTATGCTCTTGATGGCGATCCTCTTGATGTCTTGGTACTGGGCCATGAGCCCACTTTCCCCATGTGTGTAATGGAAGTAAAGGCGATCGGGGTATTCCATATGGCCGACGAAAAAGGCCCGGACGAAAAGATTATCTGCGTCCCCATGTCCGATCCGATCTGGAACCAGTTGAATGATTTAAACGACCTAAACCCGCATCTTATCAAGGAAATCGAGCATTTCTTTAAAGTGTATAAAGACCTCGAAAAGAAGCGCGTGGACGTAGGTGGCTGGGGGAATGCTGAAGAAGCCCTGGAGATTTACAGGCAATGTGTGGATCGTTATAATAATACCCCGGAAGTAAAAGGCCTCTTCGGTATTTAGTGTTCCTCACTTAACAGAATGAAATTAGCATCTCACATCTCACATCTCACATCTCACGTCTCATGTCTCATGCCTATCATCCAAAAAAACATTTCGTATCCCAAACCAATTCCCTACTTTTGCAGTCGCAAATTTTGAAACTATCTAAACAACTAAATATTAAATAATGGAACAGAACATCATCTTTCTTCCTATTGCACTTGCCGTTTTAGGGCTTTTGTTTATGCTCGTTAAAATGAGATGGGTAAAGAAACAACCCGCCGGCAGTGAGCGCATGCAATCTATTTCAAAAAGTATTAAAGAAGGGGCCTTGGCATTCCTTAACGCTGAATACCGCTTGTTGGTGGTTTTTGTTCTTATAGCCTCTGGCCTGCTGTTTTATGTTTCAACCCTAGTTGAAACTACCAGTTGGATGATAGTGCCCGCCTTTATCTTTGGTGCTATCTTCTCCGCCTTGGCAGGGAATATAGGGATGCGAATCGCTACCGATGCCAACACGCGAACGGCCGAAGCCGCCAAAACCAGCCTTCCCCAAGCCCTAAAGGTTTCTTTTGGTGGAGGAACGGTGATGGGTCTTGGTGTTGCCGGACTTGCAGTATTGGGAGTGAGTTTGTTTCTCCTTTTCTTTGTGGGACAATTTGTGGGCAGTGAGCCATCCAATTTCTACTATGAAATGACAATCGTTCTCGAAGCCATTGCAGGTTTCTCTCTTGGTGCCGAAAGTATTGCTCTTTTTGCCCGTGTGGGTGGGGGTATCTATACTAAAGCTGCCGACGTAGGGGCTGACCTTGTAGGGAAGGTGGAAGCCGGAATTCCAGAGGACGATCCCCGTAACCCTGCTACCATCGCCGACAACGTGGGTGATAACGTAGGTGATGTTGCCGGAATGGGAGCCGACCTCTTCGGAAGTTATGTGGCAACCGTTCTCGCCGCCATGGTTCTTGGGAACTATGTGATAAGGGATATGGCATTGTTGGAGCCTTTCACCGACAATTTTAACAATATGGGCCCGATCTTGTTGCCGGTTGTTATAGCCGGGGTAGGTATCCTCGCGTCCATCATTGGAACCTTCCTGGTAAAAATAAGGGACAATGACGCTCGTGAATCCCAAGTACAAAAAGCTTTGGATACCGGAAACTGGACGGCGATAGTCCTAACGCTGATTGCAAGTTACTTCCTGATCGATTGGATGCTTCCCGATGTTATGAATATGAAATTCTTCGGGGAACTGGTTCCAAGAAACATACCTTCCATGAATGTCTTCTGGTCGGCCTGTATCGGTTTGGCCGTTGGTGCGCTAATTTCCTTTGTGACTGCTTATTATACCAGTCTTGGAAAAAAACCAGTAAATGATATCGTTCAGAATTCCTCTACAGGTGCTGGGACCAATATTATTGCAGGTCTTGCGGTAGGAATGAAATCTACTTTCTTTTCTGTAATCCTTTTTGCTGCCGCTATTTACGGTTCATACGAATTGGCAGGCTTTTATGGGGTTGCTCTGGCAGCTGCTGCCATGATGGCTACAACAGGAATGCAGCTCGCTATTGATGCTTTTGGGCCCATTGCCGATAACGCTGGGGGAATTGCTGAGATGAGCGATTTGGACCCACAAGTTCGCGAACGTACCGATATCTTGGATTCCGTTGGAAATACGACCGCCGCCGTTGGAAAGGGATTTGCGATTGCTTCCGCTGCCTTGACTGCCTTGGCGCTGTTTGCCGCTTATGTGACCTTTACAGGTATTGACGGCATCAACATTTTCCGTGCCGATGTACTTGCGATGTTGTTTATCGGGGGAATGATTCCAGTGGTTTTCTCTGCCTTGGTAATGCAATCCGTTGGAAAGGCCGCTATGGAAATGGTGGAGGAAGTACGCCGCCAATTCCGTGAAATTCCAGGAATTATGGAAGGAACCGGTAAGCCGGAATATGCCAAATGTGTTGATATCTCAACCAAAGCGGCCTTAAGGGAAATGATCCTTCCAGGCTTGCTCACTATTATTACACCTGTGGCTATCGGACTTATCTTTGGGGCAGAGCCTCTTGGTGGCTATATGGCCGGGGTATGTGTGAGTGGGGTGATGTGGGCAATTTTCCAGAACAATGCCGGGGGAGCTTGGGACAATGCCAAGAAATCCATAGAAGCTGGGGTTGAGATCAATGGCGTAATGACATATAAAGGAAGCGAGGCCCATATGGCCGCTGTAACCGGTGATACCGTTGGAGATCCATTTAAAGACACTTCAGGACCATCGATGAATATCCTGATAAAGCTAACGTGTTTGATCGGCTTGGTGATCGCTCCTATCCTTGGGAATTCAAATGAGGTAAGCAGTGTTGACCCCACTTCCGAAACTACTACAAGAGAAGTCTTTATGATAGACGCCGAAGGCAACAAAGTAATATTGACCGAAAAACAGATTCAATATATTGAAACCGGAAGTTCCATTACCGAAGGTGAAGACCTACAGAATAAGACGGCTACCATCGTTGAAATGTTGAAAAACAACAATAACGATCAAGTCACCGCAAATGTGACCATTACCCGAACCGTGGACGGTGTTGAAAACACCGAGACCCAAACCTTTACCGGAACTGAAGAAGAAGTCCGCAACCAATTGAAGGATGTGGATGGGATGAAAATTAAAGTCAAGGATAAGGAATAAACGGGGGGAATTCCAAATTTTGAATTGCAAACCTGCGGGGTCTTTAGGATCTTGCGGGTTTTTTTTTGTGGGTTGTGGGTTGTGGGTTGTGGGTTGTGGGTTGTGGGTTGTCGGTTGTGGGTTGTCGGTTTGTCCATTCATATATTTGATTGACACTATATCCAGTTTATTGAACTTCTTGTTAATAACATATTTTACTTTATCGATTTCTTATATTTAATTTTAACCTGTAAAGTCAAACGGAGATAGGCTC
>JBARWQ010000003.1:0-184602 GCA_049646885.1 Aequorivita sp. | reverse complement strand
GAGCCTATCTCCGTTTGACTTTACAGGTTAAAATTAAATATAAGAAATCGATAAAGTAAAATATGTTATTAACAAGAAGTTCAATAAACTGGATATAGTGTCAATCAAATATATGAATGGACAAACTGACAACCGACAACTGACAACTAACACCCGAGCACAATATTGAAAACAAAAGACCATATACTATGATCCCTAAACTACACTATATATCACAAGGAAATTCACCAAAGGACCATTTGGAAAATATTCAAAAGGCTTGTAATGCGGGGGTGGAATTGGTGCAATTGCGGTTAAAAGGAAGTTCAGATAAGAAAGTTTTGAAATTCGCACAGGAAGCCAGAGAAATCACCTCCCATTTTCAAACCAGGTTAATCATTAACGATTACTATAAAATTGCAAGAGAGGTAAAAGCAGATGGAGTACATTTAGGAAAAACAGACCCCTGCCCTACTATCGCTAGAAGACATTTATACACATGGCAAATTATTGGCGGCACCGCAAACACTTTGCAAGATTGCGAAACGCTAATTGAGAAAGAAGTAGATTATATTAGTTTGGGTCCTTTTAGGTTTACGGAAACCAAAGACGAACTACCTCCAGTCCTTGGTATAACGGGTTATGCGGCCATTCTTGATGTTTTAAAAACTGAAACTCCCATTATTGGCGTTGGAGGCATCACCACAGAGGATGTTACGGACATTTTGAAAACTGGGATTTCAGGGATTGCGGTATCTGGAGCAATTACGCGTGATTTTAATAGCATTAGAACGTTTAATCAATTACTAAAAGCCTCTTCTACGGAGGAACAGCGTTATACGTTTGAATGACTTGGTGATCGGTAGTCAATAGTCGGTAGTCAGTAGTCGGTAGTCGGTAGTCGGTAGTCGGTAGTAAAAAATATTGATTCGAATGTTTTATAAAAAATTATTATGAAATTAAGTTTGACGTCTTGTGATGCCCAGAGACCTGATAGAAGGGCGATAGCCCAATGTATTTCCGAGATTTCATTGAATCTGGATGCATCCTTGGCCAATGAACTTACGGATATACTTTTGGAGGGTGATGCCGTTGATATTGAGGTTGACGATAAAAATTCGGGTTCTGCCTTAAGAGCGTTGAGAAAATTGGATATTGACTACGAAATTATGGAATAACTGCCGTGCGTCGGTTTTAAGGCTTTAAAATTGGATATATTATGAAATCAATTCGTTTCTATTATTTTTTGCTTTCCCTACTGCTAATTGTAGGTTGTAAAAGCACTTCAGGTGTTGTAATACCTACAACAGAGGTTTCAAACTTTGAAAAATTGGCTGCTATGGAAAACATAGTCAATATTGAAAAGAGACCCACTGTAAGCCATTTTGATGAGAACTATGTGCTGTGGTTTGAACAGCCAATCGATTATAACGACTTGTCTAAAGGCGACTTTAGGCAACGCGTGTTTCTAGGCTTTGAAAATCCTTCACAGCCTGTAATCGTTGAGCTTAGCGGCTATGGGATAAGTTCTGAAAAAGCAGGGGAATTGGCCAGTCATTACAATGCCAATCAACTATCCATAGAGCACCGTTATTTTAATAACTCAAGACCGGTAGAGATAGACTGGAACACGCTTACCGTGGAAAACGCCGCTAAAGACCAGGCTACGATTATCAATGCAATTAGAAATGCTTTATATCCACAAGCAAAATTTATTTCTACAGGAATATCCAAAGGTTGCCAAACCGCTATGGTGCATCGCTTCTATTTCCCAGAAAATGTGGACGGCTGTGTTTGCTATGTCGGTCCGCTAAATTTTGCCAGAGAAGACCCTAGAATCTTTGAGTTTTTAAGGAATGTAGGAACGGCTGAGGAAAGAGCAAAAATTAAAAGTTTTCAAGAATTGTGTTTTGACAACAGAGCAGCCTTACTGGAAATATTGAAAGCTAAGGCCGTAGAAGATGGAATGTCCTGGGAATTTGGGGTAGAAAAAGCACTTGAGTATTCAATATTGGAATATCCTTTCGCCCACTGGCAATGGGGTACAAGTACCGACGCAATTCCTTTGGCATCAGCCTCAGCAGAAGCTATTTACAAGCATCTATTTGATGTTGTAGGTTATAGCTTTTTTGAAGAGAGTTCGGTAGAAAAATTACAGCCCTATTTTTGGGCTGCCCTAACGGAACAAGGTATTTATGGCTATGAAACAATGCCGTTTGAAAAATATCTGCACACGGATAAAATGTACACTTTTGATTGGGCTTTTCCCGAGGGAATCACAAAGGCTTATGATTTTAAGCCTATGCAGCGAATAAAATCATTTTTGGATTCAAAGGCAGAAAAAATGCTCTTTATTTATGGGGAATACGATGCCTGGAGCGCTACAGCGGTTGACTTAACCGAGAATGCCGGCAAACGGGAACTATACAAGTTTGTAAAACCAAAAGGGGATCATAGAACCCGGATAAAAAGTTTTGATGCTGATGAACAGAAGGAGATTTATGGCATCATTGACAGTTGGCTTGGGGAATGAGTGTTCAGTGGGCAGTCTTGATAAACGCTTACAACTCTTCACACATTCTTTTTAGCCATCCATTTTCATCCTTATTCAGCATTGGAGATAGTTTGTTATAAACCATTTTATGATAGGAATTAAACCATTCTATTTCTGAATCTGTTAATAAGGATTTATTGATGAGCTGTCTATCTATCGGAAAAAGGGTGATTGGCATAAAACCTAAAAACTCTCCGTATTCGGTTTCTTGTTGAGCTTGGGAAAGGACTATGTTTTCAATGCGAATGCCATAAACACCTTTTTTATAGCACCCCGGTTCAATGGTTGTCAATTGATTTGGCAAATGTGCTGTGCTCCCGCTACTGGTGGCTGGATTGGTTGTAAAGCCTTGAGGGGGTTCGTGCACCATTCCGTAACTGCCAATGCCATGACCCGTGCCGTGCGGATAGTTTAACCCTTGCTTCCACAAGTGAAATCTCGCAAAAGCATCTATTTGCATGCCAACGGTGCCTTTTGGGAATTGTAATTGCTCAAGCGCTATATATCCTTTTAAAACCGAAGTATAGGCTGTTTTTAGTTCGTTTGTTGGCCTTCCGCCCAACCAAACGGTACGGGTAATATCGGTAGTGCCATCCTTATACTGTGCGCCGCTATCAACTAACAGTATATCTCTATTTTTAACCATTGCCCCGCCCTTTTCTGATGCGGTATAGTGAATGATAGCACCATTGCCCTTATAGCCTACAATGGCCGCAAAAGACTCACCCACGTACATATCTTGTTGCTTTCGAAAGCTTTCTAATTTTATTCCAATTTCATATTCTGAAATTGATCTTGAGGCAAGCTCGTTTTCCAACCATATAAAAAACTTTGTGAGCGCAACTCCATCCTTAACCATACAATTTTTTGCACCGCGAATCTCAGTTTCATTTTTAATAGCTTTCAATTCCCTTGCTATTGAATTCTGAAATATGAATTTGCTTTCCACCGCATTATAAACCGCATAGTTTAGGGTGGATACATCTGTGATGGTCTTTTTATTGGCGTTTATTTTCTGCAATTCCGCAATTGCTAGACCATAGTCAATAATCTCAATATTCAATTTTGAAAATGTATCAATAGCCGTGGAAGCAAATCTACTTCTATCACAAAACAAGAGGGTGTTATCAAATCCCACGAGCGCATAGGCAGTGACCAGTGGCGTAAAATCGACATCTTGGGAACGGATATTAAACAACCAGGCAATTTCATCCAAACTTGAAAACAAATAATAGTCGGCTTTTGAAGTAGCGACTTTATCTTGAACCTTTTGGATTTTTGAAGCTGTTGTTTCCCCACTGTATTCCAATGGATGGAGATCAACTGAAAATGCGGGCAAAGCAGGCCTGTCAGTCCAAATTTCGTTAACTAAATTTGGCGTGTTTTTAAGGTGGATATTTTTAGGTTTCGATATTTCCTTTATATAGTCGATTTGGGCTTTGGAAAACTGTAAAAAATCCAATCCTATAACCGCATTTTCCTCCAAACTATCACATAACCATTGTACGTGTTCGGGAGCATGGGGAATCGATTGTTTGTGCAGGTTGATATCATAGTCCCTGCATTCATCTTCAAATTGCAAAAAATAACGTGAATCTGTCCACAGCGCTGCTTCTTCCTGATTTAAAACCAACACCCCAGCTGAGCCCGTAAATCCTGAAAAATATTCTCTTACTTTCCAATGCTTTGCCACATATTCCGATTGATGGGGATCTGTTGAGGGAATAATAACCGCATCCAAATTATATTTAGTGAGTTGTTGACGCAGCTTTTCTAGCCTTTTGTTGATCATAAGTAACTGAAGATTTTTTTGCTACTTCCTTGAATGGTTAGTCTTTATGTAAAACTTACGGATTTAATTCGTCAACATGCATCATATAGACGGCTATGGAATTCAGTTCTTCGTCGGTGATATCTTTTAAGAAACCATCGATATTCTCCTGCATAATATCCACTTGGCTGGCCGTGGTGTCCACGATGGGTTTGGCATTTCCTTTTAAAAATGCCACGATATCACCGCCTTTTTCTTTATAAACAGCCATGATTTCCTTGACTGATGGCCCCTTTTTAATGCGGTTTACATCATGGCAGGTGATGCATGTTTTTTCTGAGAACAACCGGTTCCCAAGAAAAATTTGGGAGTCTTTGCTCAATTCCCCACGTTCGGGAGCTGTTATTATGATAACTTCATTTATTTTCTTATCAGTCTTACAGCTAGAAACCGAGAAAACCATAATAAAGAGTAAAAATAGTCGCATAATATTTAGATTTACAATGATGGAACTAAATATAGTGAAAAGTAATGGAAGTTGCCTCGAAGCTTCGAGGGAAATTGAATTGAAAAGGAAACATAACGTTTTGAACCACAACCTGTCCCGAATTTTCATCGGAAACCAAGGGTAACAGGAATCAAGACGATTAGGATTTCACACTTGAGAAACTTTGCGACTTGTCGCCTTTACGAGCAAATAACATCTACGAGAATCCGCGAAAATAATCCGCGCCAATCTGCGGGAACCCTTTAAAGAAAATCGAAACCGCAATGGATGTAGAATAAGATAGCGGCCTCAGCTTGTGAGACGGCCACTTTTAGTTGTAAACTTTAGAGAATAACGGTTTGTACAACGGTTATTTTGAAGGGAATTGTCTTCAATCCAACCAATCAACTTTACCGTTCTCCAAGTTATATACTGCCCCTACTATTTTTATCTCGTCATTTTCTTCCATTGTACTTAAGATAGGACTGTTTTTTCTGATGTTGCTTATAGTGTATTGCACATTGCTTTTGCAAACCATCGCCATAAATTCGGCATTGGATGAATTCCTTTCACCGTCATAATCCAACATTGCTATGGCTGGCTTTATTTTTTGAAGCATTGGCGTAATGTTGCCCAACTTAACATCATCTACGGCTCCCCTAATCGCACCACAATTATTGTGGCCCAATACGAGTATAAGCTTTGAACCCGAAACTCTACAGGCAAATTCCAAACTTCCAAGTATGTCTTCATTGACGAAATTACCTGCTACGCGGGCCACAAAGAGATCGCCTATGCCCCTATCGAAAACATTTTCAACGGGTATCCTACTGTCTAGGCAGGATAATATTACCGCATCTGGATATTGGCCAGCAGCACTGTTGGCCACTTGTTTTGAATAATCCCGTGCCGTAAGATTATCGTTCATAAACCTTGTGTTTCCGTCCATAAGCGATTTGATGACATCGTCTGGACTCAGTGCGGTTTGCTGCTCTTGGGTCATAACATCACCCAGCAGTATTTCTATTGGTTCGACACTGGAGTCCTGTAGTGCTATTTGGTCTTCTTCCTGGCCTTGCTTGCAGCCCATAAAGTATATAAGACCGATTGATATTATTGAAATTTTGATTGTTCTATACATAGTTTTGAGGTCTTAGGAGGTTGATTTATAAAATTTAGTTAATGGGTAGAGTCTTAAATCCCACAGGGTTGAATTTCCCTTTGTTGTAAATTTGAGTACTGGTGATTTTGAATGGCGCTTTTTTAATGAGGTGAACAACAAACTTTTAAGGCGAATTCACTAGATGTTTTTGTCGAGTCCTGGGGCATGTCATTCTCCAAGGTGGTTCAAATATATTAATAAAAACTATTGTTTTATTGCTTAATTAATAATCTTACTGCGAAACACCCCCCCGTTTTTTGACGAATTATCTATTGTTTTGTTAAATCCGGACGTAGGGATACGTATTTATATTATCGCTTTTTAAACAACTTTGTTGGAATTATGAAAGCAACAACTTATTTAAGTCATTTTTGAATGGTTTCCCGCGAAGCAACCGACAACCACAAGCACCAAGCACCAAATTCCAAATTCCAAGTACGAAGTACGAAGTTCAGACTCAGAACTCAAGAGACTCCCGAATCCCGAATTAACGAATTAACGAATTAACCAATCCCCAAGTACCAAATTCCAAGTACCAAATTCCAAAACCCAAACAACAACCCCTCCGCGAACTCCGCGTCCCCTCCGCGCTCCCTGCGTGAAACCCCAACCTGCAACTGCAACTGCCAACTGAACACTGCCCACGGAACACTGAACACTGAACACTGAATACTGCCAACTGAACACTGCCAACTGCCACTGCCAACTGCCACTGCCAACTGCAACCCCCCCTTCAAAACAAAGAGTCCTATGTTCAAAACAAAGAGTGCTACGTTCAACCACAAAGAGTGCTACATTCAATCACAAAGAGTGCTACGTTCATGCGCACTTAATGTATTGTTCATGGGGGTCTAGTGCTACTCGAGAGCTACGTTTACTCTACTCGAGTGCTACTCATCCCCTAGTATCATCCTAGTATCATCCTAGTATCGACCCCTATTTTTGCCCCTAAATAGCCAATGAATTGTTAAAATTTTAACATTCGTCATTATGTAAAACGATAAAGGAAATAAAGAAACCTGCCATTTCCCAAAAATAGCTCTCCCTACTAGAGTTGTGATTTGCTCCAAGGATATCCATACCTTCGCCCAGTGCATCTTCGCTGGCAATGAAAAATAAAAAGCCGTCCCAATAACTAAATTGGGACGGCTTCTTTTTATTGAGTTATATAATATACGTTATATCAATCTTACTTTTACCGCACTAAGACCTTTATCGCCTCTTTCTATATCAAATTGTACATTGTCATCCTCACGGATGTTGTCAATAAGATTGGTGGAATGGACAAAAACGTCTTCATCCGAGCCATTTACTTTTATAAAACCAAAACCTTTGGCTTCATTGAAAAATTTTACTGTTCCTTCTTTCATTACATTTACTTCTTTAATATTCATTAATTTATTTATAAATCTTTTTAACATGATTTCTATTTTGTTTATTTTAAAAACTCCGTGTTTGCCCTTGTACGTACTCTGCACTACTGGCTAATATTTCCTATTTCAAATACTATAGAAATATTGGAAATATTTCTCTTGCATTAAAAATGCATTTTTATTTATCGAATGAATTCTGGCGAAAACTTTTGCGGAGACCAATTATTAAAACGCCCAAAATACCGCGACCGTTAAAGTTTAGAAGAAAGCAAAGGATTAATTAAAATTCGGGAGAGATTAAAAAAAGACAAGCTTACTAATTCGATAATGGTGCAAATGTAGATGAAAATAACAGACGCCTTCCATGTTAAATGTTAAAGAAATGACTTTCTTTTAAATTGGGATTTGGAATTGGAAACTTCGTGAAGATTGGCAATTTGAAATATGATTTCCCATTACACACCTCCAATCGTCTTTACCGACTTTATTGATAAACGTACCAACAACTTTAATCAGTTTAAAACTGGAAGTAAATAAAGGGCTGAAAATCTGCCGAAAACGCTTGATAACACGCCACCCCAACAATCACGGAGATAGCAATCTTAACAGGAATAGGACTTTTGGAATACAAATCTTCAATATAGGCTTTGGTGGTTTCCGGAAGCCAGTGTGTGATGTAGCCCACCAACATTACCCAAAATACCAGTTGATAATGCACCAAGATATCCCATGCGGTGGACCAATCCATATTGGTGGCTACTTGATGATACCATTTCTCTATCTGCCCCATACTCTCTCCCCTAAAATAAATACGGGTAAAAGTGATAAAGGTAAATGTGATCAAAATCTTCCATGCGCGCACAAGCCACCCGGTCTTATTCTCATAAGGACTTATCCGACGCCAGAATTTGTAAACTACTATCCCCAAACCATTGAGGCCGCCCCAGATAACAAACTTCCACGAGGCACCATGCCACAAACCGCCGATTAGCATTGTGAGCATAAGATTTATATTGGTGTTCACTTGACGTTTTACGTTGGTTGAAAAGAAAGCCAAAATGATAACCACCAAAACTATAACAGATACAATTGCAAACACCAGCCAACTTCTAACGGCCAGCACCACCCCTACCAACATCAGTCCCAAGATAATATAGGAGGCTCCACTCCCACCCCTATTTCCACCCAATGGAATGTAGAGGTAATCCCGCAACCAGGTGGAGAGGGAAATATGCCAGCGTTTCCAATAATCCCCAGCATTGGTTGCCTTATAGGGGGCGTTGAAGTTGATGGGCAGTTTGAATCCCATCAAAAGCGCAAGACCAATGGCAATATCCGTATATCCGGAAAAGTCGCCATAGATTTGAAGTGAGTAGCCAATCATTGCCATTACGTTGGCAAAGCCGGAAAACATCTCGGGCGCATCAAACACCCTATCCAAGAAATGCATGGCGATATAATCGGCAAAGAGCATTTTTTTGATAAGGCCTTTTAAGATCAAAAACGTGCCCGCATTGAAATCGTCCTTAGTTATAACCGTAGGTTTTGAAATCTGTGGTACAAAGCTCTCCGCCCGAACTATAGGACCCGCCACCAACTGCGGGAAAAAGCTGACATAAAATCCAAAGTCGAGAATGGAGCTTAAGGGCTTCACTTTTTTCCTATAAACATCTACACTATAACTGATGGTTTGGAAGGTATAGAACGAAATACCCACGGGAAGAATAATTTTGTCGAGAGTGAAATAAGTCTGATTGCTAAAACTATTGCCCCAGTATCCAAGCCAGTTCATCACTTCGTAATGGGTGTGGAATAATGCATTAAAAGAATCAGTAAAAAAATACGCGTATTTAAAGTAGCTGAGGACCGACAAATTGACCACTACGCTCACGGTTACCAGGAATAAACGTTGGTGTCTTGAATTGCTTCTGAAAATGCCCTGTCCAATAAAATAATCCAAAAGCGTACTAAAGATGAGGATTCCCACAAACAGGCCGCTGGTTTTATAGTAAAAGAAGAGCGATATCAAAAACAGATAAGCATTCCGTAATCTTATCTTTTTGTAAACCAGTGCAAATACGAAATAAACTACGGCAAAAAATATCCAGAAGTTAGCCTGTGTAAAGATAAGAGGTTGCTCCTCTGAAAACTTAAAAATATCCAGCAGCCTATTCATTCCCAATTATTCGATTTGTCCAAGGTTTTAAAATGGCCCAACAAGATTTCCGGGTCGCGATTGTTGCAAATTGCCCAGGCATCTACCAATGCCTTAAGCAATAGATCGGCTTTAATGCTATATCCCAATTGGGTAAAGTGAATACGGTCCCTGGGCATCAGCTTATTTTTATACCATTTGTTCGACGAGCCCAGACCTCCCATAACTGCGTAGAAATCCCATACGGCCATTCTATATTCTTTTCCGAGATCCAGAATAATCTGTTGTTGAACAACAGTGTTTGGGTTGGGGTGTCTTCTCTTGTAATAATCGTCATTTGGAACGGTGAGCAAGATGGCGCAGTCTGGATTGACGCGCTGTACCATTTGTATGAAGGCTTCATAATTGGCACGGAACTCCTCAGATTTGAACTCCGATTTTGGAACGTAGGCATCATTGGTGCCTATGGAAATTATAAACAAATCGGGCTTATACAACCTCAATTGATTTTCAAAAAACACTGAACGTTGATAGGACTTAAAGCTAGCACCGTTCACGCCTATGCTGGTATATTCAATCCCCGAATGGTCATTTAAAAACTCCATTCCCATCATCAAAAACTCGGGATCGGCAGTTAGGGTATCCTTTATTTGAATTGCCATTTCCAACGATTCCACAGGCTTTGTTAAACGATATTCCTTATACATGCCTTGGTAATTCAAAGTGTCGGAAGCCACCAAAGTGCTATCCAAAATATTTAGTCTGTAATCGTCTTTCCAAGTGTTATGAAATATCCTTAACTTATCAAAAGCGTATGGTTTTAGGGTATAATTCCTGTGATTGGCATGGATGGAAATGGTATCTGAACGGTTTCGAAAAGCTGCAGTAATTCCGGATAGGCCCCATTCAATGCTGTCTTTTAAAACCGAATTCCTATAGCCTTCCCACTTTCCTTTTGTGCCCTCAATCCTATAATTGCTTGGATTGTTGGTGTTCGCCAAGCGGAAGGGGAAAACAAAGCCCCTCTGCCCCATCGACACTTCATTCATATTTTGAAAATAGGTTCGGAGTTTATTTGAATAAATATCAGCTTGTATATGGGAACCCCCAATATGAAAAATATGTAGCTTTTCTCTTTTTCCTTCGTATATGCTGTCCAATTTTGCAAAGAAGTTACTGAATGTAGGAGAATCCTCGGCTCCGATAAGCTCGTTGGCTTCAGGATGGATAATATCGCCATAAATGGGCATGATACTGTCTAATATATACTCTTGCGATTGTGCGTTAAAGCTGAAAAACACAGCCATTAATATCAGATAGTATTTCATTTAATATTCTTTAAATCCATGTTTAGGGCAGTGAAAAATAATTCAGAAATAATTCTAGTGCCCGAAGCTGTAAAATGCGTGTAATCGCTGCCCATTAAATTTTGCTGAAACCAATACTGCAAGGAATTCTCTCCTCCCATAGCCTTAAACATGCTCCAATAGGCCACATCATTGTTCAGACAGCTCTGTTTCAATTCTGCGTCCAGATAGGGTAATAATGCGTAGCTGGTCAATTCTCCATTCACCATAGTCGCCATATCGCTCGGCCCCACAAACAAAATGCTTGCCTCGGGCGCTTTACGACGCACCCAATTGATATGGTTCTTTAAGTAGCTGCTATAATTTCGGACTGCCAAGGAGTCTTTTAAATATGGTACCGTGTTTCCGCCGTATTGAAAAATGATTACTTTCGGTTGCAAGCGGCCATACATACCTGCAAAACTTTCACCATTAAGTCTGGCGAAAACAGTTCCAGAACTCCCTCGCATCGCAACGTTGTCCAGGCTTATTCCTGAATTGCCATCTAGGGTCAGACCATAAAAATCGGGACTTATTTTGCCTTCCAATACTATCTGTAAATGCTCAGGGGCACTGGATAGTTCAATAGTATAGCAATGGTATTTGCCATCGTTTTTGAGCATTTCGTCCTTAATCAAAGTTCCCCCGTTATACACCTCGATTGAAACTGGGGTGATCGCATTTCCGTAGTGCAAACCAATATTGGTAAATTCTTTCAATTTTGAATAAAGCCTTGAGGAAGGTCTGATATCGATAGTAGCCTTTGTCGGCTCGAGCCCAAGGATTGCCAAGCTATCCACAATTGGATCAAAAACTTCTGTAAACCTCGACACCGAGAGATAGGCGCCGTAGTTTTTGTTTTCAAACAGCGTTTTGGTCGGGTCAAACGCGGCATATCGCGTCCAGTTTTCTAATGGGGTTACGTCAGCACTTATTTGATGGTATTCCTGCTTAATAGGAATAAACCCCGGCCCACTGCCACCGTACAAAGTCTGTAATCTGTTTCGCAAATAAGCCGAAATCCTGTCGCCCTCCAGTTGTGAATCGCCGTAATGTATAATCCGACATTCTGGGGACTTTAATTGAGAAAGTAACTTGTTTACAAATTCCCCTTTTGGTCCGGGATAGGAAATGCGCTCTATTTTGGTACTGTCAATCTTGGTGTAATCGGGAATTTCAGGTTGGGTCTCTTTTTTTCCCTCCTTCCCTACCAGGCCTTCAATATTTCCTACTATACTCTCGATAGCATCTTTTTGCTCTTTGGAAATAGAGGCATCTTTAAAGAAAGTAGTGGTGGTAGGATATTTAACGATATTATTTTGAACGTTAAATCCATCTTGGAGGTTGCCATCAGCCAAAGAATGTGGCTTGCTGACATAGGTCAGGCCAAACATGGCCAAAAGGACAACACATACGTACAGACTGATTTTTAGGGGATGCATACTATAAAACCCTTGGTTTTTTAAGGTTGTAAAACTAAGAAAATATTAGTTGGTAAAAGACACACGTCAAAACAGCCCAAAGCTATAGATAACGCTACTATTCCTTTTAATTTCCTAGCTTATCTTATCCAAATATAAGAAGAGTTCAAAATTACAATATTCTAAAAAGTAATGTCTGTCATAGGATTAAAAATTAATTGCGGGCCTTCAATCCTTCGAATTGAAATTTTTACTATTAAATCTCTTGGTTTATAACACAGTATTTGTAACTTAGTGCACTTCCTCCTTCCTATTTATAAGTGTTTTAATAACTACTAAATAGGTTTCTATCATGGCACTAATTCCCGGTTACGAATACGACATTTTTATCAGCTATGTCCACGCTGATAATGAATCGGAAACATATAACGAGGACGGCTGGATCGATCAGTTTTATAAATACTTGGATACTAAGCTGAACAAGCATTCCAAGGATATTAAAATTTGGTGGGATTCAAAAAATCTGGATCGCAGCGAGGTTTTTGACAATTCAATAGCAGAAGCTATAGACAAATCGGCGATTATGATCTGTCTTTATTCCCGTTTATATCCGCAATCTGATTATTGCATTAAGGAATTGGACTATTTCGTGAAGAAGGCCGAAAAGGAAAGCATTGGACTTACCGTAGGTAACCGATCCCGGATCATTCCCGTTTTTCTATCCAATATTCCCTATACTGAATGGCTCGACAAGCTTAGGGGTACTAGCGGTTTCCCATTTCACGATGGCAATGATTATGGCGATCCACTAAAAAACACCAGCCCCGAATTCAGTGACCAAATGATTCAACTTCGAAATTCATTGGTCCATATTTTTGATGATTTTTCAAAAGAACTCGAAAAGTCGCGTCCCACTCCCGTAATTGAGACAAAAGAAGAAAAGGAAGATGCCTTTACAATATTTTTGGCGGAGGTTAATGATTCCTTGATGGACAGACGTGAAGGGATAATTGCCGAATTGAAAGAAAAAGGATACAACGTCATCATAGGCGATCCTTCCATGAGTGACGCAGAAACGCACGAAGGGATAACCAAGAAAGCTATTTCCAAGGCTGATTTGTCGGTACATTTATTGGGCCGTTTTCCAGGGAGGAAAATTCCAGGTGATACTGAAGCCCATTATATACAGCGCCAAACGAAAATCGGTTTTGAAACCGCAACCCCACAACTTATTTGGGTTTCAAGGGAAGTAGATTTTGATGCAATTGAAAACAAACAACATCAAGAGTTTTTAATACATGTGGAAAACGCATCCCTAACCGATAAAAAGTACGAGTTTATCCGAGGCAATGAAGGGGAACTCGCCATGCTTATTATAGACTATGCGAAGCAGTTGGAAGAAATTAAATTGCAACAAGCAACGCACGAAGAGAGTGTGAAAGGGGCCCCAGTAAAAGTTCTTTTGGACACCCATAGCGATGACTTTAAACAAGCTTTCAACCTCAAAAAGATTTTAAATGATTACAATGTGGATCTTATCTTTAATCCCGAGGATGGCGATCCGCAGAAAAACATCAAATCGCTTTATTCCAATATAAGTGAAGCCCGGAAATTCATTTTTTTATACGCCAATGAAACTCATAAGGATTGGGTGGACATCCGAGTCAAAACTACGCTCAAAAAACTAATGGATTATGATCGATATGGGCAGGATATATTTATATATGTAACGCCTCCCCAAAAGGAAATGGCCTCGATCAAGGTAGCCCAAAATCCTATGGTAAAGCTGGTGGATCAAAGCGACAAACCTGCTCTGGAAGGGGAATTGTTGCAGCGTTTTCTGGAAGATTTAAAAGCTGATACCTTATGAGTGCCGATTCCTTTAATCCGTATGTGGGCCTACGCCCTTTCCGAGACGATGAAAACCTCCTGTTCTTTGGACGGGATGAACAAACCTTGGAACTACTTCAGCGACTGCACCACAATAGATTTGTGGCCGTAGTAGGAAGCTCGGGCAGCGGGAAATCCTCCTTGATCCGCGCTGGGCTCATTCCCGCTCTAAAAGGTGGCTATCTGGTTGAAAACAGCAGCGAATGGTTTATTGCCATTATGAAACCTGGACAAAATCCTATGTTCAATTTGGCGGCAACCATTCTCAATTTAATTGATCCAAAAACCACTACTCCGGAAATCGTGGCTTTTGTACTCCGAATAAAAAAAGAAGGCGTTTCGGCCATTTTTGAAGTCATTAAAACCCTTCGGGAAAATAAGAACTCCAACTTTTTTTTATTGGTAGATCAGTTCGAGGAACTCTTTCGGTTTTCGATGAAACAAAAGGACGTTTCCTTTAAAACAGAAGCTATAGATTTTGTAAATACCATTTTAAAGCTTTCGGAACAGGAAGAAATTCCCTTTTACGTAGTTCTTACCATGCGATCTGATTTTATTGGAGATTGCGCACAATTTTATGGCCTGCCGGAGGCTTTGAACAAAAGCCAGTATTTAGTACCAAGACTCAATCGGCTCGAGCTTAAAAAAGTGATAGAAGGCCCTGCAAAGTTATATGGCGGAAAGTTTAACCCAGCATTGACTTCTAAGGTTATTAATGACTTAGGAAAAGTTGCTGACGAGCTCCCATTGGTGCAACATGCCTTAATGCGAATGTGGGATTACAAAAAGAAATCAAATCAAGGCGCAGAACTCGATTTAGAAGATTACAATCAAATTGGAGGCATTGAAAACGCCTTATCCCTCCACGCTGATGAAGCATTAAAAGAATTAAAGCCGGACGAAGTACTTTTGGCAAAGCATATCTTCCAAGCGTTGACCACTATCGATGAGAATGGAAGAAAAATTAGACGGCCGGCTAAACTAAGCGACTTAAAGAAATTGACAGGCGCTAGTGAAGAGAAATTACTTTATGTCATTAACGCTTTTATAAAGGATAATCGGTCTTTTCTGATTTTGGACACCATAGGGGAATCAGGCGACACATTGATAGATATTTCCCATGAAAGTTTGATAAGACACTGGAAAACCCTTAATCATTGGGTAGATGAAGAAAGTGAAGCAGCGACACATTATATGCGTCTTTGCGATGCCTATGTAGCCCATGAGGAAAACAGAAAGGATTTATTATCTGGAAGAGAATTCGAAATTGCACAGGAATGGTTTGAAAAATTCAAACCTACACAAACCTGGGCAGAGCGTTATAATGATAAGTTCGAGGGTTGCATGAAATATCTCTCAGACAGTGCTAAAATTTATAACAGAAGAAAGAGAAATGCCCGAAACATAAAACGCATAAAGAAAACCTTGGTTTACTCCTTTATTGTTTTAGCATTCTTCGGACTTTTTTATTATTTCCTTTTGCCGAGTGCGGATGAAAAGGCTTGGAAAGTTGCCAATTCGGAACGTACTATCGAAAGTTATTCTGCATACCTGGAATCCTATCCCCGAGGTATCTATGCTCTCACTGCCCAGGATTCATTAGAATCTGTAAATTTATTACAAAGCTTACAAATCGCTTGGCGAGATGCAAATCAAACCAATACCATAAAGGCTTATGAAAATTATTTAAACCTTGCTGCCATTGAGAAGGACTCTACCAACCAAATTCTGGAATTTTCAAAATTGGCGAAGGCCAGCTTAATTAAAACTGCTCAAAAGCGAATTGATTCGTTGAAAAAGAAAGCTTCCACAAACAAACTTGATGAAGCCGCTTGGTTGGCAGCAACCCAGAGTAATACTGTAGGCGGATATTTGGATTATTTTAGAAATGAAAAAATAAGTGGAAGCCACGACCAAGAAGTCTTGGCTAAACTTTACGAAATTGGCAAGACTGGGTTTCTATACAGTGGTAAATTGCAGGGCAACAAAATCGTCGATCCGGTCTTTGATTTAGTTTACAGAAACGAAAGTGGATTTAAAGCGAACGATATGGTAAAGGCGAATGATATTGTAAAGGCCCGACAACCACGATATATCTACAGAGATCTAGCAGTAAAAAACAAGTCAGGACATACTATAGATGTAGGGGAAGATTATTTTATAAAAAGTGTGGTATTACAAGCCAATGCAATATTTGTGGAGATTATTTATTAAATAATTTATTTTCAGTTAGGTAAAAAAAATACCGGAAGGGGCTCCGGTATTTTTTTGGTTCAAAATGAACAAGAGATGCCCCTATTCAATGAGCTCTTGTGTTTCATTTTGTTTTCTGGCCCTATTTTCACAGGTCTTGCATAGTTCAGAAATACTCTTATCCTCCCAACATTGCTTTACTGTACCATTGGTAACTCCTTCCCTGTTCTTAATGTGCTGACAGTCTCCAAAAATATGGTATTTCTTTCCTTCTCTTGTCCAATATACATTGTCGTTATCAAAGTTCAGGTCTTTTACAACAGCAGTTTGCGAATTAATTTGTTCGGTGTAGTCTTCCTTGGATGGTGGACTAAAATCAGCGCCAGAAATACCTGCTATCAATAGTGCAACTACCGCAATACTACCAGCAATTCCCTTGGTTTTTCCATCTACATCCTTATTCATAAAAATGAGGATTACCAATGGTAAAAATGCCAAAACTCCCAATATCGCACCAAGTTGATTTTGAATAAAGAATTTCACTTTATCCTTTTCAGAGGCGGGATCCAAACGGTTTGCTTTCTTCCAAAGCATGGATCCCGTAACTGCAAGAGCCAAAATCACTACAATTGCGACTATTAACCAGACTAGGGTTTCGTCGTGGATCAATTTAAAAATGGCAAAAGCTTGTCCTGCCATAGCTATGATCCAGGCCAAAATAGCGAAAAGCCTTAATTGCTTGGCTTTTCCTTTGCTTTCGGCACTTGCTTGAAATACTTTTTGTTCCGACATAATGTTTATTTTATATTAGGTTATTTATTCCTTTAATTTGAGTTATAAAACCTTAAAATCAAAAATAATAAAAATACCCTTCACTTTTAACATTTCCTTAAAACAACTTTAAATGACGAAGTTGGCTAATTTAAGCTTCTCTTTTATCTCTTTATTTTACCCGAAAATCTCGGAATAGTAATAGAAGTCCGAGTTGTAGTAATAAAATAAACTCCTGTAAGCAGAACTATCGCTGCAATGATAGATTGTAGGGTAACTTGCTCCTCCAAAAAATACCATCCTAAAAATAAAGCGATTATAGGATTTACATAAGTAGATGTAGCCACTTTGTCCGGTGAAACTTGTTTGAGCAAATAATTAAAGGAGGTAAAGGCAACAATACTTCCAAAGCTTATTAAGGCTAGCATACTCCAAAGCACAGGAGAGCTCCATTCACTTGGGGCAACCCACTCTTCCCCTATCAGAAAACTTGAAAGCGCCAGAGTTAGCCCAGCGGTAAACATTTGGTATCCCGTGTTTACAAAGAAGTTTTTAGGCAAATCCGCTTTTCCCACGAACAAACTGCCATAAGCCCAACTGAGCATGCAGGCAAATATCATGACCATCCCTAAAACATTGTTTTCTTGACTGATTATTTCCTTTTGGCCAACGAGTAAAAAAACACCTATAATTCCCAGAGTGACCCCCACCAAGGACATAGGCTTAATACGTTTTCCTTGCAAAAGCCACATCAGAAATAAAACCACCAACGGTTGTGCGGAAATTTCCAGAGCGGCAAATCCGCTGTCCACATATTTAAGGGCCCAAACAATTAAGCCATTGCCAAAAGAAAGAAACAGCACTCCAACAATAAAAGTATTTAACAACTGCCGTCGAGAAATGGCGAGACTCTTGCCCATGATTCGGGCAATTATAAAAATAAGGAGACCCGCTGTTGTAAAGCGAATAGAAGCTAAAAAGAAGGGTGGCAATTCCGCAACCGCCACTTTGTTCAACATATAAGTGGAGCCCCAGATAACATAAATGGAGAAAAAAGCGAGTACGATTAATGTAGAATTAGTGGGTTTGCCCATAAAAATTTGAGACCGCATTTATCTTTACAAAGAACGGCATACAATTTTTATCGACCTATTCCTATTTGGGGTTTTCTCGCAATTTTATTCTATTCCGAAAACGGTTCGTGTTTGTAAAAAAACAAATGGGTTAAAGTGCCGAAGGATTCATCTTCTTCATTGCATTGGCTACATATTCCTTTCCAAAATGGGAATCAAGACTTAATGATTCTTCTCTTCCCAAGGTGTAAAGAACATAATCCACCCCAGGTTTGGAATAGCAAACTATAAGATCGGCCAATACATTATAGGCTCCTTTGGTTTTTTTGGAGGAAGAATTTAATTGGCTATAACCTCCAGCGGCAAATCCCGAGCAATCAATTAGTCGATCTTGATTATTTATGTAGTTTTTTCCCGCAATCACTTGACATCCCGCAGACCAGTTTGAATTTCCCATTCCGGACCAGTGAATGTTGATACTGTTGTTCACCTCCAAACTGTTATTTTCTTTTACAAGATCATTGGGTGTAAGGGCATGATCTCTATCCAAATCCCTGAGAACAATTACACCTGCCAAATTATAAGGCTTTAGGGCTCTGTATATTTTTTGTTCTTCCGATATCTTATGCCATCCAAACCTATACATATGTTGCCCCTCTACCAAAAATGGATCGTTGAGGTTCTTGCTCACCATATTCCGGCTCGGATCGGTGGATCCCCAAAACTTAAAGACCATTCCGTTTACCAATAAGACAAAAAAATCATCGTTTTCCCTTTTGGCCGAAGCTTTTACATCTTGCTTTCTCCTTATTCCAATTAAATGAATTTCATCGGGAGAGAAATTCCAATTTTCTACTTTTATTGTTGAATAGGTTTTTTCGAGAGCATTAACTGCTTGCATTATCGGCCCCGGATGATTTTTATAATGATTTTTTGCTGTTTGCATCAAACCGATCCACGCTTGATATTCCGAGGATGGATTGGCAGCTGACCTCTTCCCCCATTCTGCTACCGTGCCATTATTTTGCCAACGATGTACATGGCTCATAGTTCCATTGCCCACTATGCCATCCGGCACCATAGTTTTGTCACCATCTGGATCTATCGTCCTTACATATTCCTGAAACAAACGGGCGGCCGACTGGGTAACGTAATCAAAAACGCCATCAATCACCCCACGTGGCATAAAGCCCGCCTTAAAAAGAAACTTTTGAAGTTGGGCCACTTCATCTCTATTTTCCTGTCTAAAAGAACGCCAGGTTGTTCTATCGTCATCCCGAAATGAAACGGCCGACGCGGTAAGTCCATCCTTGTGATATGGGGAGAGAAACTTTCTGCGATCCAAAGGGATTTTTCCCACATCACAACTGCCTAAAAATAGTGTGCTCATAATATTTTGATTTAAATGAATAATAAACCCTAAATAATCAAAAGTGTTCCATGGTAAAACCAGTCATGACTTCTGACAACTTAATATTATGTGAGGTATGAGGAATTGTAGGAAGAATAATCCAGACCTTATTTTCTTATAATCGGGAAATCAAATCGTTAGGTTTGGAAAATTCGTTTTAAAGATATGGAAATTCAATTGTATTCCCATTGATTAGGACGAAAAATTGCGATTAAAAGTAAAATATGATAAAAAAAGAGATTAATCCTCAGGTAGAAACCCGTGGATTTCCTCGAAAATATCATCGAAATTTTCTCTGAGATAGGTGCGCAAGCGAAAACGATAGTCTTCTTTTAACCAGGTAATAAAATTGGAAGTGCTTTTGCTGATAGAACGAGAGTATTTCTCTATACGATAATCTATATCATCCCCGAGCATTTTTGCCAGCCCCAAGGCATCATATACATCTTCGCTGTTTTCTACGCAAATATAGGCGTGCTGGGCAATCGAACGCTCCAAAATCAATTTGGATGATTCTCCTTTTGATACACCCTCCTCATAGGCTGCGGTAATATCGAAATATACATCTTTGGATTTTGAAAACTCTTCCCTTAGCTCTGGGGGCATTTCATATCTAAAGTTGCTTTCAATCTCATCATCGCTCAACAGGCGATCCATATAGAAATCCGGCGATTTGAAAATAGCTTGCCAATCCAAAGGAGCTTCCCAAGGCCCAAACCTTTGGTAATTGTTGCCGAGATCGATAACAGAAAACCTGGATTTGTTGTTCAAAATTCGGGAACCTCTACCTATCATCTGAAAATATAACGTCAATGATCTGGTAGCTCTATTTAGTATAATAGTGTCAATGGTGGGCTCGTCGAAACCAGTGGTCAGGATACTTACCGAGGTTAATATGGCATCAGGGGTTTCCCTAAACCATTTCAAAATCTGCTTGCGCTGCTTTTTGGTAGCTGTATTGTCCAAATGATAAATTGGCAATCCTTGTGCTTTAAAATGATAATAAACCTGGATGGAGGTATTGATCCCATTATTAAAAATCAATGTCTTCTTTCCTTGGGAATGTGTGTAGTAGGCTTCCAGCAGTTGATCCAGCATTCCCATGGCGGAATATAGATCATCAGAAGATTTAACGGTATAATCACCATTCGAACCAATTTCCAGGGAAGTAAGCCCCATATTGTATTGGAAAACATCGACCTCGGCCAGAAATTCGTTCTCGATCAAGGCTTGAATGCTTTCGCCAACAATCAATTCCTGGTAGTTATCCTTCATTGGCAAATTCCTATTGGAACTTAAAGGAGTTGCGGTAACCCCGAGAATAAAGGATTTTTCAAAGAATTTGAAGAGTTTTGTAAAGGAATTGTAATGGGCTTCGTCAATGATAACCAACCCTATATCCGAAATATCAAGCTTGTCGTCGTTTAAGCGGTTGTTCAAAGTTTCAACCATGGCTACAAAACAACTGTATTTTGCTTGGTCGGAAAGGTCGGCTGTGCTATTCACTACTTTGTTGACCACCCCAAAACTTGTAAGCATCTCGGAAGTTTGTTTACAAAGTTCCACTCGATGGGTCATCACCAGTACTTTTTTCTGATGATTCTTGAGATATTGGCGTACTATTTCAGAAAAAATAACAGTTTTACCGCCACCGGTCGGTAGCTGGTATAACAAATGATAATCCTCTGGCGCCGTTTCGAATTTCTCAAAAATCTTGTCAATGGCTCCTTTTTGGTAGCTGTAAAGCTCCTTATCCGTTTTTTTATCTTGAATTGCCTCTGAAGTATCTAGCATTATTGACCGTTTGTTTTAGGGGATGCAAAATTACACCCTTTTATAGGTTGTACGCGAAGAATCCCAAATAAATTATTTTGAAGCGCTTTGAAACCTTTATTTAAACCTAGTTTTCAAATAAAGTTTTTCAACCTTCTCCCGCGCCCAAGGAGTTTTCCGAAGAAAAGTAAGACTGGATTTAATTGAAGGATTTGAAGTAAAGGAATTGATGCGTATCCTATTTCCCAATTCCTCCCAACCGTAATGATCCACCAAGGACTCAAGAATATCTGCAAGTTTTATACCATGAAGTGGATTGTTGGGTTGTTCGTTGTTCATAGAAATTTATTTCGATGTGTTTTTAAGTACTTCTTAAAAGGATTACCAATCAATGGGACGATAATCTTTTAAAAATTTTCCGCTCCAATGTTTTCCAGTGTTTATTCCATCAATCAACGGATCCATAACTCTCGCGGCCCCATCCACAATATCCAAAGGAGGTTGAAAATCGTGGAGTTCCATTTTGCGTCTTGCAAGATCAATGGGGTCCTCATCCGTTACCCACCCAGTATCAACCGCATTTATGTATATGCCATCCTTTGCCAATCCTCCAGCAGCTGTGTGGGTCAACATATTAAGCGCGGCTTTTGCCATATTCGTATGTGGATGTCGATCTTCTTTAAAAAATCTATGAAACTTCCCTTCCATAGCGGACACGTTTATAATGTGTTTCTTGCCCGTATTGGTTTTACCCATTATCTCTATCATTCTGTTGCAGAGTACAAAAGGGGCAATTGAATTGACCAATTGCACTTCAATCATTTCGGCGGTTTCAATTTCGCCGAGTTTTAAACGCCAACTGTTGGTTTTGCGCAAATCTATTTGCTGGAGGTCGGCATCGAGCTTTCCTTCTGGGAAAACTTCCTTTGCGTTAAGCGAGTTATCAAAGCTATAGGGAATTTGGGAAAGCTTGGCCGAAGCCCTAATCCCAATCCCCGGTTCCTTTCCATGCCAAGAAACAGGTAGATTCCTGTCCACATTTTTATCAATACCCACGGAAAGGGATTTCAATTCCTGCAAACAATTGATGTGATCCTGTAATAAATCCAACACGAATTTTGGGTGATCTTCAAATGGCATTTCCTCTCTAGGCATCAAATGCTGGTAGAATCCGGATGGCCTTCTCACTGTTTGAGCCGCATTGTTGATAAGGATATCCAAGTCAGAATATTTTTGAGTAATATAATTACAAAAAATTTCAACACTGGGGATATGGCGCAAATCCAAACCGTGGATCTTTAATCGATCTGCCCATTGATAAAAATCCTCCTCTTGTGCAAATCGATAAGCGGAATCTGCGGGGAACCTTGTTGTAGCCACTACTGTAGCACCTGCCCTAAGCAACATTAAAGTAATGTGGTAACCAATTTTTAGTCGTGACCCCGTAACAATAGCTGTTTGCCCCGTTAAATCGGCCGTTTGAAACCTTTTTGCATAGTTGAAATCGCCACATTCGGTACACATGCTATCATAAAAATGATGCATCTTGGTAAACAAAGTTTTGCAGACGTAACAATTGCGGGGAGATTTTAATTCCAAATTTCTTGTAGAAGTTAATTCCCCTACCGATAATAATTTGGGGGCTACAAATACCACATTCTCCCGCGCACTTCGAATTCCTGTTTCTTTTCGTGCGGTTCTGTCCTTGGCGGCCAACTTTCTTTTCTCAGCTTTTTTAGCGTCTTTTTTCCTGCGGGAAAATTCCTCACGACTCGGTCGCGATAATTGGCCTGAAGCTTTTATTAAAGCGGTGCGCTGTTCTTTGGGAATCTCAAAGATTTCATTGGTGTTTTCATTCAAGTATTCCAACACAGCAATACATTTTGCTATTTCTTCGGAATTGAATTCCACATTATCCCCAATTTCAGACTTGCTCTCGGGTATCTCGGACATTTTTTCCATTTTGGAATTACTTGGAGCCAATTCGGGGAACTGTTGCGACATATTATAAATTTCAGCAAAGATAAGCCCAGTTTAAACGTTCAGGAAATTTCTTTTAGGAAGAAAGCGGATATTTTCACTTATTGCTGGGTCAATTCCTTTTGCAGATTGGTCGGTACGGGCTGAAAGGACGAGAAAGCCGATTTAAAAGTAGCTCTTCCTTGGGTTAGGGAACGCAAATCGGTAGAAAAGCCGTAGAGCTCCGCCTCTGGTGTCAGGCATTTCAAAACCTGAAATTTATGATTGCTCTCAACTCCTTGGATCATAGATCTTCTTGCCTGCAGATCGGTCATCACATTGCCTACCATTTCTTCCGGCACTTTTACGCTGAGTTCCATAACCGGTTCCAAAAGTTTGGGATTTGCATTTAAAAAAGCGGCCTTGAAAGCATGTGCCCCAGCAATTTTAAATGAAATATCGTTGCTGTCCACCGAGTGCATTTTGCCGTCATAAA
Source organism: Aequorivita sp. (assembly GCA_049646885.1). GTDB lineage: Bacteria > Bacteroidota > Bacteroidia > Flavobacteriales > Flavobacteriaceae > Aequorivita. Next base: position 160,788 of record JBARWQ010000003.1, on the reverse strand, counting down.
CCATCACCCTAACATCCCGGATATACGATCGCGTCAAAGGCCCTTCCTCCATTACCTCGAGAACTCCTTTCATTATTGAGGGCAGATAACGTTGGTCTATAACGCCGCCCACTATACAATTATAAAAAACCAACTTGCCGCCCCAAGGAAGATCTACCACCTCCTTGCCTCTGATGCTGAAACCTTCCGGCTCGTCCATAGTTTCATCCCAGGGCTCTATTTTCAAATGGACTTCGGCAAATTGTCCTGCCCCTCCCGATTGCTTCTTATGTCGATAATTGGCTGTAGAGGGCCGCTGGATAGTTTCCCTAAAGGATATTTTTGGTTTTTCAAATTTGACCTCCACTCCGTACACATTTTTCAATTGCCATTCCACGGTGGATAAATGTAGATCGCCCTGGCAGGAAACAATCAATTGCTTGGCTTCATTGGAGAACGCAACCTCTACGGTAGGATCTTGACTACGGATTTTTTTCAAGGCCTCACTCATTTTCTCCTCATCCTTTGTATTCACAGCAAAAATGGCTTTTTTAACCCGTGACCGAGGAAATTTTATTGGTTTAATGGTAATTGTATTTTTAGGAGAGGCCAAGGTGTCGTTTGTTTCTGTGTATTTCAATTTTAAAGTCGCACCGATATCGCCTACAACAAGTTTGGTGATGCTTTGTCTGTCCTTTCCATCCATTATAAACAATTGGTTAATTGTCTCCGTTTCACCGTTTCGGGAATTTATCAACTTGTCGTTTAATCTTACTTCCCCGGACATGACCTTAAAAAATGTGAGCTGCCCCAGGTTAGCCTGATAAACGGTTTTAAAAACAAAAAGTGCCACAGGCTGTTCTTTGCTAGCCACAACTTCTTTTCCTTCTGTACTTTGCTCGGACTTTAGATCTCCCGCAGAAGGAGCCACATTGTCGATAAACCCCATCAATCGACCAGTGCCCATGTCATTGAGAGCTGAAACGCAAAACACCGGAAAAAGTTCGCGGTTCAGCATTCCCAACTTAATTCCTTTTCGCATTTCATCTTCATTCAGAGTGCCTTTTTCAAAAAAAAGCTCCATCAATAATTCATCATTTTCTGCAGCTTTTTCTACTAACTCATTGTTTAAACCGTGGGCCAATTCCTTTTGATCATCTGGAATTTCAAGTTTTTCGGGCTTCCCTCCTTCCGGAGAAAATTTATACATCTTCATTTTTAGCACATCTATAATGCACTGTGCGTCATCCACTACAATCGGATACTGGATTTTAATAGCGTTTTTCCCTACTAAATCCTGAATGCTCCTAAAACTCTCATCAAAATTCAAGTTGAAATGGTCTATCTGGTTGATGACGAAAAGAGCCGGTTTATTGTATTTATCTATATAGTTCCAAATAATCTCGGTACCTACCTCTACCCCTTGTTGGCCATTTATGACCGTCACGATAGTATCGGAAACGCGAATGGCAGCGATAACCTCTCCAATAAAATCGTCCAATCCGGGAGTGTCGATTATATTGATTTTATAATTTCGCCATACTGTATGTAGCGGGGTCGCGAAAACCGAGCCGCCACGTTCGTGTTCAAGTTCGTGATAATCGGAAACTGTGTTTTTATTCTCAACAGTTCCTCTGCGGTTGATCAGACCCGCTTCAAAGAGCATCGTTTCGGCAAGTGTGGTTTTCCCACTATTATTAGCCCCTACAAAAATCACATTCTTAATGTATTTGTCGTCGTAAATTTCCATCTCTATTAAATTTTGATTAGACCATTTTTGAGGAGCAAAATCTCCAGAAACTCATCTTGTATTGTAGAGGAGTGCTTCTTTTCAATTAAACATATTAAAAAAGAAACTACTCTTCCAAGTATATGCATAATAAGAGAATTGCTAATACAGTTTTAAATTTACAACATTTTGATTTAAAAATAAAATAGCCATATAGGATTAAATCTACACCAATTTATCTGATCAAAAAGTGTTAGAACTTCTTAAAATTTTGGGAAGGAGTATTAAATAAATACTAAAGTGAAATCTGAATTCATTTGCAGGAGAAGAAACCCGTATCTTCACACAATCAAACAAAAAAAATAAAAAATAAAATTATGAACAGAAAAGGAAAAGGATTAGGAGTATTAGCACTTATAGGAGTAGCTGCGGGAGCATTTGCATTTTGGAAGTATAAAAATATGTCGGCTGAAGAGAAGGCACAATTGAAATCCAAAGTAAGCAACACGGGGCGCAAAATCAAGGAGAAAGTAGATGATGTAGAAACTGCTATCTCAGACAAGTATGAGCAACTAAAAAACAAGGGGAAACAAGAATATAAAGATGTTTCCTAATTAGAATTTTGCCCTATTAATCTAAAAAATCCCGTTATGAACGGGATTTTTTCATTTTTGACCAGTAAAAAGTTTTTTAAATTTTCTTCACTCTCACCGCGTTCATTCCGCGTTGACCTTTTTCAAGTTCAAAAGAGACAGCATCATTTTCTACAATCTCATCTAAGATGCCACTTACGTGGGTGAAATATTTTTCATTGTTTTCGTCGTCCACAATAAATCCGAAGCCTTTGGAAGAATCATAAAAAGAAACTTTTCCATTGCGAACCGGATTGAAATCTTCTCTGTCTCCTTCCTCTTTTGGAGGGATTCCAAGAATAATATCGTCAGGATCAATTTCAACTTTTAAAGATGGATCCGGAGGAGTATCGACCAAATTGCCATTGTGATCCACATAGGCAAACTCAATCCCCGGAGTTTTTTCCGCTTTTCGGGCCTCACGTCGCTTTTGTTTTTCCTCTCTTTTTTTGATTTTCGCTTTTTCTTTTTCCTTTTTACTGTAGGTCTGTTGGGATTTTGCCATTGATATAAATTTAAATAAAAAAAGTCATCCACGCGATTGCAGATGACTTTAATAGTTTATGTTATTATTGTTTCTGTGATGTATCTTAGTACGCGTCTAACGTTATTTTTGTTTCTGGGACAAAGATACAATAAATTATCCGACCAGCCTCATTAAAAAGCGATTAAGACAAAAACACAACTCGCATTTCATTAAGAAATTTGCTCGTCCGCACTTGGCCCATAAGTACCGGGAAGTGGAATATCGAGCAAGCGAAAATAAACTCCCAATTGCGCCCTATGGTGCGCTATATGTTTAATTGAGTGACGTATGGTTTCGTATCTGGTCATATCGGCGAGAATAAGGTCGCCTCGCCGGAGTATCCATCTACCGTTCAAATCCTGCTCATTAGCCTCATTCAAGGCGCGACTTCCACTGTTATAAGCATTCTCAAAAATACGAAGCAAGTCCTTGGTATCGGCCACTGGTGTTGGTTTATAAGGCGTAGCGGCAAAATCAAGACCATCGGTATTAAGCGCCATGTCCACCCAAGTTGGCAACTCTGCTATATGAACCGCCAGATTTTTCATGGTCATACTTTTCTTGTGAGGCTGCCAGTCCAGTTTATCGGAAGGCACCCGCTCCAAAAATTTTTTGGTGATTTGCGCTTCGTGTTCAAATTCCTTTAAAAGAATAGGTATCAGTTCCATAACGCTTTAATTTATAATCATCCATGGAACCACCTTTACTTCCAATAATTATTGGCGGCGGCAATGGTAGCAAATTCTGTGGCAACCACTTGCCCTACCGCTATTAACATTGCGGCATCCTCGGCATATACAGGACGTAATTTATCACGAACCGCAGCATCCGGTTGGGTGACTTTAATTATAAGCCGAGCCATTTTAACAGCTAATTGTCGGCCTTCTTCTGGTGTATTGGTTATCAGGGAGTTTCCCGGCACCAACTTGACTTCTTCTGCCATTTTGAAATATATTTAAATTAATAATCATTTAAAATTAACGAAAATCCCTCATTATCACTCTCCTTTTATTCTTTTCTTGAGCTAAATTTCTTCCGAAGAGATAATTTGCACACCTAAAGAGGCCAGCTCCTTCTTAATTGAATTATAGGCATCCAAATCGATAGGCTTAGTGGCGTCCTTTATCAAAAAACAAGCGAAACCTTCTTTGAAAGCATCCTTGATGGAGTAATAAACGCAAATATCGGCTGCCAGGCCGGAAAAGAAAATTTGTGAAGCTCCTTTTTCCTTTAAATAACCGGTAAGTCCAGTGGATTTTTTGTGACCGTTATCGTAAAACGCGCTATAACTATCGATACCGGGATCGGTGCCCTTTCGGAAAATAGCTTCCCACCTTGCAGTCTGTAAATCTGGGTGAAATAGTGCACCATCTGTATCCTGCACACAATGGTCGGGCCATAAGGTCTGGGGTTGCCCATGAATCTTAATTTCATCAAAAAAGTCCTTTCCAGGATGATTTGAGGCAAAACTCACATGGTCTTTTGGATGCCAATCTTGTGCCGCCACCACCAAGTCGAATTTATGTTGGATGCTGTTTATTACAGGAATAATTTTATCTCCGTCCGGCACTGCCAGTGAACCTCCGGGCATAAAATCATTTTGGGCGTCAATTATAATTAATGTTTTCATTTTTGTAAATCAAATTAGTTTTTATCAATATTTTAAAATAACAAAATAAGCACGTACAGAATCGTACAATCCGTCAATTTTCAAATCAAGATCTGTGCTCGTTCACCAATCTATCCCGTTCATTTTTTAGATTTGGACTTAACCCTATTTTATAAATATGCGGGTTTTGAAAGCGCTTGTACTCCTCGGGAAGGAGCGCTAATTGATTTTTAGAATAATCCGCTATTTCGGAAACCGTGCGCAAGGGGAATTTTCGTTCTCCATCTGCCATAATAGTTTTTAACAAGGGTTGATGTTCAAAACTATCGAGATTCAAATTTTTGGTCGGGTCAAAGAGATGCCACATCTCCCCTACTTTTCCTTCTGAATACAAGGCAATGGCATCGGCACCGTAAAACATTCCGTTTTGATCTATCATTCTATAAACTTGTTTTCGGGAGGGTAGTGAAATTTTAAAAATATTTTCTGAAATTTTTATCCTTGGCTCCCCATTGTATTCCGACAACTTATACACTCCGTCCAAAGCCGCGTCGGGCTTACCGGTTACCAAATTTGTCCCTACCCCATAAATATCAATAGGTGCGCCTTGTTCTTTTAAACTTTTAATAACCAATTCGTCCAATTGGTTGGAAGCTACAATCTTTACATATTCCAGTTGCGCGCTATCAAGCATCTTACGAGCTTTTTTTGCTAAATAGGATAAATCTCCGCTGTCCAGTCTAATACCAAGAAGTTGCTCTCCTCTGCTTTCCATTTCCTTTGCAACGGTTATCGCATTGGGAATTCCGATTTTAAGAGTGTTGTAGGTATCTACCAAAAACACGCAGTTTTTTGGCCTTATACGAGCAAAATCACGGAATGCTTCCAACTCATCCCTATAGCTTTGAATATAGGAATGGGCCATAGTTCCAGATGATGGGATATTGAAATCTTCTGCGGCTTTTACATTGCTGGTACTGTCAAAACCTCCAATTACAGCGGCTCGACTGGCAAAATATCCTCCAGTGGCATGAGCTCGACGCAATCCCATATCCAATAGAGTTTCATTTTTGGCGCTATATCTTATTCTACTTGCCTTAGTTGCTATCAAAGTTTGGAAATTCAGGATGTTCAATAGGAGTGTCTCGATAATTTGCACTTCGATTATATTGCCTTCCACTTGCAAAATTGGCCGATTTGGAAAAATAATATCCCCTTCCTGAACCGAATATATGTTGCCTTGAAACTTAAAATCCCGTAGGTAATCCAAAAAAGAATTGTCAAATCCATATTGTTCAAGATAAGCTACGTCCTCTGAAGTAAACCTCAAGTTTTCTATTATTTCCAAAACGTTCTCCAGACCAGCAAAAATGGTATATCCACCATCAAAAGGATTCGACCTGAAATAGTAATCAAAAACGGCTCTTCCCTCCCGCTTGGTATGAAAATAAACATGGGCCATTGTAAGCTGGTAAAGATCGGTATAGGTGCCGGTAATATTTATCATAGAATTATTGTGATAAGGGTTTATATTTCTAAGGTTTTTAATATTTCCAAAAACGCTTGGTGCATTTCCTTAGTGTAGTCCAAGTGGGTTACAATCCGTAGCTTTCCTTGGCCCATAGTGCTGATTTTAATGTTCTTTTTAAGCAGAGCGCCCATGAAAATCGTTTCGTCCACGCCTTCGGAAAGATAGAATATAACAATATTGGTCTCCGTTGGCTCTACTTTATTTATATAAGATTGTTTGGAAAGCGTTTTGGCTATTTCTGAAGCCTTTTTATGGTCTTCTACCAAACGATCAATATGATTGTCAAGGGCGTAAATACCAGCGGCGGCCATAAAACCTATTTGTCTCATTCCTCCTCCCAATACTTTCCGAACGCGCATTGCTTTTTTCATTATATCTGCATTCCCGATCAAAACGCTTCCAATGGGAGCGCCTAAACCTTTGCTAAGACATACCGAAATGGTGTCAAAGATTTTTCCGAAATCCTTCGCATTTTCATTTTTGGCCACCAGGGCATTCCAAATCCGAGCGCCATCCAGATGCAATCCCAAATTATTTTTATTGCAAACTTCTCGAATTCTTTCAATCTCCAAAAAATCATAACAAGCACCACCGCCTTTGTTGGTGGTGTTTTCCAAACAAACGAGAGTCGTTAAGGGACTGTGGTAGAAATCCGGAGGATTGATGTTTTTCTCTACCTGCGAGGCAGTTATCATTCCTCTTTCGCCGTCTATCAGTTTACAGGAAACCCCACTGTTAAACGAAGCCCCTCCACCTTCAAAATTATAAACATGCGCCCATTTATCGGCTATCAGTTGTTCTCCCGGTTGGGTGTGCATCTTGATGGCCGCTTGATTTGCCATACTTCCTGTGGGAAAATAAAGCGCGGCATCCATCCCGAACATATTGGCCAGTTTTTCTTCAAGTTTGTTGGTTGAGGGATCTTCTTTATAAACATCGTCCCCCACTTCTGCTTGCAGGATTGCCTGCATCATTCCGGGGGTGGGTTTAGTAACGGTATCACTTCTTAAATCTATGAGCATATAGTATCAGTTTCTTCTAAATTTTCCATTCGATTCCAAATCTGCTAGGAGTTTGGTTATATTCCTATCAAGTTTAATCAAAGGAAGATTGTTATTGTAATCGGCATTTACATTGGGGAATTTCGATTCATTGCTAAGGTCGTACTCCTTAAATTTTTTGATGAAATCGAGATCAGTATAATGAAATGTGAATTCTTTTCTACAGTCTTCCACCTTCATATTTCCAAAAGGAGATGGATCCTGTATTTCTGATCTATAAGGCTTTACGTCTTCCTTTTGAAGTTGATGCTTTAAGTTTGAAACTTTATCCAACAAAGAAGAATCATCAATGTCAATTTTCTCAAAGGTACCGCAATTATCTACTTTCTGAATAAATGTCTTGTCTTCATTTTTCCAAAAAACATATACCGAATAATAAGTGGAGGGAGATGCGCACATACTGCCATCCGGCATTTTGAACATCTGTATATTGCCTTCACAATAATCCTTCCTCATAAAGTATTCAGGAACCTGTTGCATTTCTAGTTCCGCTTTGATTTGTGAAAGTTGCGCTTCGACAAAAGCCTCGTCATTCTGGCCAAAGACCACTGTTGACACGACAAAAATGAATATAATAAGTATTTGTTTCATATTAAATCTTTTATAATTTGGCTATTTATTTCATTTCTGGAAAATATAAAATTAGCCGAAAAATATGTTTCCCTCAACAACTTAATAGTATTTTTGTAAAGCATTCCTTTTTTGGCACCTAAATTCAGAAGGGAATATTTTACTTCTAATTAAAAACACCCGATTTTACGGGAATATTTATGACTTCAACAGACCAAATTAAAGACCTTAAGTCGCGGTTAGACGCCTTGAGGCGATATCTTTGACATTGCTGGCAAGAAAATAGAAATCACCAACGACGAAGAAAAAACTTTCGATCCCAATTTTTGGAACAATTCACAGGAAGCCGAAGCTTTTATGCAGCAGCTGCGCAACAAGAAAAAATGGGTCTCCGATTTTGAGATCGCTCTTTCCCTTTCCGAAGAAGCTGAAATACTGCTTGAGTTTTACGATGAAGGAGAAGCGACTCAAGAGCAGCTTGAAACTGCATTTAACAACGCACAGAATGCTATAGAGGCTCTTGAGTTTAAAAATATGCTGGATGAGGAAGGTGATGATATGAGCGCAGTACTTCAGATTACGGCTGGCGCAGGTGGTACCGAAAGCTGCGATTGGGCAGAAATGCTCATGAGAATGTACCTAATGTGGGCGCAAAAACACGGATATAAAGTAAAAGAACTCAACTTTCAATCTGGGGATGTGGCAGGCGTAAAAACCGTTACCTTGGAGATCGAGGGAGAATTTGCCTTCGGGTGGCTAAAAAGTGAAAACGGAGTGCATCGTCTGGTGCGCATCTCCCCTTTCGACAGCAATGCCAAACGCCATACAAGTTTTGTAAGTGTATATGTATATCCTTTAGTGGACGATACCATTGAGATAGAAATAAATCCTGCCGATATTTCTTGGGATTTCGCCAGAAGTGGTGGAGCCGGAGGGCAAAACGTAAATAAGGTAGAAACTAAGGCTATTCTTACCCACCACCCTACCGGCATTGTTATTCACAACAGCGAAACCCGAAGCCAACTCGATAACCGCGAAAAGGCTATGCAAATGCTAAAGTCCCAGCTTTATGAAATTGAATTGAGAAAACAACAGGCGCAACGAGCGCAAATAGAGGATAACAAGATGGCCATAGAATGGGGTTCGCAGATTCGAAACTATGTGCTACACCCATACCAACTGGTAAAAGACGTACGCACCGGCCACGAAACCGGAAATACAGGCGATGTACTTGACGGTGATATCGATGGATTTCTAAAAGCTTATTTAATGATGACGGGGCAAAAAGATAAAGGTGATGAACTTTAATCGGCGGCTGAGGTGGATGGCGGCCCAATAATTAAGAGAAAGCAACTTATTTTTATGGTTTGGATTTTATATAAATGATTTTTGATGAAACGAATCTACATTAAAACCTGGGCGCAATTAAAGCCCTATAATTCCACTTCAATAACCGATACCTATTATTTGGGAATTGCCAACAGGATTTACCGTGTATTGCAGACTGAATACGACTTTGTTTTAAATATGTATTTGGAAAAAAAGGAATTGGAAATGCTTAGTTGTTTCCTTGCTTCTTATTTTGAAGATATTATTTCACAAACAAATGTTTGGGGTTCTTTTGTAAAGAAACACCGCGAACTATACGGCAAGAATCTTCCATTTTATGAATTGGACGATTACTATGAAGAAGAAATCAACCTACAGGATATAGTGTTTCTGATTTGGTACTTTATGAATACCGTTCAGCATGAAATGTTTATAAGCCCACATAACACTTTTATGTTCCAAATAGCGGATAGAGTAATGGAGATTTTGGAGGATGAATATGAATACGCGCCCGAAAATAGGATCCTCAAAAATTTTTATACCCTTGATGAAACAGAAACGGACTATTATGAGATTCGCAATTTCATTGATACCGTACTTTTCAAAACATATTTATTTTTTCCGGATACGGGCTTAAAACTTATATGGGGGGAGGCCGAGCTCGTAGAGGAGGTAGATGAAAATTTACTTGGGTATCTACAGGAAATGCGGGACGATATGGTACACCAATCACATACTTCGCTGCTAGGTCTCCAAGGAAAGCAATGGGCTGCCGTAATATTGTGGGAACACCCGCTAAAAGACGATTTTCTGGCAATGTCTCCTCGCCTAAATGGTTTTTTTCTTTATAAAGGACAGGATGAAGAATATGTGTATTTGGAACACATCGCCTCGGGTCGTAAATTCGAGCTCTTGAAATGCTCCTTCAACAGCCATGAAGAATTGACCGAGACGGACACCATAGTCTATTTGGGAATGGTCCGATGGAAAAACCAATGGTGGTTCTCGGGCATCTCCTTTTCCAAAGAATTTGATGCCGACTTAGTTTTGGATGAAAAAAATTCCATTTCAAGCCGTATGCGAGTAAATTTTCTGGAAGAGGATGCTGATATTATCGAGGATGTATTACGGAAACAACAAGCAGCCTTTCTTAATTTCAATAAGGGAGCTCCTATCGCTTTTTTAAAGCCTTATGAGATAGATACTTTTGTCAATGAATTTCAATTGCAGTATCAAAAGGATTTAGGACTTTCCACAGAAGAAATCAAGAATGCCCATGAACGAGGAAAGAAAGAAGGATTTCTCGGTGGGGAACATAACGACAATAAAAATAATTTTGGAGATGACTTTGAAGTGGCCACTTGCTTTTTCAATCCCAATAGTGGCATTGAGCTCGCAATGGATGTGTGCCATGCTTTCCCCGTAGCCAACAATCCATATTTCGAGAAGTCGAAAAGCGAGGATGACATTATGGAGGTACTCATAAATCCGGAAATCTCTACGGAATTGGCAGAATATTGTATTGAGTTGGCTAAAGATAAGCTTCCTTTTTTTAAGGACGGAAAAGGAGCTCTGTTTTTCGAGGATATGGATTTCCTATTGCGCTTCTGGAAGAAGGAAAATTATTTTACTAAACCCAATATTTCCTTGACTGGAAGGTCTAAGTGATAAAATATCCGCACTTCCTAAAAAAACAAAGGGAACCAGATGATAAATTCTAGGTTCCCTTTGCAATCATATTCCTTCAACAGGCATTATCCTTCGAAGTGTTTCGGGTATATTCTCAGCTGTTTTTGAAACTTAAGCACCCCGATATGATATTATAAATGTACTAAAACATTTTTCCAATTATTCTAATTCGAAAAAATTTAACATTAAAAATTTAATTTCTTTTTCTTTGTACAATGTCTATTGTCCAAGACACCAACAATAGCAGTAGAAAGATTCCGCTTATGTATTTGGCCGGCTGCAATCCCCCATCACCAATTCCAATAAAACCGAGTACGGCAAAAACAATTGCCAAGATTATATATATGGCCTTCCAATGGAGCATAGCTTCAAAGTTTAAAAATGTTGGGGGTAATAAAGTTAAGGTATTTTTTTTGAAACTTTAACAAAATACTTCAAAATTTTAACAAAATATTTTAATTCTGTTCAACTTTGAAGATTCGTTTAATGGAAATAGGCCTTCCCTCATCAGTATAACCTTCCAAGGAAATCTGAAAGACGCCACTAACATCTGAAGTATAGAATGAAATATACTCTGACTTTTCAACCTTCAATTCAGGTTGCCATAGCAGCTGCACCCTATAATCTGGAATTCTTGAAAGAACGGAGGTATCGTTATAAGTAGGCTTATAGTATTGTTTTCTCCTTTCTACAGGCGAAATATTGAATGTTTTGGAATAGCCATCTAAATCCAAAGGTTTGAAGTCGCCTAGCTTAGTTTCAACCGCTATTATGCCACTAAATAATTTAGGGCCATAACGATAGGGCTGATTGACAACCCGTATACTTTTTATATCGCGGGCGTTGTAATTGATCAATTCACTATTGTTTAAGATTTGGAATCCGTCCAATAAAACAAGAGGATCAATCTTACTGAATTTTGCGAGTCCTTTAGGATCATATTCGTTGTTGACCACAAACCTGGTATTCTCACCCACTCCACGGATCGCGGCAAGGGAAATTATCTCAATAAAAGTTTCCCGAACCGAAGGGAATCGAGTATAGTCGTCTAGCATGAACAGCTTTCCTAAATTATCAAAAAATTTAGGAAATGGTCTAGGTGGAAAAACACTGTCTCTCTTCGCTTCAAAATAGGCGTTTTCTATTTGTAGCTGCACCGATCTTTCCAAAAGCCCCTCTTTTAAATTAGGATCCAAGGTTAAATTCGAGGGTGCACCTTTTGATAAATCCAAACGTTTTTCGTCTATAATAATTTGGAAGTCTTTTGATTCCAGACCTTCTTCGTTTAATTGTATCACCGCGTTTTCGGCTTGGTAAGCTTGGTCCACTGAGAAATAGAAACGTCCGTTGCTATTGGTTTTAGCTAATTTAAAAACGTACTCTTTCCCTAGAATGGTAAGAGAAACCACTTGATTTGCCAGAGGTGCTTTTTCAGATGATAGCACTACTCCCGAAATTAATTCGCCACGAAGTTCAGGTAGAAATGCGAGATCGGAGGAAAGGGCATTTTTATGAAAAGTGGGGATTTCAGCAAGTATGGGTTCTAATTTTCGAACGGATAACACATAATCCCCTTGGTTTTTTCCGGTGAGGTTTTCAACTGTCACCTTTACTTTTTCTCGAAATCCGTAAGTTGTTTTATCCGAAATCAATTTAATATCTGCAGAAGTATCCTCAGCATTTATAAAATTTGGAAGTTCTTGAGAAATTATGGGTAGAAGGTTTTCATTTTCAGAAGTGGAAGTATCATCGTTTTTTAAAAAGGAATTAATCAAAAGAATAGTTTTTTCCGCGAAAGCGTCTTTTACGTTATTTCTAGAGAAGTTGGTGTAAGCTATTAATTTATAAACTCCTGTATTTAGAGAAGAAGGCAGAAAAAAATCGCCGTTAGCCACGCCATTTACAAGCTGTAGCTTATGATTGAAGACTATAGAGTCATTTTGGTTGCGCATAGAAACATAAACTATTTTGCTCAAAGTACTCGTTTTCCCTTGCTTATCCTGTACGAAAGTCTTATAATGCAATACTTCCCCCGCTAATAGAAGTTCAGAATTAACAGCTATCTCAACCTTTTCCATCGGAAATGCTCTCAGTTCCAATAAGCCTGATTCCCGTGGAATTTGCGCGACCGCCATCCCTACTACAAAAACAAATAATATGACAAATGATTTTTTCATATTCAATCTTTCCAAAAATCAGGTTTTATATTGGACCAAACATAGGTACATACGCTACATTGTGGTTGCGCAATGGTGTAAATTCCGGTAGAACTGTAAGTAATTACCTGATAGTCATAAAATTCAATCATGGTGTATAAAGCGTCCCTCTCGTCAGGGTCCCTATTCAATTTATAATCAAGGGTTAAAACCTCGCAATCATAGAAAAACGGAGGCTTTGGAAGATTAAAATCTTCATAGTTAAAATAAATTCTTTTGGAGGTTGTGGATGAAATCTCAAAAAAGCCCAAAACCTTTGCATCCGGATCGCCTTCGTCAATAATATTTCCAGCCACATAACCAGGTTGGCCTTGGGAAAGGAGGCTTTCAATACTTCCCAGTTCCTGGATGATTTTATAAAAGGTATAAGATTCCACACTTTGGACGTACTGCTTTACCAAAATACTATAACGCGTTTGTAACTTGGCATCAGTTTTTGAAAGATATCGGACTGGAAATCGAAATATTTTATTTTCTCCCAATTCAGTGGTGGAAGTTTGATTTATGCCAGTAGAAATTTCAGTTGAATAGCAAATTTTTTCAGGTTCTCTCGGGGTTAAGACTATTTCAAAAGTAAACGCATTAGGATCGAGATTTATGATTTCCGCTATATAAGGGGAAGGATAAGGTGCAGTTATCTTATAGGTTTCTTCATATTCATATCTAAAATATTTAGCGTTACCAGAAGCATCTTCAGTGTCAACAAGGACATGAACGCCATCTTTATTCCCACTGGTATCCACAATTCTTTCAGCATACAATTTATTCATCGGAACAGCGGGAGGCAAAACAACAGCGGAAGAGGAATAACGCTTTCCGTCGGATGTTAGAATATTTAAGGTGTATGAAATATTGGACTCAGCGGCAAAAACTTGGTTTGAAACATAAAACCCAGTATTGGGATCCTGTGAAAAATTGAAATTATCACCATTACTACCCACGACACTTATTTCGGCATTGCTCTCGAATTGGATGGCCGTATTGTCAAGAGAGGTTGTTCTACTAAGTTTTACGATCTGATGTCTAGGTTCGTCAGTTATTGTGCTTTCCACAACCAGGATCCTTTCAAATCCCTTAGATTCTATTTCATAGGGTTCAGTACAAGAGAAATTCCCCAGGACCATAATGAAAAAAGCCATATACCACAATTTATTTTTCATAACTCTAAAATTTGAAATTGTACGTTATCGTTGGCACTGGCACTGAAAAGATGGAGGTTTTATACGCCTTAATCTGCCCTTCCTCCGTAACAAAAAAGACGGAGTAAGGATTGTTTCTTCCCAGTACATTATACACGGAAATATTGACAAAACTGTGCGCCAATTTTTTTAATTTGTGGTTGCCCTCAATATTTACCCCAAGATCCAAACGAAAGTAATCAGGAATACGATATTGGTTTCTGTCGCTATAAAGAACTTGTTCCTCCCCAGCGAAATAATATCGCCCGATGGGATAGGTAATGGGTCGGCCCGTTTGATAGGTGAAATTCCCAGAAAAACTGAACCGCTTGGTCAACTTATAATTGGCCACCACGGAGAAGTCGTGAGGTTTATCGTAATTCGCCGGAAAATATTCTCCATTGTTCACACGTTCCTGTTTTATTTGGCTGTTTAATTTTACAAGAGAGCGGGAATAGCTGTATCCTATATATCCATTAAATCTCCCTTTGTTCTTTTTTATAAGTAATTCCACACCGTATGCCTTGCCTTCGCCCTGCAAAAGTTCCTGTTCGAGATTATCGTTGAGGATAAGTTGCGCTCCTATCTTATAGTCCAACAAATCGTCCATGGTTTTGTAATAACCTTCTAGGCTAAATTCCAAATCCTTTTCGAGTATATTTTTAAAGAATCCTAAGGAATATTGTGTGGCGCGCTGTGGCTCAACATTTAAATCGGACAATTTCCAAATATCCGTAGGCGATTGGGTGGTATTTGTGGAAAGTAAATGTAGATATTGAATAGTTCGATTGACGCCGGCTTTAACCGAAAAATCGTTGCCCAATAAATAGCGTGCGGAAACTCTAAATTCCGGACCGCCATAGGTTTTTATCACTTCGTTATTGTCGTAGGTTCTAACCTCTTCTATAGAACCATCATTTTTAGGAACACCTTCTGCATAAACGTTTTGAGTAGCTTCACCTAAAGCGGCATACATAGAGTAACGCAAGCCTACATCCAACAATAATTTATCGCTTATTTCAAATAAATCTGCAAGATAAATCGCTGATTCCAAACCTTTCTCACGATCGATTACTTTAGCTAATACATCGGAATTATTTCCAATTGGAGAAATACTTCCGGGATCAATAATATACAGCTTACTGCTTATTCCATATTTCAACTGATGCTTTTTATTGATTTTAAAGTTAAAATTCAGTTTAGCTTGATATTCATTGAGTTCGTATCCAAAATCGAAATCTTTGTTCGCATCGGCTTCGTAATTGATTCCATATTTGTATTGGCTATTTACCAAGATAAGCTCGCCCCTACTCCTTTCACTAAATGCGTGATTATACTTGAGCGAAATCAAGCGATTATTGTAATCGAAAATTGAATCGGAAGTTATGCTAAAACGATCCTTACTGTAATAAACAGTGCCTTGAATAGTGTTGTTGGGGTCTATAATGTGTTTGTATTTTACAATCCCATCATAAAAAGAAGCTTGGCTATTTTTTAATTCTTCCTCGTCCAGACTTCTTAAAATCCAATCGGAATACGTGGCACGAAAACCTGTTATAACCGAAGCTTTTTCCTTTACAACTGGCACTTCTATAGCAAGATTGGCTGTTATTGGCCCGATGGAGCCTTCGCCAGCAAACTTGTCCATACTGCCAGACTTGGTGTCTATTTTAAAAACAGAGGAAAGCCTTCCGCCATATTCCGCGGGGATACTTGCTTTAAATACTTCCAAAGATCCCGTAGTAAATGGGTTGACCGCAGAAAAGAAACCCAAAAAATGCGAAGGATTGTAGAGCACAGCTTCGTCTAGCAAAATTAAGTTTTGATCTGTCCTTCCGCCGCGGACATTAAACCCGCTAGCACCTTCTCCTGCAGTTGTAATTCCAGGCATGGTGGTAGCCACTTTTAAAATATCTCGTTCGCCCAAGACCAGCGGAATGGTCTTAATAGCCTGTATATCGATATTTGTTACCCCAACCACGGCATCTCGAACATTGGCGTCTTTCTTGGAGGCAATGACCACTTCCTCCAAAGTTTCAGTATTTTCATGAAGTTGAATACTCAAATTACCATCACCGTACATGATTACGTCTTGTCTAATTTTTTCAAAACCCAATAAATTAGTTTCCAGTTTATTTAAACCAGACGGCAATCGAATATTGAATCTCCCCTCATTGTCTGTCACAGCGTATTTAGTTCGATCTAAAGTGTAAATAGCTAAATTTTGAAGAGGTTCTCTAGTTTTTGAATTTTTAAAAGTTCCTGATAAGGTGTACGATTTACTTCCGGAGCTAGGGCCTTGTTTGCCGATGGTTATCAACTTTCGTTGTTGGATTGTATTTTGTGAAATATACTCCTCCTCAAAAATGGGTGCATTCTGTATTTCGGATGTGCCCCTTTCTTCCGACAGATTGAAATAATTAGGAGGAAGTTCTGTATAAACATAGGTATTGTTCAACAGCACAACTGTTTTACCTCTTAGCACAAAATTTATATTGGTGTTTTCAAATAAAGCATTTAAAATCTTTGATAGCGATTCATTTTTAAAACTCTGGGTCACGAAATATCCTTTCAGCCAAGACTCCTCAAAAAAGAATTTTTTATGCGAAAGATTTTCGACCTCCAAAACCGCTTCCCTTAAAGGTGTGCGTTCAAAAGAAACCGTAATGCCTTGAGTTTCTTGTCCCATTAGGCTGGAAGTGAAAATCAAGAGTAGAAAAACAAGGTAAAATTCCTTTTTCATAGATAAGTTTATGCTTCTATCAATGCTCAACACCAAGGTTCAGCAAGCCGTCCAAGTAGCCGATAAGTTTGGTCATAAAGACTTGTTTATCGGTTTTATATAATTGTCTGTACGTTTTATTAAAATCGCGAATTTGATCATTGAATTCCGGAATATTTTTCCAAACATCTTTCGCTGAGTTTGCAATAAAGTACTCATTCCTATATTCTATCAGAAAGAAATTTGCTTCAGAAAACTTATACTGAATTCCTGACTTTAAAGCTTTATCCAGTTTCTTTTTTATGTGTTTTATATATAGCTTTAAATTGTTTCCTATAAATGCCTTTTCATAAAAATCATTTCCGACCACTCCTCTATTAACGTCTGTCAAGCGCACAAATTCTGAATTATGGATAGTGAATGAATCAATAAATTCCGGAATCAATCTCACGATAAAAATGCTCAAGTTGTCTTCGGAATGTGTGAGGAGATTGTCGTCCAAGACATCGTATTTCAAGGGAACATTGGCGTAAAACTGTCCGCTGTACGTCACCGATCCCTTGGCGTAATCAAAACCCTTAAAATATCTATATGTGCCGTCGGTGTTCAAAAAGAGGTCATTGAATTCTGTTCCATTATAAAGACTAGTGTTTTCTAAGCTCACCAATTGGTCATATTGTTGAAACACTTGCTGATCAGATGTGTTTTGCGCCATGGAAAAATTGAATACTAGAAGGAGAAAAGGAACAAGTAGAAACGGTGGATTCAAAATTAGTGGATTTTGTATGCTAGTGGCTTTAAAATTACATTAAAAATGCATTCGCAAAGCTTGGCTAGTGAGTTTTTCCTAAAACGTACCGCTTTCTTAATATTTCAATAAAATCCAAATTATTTGTAACCCCTGTAGATTCTTGACATCCAATGGATAAACAAACTAAGGATTCACCTTTAAAAATTAATATCATGAAAACAAATTTTGCTTTTAAAATCCAGGCCGTCTTTTTGATCGCCTTCTTATGTTCCGTTTTGGGGTTTTCACAGGCCGCACCAAAACTCAATGATGCTGAGATTGCGTCTGTTGCTGTTACAGCCAATCAAATAGATGTGGACTATGGGAAAATTGCCATAGCACGTTCCCAAAATGAAGATGTGTTGGAGTTTGCCAATACCATGATCGACGACCACGACGCCATCATAAAAATGGCAGTGGATTTGGTTACCAAGCTCGGCGTGGTGCCACAGGATAATAAAATGAGCCAGTCCTTACTAAAACAGGCTGCCGAAACAACTAAAAAACTAAAAAATGCTCATGCCGATGCCTTTGACAAAATGTATATTGACAATGAAGTTGCTTATCACCAAGCGGTAATCAATGCTGTTAGAGACGTGTTGATTCCACAATCACAAAATGCGGAATTGAAAGAGCTCCTCCAAACAGCGATGCCTATTTTAGAAACACATTTAGGACACGCAAAAATGGCCCAGAGCAATATTTCGAAAAAATGAAAACAATAACAAAAAGGATTTCAGTTTTAATATTGGGAATGTCTTTTGGAATTTTGATTCTCACAGGATTTAAAAACTCCAATGAAATTGTCATCACCCCCACCACACACACGGTTATTATTTCTCAAATGAAGTTTAATCCAGAAAACCTTAAAGTTAAAAAAGGAGATAAAGTGGTGTGGATAAATAAGGATATTGTTCCTCACGATGTCACCGAAATAAATAAAAAATGGACTTCAGGACCGATGAAAACCGGTGATAAATGGTCGAAGACAATAACGGAAAGTTTCGATTATTTCTGTAGCATCCACTTAGTTATGAAAGGTTCAGTAACCATCGACAAAAAATAATTATAGCTCTTCAGTCAGTGTCTAATCCTCTGTTGTTTTATTAAAATAGCAGGGGATTTCCGATTGATATTTCCTCCAAAAAAGGATTGTCTTATATTAAGGTTTCGATTTCCTAAAATCAATGTTACCTTTGCCACCATAATCTATGAAGGCAGCCAGTATAAAAGAGATAAAAACCGAGCTCAACCACCGTTCTACTCAGGAATTGTTGGAGCTTTGTCTTCGTCTTGGAAAATTCAAAAAAGAGAATAAGGAACTTCTTACCTATTTGCTCTTTGAGTCTTCCAATGAGGAAAATTTCATCCAGAGTATTAAAGCGAATGTGGATAGCGATTTTGAAAAGATAAATACCAAGACTTTTTATTTTATAAAAAAAAGTGTTCGTAAAATCTTGAGAGACATAAAAAAGTTCATCCGTTATTCCCAAAACAAGGAAACCGAGGTTGAGCTTTTACTTTATTTTTGTTTTAAACTAAAGGAGTTCAAGCCATCTATCAAGCAAAATACTACCCTCGTTAATTTATACAACCGACAAATAGATTATATAAACAAAAAGGTTATGGCTCTGCACGACGACCTGCAGTACGATTATAACTTAGAGCTTAAAGAACTTAAATTATAAAAAAATGACAACTTTTTATCACAATCCCCGTTGCAGCAAATCTCGCGAGGCACTTAAGTTACTTGAGGAAAAAGGAGAAACAATTGAAATTGTTGAATATCTCAAAACTCCCCCCTCTGAACAAGAACTGAAGCAAATAATCGAACTACTGGGCATAAAACCGGTAGAGCTGCTACGCACCCAGGAAGCGGAATGGAAGGAAAATTTCAAGGGCAAGGATTTATCCGATGACCAAATTATTGAAGCTATGCTCAGATTTCCAAAACTCATCGAACGACCTATTGCCATAAATGGTACCCATGCCGTTATTGGGCGACCCCCTATTAAAGTCCTCGACATATTATAGTCTTTTGAATTTCAAATTTCTGAGCAATACAAAGTTTTTCAACTTTTATTTAACACAGATTTGGGAGCGCTTCCGTTAAACCATAAGTATTTTCGCGAGTCATATAATTTAAAACCTTCTATGAGATTTCTTTTTCCCTTATTCCTCCTGTTTTCAACTACTATTTTATTCGCCCAACAACCTGAAAAACGTGTTTTTGTGAAGGGTACCGTTCTTGAAGAAGACTCCAATTACCCATTGGAATATGCCACAGTTTCTTTTACGGATCCAAAGGGAAAGATCGTGACCGGCGGAATTACCGACCCTGATGGAAAATACAATATAGAAGTTCCCGTTGGCACCTATACGATTAAATATGAATTTATTTCTTTTAAGACCAAAACCCTTCCGGTTCGAACCATAAACAGCAACATTACTTTACCCACCATTACTTTAGCAATGGACGCCGCCGGCTTGGACGAAGTTGTAATTCGAGCCGAAACCACTGAAGTACAGGTACGTCTGGACAAGAAGATTTACAATATTGGGAAAGACCTTACTTCGGGCGGAGCAAGCGTTAGCGACGCATTAAACAATGTACCCTCCGTAACGGTGGATGTGGAAGGCAACATTGCGCTGCGAGGAAATGAGAACGTAAAAATTCTAATTAATGGGAAGCCTTCAGCAATGGCTGGATTTGGTTCAACAGATGCGCTCCGTCAACTTCCTGCAGACGCGATTGACCGAGTAGAAGTTATTACTTCTCCCTCCGCTCGATATGATGCGGAAGGAACTGCTGGTATCCTTAACATTATCCTGAAAAAACAGAAAACTCTTGGAATCAATGGTTCTCTAACTACCAATATCGGGGTGCCGTTGAACAGTAGTGCCACGGGAAATATAAACTTGAGAACGGATAAGTTTAATATTTTCAACACTACTGGCATAAATTACCGCAATGCTCCAGGAAAAGCAAACTTCGACAATCGTTATTTTTCACGAACCTTTCTCGATGACAATGGCGATATCATTATTATAAATCCTGAATTTGAACGTATTATAGAGGATAGAGAATACGAACGTCTTAGACAAGGTTTCAATACGAATTTAGGAATAGAGTATTTCTTGACTGAAAAATCTTCACTTACTGCAAGCGTATTTTATCGTTTAGGCGATAATAGTACGACTACAACCAACAATATGGAAAACTTTCGCGACAATACACTTGTTGAGAAGAGTTCCAGAATTGAGGATATGACCCAAGACGGCTATAATTATCAGGTAGCGTTGAACTATCAAAACAACTTCAATAACGCCGGCCATAAACTAACGGCCGATTTGCAATTTGACCAACGAAGAGATACAGACTATTCAATGATTGAGGATTTTAGAAGCTTTCCAGATTTCGCAGTATTGCCTTCGGAGGAAATTAATAATGAAAGAAAACAGAAGAATTACTTAGCCCAAGCCGATTATGTTTTACCCATTGGGGAGAATGCCCAATTTGAGGCTGGATATAGAGGAAGTTTTGAAAAGAGTACTACAGATTATGAATTGTTAGAAGAAATTGGCACTTCCGGTAGCTTTATGCGAAATGACAGTATTTCGAATCTTTTTACCTACGAACAAAATGTAAACGCCGTCTATTCGCAATATGGAAATAAGTTTGGAAACTTTTCATTCCTTCTTGGTCTTCGTCTTGAAAACACCCAAATGAAAGGTCACGTAGATGCTATGGATGTTTCTTTGGGCGATACCGATTTAAATCTGAATTTCGATAAAAACTATCTTGGCCTTTTCCCAACGGTAAACCTTACTTATGAACTGGCAGAGAGCGAAAATATAACACTTGGCTATAATCGTAGAATCAATCGGCCATGGCAGTGGTTTTTAAATCCTTTCCCATCCAGGTCAAGTGAGGCCAATGTTTTTCAAGGAAATCCTGATTTAGATCCAGCCTACGCAAGTGCCTTCGACTTAGGATATTTGAAGCGATGGAAAAAGCTCACGCTTACAGCTTCCATGTATTATCAGTACGAAACTGATGCTTTTGAAAGAGTTCGGGAAGAAACTGGGCAACTTACAAGCACTGGTGTTAACATCATCCGTACTCTTCCAATAAACCTCTCTACCAACCAACGTTATGGAATGGAAGCCGGAATTCTTTATAACCCAGTAAAGTGGTTAAGCTTGAACGGCAGTTTCAACTATTATAAGTATAAAACAGAAGGATTTTATAAGGGTGTGGACTATGGCAATGAGAGCACAAGTTATTTTGGGAGATTTAGCTCTAAGGTAAAACTTCCCGAAAGAATAGAATGGCAGACCAATGCTTTCTACCGCGGTCCTTACAGCAATGCCCAAACCGAAACGGATGGCATATTGTCGGTTGACATGGCAGTAAGTAAAGACATTATTGGCGACAGTGCTACTTTGGGGCTGAACGTAAGTGATCTTTTCAATACGCGAAAGAGAAAAAGCTTTACTAGCACCGATTCCTTTTCAAGTGAAAGCGAATTCCAATGGCGTGGTCGTACCGTAAACTTTTCCTTCACTTATCGGTTCAACCAAACCAAGCAACAGCGTCAGCGTTCTCAACGGCGAGGTGGCAATGGAATGGAAGACGAAGGTTCGTTTGAAGGATAAAAACAGTTGAACTTAAAATTAAAGGGAACCATTATGGTTCCCTTCAACTTTTATATAATATTTGGAGTTATGCCTCCAATTTCTTTTTGCGTTTTGCTTCCTTCCTATCTTTCAACATTTCATTAATGGCACCTCCAATCCAATAGGGAAGAATTCCTATCAAAAAAAACATCAGCCAAAATCCGATGGTCAATGAAACCATAATTACAATAAATCCGATATATTGGTCAAAAGTGAACATAGCAGAGGGTTTAAGGATAATGGTTCAAAGATAACAGGATTATTTGGGAAAACACAATAAAAAGTTTTCATTTATCCACAAGAAATAAACAATGGCACGGCTTGAACACTTTTTGGGTTTTCACTACCTTTGTCTGTCAATTCAAAATCAAATTTAATGACTGCCACTGGCACTATTTGCCAAAGGTATTTTATCAATTTTAATAAACTGTTTTACAATGCGATATCGAATAGAAAAAGATACAATGGGCGAGGTAAAAGTACCTGCCGACAAACTTTGGGGCGCACAGACCGAACGTTCATTTGAAAATTTCAAAATTGGCCCACCTGCCTCCATGCCATTGGAAATAATTTACGGCTTTGCCTACCTAAAAAAAGCAGCTGCCTACACCAATTGTGAGTTGGAAGTACTTCCAGCGGAAAAACGCGACTTGATTGCCAAGGTTTGCGATGAGATTCTAGCGGGAAAACACGATGATCAATTTCCGTTGGTAATTTGGCAGACCGGAAGTGGCACCCAAAGCAATATGAACGTGAACGAGGTAATTGCCAATCGCGCACATCAACTGGCTGGTAAAACCATAGGTGAGGGCGAGAAAACCCTACAGCCCAACGACGATGTCAATAAATCGCAGTCTTCCAACGACACCTTTCCTACCGGAATGCACATTGCAGCTTATAAGAAACTGATTGAAACAACAATTCCCGGAGTGGGACAACTTCAAAAAACACTGGCTAAAAAAGCTGAGGAATTCAAGGATGTGGTAAAAATAGGTCGTACGCACCTCATGGACGCCACTCCCCTAACCCTAGGTCAGGAATTTAGTGGATACGCTGCCCAGCTGGAACACGGATTAAAAGCGTTAAAAAATACACTTCCCCATTTAGCCGAACTCGCTTTGGGAGGAACGGCCGTAGGTACAGGTTTGAACACCCCCAAAGGATATGATGTAAAAGTGGCGGAATACATTGCGAAATTCACTAAACTACCTTTTGTTACTGCCAAAAATAAATTTGAGGCCCTTGCCGCCCACGATGCTTTTGTGGAATCTCACGGAGCATTAAAGCAGTTGGCGGTGGCGTTGAACAAAATCGCCAACGATATCCGTTTGCTTGCCAGTGGCCCAAGAAGTGGTATTGGCGAAATAAATATTCCCGCCAATGAACCCGGCTCATCCATAATGCCGGGCAAAGTGAATCCTACCCAATGTGAAGCCTTGACGATGGTCTGCGCACAGGTAATAGGAAATGATATGGCAATAACCGTTGGTGGAATGCAAGGTCATTTTGAACTGAATGTGTTTAAGCCAGTTATGGCAGCCAATTTTTTAGAATCCGCACAACTGTTAGGGGACGCTTGTGTTTCGTTCGACGTACATTGCGCGCAAGGAATTGAGGCCAACTACGAAGTCATAAAGCGGCAATTGAACAACAGCTTGATGCTGGTTACCGCTCTCAATCCAAAAATAGGATATTATAAAGCTGCTGAAATCGCGAACACTGCCCATAAAAACGGTACTACTCTCAAGGAAGAGGCCATTAATTTAGGCTACGTTTCCGCAGAGGATTTTGATAAATGGGTGCGTCCAGAAGATATGGTTTAAGGATTTCTCCAATAAACAATTGATTAAAACTCAATCTCCTTTGGAATAATTCCTGAGGAGGTTTTTTTGTTATTGCTGATTTTCTTCAGGAAGTTCATTTTCATTGAATAAATCCAAATGCGCATTTCCCAGATTATCGATAATATCGCTGGCTATTACAGACTCATAACCTAGCTGATGGGAAGCCATATCACCCGCGGCACCGTGAAGGTAAACCCCAAATACTGAGGCCAAAAGATGGTCATATCCTTGACAAAGCAATCCCGTAATTACACCGCTGAGCGCATCTCCGCTGCCCGCAGTGCCCATCCCAGGATTTCCTGTGCTATTGATAAACAATTTATCTCCATGGACTGTAATGGTATTTGCTCCCTTTATAATCACAACTACTTCGTGCTTTTTTGAAAAACTTTTAGTTTTCTCGAGTTTATCGTAATCATCTTTCCATTTTCCAATCAATCTTTTCAATTCGCCCGGATGAGGCGTTAAAATTGAATTTTCAGGAATCACTTTCAGCAATTCCTTATCCTCGGAAATAAGATTTAGCGCATCGGCATCAATAACAAATGGACATATATAATTTTGGAATAAATGGCTCAACGCCTCCGACGTAGCCTTATTCTTTCCAATTCCCATCCCAACGCCGATTGCGGATGGATCAAAATCAGTCGATATCTCTGACAGAAAATCTTCTTGCCTATCGGTCAGCACCATCGCTTCCGGCACTGTGGTTTGCATAATTTGATACCCGCATTTTGGAACAAATGTGGTAATCATGCCGGAGCCAATTCTCATTGCTGCCAATGAGGAAAGTACCGCAGCACCTATTTTACCATAACTTCCGGCTACAATCAAGCCATGACCATAAGTTCCTTTATGCCCAAACTTTTTACGAGGAATATAAAACTCCTGAGCCTCAGATTTTTGTATAACCTGCGCAAGAGATTTCGAGTTATGAATAAATTCTTTATCCAAACCAATATCCAGCACATCAAAATCGGAAACAAAAGGAGCGGTCTCCGGCAAAAAGAAGGAAAGTTTTGGAGTTTGGAAAGTCAAGGTGAAGTTTGCTTTCAAAACCGCTTCCTTATCACTCAAGGGCTCGTTGGCAAAAAGCCCACTGGGAATGTCTATAGCAAGTTTAAATGCTTCGCTGGCATTCAAATATTGTATCAATTTTTTCACCCATCCTTCTGGACAGCGGTTAAGACCTATTCCAAAGATGGCATCAACAATGATGTCCTCAGGTTTTATTTCGGGGAAATCATTCTCACTGTTTATCAAAGTGGGCCATTCCTTTGTCACATTTTTTATCCTGTCATAATTGATTAAAAAATCCTTTGAACGTTTATCACTGCAATTTACCACGTAAACAATTACACGATAACCGTGTTCTATAAGCAGCCTACCCACAACCAATCCATCGCCGCCATTGTCGCCAATTCCGCAAAAGATGTGGATGAAGACAGGTGTTCCCTGAAGCCGCCGATGCATCCATTCAAAGATTTGTGTGGCAGCTCGCTCCATAAGTTCCGTGCTGTCTATTCCCTGTTTTTCTATAGATATTTTATCGGCTTCGTATAATTGGTCAACTGAAAGTATTTTCATAATAATCGATTAAGGATTAAATTATTCCCATCTTCTCTACTTCCCCAAAATTTTTCAGATCGAAGAATAGTAGGCAAGACAGGGAATATGTAAATCTATATTCAAAAGTAACAACATCTATCCTAATTGTTGAAAAGAACGTTTATAACTAATTGGTAAAGTTTTGGGAAGCCTAATCTAAATATTTAATTTTATCAAAAACCCACATCATGGAAACCCGAGATAGCATTCTTCTCGATATGCGCCCCGAAATTCCTTCGGCTAAAATCACCCCGAATATGTGTCCCGATGAACGTTTTCAAAACCAAACCTTAAGGCCGGTTGCAAAACTTCAAAACGATTTGCTCTTGGCAGTTTTCCGGAACTACGTGGCAAAACACAAAAATGTTTTTTACGATCTCAATGTAGAAAAACGCTTGGACTACATTGAAAATGCCATCCACAAGGATATGAAATTCCGAAATTCGCTAAAAGGAATTATCATCGGACAATTTACTTTGGAAGAATTTGCCACCTATATTGAAAACTCTTCCGCTTTAAATAAACGGATGATGGATATTGTAAAGGAACGGTTAAAGAGCAATATCCAACTATTGGAATACGAATTTGCCTAAGTTTTCAATCCTCCAAAAGTGAAACTCCGTTTAAATCAGTTGTCAGGACTGAGCTCATATAGTCAAAAAATGGTCGGAGCAAGCGATAATGCTGCACCAATGAATCCTTAAACCCTTCGGAAAAAACTTCCTCATCTGTAAACCGATGTCTCACAACAAAGCTTTTGAGTCTTATTAAGTCTATGTTTTCATCATCTGTGCTAAAGCCCTTAGGCGCTGTCTTAACAGCATTTTCTGAGCTGAAACCACCAAATGCTTTCTGAAATTCCCTGTTGGACAAAATATCTCTGATTTCCGAAGCATCCATTCTAAATTCCTTGCGAATACGCAACAGGTCTGTGGGGTTGGGATTAAAAAAGCCTCCTGCCATATAGGAATTTTCCGGCTCGAGCCTTAAGTAATACCCTCCTCTCCTATGAGCTCCTTCCCTACTGAAACTGGCGCTCCGGTGAACGTTGTAGGGCGTTTTATTTGGAGTAAAGCGCAAATCGCGATTTATTCTAAATATTTTCACCTTGGCGATTTTATCGGTTTGGTTTAAACTGAATTCAACTTCAGAATAGAATTTTTTTAGCACTTTTTCATTGGCCAAATATTTGTTTTTATGCTCCTGCATCCATTCACGGTTATTATTTTCCTTCAATTCCTTTAGAAATTCGAATACAGTATTTGGAATGCTAATATTCATTGTTATTTTTTAAAAAATTATAAAGTTTCAGGTTTTAATTATTTCTTCATAAAAATATTCGATTCAAAACCATTTTTTTCTTTTGAAATACCAAACCATTCCGACAAAGACTAAAGCCATTATTCCCAATAAATAGAAATAACCATGTTTTAAATGTAGTTCGGGCATATTGTCGAAATTCATCCCGTAAATTCCTGCCAGAAAAGTCAATGGAATAAAGATAGAAGCCATAATAGTAAGTACCTTCATCACCTCGTTCATCTTGTTGCTGATGGTTGTCATATACATATCCATCAAGCCCCAAATCATTTCGCGATAGGTTTCTATGCTTTCATTTACTTGTATAATATGATCGTATAAATCACGGATATATTTGTTGGTTCTTTCTTCTATAAGGGGAGTTTCTATCTTTTCTAGACGGTTTATCACTTCACGCAGGGGCAAAATTGCTTTTCTTATTTTAAGCACTTCCTTCTTTAGTTCCTGAATCTCTTTGGGAATATTTTCTTCTTTATCATCAAAAAGTCTATCCTCCAGGAGTTCGATTTTATTGCTTAAAAATTCGGCCACCACAAAATAATTGTCAACCACGGCATCGAGAACTGCAAACATCAGATAATCTGCTCCCGAAGCTCTAATTCTTCCCTTGCCTTGTTCCAGTCTTTCCCGTAGATCGTTGAAAACATCCCCATCTGCCTCCTGAAAAGTAAGTATATAATCCTTCCCCATAACCATACTCACGTGTTCCTTCACCAAATGTTCCTTTTTGTTATAGTGCAGCATTTTAAAAACCAAGAACAAATATCCCTCATATTCCTCAATCTTGGGTCTTTGATGGGTGGTGACTATATCCTCTTGAATAAGAGGATGTAGATCGAAATGGTTTCCTAAAGTCACAATATCTTCAGTATTGCTTAACCCATTTACGTTAATCCAAGTGATGTGGCTAGCATCCTCATACTTAAATACCTCTTGAATATTGTGTGTTTCATAGCGTTCGTAATGTTCTTTGGAATAGTCGATAATGTCCAAGGTTGTTACGGTATCCGATTTTTTTCCAACATATTGAACTGTTCCCGGGGAGAGATTCCGTGCCTTGCGCGGTTGGATTTTTACTGTGGGCTTTCTTTTTCCTTTGGCTGCCATTATAAAATGAAATTTTATTAAAGGTAGGAAAAATGATGAGAGGAAAAATTTCGAACTCTCTAAATTTATTCTTCCGAGAGGTTCAGGATGTTTAATAAAATGTGGATAACAAAAGAGGTTCCTTCTTGTTGGCTATTTGAAAATAACTAATTTGATCCCTTGTAAAAATCAACCTTAAACCTGTATTATGCATCTGAGTGCTCTGGACTGGGGAATTATCGTTTCGTTTTTTGTCGTTTTCATCGTTATCGGATTGGTCGTTGCAAAAAAATCTGGAAAGGACACGAAATCGTTTTTTCTTTCGAATAGAAATATGCCGTGGTGGTTGCTCGGGGTAAGTATGGTTGCTACTACCTTCGCTGCCGACACGCCCAATTTTGTAGCGGGATTGGTACGGCAAGATGGAGTTTCTGGCAACTGGATTTGGTGGAGTTTTCTTTTAACGGGAATGCTCACCGTATTTTTTTATGCCAGATTATGGCGAAAAAGCGGTATAACCACCGACTTAGAATTTTACGAATTGCGTTATAGCGGCAAAAGTGCAGCTTTTCTTAGAGGGTTTCGAGCTATATATTTAGGAGTATTCTTCAATATCGCCATTATGGCCAATGTTTGTTTGGCTGCCATAAAAATTGGCCACGTAATGTTCGGCTTATCATCCATAGAAGTGTTGTTGATATCTTCTCCCGTCGTGGTTATTTATTCAGCTCTTGGAGGTTTAAAAGGTGTGCTGCTAACAGATTTCGTACAGTTTATTATCGCTATGGTCGGCAGTGTTTGGGCTACATTTTATATTGTTAATATGCCGGAAATAGGAGGTATTGAGAAGCTGCTCGCCACCCCTGCTGTAGCAGCCAAAACTGCTATGCTACCTGATTTCTCGAAACCGGAATTGCTTATTCCGCTTCTTATTATTCCTTTGGCAGTACAATGGTGGAGTGTATGGTATCCAGGCGCGGAACCTGGCGGAGGTGGGTATATAGCACAGCGCATGTTGGCCGCAAAAAATGAGAAACACGCCACCTGGGCCACCTTGTTTTTCAACTTTGCCCATTATGCGCTTCGTCCTTGGCCTTGGATTGTAATTGGCTTGGCATCGATTATTATTTATCCTAATCTTGAAAGCTTGCAAACCGCTTTTCCAAATCTTGACCCTTCCTTTGTAAAAAATGATTTGTCCTATCCTGCAATGCTAACATTTTTGCCAGCAGGCTTATTGGGAATTGTAATTACATCGCTTATTGCCGCTTTTATGAGCACTATTTCTACCCATTTAAACTGGGGAAGTTCTTATGTGGTCAACGACTTTTATGTTCGCTTTATTCGAAAGGAAGCCTCTGGGAAAGAACAGGTGGCGGTTGGCCGAACTTCCACTGTTGTTATGATGGTTTTGGCGGCTCTGTTGGCGTTGGTTTTAGACGAAGCACGTGACGGATTTAATCTTTTGCTTTCCATCGGGGCGGGTACCGGTTTGCTTTTTATTCTGCGATGGTTCTGGAGCCGAATTAATCCTTATAGTGAAATAGCTGCCATGGCAATTTCCTTTATAATTGCCGCATTCTTCTTCGCCAATGGAAAAATGGAAAAGCCTCTAATTGAAATCGCAGGCCATTGGCAATTGGTAATAGGTGTGGTAGTCACCACAATTGGTTGGGTGATCGTTACTCTTTTGACAAAACCTTCAAAAGCGGAAACCTTAAACAGCTTCAACAGCCTTATTTTTGGAAATGAATCTAAATTTAAAGGATTCGGAATGAAGATTCTTGGGTTTTTCGCAGGGGTCGTTGGAGCCTATTGCGCCTTATTCTCTATTGGAAATTTCATCTATGGAAAAAATCTATTGGCAATGGGATTGTCCGCCATTACGATAGTTTGTGGCTTAATTATTATAAGATCGTTTAGAACGACCAATTCTTAATACTTCTATCCACTATAACAAAAGACCTGCAAGGCTTTGGAAACCATGCAGGTCTTTAAATTTTGAGTCTCTCGTCTAAAATCTAACGTCTCACATCTAGGAATTAATTGTTCCCCAAAATCAAAGGCATTCCCTTGTCTCCTGAACCTATCACTATTACTTTGGCATTGGGCGATTTAGAAAGTTCAACGGTGGCTTGGATTCCTTTTTCCTGAAGAATCTTATCGGTCAGGGAGGCGCTCAAAATACTGTTCGCGCGAGCTTTACCCTCAGCGTCAATCCTTTGTCGTTCGGCTTCTTTTGTTGCCTTTTCAAGTCTAAATTCATATTCCAAAGACTCTTGTTCCTGTCGCAACTTTCTTTCAATCGCATCTTTTATTGTCGGTGGTAAAGTGACATCGCGCACTAATACCTCGTTCAGCTGTATGAATTGTTTGTCTAAAATCTTTTTGGTTTCCTCGTAAATTTCATCTTGGATGGCATCGCGTTTACTGGAGTACAGTTGCTCGGGCGTATAGCGCCCCACAACGCTTCTCGCGGCGCTTCGGATGGCCGGCATGATAACACGCTCTAAATAGTTTTCACCCTTTTCTTGGTGAAGTTTTCCTACGTCATTATAAACAGGTTGGTACCAAGCGGAGGCATCCAATTTAATTTCAAGTCCGTTAGAGGAAAGCACCTGCATTTTATCGGACAGTTCTTGTTGACGGGCTTCGTAAACAAATACCCTATTCCAAGGGGCTATAAGGTGGAAACCTTCCCCTAAAGGTGGTTCATCCGTAACTACCCCATTGCCGAAGGTTTTATACAGCACTCCCACATGTCCAGAGCTAATAGTAACTGAGGATTTGGCTATGATAATTATTAGAATAATAATTCCCACGATGAGAGGTATCGAGAGTTTTGGTAATTTTTCCATTATGTTTTGGTTTTGATTGTTAAATAAGGCCATTATATTTTCTGATAAACCATTCTGAAGCGAGCGCCAGAACAATTAATGCAAGCAGATATTTCCAATCCACCAAAGGTACTACTTTTAGTTCGCTTCGCTCAATGTTTTGAAACTCAGTATTATTAATTAATCCTTCCATCAGGGAATGGCTATCATCAGGGAAATAACTTTTCCCACCGGTAGTTTGGGCAACCCGGCCAAGCTTCCCGATATCAGCATTAAGGAACTGCTGCTCAACGTTAAAATCTAAAATACTGAAACTTCCACTGCTCGAAACTGCATCATTCTGTGCCGCTACCGTAAAAGAATACTCCCCTGCCGGTAAGCTATTGAGATCTACTTCAAAATAATTATGGCGAAGCAACATAGGAAAAACGGTTTGTTTTTTAGTTTCTGCTTCGGTCACAGTAATTGACAAGGCCGCTCGACTGTCAAAAACATAATTTTTATCGAAATATTGAGCCGAAATTTTAATTGGATTGTTGTTGTAGTAAAAAGTTTCTGAAGCAACTTCCAATCTGCTCCTCCGCTTGTTTGATGCTAAATATTGAACAAGATTTCCTATAAAATCGTCAAAACCCTGAAAACTTCCTGAATCGAGATAGCCTTGTGCCCGCCAGCGCCAAAAACCTTCGCCATCCAAGATTGCATCTCGTTTGCCGTTTATCTCCATGGTAGCAAGTAATGGATTTCCTGTTGCAATCCCGCTTATTTTTTGTTCCAACATCATTTCATGCGGCACTTCTATGGCAAGAATTCCAAAACTGGTGTGTAGGGGTGGAAAGTTTTCGAAACCGATATCCTCAACGGCAAAAGTCCCATAGTTCGGACTTAACAAGGCCTGCACGTCATCGGTCTGGTTAGAAGCTCGTTTGTTATATTTTCCTTGTACGCCATTTAGAAAATTCCAATCTGTCTTTAAGCCGGTAATCACCAAGGTATTTTTATTCAATTTTTCTATTTCCGATAAAAGTGGTGTAAAACTTCGATCGGGCTGATATAGAATAATGAGTTGATGGTCATTTAATACTGGGCCAGCATCTGTAGGTTTCATAATTGAAGCCGTGCGCTGTTCATTGCTTAGGATAGCTTTTTTCAGGGCTCCTAAATCTGGATGGACAATTTTGCTCACCACCAATACATTGGTAGCTTGGTCTATAACTTCTACGGCGAAACGCTTAAGGTTGTTGGTCTTGTTTTTTTCATCGACCAAAGGAAGTATTTCCGCAGTGTATCTCTGAAGTCCAATACTGTTTGCAGAAAGAGTGAAGTTGAGCGTCTTGGAGGTTTCATTATTGGAGAATGAAACATTTTCTCTGTGAATCGTAGCATTGCCCTGTTTTACAACAAATTCTGAATTCACGGCCTCTTCCCCACTATAAGTAAGAATCACTTCTACAGGAAATTTATTTCTTAGGAAGGCATATCGATTGGTATTCAACTGCTCGATTTTTAAATCGGTGTATTTTACTGAATCTCCTAAAATTACGGGATATATTTTATTTTTAAAAGTGGCGGCAGTAAACTCATAATCCTTTCCCAAGGTTTGATTGCCATCGGTAATTAGGATCGTGGGAGCGGTTTGATTTTTGAAAAGCTCATTCACTGTAGAAATAGCTTCGGAAATATTGGTGTTTTTTTCGTCAAAAGAAAGAGAATCATTTTCTCTAAAACTACTTCCGAAGGAGTAGAAGGTAACATCAAATTTTTTATTCAGTTCATCATTCTCCTTTATATCCTTAACCAATCTTAGAAGATTTTCCTCTTGCACCAATTCATTTATGGAAGCCGAATTGTCCAGTAACACCGGAAGCTTTGGCTTTTCAACGGAATAGGTTTCATCTTTAAATTTTGGATTTATGAGCAACAAGAGAATTGCAAACAAACCGATAAAACGCAATGCCCCAAGAATCCAGCTAAGCCTTCTACTTTGTTTGGCTTTATAACCATACATGAAAAATGCCAAAGCAAGAGATATTACTCCGGCAAGAATTATAAAAAGTACGGTTTCGGTTGACACTAATATTGAAAAGTTAAAAGTATTTTTAAAGTTTGAGGCTTGTATTTGGTAACACCTGGAACTCGCGAGTTCAAACTATGAAACTCGAATATAATATGGATACAAACTATTTTAAGTTAGCATTCCACCATCAACATTGAGAACTTGCCCTGTTACATAAGCTGAAAGGTCGCTGGCCAAGAATACGCAAACATTTGCAATATCCTCTGGTGTTCCCCCACGTTTTAATGGAATGGCATCGCGCCAAGCTTTTACCATATTCTCGCCTAATTTATCGGTCATTTCCGTTTCTATAAACCCTGGGGCTATGGCGTTGCAACGAATATCGCGGGAACCCAGTTCCAGCGCTACAGATTTTGAAAACCCGATAATCCCTGCTTTAGAAGCTGCGTAATTGGCTTGGCCGGCATTTCCCTTTACCCCAACCACGGAACTCATATTAATAATTGAACCCTTACGCTGCTTAAGCATAGTGCGCTGCACAGCTTTGGTCATATTAAAAACTGATTTTAGATTTACTTCAATGACCTTGTCAAAATCTTCTTCCGACATACGCATTAGGAGGTTGTCTTTGGTAATTCCCGCATTGTTCACAAGAATATCGATGCTGCCAAATTCCTTTAAAACTTCTTCAGCTAATTTCTGGGATTCGTCATAGGACGCGGCATTACTTTGATATGCCTTAGCTTTTACTCCTAATTCCGAAACTTCTTTTGCCAAAGTCTCTGCAGCCTCTGCTGATGAACTATAGGTAAAAGCCACATTGGCCCCGTGTTGGGCAAAAATTTCGACTATCCCTTTACCTATTCCCCGGCTTCCACCAGTAATTATTGCTGTTTTTCCTTGAAGTAATTTCATATTTAAGGTCTTTTTTTAAATCGGTCTGTTTTAATTAACCACAACTCCACCATCCAATGCCATAGGGCTTTAATTCTCTTTTGATTTTTTTTTTAGAGTGGCCTCAAATATAACAAAAGCTTGTGGGTTCTTCATAAAAAAAGCCCTGTGAATTGACAGGGCTCGATTTTTTATAATATGTACGGAGAATTTTATGAAAAACTCAACCTACCAGTATATAACTAGTAAATTATAGTTTTCTATCTTAATATCTCTGCAACTTTTTTTCCAATTTCCGCAGGAGAATCCACCACGTGGATACCACATTCGCGCATTACTTTCTTTTTGGCTTGGGCGGTATCTTCACTTCCTCCCACAATAGCGCCCGCATGGCCCATTGTTCTACCTGCTGGAGCAGTTTCACCGGCGATGAAACCGATAACCGGTTTCTTTATACCGCTGTTCTTGTACCATCTAGCTGCATCTATTTCAAGTTGCCCTCCAATCTCTCCAATCATTACTACAGCCTCACTTTCCTCATCATTTATTAGCATTTCCAGTGCTTCTTTAGTGGTAGTTCCAATAATTGGGTCACCTCCAATTCCTATTGCAGTTGTAATTCCCAAACCTTGTTTTACCACTTGGTCTGCTGCTTCATAAGTTAAAGTTCCAGATTTTGAAACAATACCAACGGTACCTTTCTTAAATACGAAACCGGGCATAATACCTACTTTGGCCTCGTCCGGAGTAATAACTCCTGGGCAGTTAGGGCCGATAAGACGGCAATCGCGGTTTTTAACGTAGTTGGCCACTGCAATCATATCTTTTACAGGAATTCCTTCCGTAATTGTGATAATGACTTTTATCCCGGCATCTGCAGCCTCCATAATAGCATCGGCGGCAAAAGCTGGTGGGACAAAAATTATACTGGTGTTGGCATCGGTTTCTTTCACCGCTTCCTCCACGGTGTTGAATACAGGCCTGTTGAGATGACTCTGTCCACCTTTTCCTGGCGTCACCCCTCCTACAACGGTGGTACCGTACTCTATCATTTGTTCGGAGTGAAAAGTACCTTCACTTCCGGTAAATCCTTGGACTAATATTCTTGAATTCTTGTCGACTAATACACTCATATTTATTTTTTATTACTTGTTGTTATTGTCTATTCTTTGCGAGGTTAAACTTTTACCCTGTGATAACTCTCACTTGTATCATCCTTATCTGTAACGGGTTGGCTCACTTGGTATCCACGGAAAATCTTGTCGTCTTTTACTTCGAAAATGGCTATAAAATGTGCAATTCCCAATTCTTCATCAGGGTTTTCCTTTGTGCGGACATAATATTTATATCGGATAGTTACGTGGTTGCCATCGGCCAGCAAATGGCTCACTTCCACTCGAAGATCGTTATATGACCGACGTACTTCGTCAAAAAAACCGACCACCTCACCAAAGTGCATGATGGAAAGCCCATGGGCACTATTCCATATCAACACCAAATCAGGATGGAAAAAGCGCTCCAAGACTGTAGGATCCTTAAGAATGTCTGAGCGATAGAACTGCCTTACAATTTCTTTTGATTTATTGTTCATGATAATTTATCCAATTTTTCTATAATGTCCGGAATCAACCTGATAGAAGCCAACTCCTTGTATTTTTTTCTAAATTCATCTGCGGGGGTTCCAAAATATGCCTTGTATCCTGGCAAGGACTTGCTCACACCGCTCTGGGCCGAAATTACAGCTTTTTCTCCAATGGTTATACCACTGGTAATCCCAACTTGTCCCCATATAGTTACAAAGTCTTCAATTAAAACACAGCCAGCTATTCCTACTTGCGAAGCTATTAAGCACCTTTTTCCAATATAAGTGTCGTGGCCCACGTGTACTTGATTGTCAAGCTTACTGCCCTCCCCAATAGTTGTTGAGGAGGTAACTCCTTTGTCGATTGTGCAAAGAGCTCCGAGCTCTACATTGTCTTCTATAACTACATTTCCACCGCTTAAGAGCTTATCGAAGTTCTCGGGACGATCCTTGTAGTAAAATGCATCACTGCCAACCACTGTTCCTGAATGAATGATCACGTTATTTCCAATTGTAGTATTATCGTATATAGCAACATTTGGGTGAATTAGACAGTTCCTGCCTATCCTCACATTGTTGCCGATAAAAACATTTGGCTGAAGTATGGTGCCCTCCCCTATTTCGGCGGAATCTGAAATAGCTCTATCCGCATTTTGAAACGGTTTGAAATGTCTCGTGAGTTTATTAAAATCGCGAAAAGGATCATCAGAAATAAGAAGTGCCTTTCCAATTGGACATTCCACTTTTTTATTAATAAGAATTACCGAAGCCAGTGATTGCAAAGCCTTGTCGTAATATTTGGGGTGATCAACAAAAACGATATCCCCTGGCTGCACTACGTGAATCTCATTCATTCCCAACACCGGATAATCGGCATCTCCCACATAATCGGCATCGATTAGGGTAGCTATAGTTTCGAGGGTTTGTGGAATTGGGAATTTCACTATTTATAGATTTGAATTTTGAAGTTTATGCCCTCCTAAATAGTCGGGTTTAAAACAATTTTTGAAATTCTTGTTTATTATTTCATTCGTTCCTGATACTGACCTTTTTCGGTATCGATACGAATTTTATCGCCTTCATTGATGAAAAGTGGGACATTTATTTCGGCCCCTGTTTCCACAACAGCCGGCTTGGTTGCGTTTGTAGCTGTATTACCCCTTACCCCAGGTTCTGTGGAAGTTACTTCAAGAATTACGTGAGCGGGCATTTCTACTGAAAGAGGTGCTCCATCTTCGGTATTTATAAGAACCGTTACAATTTCACCCTCCTTCATGAGTTCTGGAGTGTCTAAAATATCCCTGTTCAATTGAATTTGGGAGTAATCCTCAGTATTCATAAAATGATACATATCGCCTTCATTGTACAAAAACTGAAATTTATGGGTTTCTACCCTTACGTCGTCAATTTTGTGTCCCGCGGTAAAAGTGTTGTCGATAACCTTTCCTGTGGTTACACTTTTAAGTTTGGTTCGAACAAAAGCGGGCCCTTTCCCTGGCTTTACGTGGAGAAATTCAATAACTTTATAAATATCGTTGTTATGTCGGATACAAAGTCCTTTCCGGATATCTGATGATGTGGCCATTAAATGTTTATTGTTTAAATATTATTGTTTTTTTTGATAAATTTAGGTTAGTTCGTATTGAAATAACCTTTCATAATTCCCCGTTTGGAATTTTTGATAAATTGAAGTATCTCATCCCTTTCAGGAGTGGCTTCCATTTCGGCCTCGATTATTTCGGCCGCCTGGGTGGTATTATAATTTTTTTGGTAAAGTATTCTGTATATATTCTGAATCTCACTAATTTTCTCGGACGTAAACCCTCTTCTTCGAAGTCCTATAGAATTTATTCCCACATAACTCAGGGGTTCACGGGCCGCTTTAACAAATGGAGGAACATCCTTTCTAACTAGTGAGCCACCTGTAACAAAGGCGTGGTTTCCGATCATACAAAACTGGTGTACCGCAGTCATTCCGGCCAATACCACGTAATCACCAACGGTTATATGTCCTGCTAAAGTACTGTTGTTGCTGAAAATACAATTGTCGCCGACAATACAATCGTGGGCAATATGGCAATATGCCATAATCCAACAGTTTTTTCCGATTACGGTTTTCCCTCGATCAATGGTTCCACGGTTTATGGTCACAAATTCACGAATGGTTGTGCCATCTCCTATTTCTACAGTGGTTTCCTCATCCCTAAATTTCAGGTCCTGGGGAATAGCCGAAATAACAGCCCCGGGAAAAATATTGCAATTCTTACCAATTCGAGCGCCTTCCATAATAGTAACATGGCTTCCAATCCACGTTCCCTCACCGATAACAACGTTGTTGTGAATAGTCGTAAAAGGCTCTATCACTACGTTTTTTGCTATTTTTGCGCCCGGATGGACGTATGCTAAAGGTTGATTCATCTATAGGTTTTTCGTTTTGACCATCTGGGCCATCAATTCAGCCTCCGTCACCAATTTGTTATTTGCGTAAGCATTTCCGCTCATATGCACTATACCCCTGCGAATGGGCGAAATCAGTTCCAATTTAAATATCAAGGTATCTCCGGGATTTACCTGTTGTT
This sequence comes from Aequorivita sp., assembly GCA_049646885.1. GTDB lineage: Bacteria > Bacteroidota > Bacteroidia > Flavobacteriales > Flavobacteriaceae > Aequorivita. The sequence goes on along the minus strand of JBARWQ010000003.1, from coordinate 122,780 downwards.
TGAATTTCACGTTGTTTATCTTCATAAAATACGTCAAATAATTTTCGGGGTCGGGAACGGTGCTCAGTGCAAGGATTCCCCCCGTTTGCGCCATAGCTTCTACTATCAAAACCCCTGGCATAACTGGTGCTCCCGGAAAATGCCCGACAAAGAACGGCTCGTTCATGGTGACATTCTTTAGTCCTACTACGTGGGTTTTGGACATTTCCATAATCTTATCTACCAATAAAAATGGAGGCCTATGGGGAAGCATTGCCATTATTTCGTTTACATCTTTCACCGGAGTTTGATTAATATCAAATTTAGGGATGTTGTTTCTGCTTTCAATTCGTATTATTCTGGCAAGTTTCTTAGCGAACTGGGTGTTCACATGATGTCCAGGTTTGTTGGCAATCACTTTCCCCCGGATTCGGGTACCCACCAGGGCCAAGTCTCCCATTACATCCAAAAGCTTGTGCCTGGCCGCTTCGTTCGGATAGTGCAGCGTAAGGTTGTCCAAAATACCATTCGGTTTAACCGAAATGTTTTCCTTCCCAAAAGCATCGCGAAGTTTATTCATGGTGGCGGGAGACAATTCTTTGTCAACATATACTATCGCATTGTTTAAATCCCCACCTTTTATCAAGCCATTTTCAAGGAGCATTTCAATTTCGTGAAGGAAACTAAAGGTCCTCGCGTTGGCAATTTCACTTTTGAAATCTGAAAGTTTATTTAAAGAGGCGTTTTGGGTGCCCAATACCTTGGTCCCGAAATCTACCATAGTAGTGATTTGATATTCGTCTGAGGGCATTACGAGAATTTCACTTCCGGTTTCTTGATCTAAATAGGAAATAACCTCGGTCACGATGTATTCATTTCGGGGGGCATCCTGCTCTACCACTCCAGCCTTTTCCAAAGCCTCCACAAAATATTTTGCGGAGCCATCCATAATGGGTGGCTCTGGCGCATTCAGTTCTATAATGCAATTGTCGATTTCAAGTCCGACCAAGGCAGCTAAAACGTGCTCAGAGGTTTGTATTTTAACACCTCTTTTTTCCAGATTGGTTCCTCTTTGGGTGTTCACCACAAAGTTGGCATCTGCCTCTATTACAGGATGACCTTCCAAATCGGTTCTTACAAAGCTATAACCTTGGTTTTCTGCTGCAGGCTTGAAAGTAATTGTCACCTCCTTGCCTGTATGTAAACCGACCCCGGTAAGGGAAACCTCCTTACCAATTGTGCGCTGTTTTACCACACTTTCACTCATTATCGATTTTTTTTTCTACCATATTCAACCTTTCCACCATTTTCGGAAGATTTTTGAAATATACATAACTTTTATTGAAATCACCATAGGCAATGGCAGGGGAACCTTGTAGGGTTTCATTGTCCTTAACATTGCGGGCGATGCCGCTCTGGGCCTGTATCTTTACATTGTTGCCAATTACGAGATGACCGGCAATTCCAACTTGTCCGCCAATCATGCAGTTTTTACCGATTTTTGTAGAACCTGCTACTCCTGTTTGGGCAGCGATTACGGTATTTTCGCCTATGGTCACGTTATGGGCTATTTGGATTTGATTATCCAATTTAACTCCTTTTTTAATCAAAGTTGAGCCGAGAGTTGCACGGTCTATGGTAGTTCCGGCACCAATGTCAACATTGTCCTCGATAATCACATTTCCCGTCTGCGGCACTTTATTGAATTCTCCTTTTTCGTTCGGGCTAAAACCAAAACCATCCGCCCCAACCACCACGCCGCTATGGATAATGCAGGATTCACCTACTTTGGTTTCGGAATAGAGCTTTACACCTGTGAATATTATGGTGTTGTTTCCTATTACTACATTATCTCCCAAATATACATTGGGATATATTTTTACATTATCCCCAATCCTTACGTTTTCTCCCAAGTAGGAAAAAGCTCCCAAATATAAATTCTTGCCATATTTGGCGGTTTCTGCAATAAAAACGGGATTCTCCATCCCCACCTTGTTCATCTTTACCTGGTTGTAATATTCCAACAGTTGAGAAAAAGCCTTATACGCATTCTCGACACGGATTAAGGTGGTTTCTATCTTGCTGTCCGGAACAAAATCTTTGTCCACAATGGTTATGGAAGCCCGGGTGGAATATATATAATGGGTATATTTTGGATTCGACAGAAATGTCAAACTGCCTTTGGAGCCTTCTTCAATTTTGGAAAGCTGGGTGACCACCACATTTTCATCGCCATCAATGGTACCGTTCAGGATTCCTGCTATTTGGGTGGCTGTAAACTTCATTTGGCTCGCTGGTTTTTTTTAAGGGAATTGCAAATATTATAAACCCGCAAATTAGTGCTTTTAAAATATATGGCATACAGGTTTTTAATTTTCATTGCTGCAAAAATAGAAAAAAGGATTTAGTCCCGATAGCTACTATGTTTGTTTTTTGGAAAGCACATATAGTATTTGACTACCGATTTGGAAAGCGCCTCTAAGTTTAACTGGTCGCTTGCCTTGGCCACATCAACTACTTTACCATTTTTCTTCAGCAAATTAATAGTGTCCTTATCCATACTATAAGCTTGATTTTCTATAGTACCTGTAAAGACGAAATAGCTGGCTTCTTCTTTGGAAATTTTATACTTATTGACCAATTCTTCAATTTTCTTATCCATCTTTTCAATTGGAATTGGCTTGGTCTTAATCTGGATTTTCAACAAATCTCTTTCTAAAAGCATTTTTGAAAGATTTTTCAAAACAAAATCGTCGTTATCGCTCCAAGTTTTCATAGCCCATATAATATCAGAATCATCCAGTTTTGCGAACGTATCCAGTACTTTCTCTGAAAAATGCTTTAGGTCTATATTGTTTTTTAAGAAAAAACTTAAGGCTTCACTGGCCGGAAGGTCTATGCCACTTGCCGATAGTTCTTTGGCACGCTTTAAAATCCGCACCAGCAACTGTTCCGCAACGATACCGGTTTTGTGGAGATATACTTGCCAATACATCAAGCGTCTGGCAACAATAAATTTCTCAATTGAATAGATTCCTTTTTCCTCTATAACCAAGCTGTCGTCCTTTACATTTAGCATGGCGATAATACGTTCGGCATTCACGGTTCCTTCCGGCACTCCCGTATAAAAGCTGTCGCGTTTCAAATAGTCCAACCGATCCATATCCAATTGCCCAGAAACCAATTGATGAAGAAATTTTCGAGGATATTCGTCCTTGAAAATTTTTATGGCAAGATTTAATCTCTTGTTGAATTTCTTGTTCAGGTATTCCATAAAAAGAAGCGATATCTGTTCATGGGATACATTTTCAACTATACTCCTTTCCATGGCATGTGAAAAAGGTCCGTGTCCAATATCGTGCAGAAGAATGGCAATATATAAAGATTCTTCTTCCTTATGTGAAATCTCCACATCCTTGGCACGTAGAACTTGGACTGCTTTTTGCATTAAAAACATTGCCCCCAAGGCATGATGAAAGCGGGTGTGATGGGCTCCTGGATAAACTATATAGGAAAACCCCATTTGTGATATACGGCGCAGACGTTGAAAGAATTTGTGCTCCATCAACTGAAACACCAATTTACTTGGAATGGTAATAAAACCATAAATAGGATCGTTTATGATCTTAATCATAAAAAGGAGGTTTCAAACTTTAACTATAAATTAATAGCAACTAAGGTCTTTTGAATATATTCAGGACTATTTTTGAACGAATTCTTCGCAAGTGCCTAGAACTATTTTCAATATTCAATTTAACAATACTCCCTTGCCTAGGTTTGGGAGAACAAAGACAAAGATACATATATGAGCGACATAAAAATACTATGGGTAGATGACGAAATAGATATGCTTAAACCCCATATCATTTTTTTGGAAAGTAGAAATTATAAAGTTACAACTGCCAAAAGCGGTACCGAGGCCTTGGAAGAAATTAAAAAAGACACTTTTGATATTGTTTTTTTAGATGAAAACATGCCGGGGCTTACGGGTCTTGAGACTTTGGCGGAAATAAAGGAACAACAGGCCTCGATTCCGGTGGTAATGATTACCAAAAGTGAAGAGGAGTACATTATGGAGGAGGCTATTGGCTCCAAAATAGCAGATTATCTAATCAAACCGGTAAATCCAAATCAGATTCTGCTAAGTTTAAAGAAAAACCTGGACCACAGCCGATTGATTTCAGAGAAAACCACTTCAAATTACCAACAGGAATTTAGAAAGATCGCAATGGATCTTTCTATGGTAAACAGTTTTGAAGAATGGACCGAGCTTTACCAAAAACTCGTTTACTGGGAATTGGAGCTTGAAAACATTGAAGATTCCGGTATGTTCGAAATCTTGGAATCTCAAAAAACCGAGGCGAACAACCAGTTTTGCAAATTTATCGATAGGAATTATCCAAGTTGGTTCGAAGATCCCAGTGAAGCCCCTATAATGAGCCACACTCTTTTTAAGGAGCGGATTCGGCCACAGTTGGAAAAAGGCGTCCCTACCCTTTTGGTTGTGGTGGACAACCTACGGTTTGATCAATGGAAGGCTTTTGAACCCACGGTTGCAAATCTTTATAAAAAAACCAAGGAAGAACTTTTCTTCAGCATACTCCCCACGGCGACTCAATACGCGCGAAATGCCATTTTTTCTGGCCTAATGCCCAGCGAAATGGAAAAAAAGCACCCAGATCTATGGCTTAACGATACGGATGAAGGGGGTAAAAACATGAAGGAAGAAGAGTTTTTTGCCGCGCAACTTAAAAGACTGGGCTTAAACTTAAATTGGAGCTACCATAAAATCTCAAGTTTGAGACAAGGGAAAAAGCTAGTGGAAAACTTCAGAAGCCATAAGGATGAAGATTTAACAGTAGTAGTTTATAATTTTGTGGATATGCTCTCCCATTCCAAAACGGAGATGGAGGTGATCAAGGAATTGGCGTCAACGGACAAATCATACCGATCGCTCACTCAAAGTTGGTTTAGAAATTCCCCCCTGCTCGAGATAATTCAACAAGCGGCCCGCCTAGGGTTCAAGCTTATTATAACCACCGACCACGGGACAATCAACGTAAAAAATCCTTCCAAAGTAATTGGAGATAAAAACACCAGTCTCAACCTGCGTTATAAAACTGGCAAAAGCTTAACTTTTGAGGACAAAGACGTATTGGCGGCAAAGGACCCCAAGTCCATTCATCTTCCTGCTATCAATATGAGCAGTTCTTTTATATTTGCCAAAGGGGATTATTTCTTTGCCTACCCAAATAATTACAATCATTATGTAAGTTATTATCGAAATACTTACCAACACGGAGGGGTATCCTTGGAGGAAATGATCATTCCTTTCGCTGTTTTTAGCCCGAGATAGTTTAGAGCGATAGTTTATAATTAGTTCGACCTAGAATGGCCGAGGATATATATTTGTGTTATATTCGTGCTGTTTTATATGGAATTCTCATTTGACTTAAAGGATATACCGACCATTGCAGCTAAGATTCTCTCGGCAGCAAACTCTAAAATTCTCCTCTTCTACGGACCTATGGGCGTGGGAAAAACCACTATTATAAAAGAGTTGGTTAAGCAGCTCGGAGCAGATGAAGAGGCTACGAGCCCATCTTTTTCCATTGTAAACGAATATAAAATCCCCGACGGCAAAATTTATCACTTCGATTTTTATCGTATGGAAAACCCAACGGAAGCTTATGATCTGGGAGTTGAGGAATACTTTTATAGCGGCCATTATGTCTTTGTGGAATGGCCAGAAAAAATCCATGAACTGTTGCCCGAGGAATCAATAAGAATTGATTTAAATATAAATAAAAATAAAAGCAGAAGCCTAAAAATAATACCGATGAATTAAATTCGCAGAGTGCTATAATGCAGAGTGTACTATAATACAGAAAGATTAATTCAATCGATCAATCTTTCAATATATAGTTGATTCGCAGACTTATCGATCAAAAAAAATCTATAAATATAGCTGAAAAATAGTTCTTATAGTTTCCATATTTTCCCATAGGTTTGACGTGTATTAACCTCATAAAAACTGATATATTATGAAAACTCTAAAGAATTTTATTATCATTGCAATTTTCTCCGCTGGTTTATTTGCTTCTTGCACACCAGAAAGTATTGATGATGGACAAAACCCCCAACAAATCAAAAAAAGCGAAATTGTCGTACCTCGCAACGGGTAGTGTTATTGCCCTTATTATTGCGATATCACCTTATATTTTTTATTCTTATGAAAGTTTTCCAAGAACACAAACTTGGAAAACTTTTTTATTTACCTACGAAGCAAACTGGTATCCTACCGTTTACGTTTCAGTCTGGACAATGATGGGCAAATTTGTCCCCTTATTGTTATTGATACTTTGGTTTATTACCTGTAAGCATTGGTGGTATCACGTTATTTTGATACCTATTGGGATGTTTGGATTCCAACTTTTTAGTGTAATCAACGATGATGCGGGTTTCGTGGACGAGGTTGAAATATGGTGGCTCTTCCCGATTATGTTGGTTATTGTGCCCCTGGTTTACCTGATAAGGGCGAAGCTTACTGAACAACTTATAGGGAAGGATCTCGAACGATTTGAGGAGGAATTGTCCAAGAAAAAGAATATTTGGCAACAGATCAAGGACCTTTTCTAAAGAGATAATCTCCTTCATTTCTCATATTTAATACGTAAATTGGTCCCTTGAAAAAAATGAAAAATACCGCAATTAAATGCATTTTAGCAAGTCATTTTACGGTGTATAAAATTTTTGTTTTTTGAAAAAGGACATTTGATAAAACAAACAAAAAGAGAAAGAAGACAAACCAAAATTAAAAAGAGCCGGTGAAGTAAAACAAAAGAGGATTACAGATTTTAAGAGATGTTAACAAAATTAACATCGAGCGGATAATTAAGTTGCTGTTTAAGGTTTTTTCTTGCAGAAAAACCTGTAAAGATACTATTAACTTAATTATTGGGCTTAAGTATTTTCATTGTAGGTTTGACCCAGTATTAACCTCACAAAAACTTACTATTATGAAAACTCTCAAAATTATTATCGTAGTCGCTATTTTTGCCACTGGATTTTTTGCTTCTTGCACCCCAGAAAGCATCCAAGATGAAAACACCCCACACCAAATCGACGTCAGAACGGTTAAAGTTCCGCCAAACGGATAGAAAAAGTCTTATACAGGGAGGCATTATAGTTTTTATAATTGCCTGTACCCCGTTTTTATATTACGCATATGAAAGTTTCCCTACCGATTCACAGGTATGGGAAACTTCTTTTTTTACCCTTACCACTCAATATCCCTCCTTCTATCACTTCGCTTGGTTCTTAACAGGAAAATTAATACCCATTATAATATTGCTGCTGTGGTTTTTTACCTGTAAGCATTGGTGGCATTGGATTATATTGATTCCAATGGCTATGTATGTTTTTCAATTATTCAGTATTATCAAACAGAATTTTAATGTTGATGAAGTAGAAATCATATATGTTGTCCCCATAATGATGATTCTTGTCCCATTTGTGTATCTGATCCGAGCAAAATTGTTTAGCCAAATGAGGCACGATGATTTAAAATCCTTCGAGGAGGAACTCCTGCAAAAGCGATCTCTTTGGCAACAGCTAAAAGACCTCTTCCGTTGATTTACAATTCTTAAAAAATGAAAATTAATACGTAACTTGGAGCGTTAAATCCGTTACTCATGACGCAACCCAAATCGCCTTTTACCAGAGCTCAATTGTTGCCCCAGGAAGAAACCTTGGAAATTTCGAGACAAAAGGGCAATCTATATATTGGTATCCCCAAGGAAGCGTATTTCCAGGAGAGAAGAATTTGCTTAACTCCAGATGCTGTAAATGCTATAGTGAGCAATGGCCATAAAGTTTTAATAGAGAATGGTGCTGGCCTGGAAGCAGGTTTTTCCAATAATGAATATTCGGAAGCCGGAGCCCAAATGACTGATGATACACAAAAAGTATTTGCATGTCCGATTGTCCTTAAAGTGGAACCCCCTACCCTGGGAGAATTGAAATGGATGCAACCTAAATCCGTTCTCATTTCCGCACTCCAATTAAAAACCCGAAAAAAAGAGTATTTCGCCGCTTTGGCCAAAAAGAAAATCACCGCCCTGGCCTTCGAATTTATTAAGGACGAAGACCACAGCTATCCCTTGGTCAAGGCACTTAGCGAAATTGCCGGGACAGCTTCAGTCCTAATTGCCGCAGAACTTATGGTCAACGCCAAAAGGGGCAATGGACTTCTTTTTGGAAATATCAGCGGAGTTCCCCCTATTGAGGTGGTGGTAATTGGTGCCGGGACCGTAGGCGAGTTCGCCGTCAGGTCCGCACTTGGCCTAGGTGCCAATGTAAAGGTCTTTGACAGTTCCATTACCAAACTAAGAACTATACAGACCAATGTGGGACGTATTTTATACACCTCCACGGTACAACCCAAGAACTTAATGAAGGCCCTTCTCCGTTGCGATGTTGCCATAGGAGCTGTAAGAGGGCAGAATCGGGCCCCAATTATCGTTACGGAAGACATGGTGATGAAAATGAAAAAAGGGGCAGTAATCATCGATGTGTGTGTGGATATGGGAGGATGTTTCGAAACTACCGAAATGACCAGTCATGACAATCCCACCTTCATAAACCACGGTGTAATACATTATGGCGTGCCCAACATTCCCGCCAGATATCCAAAAACTGCTTCTATTTCCATCAGCAATATCTTCACGCCCTATATTTTGGAAATAGCGGAAAGTGGGGGCTTGGAAAACGCCATCCGTTTTGATCCAGGTTTGAAAAATGGTTTGTATTTTTACCGCGGAATTTTAACCAACAAAGCTGTGGCCGATTGGTTTGATTTGCCATATAGCGATCTTAACCTGTTAATTTTTTAAACAAACCCAATAAGTTGGATGTCTTCGAAGATTAATTTCCCAACTTCTAATCCCAAATAATGAAATTAGCCCACCGTTTACTCTATTTTTCTGGAGGTTTTATTCTTGGACTTCTCCTTCTATTCTTTATCCTCAGCGGTAAAAAAACTTCCTGTGCCTACGGTCCTGAGGCCCGGACCTTGAAAAATATACGGTTAAAAGAAAGGGTGTTTACAGAGGAGACCTTGCAAGCTCTTCAAGACAATCATTTGGACACCTCTGCCATTTCCATTTTATTAAAGGACGGCGATGTAATTTTTTCTGAAAGCAACATAAAAATGGATTCCTGCAATCAATATGTAATCAAAGGAAAGGTTTCGGAAAAAAACCTAAAAGTAAAAGTTCGTAATTGCACAGACCTTGTCACTGTCTATGAGGCAATGGTAGAAAAAGAAAAATAAATTGTCCGGTAAATCCTTCAGAAATTAAAAGAACTATAGCTTTCTACGTTGTCTTTCTTTTTTCAACAAACTTAGTTCCCTACCCGTTTGCCCGGCCACCGAAGTGTTTTCTTCTGCCCGTCGGATAAGATAGGGCATTACATCTTTCACGGGCCCAAAAGGAATATACTTTGCCACATTGTACCCCATTTCCGCTAAGTTGAAGGTTATATGGTCGCTCATGCCATAAAGTTGCCCAAACCACATCCTATCATCCGTTTTTGAGATTGATTTTTGCTCCATCAACTCCATGGCAAGGTAGGTGCTGTTTTCGTTGTGTGTACCTACAAATAGTGAAATATCATCGAGATGGTCCATAATATAGGCCATGATTTCATCAAAGTTATCGTCCGTAGCCTTCTTACTTTCACAGATAGGAGTGGGATAATTCTTTTCTTGAGCCCGTTCGTTTTCCGCTTCCAAATAAGCTCCACGAACAATTTTAAAACCCAACTTATATCCTTTGGCTCTTGCTCTTTCATGCTGCTGTTTCAAATAATCCAACCTATCCCAACGATAACACTGCAGAGTATTAAAAACAATAGGTTTCTCCTTATTATACTTTTCCATCATCTGTTCACAAAGAGAATCTGCCGCATCCTGCATCCAGGATTGCTCAGAATCTATAAGCAGGCTAATGTTACATTTATGCGCCGCTCTTGAAACCGTATCATAACGCCTGACTACCTGCTGCCATTGGTTTTCTTCATCGTCCATAAGCGGTTTCTTTTCTGTCAGCTTTTGAAAGATTTGAAATTTGCCAAAACCCGTAGGTTTGAATACCGAAAAAGGCATTGACTCCTTATTTTCGGCAAAATATGTAAGTTCCTCTACTTTGGCTGCGGTGGCATCAAATTGCTCCTCCTCCTCCTTTCCTTCAACAGAAAAGTCCAACACCGATGAGACCCCGACATCGTAAAGCCTATCGACCGTTCCCATAGAGTCTATTTCGTTTACCCCTCCGCAAAAGTGGTCGAACACCGTAGAGCGGATCAATCCTTCCACCGGCAGGTTCACATTCAACGCAAACTTGGTAACTGCTGTACCAATTCGCACCAAAGGTTCCTTTGAAATCATCTTAAAAAGAAAGTAGGCACGCTCCAGTTCAGAATCACTTTTGAGCTTAAAGGCAGTTTCCGTATTATCAAAGTAGTTTTTTGTTGACATGATCCAAAAATTATATGTGCAAATATAGTTAGATTTGAAGACCATTTATACAAGAAAATCCTATAAAGACAAAAATTTATACATTGAAAGAACTGGTTCACAAAAACGAAACGGCTTGGCATGCATTGAACACCCTGATTCAGGATATGAAACCGTCCAAAATTTTCGTCCTCATGGACGAAAACACCTATAAACACTGCTTTCCTTTGTTCACAAAGAAAATCAAAAATCCCCTTCCTTTAATCCCTCTTATTTTTCCATCTGGCGAAGAGCATAAAAATATAGCTAGTTGCTTACAGTTATGGCACCAACTTTCAAGAGAAGGAGCAGACAGAAACAGCCTCCTCATCAATCTAGGTGGAGGGGTTGTCACGGATTTAGGAGGATTTGTGGCTGCTACTTTCAAGCGGGGGATTGCTTTCGTGAATATCCCCACCTCCCTTCTAGCAATGGTGGATGCGGCATTAGGTGGAAAAAACGGAGTGGATCTCGGGACTCTTAAGAACCAGATAGGCACCATCACCGATCCGGAAATGGTAGCTGTCGATACTACATTTTTGGATACGCTACCACATGAACATCTTATTTCAGGCTTTGCAGAAATGCTGAAGCATGGTCTAGTTTATAGTCGGGCTTATTGGGATAGATTGAAAACGATAAATTTTCAAGACAAATCGGGTTTTGAAAATTTGATATGGGAATCTATCGAAATCAAAAATAATATTGTGGTCTCAGACCCATTTGAAACTGGTAGAAGAAAGATTTTAAACTTTGGTCACACCTTGGGGCATGCCATGGAATCATATTTCCTAAAAGACAAAGAAATCACACTTTTGCATGGAGAAGCAATAGCGATAGGTTTGGTGTTGGAATCTTTTATATCGAATCATATATTTGGCTTTTCCCATGCCAATCTAAAGGAGGTGAGTACAGTGGTGAAAAAAATCTTTCCAAAAATCTCATTTAATGAAGCTGACATTAAAGCGGTAATAGACCTGCTTATTTTCGACAAGAAAAACAGAAACGGGAAAGTCCTATTTGTTCTCTTGGAAGACTTTGGAAAGGCACATACAGATTGTGTTGTTGGTAATGAATTGATTATCAATGCTTTTAACTACTATGAAAAATTATAAAAATTTTCATTAAAACATTTTTAGGTCATTAATTTTTGAATAGTTTTATAACCAAAATAAAAATTGTTATTTAAATGAAACGAATCATTGTAGACTACCGAAAACTAACTCCTGAGATACTTTCTCTATTGGTAGAAAAATACCCCGACGGATACGACGACGACCACATTATTGTTTTTAAAAATGCAAAAAATGAAACTGTGGAAGCTGTTGAAGTGAAAACGGAGGACACAGTTTACCTAGTTAAAGTGAGTTCAAGACTGGAAACCACCATGGCCAATTTTGACGAGGACGATTACGAAGAAGCCGATTTCCACGAGCCAATAAACGATATACCTGAAAGAAAAATAATCGATGAGGAGGAATAAAGCTTTCTCCCCCTTTTTTTCAGATCAGGACTAGAACATAAAAAGAGGCTCAAAAGCCTCTTTTTATGTTCTATAGTTATATATTAAGCATGCTGTTTTGATGCTTCCCTTCTTTTATTTCCTCGATCAATGCGGCAAGGTCTTTGGAATTTCTATTGATCTGATATCCTTGTCCACCACTACTTCTTCATCGACCCAATGAGCGTCATCATTTATTCAATTTTCGATATTAATCTTTAATCAATTTTTTTTAAGGGAAATCAGTTATTTGCTAAGGTTTCGGCTTTTTTTTTATCCTCTTCCACCCTGCGTTTGTACTCTCGTAGTTCTTCCATTTCACGTTGGTAGGAAAGAGTGGCGTTGTCGGTAGGTTCTATTTTTATCTTCCGGTGTAGTGCCCAATTTACGGTGAACTCGGCGCCAAAAAACAAGATCAGACAGGTGTAATAGACCCAAAGAAGAACGAGCACCACACTGCCTGCCACACCATATACGGAAGCAGGATCCCATTTGGAAAAGTAAAAGCCAATCAGGTACTTTCCTGCCAAAAACAACAAAGAGGTCATAAATGCACCGATTAGATTGGTCTTCCATTTTATCTTCACATCGGGAAGCAGGGTGAAAATAGCGGCTAAAAGTGCGGTTATCGTAATTTGGGACAACACAAAATTCAAAATTTTCACCACGGGGGAAGAAAAGTTGGCATAATATTCTCCTATCAAACCACTCAATGCGTTGATAACAGTGCTTATAACCAAGGAAATGAGCAGCAATAAACCCATGGATAAGACCACCCCGAATGCCACTGCACGGCGTTTCATGGTGTCCCATAGGCTATTCTTTTTGGCGCGGACGCTCCAAATATCGTTCAACGCTTTCTGCAGTTGGTAAAAAACTCCGGTAGCACCGAAAAGCAACATCCCAACACCAAAAATTATATACAAAGCGGAGCTTCCCGATAGAGTGGAATTAATAATCATTGCCTGTATCAAATCTGCGCTACCCTCCCCTACCAGACCACTGATTTTGCCGGTTATTCTTCCTTCCACTGCTTCCTTTCCGAAAAAAATACCCGCAAAATAAACAGTAATAATTAAAAGGGAGGGCAAGGAAAATAAGGCGTAATAAGCAATCACCGCACTCTTGGCCCAAGGATCGTTCTTGTCCCAACTCAAATAAGTGTCTTTGAGGAGTTTTATAAATTTCATGACAAATAACGTTCCTTTATAATATTACAGTGATGTATTTCGTGACCACAAATAATAAATCCTGCTGCCCTAGCGGACAAGGGCTTTGAATTGGCAATAGCGGTATGTGGCAACTGTGAAGCATCTATATTTCCAAAGAGAGAAATTGTTGATTTTCTTACGGCAATATACTCCGCCATTAATTTTTCGATTGACCTCTCATTTGCCAAGGCCGCTTTTGCAAACACATTCTCATCAAACCCTTGAAGAACCGATTGCGGATTCCGGGCAATATTCAATGCCCTATAAGAAAACACCCTTTCAGTATCGCTAAGATGTTGTAAGATATCCTTTGAAGTCCATTTTTCCGGAGCGTATCTATAAGTCCATGTCCCAGGAGGAAGTTTATGAAAAAAGGAAAGGGTCGTGCCCAGGCCATTAGATAGAGCCTCTATTAAAGGTGAATCCTGTACTAAATCGAGATACGGCTTATAATATTCGGCATATTCTGAGGGGTGCAATTCCGATACTCTCATATCTACAGCTTTTCACTAAAGATAAAAAAAAACCTTTGCGATTAACAAAGGTTTCTTTTAAAGATGCCGACGATTTTAATATTCACTAAAAATGGAGTGTAGCAATCTCTTTTTGTCATTGATGCTCTCTTCCATTGATATCATTGTTTCTGTACGGCTAACCCCTTCTATATCATCTATTTGATAGATGATATCTTTGGCATGGGCAGTATCCCTCGCTCTTATTTTACAGAAAATATTGAATTTTCCAGTTGTAACATGGGCAACGGTCACAAAGGGAATCTCGCTTATACGTTCCATAACAAATTGTGTTTGGGAAGTCTTAAAAATAAACACCCCAACATAAGCGATAAAGGAATAACCTAATTTGTTGTAATCCACCTGAAGGGTGGAGCCAGTAATAATATTGGCTTCTTCCATTTTTTTGACTCGGACATGTACCGTTCCGGCCGAAATGTCCAGTTGTTTTGCAATATCCGTAAAGGGGATACGGGTGTTGTCGATCAACATGGCCAGAATCTTGTGGTCTGTATCGTCTAGTTTGAATTTTGACATAATTTCAATTTTTGTGCAAAACTATAAAGTTTTACGAATTTAAAAAACTTCTGCTTGAAAATATATCTTGTTTTCTTCGTTTTTATCAAAAATTTTGTAAACTTTAACACCTACGGCCAACATTTTCTGAGTATTTGTTAAAATTTCATTCGAATGAGCATTTTGCTCTAAATGGCCATGTCTGAGATCAAGCTGGCCAATCTCGTCAATAATCGCCTCAAATTCAATATTTCCATCGCGTAAAACCTCCGAATATTGTATAGCTAAATCCAACGGCCTGGGAGAATTGTGAAAAGAAACATTCCGCAGAATAAAATCATTGTAGTTTTTTCGGTTTTCGGGAATCTCAAAATACTTCTTATAATTGGGACTTTCTTTCTTACTTCCAACGATATCGAACAATGCAAGAAGGGAATAAAAGATAAATTCCCTGGTTTTTTCCCTTTGGTAATCTGTTTTGTAATGACCAGCTTCAAAAAGTATCGTGGGCACGCCAATACTCTGAAATGCATCACCAATGCAGGCCGGATTATAGCTATCGTCGTATCTTCCCACTTGACCCGGAAGAAATTTTTGCAAGAAATCATTCATCTTCACAATTAGGGACATTGCGGTTTTGCGCGCATTTGTATGTGTGAGTGAAGCATCCGCCGCTGGGGAGAGAAACGACACTGTGGCAGGATTCCCATTATCCAGGCCATAAATGGATCGTTGGTCATGCAAATTGAGGCACAGAGAAGGTCGGATCTCATTAAAAACTTTTTTGAGACAACGACTTTCAGCCTGTGAAATATCCTGCGCATCCCTGTTCAAATCCACCCCATTCGCATTCTCACGTGTATAGGCGACGGCGCCATCAGGATTCAGCATAGGAAGTACATAAAAAGTATATGTGCCCATAAACACTTTCAATTCATCCTTATACACTTCCTTTTGCGCCAAGAACCTAAGAAAGTCGAAAATAGCCTTCGTAGTTGTCGATTCATTTCCGTGCATTTGCGACCAAGCTAAAACAACTCTAGGACCTTGTCCGATTTTTATAAGTGGAATAGATTTCCGCTGCTCAGAAATTCCAGCGATGCTTATTTTAAAATGGTGTTTATATTTTTCCAACAAGGGCTCAATATGATCCAAGGTTATATATCGACCTGATAATTGATCTTCAAAATTCGCCTGATACCAATCTGCTATTTTCATTTCATAAATGTGAGTTTACAAAACTAAACAGATGTTTGTTTACAAAAGTAAACGTTATTTATCAACCATTTCCATTACAGCGGTAAACTTTAGGGGATTGTATCGCCATACTTATTACCGTTGTAAACCTAAGTTTGAATTAGTAACTTATACAACTTGATAACCAACGGTATATAATGTATTACTTAATTATAAAGTATAAGAAATTTTGTTTCTTTTTCAATTATTCCGTAGTTGAAAATATAATTAATTACATTTGTAGTCGTTATTAGAACAACAATGATGTTACAATGGTAAACAGTGCTGATTTCTCAAATAGATTGGAGGAAATAATGGAATTTTATGAAGTGAATGCCGCTGCACTCGCCGAGGCCATAGATTTTAATCGCTCCACTATTTCACATTTATTGTCAGGTAGAAATAAACCAAGCTTGGAATTTGTGATGAAAGTACTTCAGAAATTTCCGGAAGTGGATATGGACTGGCTGGTTTTTGGGAAGGGCAATTTTCCCTCTACTCTATCCCAACCAAAGGTTGAATCGGAAAGAGCCACTCCAAAAAAACAAAAGGATATCAAAGATGAAACGCCGGATCTTTTTTCGAGTGTTTCTGGAACCACTGAAAAAATTGGTAGCGACGAAAGTCAAAGGAAAAAAATAGAACGCATCGTTATCTTTTACAGCGATGGCACTTTTAATATGTATGAAAACTAAGTGTTCTCGGTAATTTTTCCCAATTTTGCGAAAAATAGTTCTATGCGTTTTCTATACTTTTTGACCGTTCTGACCCTGTGCTCCAGCTGTTACGAAAATGAACGTAAATGCGAGGATTTCCGCACAGGTACTTTTGAATTTGAAGCTCTTTCGGGAACCGAAGTATTTAAGACCATGATAATTCGAAACGATTCCCTAGAAATAGACTTTTTTCAAGGAAAAATAGATACCTCTTCTATTCGTTGGATTAACGACTGTGAGTACGTTTTAAAAAAATTGAATCCCAAAAACCAAGCGGAAAAAAAAGCTATTCTCATCAAGATTCTCTCAACTTCCAAAAACCAATATACTTTTGAGTTTAGTGAAGTGGGCAAAACCCAAACCAGCAAAGGCGTTGCCCAGAAAGTAGATCTAAAGTAGTTCATTCCAAATTTTATTAAAAGAAAACAGCTTGGTTGCAGGTTGCGGGTTGCAGTTGTTGCAGGTTGGGTTGGAAGGATGATCTTGTTTATTGTTTGGAATTTGGTACTTGGAATTTGGCACTTGGAATTTGGTACTTGGAATTTGGTACTTGGTGGGTTGCCGGTCATTAAGAAAGAATCTGGGTGAAGAAGCCAGTATTCAAAAAAATATTAAATGCGTCCGGCGATTCGGTCTTGGGCCAATTGCAATGCCAATTGAAATTGATCCTCTAAATTCATTTCCGAATTGTCAATTTCAATTGCGTCTTCCGCTTTGCGAAGGGGAGAATCCTTACGTGTGGTATCTATTAGGTCGCGCTCCTCAATATTGTGAAGGACATCGTCAAAATCGATATCCTCGCCAAGCTGCTGAAGCTCTTTATAGCGACGTTCCGCGCGTTTTTGGGGGGTGGAAGTCATAAATAACTTCAATTCAGCATTTGGAAATACCACCGTGCCAATATCCCGGCCATCCATTACCACGCCTTTATTCTTACCCATTTCTTTTTGAAGAATCACTAATTTGGCCCTAACTTCACTCACCGTCGCAATGGGGCTCACAACGGCGGAAACCTTAAGATTTCGGATTTCATTTTCAACATCCTCCCCGTTCAGATGAATATGGGCTTTTTTGTTATTTGAAACTTTTTTGAATTCCAGATTTATAAGAGGAAGGGATTTGATCAGTTTATCCCTGTCAAAATAATTTTCAGAAATTATCCCCTTCTGCAGTGCAAAGAGCGCAACTGCGCGATACATTGCACCACTGTCCACATATACATATTCTAGGCTATCGGCCAGCTGTCTGGCAACTGTACTCTTTCCCGTAGAGGAATATCCATCAATGGCAATGGTAATTTTCTTCATATAATTTTCTGCCCCACTGGTCTTATGATTCACAAAGATGCGGGATTTATTATTGTAGGTCAAGATTAAGTCCAAAAAAACTGGAACTTGCGGCCGTACTGTATTTGGCATAGGAATAACTCAATCGCATCTTGTTGAGCTTTATGGCGAAACCTGCACTCAATCCCGCAAAGGCGCGTTTCTCCAAAATACGGAGTTCCTCTCCCCGCCTAAAATTGTAGCCCAGGCGAATATTAAAACCGCTTTCAGGGAATAATTCCACTCCCACAATCATGTGGCGGAAAGCATTGTCTATAAAATTGATTTTTTCCTTGGTAACATTTCCCTCCAAATCAATTTGCTCTCGGGATGGGTTTGAAAAGGCGATATTCCACTGTTGCATATTTTCCAAGGTAAAATGCCATCGAATGGGAATATGTTCCAAGGTTTGGGAAATTCCAAAAAGCAATTCAAGAGGAAGGGGCTCATATTCCTCGTGATAAGGTGTAAACTGGGTGCCGAGGTTTCTCACTACTCCTGTGATGTGTAAATCCCAATCCTCATATACATACATCACCCCAATATCCAAAGCCCCGCCCAAGGAGGAGTATTGCTCCAGTTTGGAAGAGATGAGCTTGGCGCTAACTCCAATGTGAAAATTTGTGAAAGCAATATTGCGGGCATGCCCAAAGGAGATGGCTACCTCGCTACCGCTAAAACTGTTGGTGGGAATGCCATTTTCGTCATATCCATCAAACTTTCCGTAATTTACATAGGTTATTCCCGTATGGAGTACCTGAGTTCGACGATCCCATAAATAAGCATAGGAAGCTGTTCCGTAATTTATATCGCCAATATAGCTGGTGTAGTTGAGCGACAATTGATTGTCCATTTCTGGATTGATGCTGGCCGGGTTCCAGATGGCCTGCACGGGGTCGTAATCGTAATTAGTAACCACCTTGCCCCCTAAAGCGGCCATTCTCGGGTTGTTTACCAAATTGAGAAATTGATAGGTAGATCTCCCGCCTATCTGTGCCGTAACCAGTGTAGTTGAAAAAAAAAGAAAAGCTAATAAAACCTTATGGGTCATGGACGAAAGTTAGGGGAACTAAAATCTAGAACGAAAGTAAGTAAAATTTATTTGCCCATTTTTCAAGATGGAGTGAAAAAAAAGGACATACAAAGAAAATTGGTCCTTTGTATGCTCCTTTCACTTCTTTCTTTTGATTTATGGTGTTCTCAACCGTCTATCGCTATAGCTTCTTTGCGTTTTTCACTTTTTCTTTGGTCAAGGCAATCTCCAGAACTTCGCTCATATCCCTCACATAATGAAAAGTGAGCCCTTTAAGATAATCAGGTTTTATTTCCTCAATATCTCTTCTATTATCCTCGCACAGTAGGATTTCCTTGATTCTTGCTCGTTTTGCGGCCAATATTTTTTCTTTTATACCCCCTACTGGCAGCACTTTTCCTCTAAGGGTTATTTCCCCTGTCATTGCCAAGCTCTTCTTGACTTTTCGCTGGGTAAATAGCGATACCAGGGAAGTGAGCATGGTGATTCCGGCACTAGGACCATCTTTGGGAGTTGCGCCTTCCGGCACGTGGATATGAACGTTGTACTTTTCAAAAATATCGGGAGAAATTCCCATCGATACTGCATTGGATTTTATGTATTCCAATGCAATGGTAGCCGATTCCTTCATCACCTTACCCAGATTACCCGTCATATTCAAAGTCCCTTTTCCAAGGGAAAGTGCCGATTCAACAAATAAGATATCGCCACCTACACTTGTCCAGGCCAGACCAGTTACCACGCCTGCCACTTCATTATTTTCGTATTTGTCACGCTGCATTTTAGGTGCGCCCAAAACCTCCAAAATTATTTCGTTGGTCACTTTCTTTTCGTATTCCTCTTCGGTCGCGATTTTCACGGCGGCGTAACGGACCATTTTTGCAATTTCTTTTTCCAAAGCGCGTACTCCACTCTCTCGGGTATATCCCTCCACTATTTTTTCCAATTGTTTTTTTGGAATTTGAAGTGACTCCTTTGTCATCCCGTGCTCCTTTAACTGCTTGGGAAGCAAATGGCGTCTGCCAATTTCAACTTTTTCCTCTATGGTATAACCGGTAACATCGATTATTTCCATCCTATCGCGAAGTGCAGGCTGAATTGTACTCAAGCTGTTCGAAGTAGCGATAAACATGACCCTGGAAAGATCATATCCCAGTTCCAAGAAATTGTCGTAAAAAGAGTAGTTCTGTTCGGGATCCAGCACTTCCAACATGGCCGAGGAAGGATCTCCTTGGTTTCCTGCAGAAATCTTGTCTATTTCGTCAAGAACAAATACGGGATTACTAGTTCCGGCTTTTTTAATGCTCTGGACAATTCTTCCGGGCATAGCCCCTATATAGGTTTTTCTATGGCCGCGAATCTCTGCCTCATCTCTGAGCCCTCCTAAGGACACTCGCACATACTTTCTCCCAAGTGCTTCGGCTATGGATTTCCCCAAAGAAGTTTTCCCTACCCCTGGAGGTCCATATAGACAAATTATGGGCGATTTCATATCGTTTCTCAATTTAAGAACTGCCAAGTACTCGATGATCCGTTTCTTTACATCATCCAATCCATAATGGTCACGGTCCAAAATTCTTCGTGCGCGAATCAAATCGAATTTATCTTTACTGTAATGTTTCCAAGGTAGATCCAGTAGCAATTCTAAATAATTGCGTTGAATACTGTATTCGGCTACTTGAGGGTTCATCCGTTGCATCTTGGCCAATTCCTTGTCGAAATGGGTTTTCACCTCCTTGCTCCACTTTTTGGCCCTCGCCCTATCGGTCATTTCTTCTATTTCCTCCTCCATAGTAGAACCACCCAACTCTTCCTGTATGGTCCGCATTTGCTGCTGAAGGAAATATTCCCGCTGTTGCTGGTTGATGTCGTGCTGTACCTTGGATTGTATATCGTTCCGGAGAGATAGCTTTTGGATTTCAATATTCATATACCGCAGCGTTTCAAGAGCGCGGTCTCTCAAGTTATTGATCTCAAGCAATTTTTGTTTTTCCTCTACTTCGATATTCAAATTCGACGAGACGAAATTGATAAGGAAACTGGGACTTTCAATATTCTTAATGGCAAAAGCGGCTTCAGAAGGAATATTTGGACTATCCTTAATAATTTGCAGCGCCATTTCCTTTATAGAATCAATAATTGCTCGAAACTCGGGACTTTCCTTTTCTGGACGTGCTTCTGCCACTTCCCGAATAGTAGCGGTAAGATAAGGGGTAGTGGTAATTATTTCCGCGACCCTAAACCGCTTTTTCCCTTGGATTATCACGGTAACGTTCCCATCCGGCATTTTCAGTACGCGTAAAATTTGGGCCACTGTTCCAATGGTGTTGATGTCATTTACTCCCGGTTCCTCCTCATCTTCATCCTTTTGTGAAACTACGCCAATAACCTTATTTCCCTTGTTGGTTTCATTGATAAGTTTTATGGATTTATCGCGACCTGCAGTAATTGGGATAACTACTCCGGGAAATAACACCGTGTTGCGCAGGGGCAAAATGGGCAATATTTCGGGCAATTCCTCATTGTGCATCGCATCCTCATCCTCAGCGGACATTAAGGGAATGAATTCTGCATCTTCTTTTAAATCTTGAAGTGACAACTTGTCCAGTATTGATAATTTTGATTGAGCCATATATATGTTTAAGACATTGTGTCACCATTTAACGCATCACAATGTATCAGTTATTAATGTTTATACTAATTCTATGGGAAGGCGATGAAAATCACCGCGTTCACCTTACTTCCCAAATAATAAGTCAAGAGTTATGCCAGTTGTGAATTTATTTTTAATAGTAGGTGTAACATTTTTATATAAAATCTGTCTTTTATTTGAATAGGCACCTAAATAATTAATCAAAAATAGAATTATGAAAGCAATACAAAAAATATTATTGACCTTATCCATATTCGTTTTAGGAGGTGGCTTCACCTATGCTCAAAAATATAATAACACTTCCATAAAAGGCAATGGAATAATCACCACCCGCACTGTAGAAACCAAGGAATATGATATCATTGAGGTAAGTGGTCCTTTAGCGGTAACCCTTGTTACAGGTAAGGAAGGAAGTATAGAAATAACCGCTGAATCCAATGTTCAGGAAAGGGTTGTGGCCGAGAGCGATGGCACCACTTTAATTATTTCATTAAAAAACAACACCTCCTTAAGCAATACCCAACAAATCAAGGTAAGTGTTCCATTTAAGGAATTATCCGCAATTTCAGTGAGAGGCTCAGGAAGCGTTAAAGGGGCAGATCGGATACGAGCTTCCGCCCTATCCTTATTTTTAAGTGGGTCTGGGGAGATGGAACTCGAGGTTGATGCCGACAACCTAGCTGCCGAATTATCGGGCTCCGGCGAAATTGAACTTTCGGGCAAAGTTAGCTATGCAGATTTAAAATCTACGGGTAGTGGAAAAGTTGATTGTGAAGATTTGGTTTCAGAAAATGCCGCAATCAATATATCAGGTTCCAGTAATGTGAAAATTGTGGCTAATAAAAGTCTAAAGGGGACTATCCGAGGCTCCGGCACTATTTTGTATGGAGGAAATCCCGCCAGCAACAATGTGGAAGTAAGGGGCTCGGGCAAAGTAAGACCTCTTTAAAACTCTATTCATTGAAATAAAAAAGCCGTCCGGGCAAATTGTCGGGACGGCTTTATTCCATTTTATAATTATCTATTTAAGGACAGCCAGAAATTCTCCAGCCGTAATTTGATAAACTTTGGGATCTTGCCCAGTGGCATCTACTCCTGTAAAATTGAAGGTGCCTTCTATAATTCCATTGGGAATATCATAATTTGTGATCACAATACTCCCCGGACTGGAAACATAGGATATAGAAGTGCCCACAATCGGAGTATAAACACCTACAACCTCATTTCCAACCGTCACTACTTTGGCCATTTCGAAAGTGCCTTCAGTAATGGTTTCTGGGAAACTGAGTTCCATTTTTTGTTTACCAACCGTGGCAATCAACGTTACTCTGGGATATTGGTTTACAACTTCACTGAGAACCTCAAGCGTTTCGGGTGAGAAATCAGCCCCATCTACATTAGCCCTGAACATATTGTTGGCCCCGGGTATTCCTTCAAAGTGAGCCGTTAAATCGCCTTCTGTGACTTGCACCACGGTGGGGTCGTTGCCTAGAGGATCTTTGCCGGTAAATTCAAAAGTCGCCTTTAATACTCCTTCTTCCAGATCAAATTCTGTTATTGTTATGCTTCCGGGATTGGAAGTTAAATTCTCGCCTCCCTGGTTGGCATTATAGGAAGCGATAAGTTTGGTACCGTCGGAAATCTTCACCATTTGAAAGGTGCCCACCCCTAAGGCACGGGGAATATCGATTCGGATAAGTTCATTTTTCGACGACCTCGCTTCAATTTTAATCATGTGCACATTCCCAACCACCGGCTCGGTCACTCTTAAGGTGTCCGCAATAAAGTCAACGCCATCTACCTTGGCAAAAAACTTGTTCTGTGGATCTCCTCCTGTTCCCCCTCCACCACTGTCGTCGAGTACATAAGCTATACTGTTGAAAGCTCCTTTTGTTATTTCAATATCCTCCATTACAGGGTTCCC
Organism: Aequorivita sp.; assembly: GCA_049646885.1. Lineage (GTDB taxonomy): Bacteria > Bacteroidota > Bacteroidia > Flavobacteriales > Flavobacteriaceae > Aequorivita. The sequence goes on along the minus strand of JBARWQ010000003.1, from coordinate 99,616 downwards.
ATCACCATCGAGAATAGGATTTCCATCGCCATCAACTTTAATCCGTACCCCAGTGAAGCTGAAAGTACCGGTTAGGGTTTTATCTGTAATGTCCAGTTTCGTTAAGTTTAGTTGACCGGAACCTCCAAATAGGCCCGCGGAAATATAGGGAGATACGTTGATGGAACCATCAAAATAAATACCGGAATTTTCATTATCTCCGCCCGTGGTAAGATTAAATATCCCTTCGGCGGCATTGGTGATTGCCAGGACAATTTTTTCACCACCAGGCTTGTTGCCTATAATTACCAGCTCATTATCTGAAGTTAAAGTGGCGCTTGTGGAGGCGGCAATAAATTCCTTTCCTTCAATCATGGCCCGGAATTGTCCTTCTTCCGCTTCGTTTTGCTCTTCTTGGGGAAACTTTCCGGTCAAGGGTTCATTTTCACAGGAAATAAAATGAAGCGCAATAAATATGAGTAGGATTCTTTTGATAAAATATACTTTCTTCATAAATGGGTAGATTGGTAGCAAATAAACGCAAACTTAAACAAATATTATCTAAATTATTTTATTTCTCGGTACTCTGAACAATAAAAATACGCCAGAAATAAAAAATATCACTAAAAATAAGATAGAATTTCTCATACTTCCTGTTATCTGATCTATGAATCCATAGAGCATCATCCCGATTACAATACCAATTTTTTCAGCTACGTCGTAAAAACTGAAATATGATGTAGTGTCTTTGGTTTCGGGCAAAAGCTTGGAATACGTAGAGCGCGACAAGGACTGAATTCCTCCCATAACCAAGCCTACAAACCCCGCTGTGATATAGAACTGCGTTGGTGATTCAATAAAAAATGCGACCACGCAAATAACTACCCATATCAGGTTTAGAAGGATAAGGACGGGAATATTACCAAACTTTCCTGATGCTCGGGCAGTTAAAATAGACCCGATTACCGCGACCAATTGTATAATTAGGATACTTGAGATCAGGCCAATTGTTTTTTCCTCCATTCCTCCCCATCCTATCTCCTGTTCCCCAAAGTATGTGGCAACAAGCAGCACGGTCTGCACCGCCATACTATATACGAAGAAAGCTGTTAAATAACGTTTTAGATATATATTTCCCGAAAGCGATGCATAAATTCCTTTTAATTCCTGGAAACCGTTGAGAAGAATTTTCCGGGTCACCTTTTTTCCTTCCCTATTTCCTTTTGGTAGATAATAAAAAGTGTACTGGCTAAAAACAATCCACCAAAGCCCTACTAAAACGAATGACCATTTCATTGCCATGACACTTCCTGTATCTCCTTCGGGTAAACCAAACCACTCGGGTTTCATAACCATTGCAAGGTTAAAAACCAGAAGAAGTACACTTCCAATATATCCCAAGGCGAAGCCGTGGGCACTTATTCTATCTTGTTGTTCGGGAAAGGCCACGTCTGGCAAATAGGAATTATAATACACCAGGCTTCCCCAAAAACCCACCAACCCGAAAAAATAGAAGATCAAGCTCATATAAATGTGCTCAAGGCTGAAGAAATACAATCCAATGCAAGAGAACGCTCCCAAGTAGCAGAAAAATTTCATAAAATTTTTCTTGTTGCCAACATAATCCGCAATCCCTGAAAGCAATGGAGAAATAAATGCCACAAGCAAAAACGCGGCCGCTGTGGTATAACTGATCAAGGGAGTGCTCCTAATGGCCCCTCCAAAAACAGAAACTGTAGAAACTCCCGCCGTTTTAAAAAGCGACTGATAATAAATGGGAAAGATGGCCGAGGCAATCACAAGGCTATAAACTGAATTTGCCCAATCATAAAAAGCCCACGCGTATAGCAGTTTCCTACTTCCTTTTTGAAGTTTGGCCATTTTGGTCTGTTATTTTTTAGGAATACGAAACTAATAAAAAATCCCGCTTATCACGGGATTGTTTATTGTTTATTGTTTGGGGTTCGGAGATTGGTTAATTCGTTAATTCGTTAATTGGGAATTTGGTGCTTGTAATTTGGTGCTTGGAATTTTGGAATAACAGCGGAGTTTGTCTTTGGTACAATTTATATTTTTGAATTGCCAAAAAAAACAAGAAGGCTTCAGATTCTCTGATTATTTTATTTTCTGAAAGTAGTAACGCCATATTTTCTTGCCTCCGCTTTGGCGGCTGGGGCCCACGCTCGAATGTTCTGGATCCGCGTACTACTTGAGGGGTGGGTGCTCAAAAACTCTGGTGGCGCCCCACCTTTTTCTTGAGCTTGCATCCGCTCCCAAACCTCTGCGGCAACAATGGGATCATAGCCCGCTATAGCCATAAGGGTAAGACCTATCTTATCGGCTTCGCTTTCATGGCTTCGGCTAAAAGGAAGCATAACGCCCAAATTGGAACCCAAACCATAAGCCGTATTAAATATTTCTTGGTTCTCGGGATTGTTCGCTAAGGCTATATTTCCAGCTACGGCCCCTAACTGTTGCAGCTGCGCGGCACTCATCCGCTGTTGTCCATGGTTTGCAAGGGCATGGGCAACTTCGTGCCCCATTACGGCCGCTAATCCTGCCTCATCCTTGGTTATTGGTAAAATACCTGAGTAAACCACGATCTTTCCTCCTGGCAAACACCAAGCGTTCATTTCCTTACTGTCCACAAGATTGTATTCCCAGCGATACTCATTCAAATAGCCGGCATAGCCGTGGGCGGTCAAGTATTTTTCAGCCGCAGCCGCAATTTTATGTCCCACATTGTTTACCATTTGGGCATCCGAAGTATTTTTCACTACTTTGTGCTCGGACAAAAATTGGCTATACTGCTGAAAAGCCATTGGCAAAATCTGGGAATTCGGCACCAAGGCCAAGGTCTTCTCTCCCGTAAAAGGGTTGGTGGCACAGCCATACGCGAAAAGAACGATGGCGACCAAAGAAATGAGGATTTTAGATTTCATAGCAAGTGGATTTATTTTTGTTAAAATTATCGATATAATATTAGCTAAGTATTAAAATTATTGTAAAACTTGCAATTCAAAAAAGAAACCAAAGAAATTAAACTTTAATGTTTCTTTAATAGGGTACTCCTAAAGAAGCCTTTAAATTTATACCCTTACAAAAGTTGGAACGACTTTTGTCAACATTAAACCTGAATCATTAAAAACATCGATTATGAAAAACCTCCTACTATTTTTTGCGCTATCGACCACCATTTTGTTCACTTCCTGCGAAGGCGATCCAGGACCTCCGGGGCGGGATGGGCTAGACGGCATCAACATACTCGGAAAAGTCTTTGAAGTGACAACCAATTTTCAATACGATAATCCCTCCAATACTTTTTCAACCCCTTTCTTTTCTTATCCTTTTGACGTTTGGGAAAGCGACGTTGTCTTGACATATAGGTATGAAGGGCAGACTACGTTGGGGAATGGACAAAAAGCTGATGTATGGACCCAATTGCCACAATCCATTTTTTATCAGGACGGGACTGGGGATATTTTCCAGTACAATTTCAACCATACCTTTGTGGATGTACAGTTTACCATTGAAGGCAATTTTGATCTTACCACCATTGGTAATGATTATGTGGCCAATCAAATTTTTAGAATTGCAGTAGTCCCTGCGGAATATGGAAAAATCAATCCATCAATGGAGGAACTTCTTCAAATGATGCAAATGGACGATTCCCAAATAGAAAAAATAGAACTTTAATATGAAATTTTTAAGCGCCACAATTATTTTTGCTAGTCTGTTCTTTAGTTGCAATTCTCCCGCACAAAAAAGTGTGAATGCTAAGACAGATGATTTTACAATAACAAAAACCGACGCTGAATGGAAAGCCGAGCTTTCTCCTATGGCGTATGTGGTGCTTCGGAAACAAGGAACCGAGCGGGCTTTCAGCAGCGAATTGAACGACAATTACAAAAAAGGAACTTATGTCTGTGCCGGTTGCAACACTCCATTATATGAAAGTCAGTACAAGTTCGACAGCGGAACCGGTTGGCCAAGTTTTGACCGGGCCATTGAAGGCAATGTGGCACATTCAGCCGAAAAACAAATGGGCTCTACCATCACAGAAGAGCATTGCGCGGTCTGTGGAGGACATTTGGGCCATGTTTTTGATGACGGCCCAAAGGAAACAACGGGTAAACGTCACTGCATAAATGGAGTAGCATTAAAATTTATACCTGAAATATGAAAAACACAAATACTCCTTCCGAATGGGACGGAAAATATCCCGTCAATAAGAGTGAAGCCGAATGGCGCGAGGAACTGGGCGAAAAACGTTACCACATCCTACGCGAAAAAGGGACCGAGTTTCCGAATACGGGTGCCTATAACCTTCATTTTGAAAACGGGACATATACCTGTGCTGCCTGTCACCAACCTCTTTTTGATGGGGACAGCAAATTTGAAAGCAGCTGCGGCTGGCCTTCTTTTGATGACGCCATAGAGGGTGCCGTGGAATATGTACAGGATGCTTCCCACGGAATGATCCGTACCGAAATACTCTGTGCCAACTGCGGCAGCCACCTCGGCCACGTGTTTGAGGATGGACCCACAGAAACGGGGCAACGGTTCTGTATAAATTCCCTGTCGATGGATTTTATGAAAAAATAGAACTTAGGAATTTCACTTGCAAAGCCAATAGGCTACCTGTTTAACTACAAAAAATAATATCAGACTTGTCAGCTTTCAATAAGCTGACAAGTCTTTTTTATTCATAAAGAAATTTAATGAGTAATAAAGCTTCGTTATTTGGTGCCGAAGCATAGAGATTCCCTTTGGATTTCGTAAATTCGTCCCTTCAAAAGAAATTTTTAAAAACACGAAATGAGTAAATACGACGTAATAGTTTTAGGAAGCGGTCCAGGGGGTTATGTGGCCGCGATAAGAGCTTCGCAACTAGGCTTAAAGACCGCCATTGTTGAAAAAGAAAGTCTGGGAGGCGTATGTTTGAATTGGGGTTGTATCCCTACAAAAGCCCTTTTAAAGAGCGCCCAGGTATTTGACTACCTCAAACATGCGGAAGATTACGGTTTATCTGTAAAGGAATTTGACAAGGATTTTGGAAAAGTAGTGGATCGAAGCCGCGGCATTGCCAATGACATGAGTAAAGGAGTTCAGTTTTTGATGAAAAAGAACAAAATTGAGGTCATCAACGGCACCGGAAAATTAAAACCTGGAAAAAAGATCGACGTAGATGGCAAGGAGTATTCTGCGGATCATATCATAATTGCTACCGGAGCGCGTTCCCGTGAACTGCCAAACCTAAAACAGGACGGCAAAAAGGTAATAGGCTATCGCGAGGCTATTTCCCTTAAAACCCAACCAAAAAGCATGATAGTTGTAGGCAGTGGGGCTATTGGGGTTGAGTTTGCACATTTCTACAATGCCATGGGCACCGAGATTACCATAGTTGAATTCCTGCCTACCCTGGTTCCTTTGGAGGATGAGGAAGTTTGTAAACAACTTGAACGATCCTTCAAAAAAGCGGGAATCAAAGTAATGACGAACTCTTCCGTAGAAAAGTTGGACACTTCCGGCAAAATGGTAAAAGCTACCGTAAAGACCGCAAAAGACGAGGAAACTCTTGAAGCCGAAATTATTCTTTCAGCCGTTGGGATTACCGCTAACATAGAAAATATTGGTTTAGAAGAAGTAGGGATAGTCACCGATAAAGGAAAAATAATGGTGGATGGCTGGTACCAAACCAACATTCCAGGCTATTATGCCATTGGTGATGTGGTTCCTGGACCAGCGCTAGCGCATATGGCCTCTGCCGAAGGAATAACCTGCGTTGAAAAAATTGCAGGCTTAAATGTAGAACCTATCGATTACGGTAATATTCCCGGCTGTACTTACGCTTCCCCGGAAATTGCAAGTGTGGGAATGACTGAAAAACAAGCCAAGGAAGCGGGTTATGAATTAAAAGTTGGGAAATTCCCCTTCTCCGCCAGCGGAAAAGCAAGTGCCTCGGGAGAGAAAGATGGCTTCGTAAAAGTTATTTTTGATGCCAAATACGGGGAGTGGCTAGGCTGCCATATGATTGGTGCCGGAGTTACCGATATGATTGCGGAAGCAGTTTTGGGAAGAAGACTAGAAACTACCGGTTATGAAGTTCTAAAGACCATCCACCCTCACCCTACTATGAGCGAGGCCGTAATGGAAGCTGTTGCTGATGCTTATGGGGAAGTGATTCATTTGTAGACGTGAGATTTGAGACTTGAGACTTGAGATTGCTTCGCTGCTAGACTTGAGACATTAGATGTTTTTAAAAAGAGCTCCAATTGGAGCTCTTTTTGGTTGAAGAAAGGAAAAAACCTATTAACGCCATAGCCTGACGACCTTAAACTTTAGAAATATAGGTGGAATGACAAAGAAAGAGCCATTGGAGGTTTAGGTATTTTAACAGGATAAAAATATAAGATGTCATGGCGGGAAAAAGTCCATTACTAGGCTGATACTAGGCTGATACTAGGCTGATACTAGGGGATGAGTAGCACTCGAGTAGAGTAAACGTAGCTCTCGCGTAGCACTAGACCCCCATGAACAATACATTAAGTGTCCATGAACGTAGCATTCTTTGTGGTTGAACATAGCACTCTTTGTTATGAACTTAGCACTCTTTGTTTTGAACGTCGAGCTTTTTAAAATTTTGAAACAGGAATTATGGCTTGCCGCAGGAGGGGAAACAGTAAACAACAGGACGAGGTGGCCACGATTTAGGCAGGACCACAGAGTAGGTTTCGATTACACTTTCCGAAAAGGTTGTGTAAATAAAAACTGTCCAATTTGGTTGTGTAAATGATTGTGTAAATTAAAGGTTGTGTAAATTAAAATCTGTCCTATCCATTTTTTCTTCGTCATCAAAAACGTGTTGAACCATCTCACAAATCTATTATTAACAAACACTTCCTGAAACCATTTAGATGTTGTGTGATTTTAACTTACTAGGCTTATACTAGGCTTTGACTAGGCTTTGACTAGGCTCTGGCATAGCTTCAGCACGGCTTCAGGTAGCCTTTACCCCCCTTGAACCATACAGTAATGCGTCATGAACCATACATACATGCTGGGGAACCATACAGTATCACGGCGGAACCATACATTGATACCATCGGAATATTTGTTGTGATTTTCCCTGGGAACACCAAATTTCAAGTACCAAATTCCAAAAACCAAATTCGAAATACGTTTTTATAAAAAACTCTGGACCGCCAAGTCATAACCTTGAAGTCCAAAACCCACGATAATTCCTTTTGCGTGGGGGGCTACAAAGCTTTTATGGCGAAAATCCTCACGTGAAAAAGTATTGGAAATATGCACTTCCACAACAGGGGTTGTTATTGCCCGAACAGCATCGGCTATGCCAACGGAAGTATGGGTGTAGGCCGCGGCATTTAATACAATCCCGTTATAACCGTAACCAACTTCTTGGATTTTATCGATTAGTTCCCCTTCTATATTGGATTGGAAATGGGATAGTTCTACTTTGGGAAATTTCTTTTGTAAAATTTTGAAAAAATCGTTGAAAGTTTGATTCCCGTAGAAATCATTTTCCCGCTTTCCGAGAAGGTTTAAGTTGGGGCCGTTGATGATGATAATTTTCATAAGGTAAATGTATGCAATTATAGAAACAGCAACAACTGCTCCGGCTTTTGAAAAAATATTTAGAGTACATCTTAAAAAAAATAACCTGCTGACATCTGGAATACGTTACTTTGTTTTTTAAAATCATTTCCATCATTCACATTCATCAACCCTTTGTTGTAACGCAAGCTAAAGAATACGCCCATATCTAAACGATAGGATGCAAACGCAAAAAACATTTTTTTACCCACAATATCAAAAAATCAACCATAAAAAAAGCAGGGAGAAGTCCCTGCTTTTTTAAAAATATTTAAAATATGCTCTTAGAATGAAAATTCAACTCCTGCGTTTATAGATCCGAAGGTTGAAGATGAAGACGAACTTATAGGTCCAAATGGTCCATTTACTATAACGGTTCGTTCAGAAGAAATTCCCGAATAGGAAAGAATAGCTGCTAAGCTTCCAAAATTGTATCCAACTTTTGGTCTGTAGAAGAAACCTCCGTCGTTTCCGTCAGGAGATAATCCGATTCCATAACCTAAATCTGCCCCAAAGAAGAAGTCTTCGAGTAAGAATCTTGCAGAACCTCCCAATGGAAGAAACAATAAACTTTCTCCATCAATTTTTCCAATTGGAGTGTTAAAATCTTTTCCATTATAAAAGAAGAAACTTGCCATTGGACCAACCTGAAAGGCCTCATTGATTTCAAATAGATAGGCAAAATCCAATTGTCCACCGAAATCGGAGATATCGCCAGCATCACCAACGGGCAAGGAAAGACTGACACCTGCTTTCATAACTTGAGATTGAGCTGACAGAGTAAATACTACTACTGTAGCTAAAAGTAAAATTTTTTTCATAATTAAATAGTTTAGATTAGAAAGGACGAAAATAGTTTCGATCTTGGTTAATATGCTTACTGATGTAATATCAATTCCGCTTCATTATTAATGGAATACTTGATATAGTTCCTTTAAACTAATATCCCCTTTAAAGCTCGCCCTAAAAAATGGGCAATAAAAAAACCGTCTCATTTTTCAGGAATGAGACGGTTATTAACTAATTGCTTATTATACTAGAACGTATATCCAACGGAAAGTTGGAACACATTGTTCTTAATTTCAACCTCCTCATCGAATCCAACATCGCCATTGTCGCTTATGTCGGTTAGGCCAAGTACATATCTTGCACCAAAGAATACACCCATATCTAAACGGTATGAAGCTCCAAATCCTAAGCCTATATCCAATTTTTTCAAATCGTCTTTCAAATCCTCAGTTCCAGATTCGGATATTCCAAGTCCCGAAATTTCATAATCTCCTTTAGCAGAAACTAAAATTCCAAATTGTGGTCCTGCTTCTAAGCCTAAACCCTCGATTACATAATATTTTGCCATAATTGGAATACTTAAATAATCCAATTTATATTTAATCTCAGAACTTATTCTCTCTCCCATGAATTCCTCCGAATACTTCGATTGAGAACCTTGGGAAGAATAAAGAATTTCCGGCTGTACCGAGAATTTCTCGGTGATTGGGATTTCCACCAATCCTCCAATATGAAAGCTTGTACGTGAATCCAACTTCTCTCCATCATCTGGTTTAATAGACATATTGGCGAAGTTAACTCCCGCCTTCGCACCCATGCGAATTTCTTGGGATTGGGCTGACAGAGTAAATACTACTACTGTAGCTAAAAGTAAAATTTTTTTCATAATTAAATCTATTTTATGGTTAGACAGGGCAAATAAACGATAATAAAACAAATTTTCCAATAGTTTTGTTAATATTTTTAACAAATAAGCCGTCCATTACTGAACGGCTTTGTTCTCAATAAAATATATTGAATTTTGGTTTTCTTCAATTGGAAAGAATATCCCGCCAACAATTGGATCGCATTATTATGGATTTTAAAATCATCTGCCTAGTCTCCACCATTTGCATGGGTCGGCACAAAATTATAAAGAGTGACAAAAAACACTCAAATAGAAAATCTATATGATACCCCTAAGCCAAGAGAAAAGTCGATCTCGGAAACATCATCCAAATATGAATCCCCTGAAACAGCCATACCTCCATGCGTACCTTCAAATTCACCTTTAGAGGATGTAAACCCCCTGGGACCCAACCTCAATTGGGAGGGCCATCAACCACACAAAAACTTGGTCATGACTGAATTGAGGCCATAAAAAAGACCTCCGAATTGGGAGGTCTTTCTATATATAATGGAGGGGTCCTATAAGAATGAATACCCCAATGCAAGGGAGACCACACTGTTTTTTCCTTTGACACCTTCAACTTTTGACACATCAGTCAATCCGAAGCTGTATCGGGCGTCAAATCGAATTCCCATTGGAAAATCGTATCCTGCTCCCACCACCCCGGAAAGATCAAAATCCTCAGCTTTCGCCTTTCTGCTCACATCACCAAAAACATCAAAGGTAATCTTGTCGTCCACCACAAAACCGAATTGAGGCCCAGCTTGTAGATTTAATCCTTGAATTAAATAATATTTCAATACAATTGGAACATTAATATAACTCAGGTCAAATTCCCCGCCATCAAATTCAGCTCCCTGCTGTGAATAAAGCATGTCGGCTTGAATACCTACTTTTTCAGTAAATTTAATTCCGGCAAAAATACCCGCTTGAAATCCAGTTTTGTTTGAAAGATTTGAAGCATCCGTAATATTCGCGAAGTTGGCACCAGCTTTAATCCCTAAGTCAAGACTTTGCGAAAAAGCGGTGGTTCCGATAAATAATGCAATCGCTGCTACAATTAATTTTCTCATAATATAGTTTTATTAGTTTTTGAATTTAAAGGCAAATATACCGACAATCTAATCTTTAAATTAACTTTTAGTTTTTTGTTAACTATTGATTTTAGTAGTAATATAGCACAATGAACTGGCAACAAGCCCTAAAGGATTATCAAAACTATCTGCGTCTTGAACGCGGACTTTCCGAAAACACCATCGTCAATTACTCCCTTGATCTTAAAAAATTAAGTCGATGGCTGGAAGACAAGGAAATACAGGTTTCACCTATTGCAATAGAGGCTGAAACTCTGCAGCAGTTTATATATGAAATAGCCAAAAATGTGAATCCCCGTTCCCAAAGTCGCATCATGTCAGGCTTAAAAGGTTTTTTTAATTATCTGATTTTTGAAGACTATCGAAAAACCAATCCCCTTGAGCTTATCGAATCGCCCAAGTTGGGAAGAAAGCTGCCCGATACACTGGCCATTGAGGAAATAGATGCACTTATTGGCGCCATCGATCTCAGTTCACCCCAGGGGGAACGCAACCGCGCTATCCTGGAAACGCTTTATGGATGTGGTTTGCGAGTGTCGGAACTTACACAATTGCGGATATCGGATCTCTTTTTTGATGAAGGTTTTATAAAGGTAGTTGGTAAAGGCGACAAGGAACGTTTGGTACCCATAGGTGCAATCACCCAAAAATATATTGATATCTACCGCAAACAAATCCGTATCCATCAAGAAATACATCCTATGGCAAAGGACACTCTTTTCTTGAACCGTAGAGGAAAGTCTCTCACTCGAGCCATGATCTTTACTATTATAAAACGCCTGGCAGAAAAAGCTGGGATCAAAAAAACCATCAGTCCGCACACCTTTCGCCATTCCTTTGCAACTCATCTCTTACAAAACGGTGCCGATCTGCGGGCAATACAACAAATGCTGGGACACGAAAGCATCACCACCACTGAGATTTATACCCATATAGATAGAAAACATCTCATGGAGGTTATTAATAGGTTTCATCCGAGGAGGAGTTGATGGGTTGAGAGAAGAGAGAAAAATCTAAGTACCAAATGCCAAGCACCAAATGCCAAGCACCAAATGCCAAGTACCAAATGCCAAATTCCAAGTACCAAATGCCAAGCACCAAATGCCAAGCACCAAATGCCAAGTACCAAATGCCAAGTACCAAATTCCAAGTACCAAATGCCAAGTACGAAGTGCGAAGTTTGGACTAAAGAGCAGAGAAAAGAGAAAGGAGACTCAGGACCAAGACACAGGAATCATACAACCCACAACTCCACTAACAACCCCACTAACAACCCCACTAACAACCCCACTAACAACCCCTCTGTGCCTCTGTGGTAAGATTACCAATACTCTTTGGTGCCCCTTGGTGGCTTCGTGGTAAAGACTAACCATCTACCTACCAGAATACGCCACTTTCATCCAAATGGAATTATCATTATAATAATCTACCCTCATTACTTCAACCTTGTCGCCATCAAGAATGTTAACATCAGGAATAATTTGATTATTGCTTTCATTGTAAACCTGTATAGTCCCATTTGATGAGAGAATATCATATTGGTTTGGTGGATAGTTATCGTCCGGCCCGAAACCTAAAATCCCGTTCTGGTTTGCAAACATTATTTTGGAGAAATACCTATTGCCATTTATATCCTGAAAAGGAACTATTCCCTCATTCGGCAACGGGCTAAAGATTAAATCCTGAGCGTCAGCAACATATTTACCATTGGGCCCCGCATTTTTGATGTATCTTAAATAATTGTCTATGGAATGGCTATTTACAGCGTCGGCCCAGTCAGAATCATCTATTTGGGCAGAAGTGAAGTTTCCATAATCGAAGTCTTCGCTATCCTCTGTATCTTCTTCCAACTCGAAAGCCACAATAACAAGAAGAAACACCGCCACCATACCACCTATCAAGTAAGGCTTTATGGTACTGCGTCTATTTGGAGTGGGTGTCGGTGTTGGTACAGGTTTTGGCAATATTAATCTACCTTTTCCTTTTCGAAGGTCATCGTCACCTAATTCTAGGTTTTTTCGGATATCGGTTACCAAGCGTTCAAAACCCGCCTGTGGTCCCATTACCGTAAAATCAACAAACTGCTTTCTACCTAAGCGAAGTGGCACATCGCAGTCCTCTATTTTTATAGGATTGATGATTTTGCCCAAATTCATGACATAACTCATTTCATCCTTTACATTTTCTGAAGCTACCGAGGTTTTGGACATCACCAGTACGATAGTATCGGCTTTTTTTAGTTCAGTCTCCAGCGTGTCGTCCCAATCGGTGCCTGTGCGGATATTTTTGTCGAACCAAACATCGAAGCCTTCATCTCTTAAGGCTTTAGCAAGTGCAGACACATATTCAGTATCGTGTCTTGAATAACTGATAAAGATTCTTTTTCCGGCCATGGCTATCCCTATTCGTTAGATTTATTGTGAAGGTTCACTTTTGCAAATCGTAGGTCTTTCTAAATATGGCGTCATCACATATATACTTTTCGCCATTTATACCTATCATCAACCAATCGCCAGCCTTCCCTTTTACTGTACCTTCAAGGGATTCCACCTCAAAGGGTTCGTGTATCTGTATGCATTTGATGGGGATAGGTTTTTTAATTGCCGTGCTAAAATCCAAGTGAGGCGTATCGTGGAGAAGGAATTTTAACATCGTTCAAAATTTGGATTTAAATTACGATAAAAATTTGACTCTTAGAAACTTTATAAACTTTTCTTCTGGATTATTCGAATGCATCAAACAGCTATAAGCGTTATAGGCATTGGTGTACATGGAAATCTTTTCCCGAATACCACCCATTTTGGCCGCCGCCGTATAATGCTTTTTTGCCTCCTCAAAATTTCCCAGATATAGGTTTGCCTCTGCCAAAGTTGCCAATTTCCATAGACTATTGAACATGTCTTTTTCGGCAGCCTCCAATGCCTTCCGAGCAAAAATGCCCATGGCGGCATGGTCTTCCAAATGTAATATGCTCAAGAATGCCAAGTTGATGGCCAGATAATAAATCTGTTGGATATCCCCTCTTGTCTCCGCTATGGACAAGCCTTTTTCATAATATGAAAACGAAGCCTTGGCATCTTCCGCCGAAAAGCTTTCAAGATACCTGCGCTTATATCGCCCCCCAAGAATGCCCAGGAGATTGGAATTGTTATTCGCCAAAGGATTCTTCTGGAGGATTTCCAATGCCTCCCCTCCTCTATCGGTGCCTTCCAAAGCGAAAACAAGCTGTTCAAGACCTTTAGCGTCAAGGGTTTCCACCTGGGGCAACAGTTTTTTTAATACCGCATCATATTCTCCCAAAGCAAGGTTTATTTCTTCGGCGGAAGTAAATTGGCTGTGAAATTTGTTGCCGGTCAGGGCACTTACAATCAGGTTGTATGTGTCATTATCCTTGTTACTTACTCCCACCATTCCAAAATGGTCGCCTTCCACCACGGCGCGATATTCCATTGGAAACGGCTCCAGACTGGAGGAAATTGGCACAAACCTGTCTTTTATTGCGGCAATCGTTTTAAAGTGAAAGGGATATCCTCCCGCAAAACGCTGCGACCAATCGCTCCGAAGGCTTTGGATGTAAGTGCCGTTTTCGCTTAAATCCCTCAAGTTACCGCGATTCAGCTTTTCTATGGTTTTGTCTGCAAGCCCTCCGCTAGGGGTGCCAAAGAGAAGCAAGTGACTTATTTTATCGAGCTCTTCCTTCTCCAAACCCAAAATGGCTTGTTGTGCTACTAGCCCGCCCAGACTGTGGGCAATAATCGCAATGCGCTTATATTTTCCAAATTTATGTTTGAGCGATGTCTTTAGATAATCCGCATTTCTCTTTATATCACTAAGAGAGGCCCACACATTTTTACCCAACTCAGGAACTATATTTTCACTGTAACCCAAAGGAAACATATCCCATCCCTCCATTCTGGATTCATCTATTAAGAAGTTGGGAATGCCGGCGAAAGTGTCTGCACCCTGGCCCGAAAAACTGTGGATAAAGAGAATGGCACTATTGGCATTATCACTTTTCTTGAATTTAATAACTGGCTCTTTATTAGCAGTTTTGGGATCTTCTTCTATTTTAATAGTTGAGGTGCTTGTTTTCTGTTCATTCCTTAAATTCTCAGGGATATAACTCAATACGAAATCATCGTAAATCTGCAAATTGGCATAAGGATTTTGATGTGGATTGCCCTCTGGCACTTTTTTAAAAATATACTGCACCACTTCCGAAATCCTGACATAGGGGTCGTCAAAGTTTTTTTTGTTTTCCCCTTTCAATACTTCAATCATGCATTTGGTATAAAGGCTATTTTTATCCCCATCCAGTATATATGAAAGTTGATTTTCGCGGCAGGAAGATATAATCGACATTCCCCTGCCGTCATCCAAATGCTGCGCCAGGCCATCAGCTTGGGTCAAGCTATCGTTTTTCACCGCTTGAAGTTTACTGGCCACCCCTTTGATTATCCCTGCGGCATGGCAGCAATCCAAAAAGAAAATGAGTCGTCGAGACCTAATCTCACTTATTTTCTGCTTGATTTCCTCTGCTTTTATCCATGTGGTCTCATAATTTACAGGATCATAATCATAAGGGCAGAGATGAAAATAATGTTGGTTCTCCTCTTCGGATTTCCAATTTTCTTTCCGTAAAAAGCTGTTATCTGAATAAGTTCCTCCGTGACCGGAATAAAACAAGAGAATAGAAGCATCCTCTCCCACCCTTTCAACCAAGGAATCAAAAGCCTTGAGAATATTTTTTCGAGTGGCTTTTCTTCCTGTCAACAAACTGATGTTATCCGGAGGATACCCCGCCATTGCGGGGTCGGCAAGGATGTTGTAAATTGCTTTGGCGTCTTTAACCGTTACGGGTAGGTCCTTCCCTACTCCTATTATCAACGCATACGCCTTAGTTAGTGTACCCATGATATAAACTGTTTAATGTGTAAAATGTCCATGTTAATTCTATTGTAAATCGAGGAAGCCGACATCTTATACTTATTAAAAGCAAAGACAGCTTAAGGAGGAATCAAGTGCGATATTTTGTTTGAAAAATTGACCTTAATGCCAAAATCTCATTGTTTTTTTAAATTCTTCTGTATCGGCATAAAGCTTTAGTAAGGGGTCATTTTGAAAAGTTTGGGATGTGAACAAATGTCCAGTGGCAACGGCTCTCTGCAGATGATAGATCACAAGCTCTTCATCCTCCAAACTCGCATAGTATTGTGCCAGGGCGTAATCCACCTCCCCAAACTGGTATTCCCCTCTTAGTTGATCTAAGGTTTTAAGATGTCCTTCAGCTTCGGCCGGTTTCCCTTCCATCTGATCTAGAATCGCAAGTTTTATCAGGATATCAATATTCTTGTTTTCCTTGTGATGAAGCTTATGAAATTCCTTTTGGGCTAAGGCATAATCCTTCTTAAAAAAATATGAATCCGCCAAGGTCTTTTCATTTGGAGACTGCTCAATAAGATTTATTGCCTTGTCAAGATATCCATTTGCTTTTGAGGAATTGCCCATTAGCAAATATTCCTTCCCACTTAAAAAATACAATTGCTGCAAATCTTCTGGGGCTGCGGTAAGTTCTTCTCTTATCAAAAAATCCTCCAAGCTTTGATGCTTTTCCGCTCGCACATAGGCCATAATAAGAGAGTTCTTGAGATAGATGGGAGTATCGGCATCCACAATCTTTTCTAGTATAGCGATGGCCGCAGGGAACTTCCTCAACTGTATATCCGCCAAGGCCTCCACATAAATCCTTTGAAGGCAATCCATACAATTGTCCAAATCGGCACTGTCCATTTCGATGGCGTTAAAAATATCGTTTACATCTTGGGGCTTATTTACAAACTGAAGCGCCACGACCATAGCGGTGCGGTTGGATTTTAAATCGAAGGGCGCGATGTTGTATTCCTTTTTAATAGCATCATACACCTTTTTGTTGTTGCCCGATAGCAGCGCCCCATACATATTTAAAAGGTTGAGTTGGCGCTTGTTGTCGCGGGAATCGGGTTTAATTAGCTTTAATAGAGAGTCAGCTTCTTTGAATTTTTCAATGTTGTAATAATATCCTACCCGCAATACCTTCGGCTCAAAATAGTCGGGATCCGCGGATAAGGATTTGTTTAAGAGATTGATGTACTCCGCATCGTCACCAGTGGCTTTAGCTTCCAATAAATATTTATAGGCGTCGTATTTGGGTGGCTTTTCTTGAAGCATCAGCTTCTTATGGCCTTCGGTAATAAGAAAACCGGTGATGGACTCCTGTATGTCCTTAATGCAATCCAGCGGGTTGCTCAAATTGCAGGGTGTAGATTTAAAAGTGATAATGGCAGCATCTGTAATGCCATCGGTTATTGTACTTTGGAATACCAATTGGTTGTTGTTCAAGTAAAAATTTCCTGAAATAATCCTTCCGGGCTTCAGATATTGTCGAATTATAGAGTTTTCATCTTCCGTGCCCTTATTTCCTTTTAGCATGTTGTTGTACTGGTTTATCACATCTTGCGAAATAACCTGCGCTAAGTGGTTTTCCGTAATGCCGTGAATCACCCAATCTGAGGTCATTTGGCTTACAACATCATACTTCGGGTCTCCTGTGTTATTGCCAAAATTAAGGACCGCAATTTTATCGTTCTGTACCCTCTTGGGAAGCTCGGTTTCCCTTGCAAAGTTGTGCTGTACTATAAGGAATATGGCAATAGTGCATAAAAAGGAGATTATTCCTAAGGCTGAAAAATAAATTTTATGGAATTCGCGCGTGGTAATATGCTGCACCTCTTCCAATATCTCGCCACTTTGTTGTGCGGGGAGCAGACGAAATTTCCAAATTAGAAAAATATAGATTGGGAATCCAACAAGGAGAATAATAATGAGATATGTAACCGATTTCTCCGGCAAACCCAAGGCTTGCCATGTCACTGCCAAGACCTGTAGCAGTATCCACGACGAAACCACATAGATGGAAAGAAGTTTGAACACCTCCAATTTGTGGCATTCCTTAATAAATGCTTTTACCTTCATATATGGTGAGTGAAATGCCCGTAAGTTACTTAAATTCAATATAAGATTGTTTAATAACAAAAACATTTTATAGATACGAAGTATATTATTCGTACATTTAATGCATTCTTTTAACCAAATAAAACAAAGCTATGGCAGACAAATCAAAAAACACTCCGAAAAAAGGGACTAAGGAGGCCGCCAAGAAAGCGCCCGCCAAGAAATCTCCAACTTCGAAACCCGGAGCGGACATTAAACCGAAGTTGAGCTGAAACCAATTTAAATTGGAAAGCAAAAATCCCTTTTGAAATCTTTTTCAAAAGGGATTTTTTAATTGATGAAGCTACTTCTCATTCTTTCATTCCTTATTTTGAAAATTGCCATTAAAGGCGAAGTCTTGTTGTCGCCTTCTTTTTCTGAGAACTTGTATTTCGTCCTTCTTTAAATCTTCGGGTAATTCTTCGGCATTCGCACCGTAATATCCAAAGGCTACGGCTGTGGCCACGTGATAGTCATCGCTAAATTGAAATTCGCTATGTGCTTTTTTAAATTGCACCCCCGCCATTTGATGTACGGCTATTCCCATGCTATTGGCCCGATGGATTACGTTGCCCATGAACAAACCCAGGTCATGTAGGGCGTGAAAGTTTTCTTTGTCATCTTTTACCCATTGTTTTTTTGAATGCGTTGATCCATAGCATTTGTGAATTTCCGCACCATTGTTTGTTGAAGTCGTCAAGACAGTTAAATATGCGATCGTACATTTCAGTACCCTTAATGCCCCAAATTACCCGCCAAGGTTAAATATTATTGCAACTTGCGGCCCATCTGCCGGCTTCCAAGAGAAGTTTGGCGTCGTGTTTCTTAATGGGAGTTTTGGCAAACACCCTCGGGCTCCATCTGTTTTTTATACTTTCAAGGATGGCATAATCAAGTGGGGTATTCTTTTTTACTGTTACAACGGATTCCATAGTTTTTCTTTTAAATGTAACCTGTTTCGTTTCCCAGAAAAAGGAATTTAAAAAGATTTAACGGATTTTGGGAACTTTAACATTTCCCTATATCATTTGTGTTGCCCGTGCCCCTATTTTTGTGGCAAACGTAATTTATGCTTGTCTGGGGAATCTTTATAGCCTTTATTATTTTATTCTTGGCCCTGGACCTAGGGGTTTTTAATCGTACTCCCCACGTTATCAAGACAAAAGAGGCCGCCATCTGGACTGCTATTTGGGTCACGGTAGCACTTGCTTTTTCGGGAGTTATCTATTGGTTGTTTAGCGAGGGGCTGGTTGAAAACCCGACCAATTTAACGCCCAAACTTGCCGTCTTAAAATATATTACCGGTTATTTGATAGAACTTTCCTTAAGCATTGACAATGTTTTTGTGATCGCGGTAATCTTTTCTTCCTTTGCCATCCCGAAAAAATACCAGCACGAGGTACTGTTTTATGGAATTCTGGGAGCCATCGTTTTTCGAGCTTTAATGATATTTTTTGGGGTGGCCCTTATCAATAAGTTTGATTGGATTATATATGTGTTCGGGGTTTTCTTATTGATAACCGCCTTCCGGATGCTGTTGCATAAGGAATCGGAATTCGACCCGAAGAAATCCAAAATCTATCGTTTCTTAAAAAGATTGTTTCCCATAAGCTATAGAATGGATGGAGATAAGTTCTTTATTAAAAGAATGGGAATTACCGCGGCTACTCCCCTATTCGTCGCCCTGATTATTATAGAGCTTACCGACATTCTCTTTGCATTGGACAGCATTCCCGCAATTCTAGCTATTACGTCCGACCCGTTTATAGTGTTCAGTTCAAACATTTTGGCCATCCTGGGCTTGAGGTCTATGTATTTTTTGATTTCAAGAATGTTGACCAAGTTCCGGTATATCAATTACAGTTTGGTGGTCATACTCGCTTTCGTGGGTGTAAAAATGATACTTTCCCACAATGTGGATATTCCGGAGTGGCTTTCCCTAAGTGTAATAGGGGTATCTCTTGCGGCTGGAGTAATCGCTTCATTGATAATTCCCGATCCCAATCCCAAAGAACCTGAACTGGAATAACACTCACAAAATCCTATTAAATGTTTGGAGTACATTTGAACCTATCGTATCTTTAGATTCGACAATTTAAACCAATGTTTTTATGAACATCAACTTTGAGTACCACGATGTGGCCGCCAGCCAGAGATTGGAGGCGTTTGTTTCGGAAAGGCTGAATAAAATTGAAATTAAATACGATTTTATTATAAGTGCCGATGTTTATTTTAAAGTAAAAAATTCATCGAGCCCCGAAAAAGGAAAAATATGCAAAATTCGGCTCAGCACGCCTGGGCAAGATATGTTTGCAGAAACTTCATCGGCTTCTTTTGAAGCTTCTATTGCTAAAGTGATTACGGATTTGCGGACCCAACTGCAACGTAAAAAAAACAAATTGAACACGCATTAATAATGAAAAAATATATGGGAGTAATGGCAAGGGACGATAAGCAGCTAACGCTTATCTATAGTAGCAATACCCGCGTTGGCAAACATACCATGAGTTATTTAGCTGGAATTGACGCAAAATATTTGGCCATAGATCTGGCTAAAACCAAAGTTGCCGATACGGTATGGGCCGAACTCGCTGTCGCACTGGGCGTGAAGATTGGCGATTTGGTGGATAAAAGAGAATTGGACTTAGGTTCTGAGAGTACGGAAAACTTTGGATCGAACGATTGGCTAAAAATTATTCAGAATAATGATTTTGTTATTTCAAAACCCATCGTTATCAAAGGTCAACGCACTATGCAGATAGACAACCCGACCGAAATATTGGAGTTTTTTGAAGTGGATTCCGCTGGGTTGGAAGAAAGTCCTTCAGATAATGGCGAAATCGATCTTGAAAGGACGACTGAAGGTGAAAACTTTATTGAGAAGAAAGAATAGTCTTATTCCTTATTCTGTTCGTTAACCGTACCTATCGGTTGAATTAACGGATGTATTTTCTTATATAGCTCCAATTGTGGTCTCGTTAGAATGTTGTGCATTTCGGCATTTTCTTCATCTTGCAATTTTACGAGCATATAAAGTCTGGCTTTACCGCTATATTCTGATTCTATCTTATCACGCCGAAGCAAAAACTCTTCCACTTTTTGTTGAAACAGAAGAATTTGGTCTCCGTCCAAAGCCAATTCCTTATTGTATTCATTGGTCAATTCTATAGCGCGTTCCTTGGCCTCAGGAGTGGGTTTTTGAAAGAACACATCTTGTGAAAAACCTTGTATTCCGGTAAATAAACAAAAGAATAAAACGAATTTTTTCATTGTCTGTGGTTTTTTTGATACGTTAAATTACTTATTCTATTCAAAAAATCTTGGATTTTAACGGATTTTAACCACGCACCCTAAACACAATTAACAGCTTTAATCTTTGGATAATTTACTTTGGATGATTTTTATTACGTCCTCCATAGTGCGCATGCCTTCCATATCCTCATTTTTAAATTCTAGGTCGAAAGCATCTTCAATATCCAAAACTATATCTACCAAATGGGCAGAGTTTATATTGAGTTGTTGGGTTAAATCACTTTTCGGATTTATTTCTTCTATCTCCACATCATCAGGTAGATAGGTTCTAACAATAGGTTCAAGTTTAGTGTATATTTCTTCGGGAGTCATAGCGATTAAATTTTTCTAAATATAACACAAGCATTTACATCGCCAAAGCCAAAACTTGCCTTGATAATTGTCTTTAAGGGCCTTTCAAGTGTTTTCTTTGGAATTTTTTCTGGGTCGATTAAGGATGTTATTCTGGGATGCAAATCCTCACAATTAATATTTGGGAAAATGAAATTATGTTGAAGCTGAAGAACTGCCGAAACAATCTCGATACTCCCACTGGCCGCCAAACAGTGGCCAATCATTCCTTTTAGGGAATTGATATAGGGAAAGTCCAATCCTTCCCGTTTTAAGGCGATGCTCCAATTTTCAATTTCATCCGGATCCTTGATGGTTGCCGTTAAGTGACCATTTATGTAATCTATTTCAGCAGCCGAAACTTTGGAGTTTTTAAGAGCGTCTTGAATGCATTTTTGAATGGCCTGGCTGTTGGGGGCTGTCATACTCCCCTCTCCTCTTTGCCCCCCGTTGTTAATGCCACCTCCCAGTACTTCTGCATAAATAGTGGCCCCTCTTTTGACGGCGTTTTCAAAAGATTCCAATAAATAGGCTCCTGCTCCACTTCCTGGAACGAAACCACTGGCTTCCGAACTCATCGGGCCTGCTACTTTATCGGGAGTGTCATTGTATTTATAAGTCGTTACTTTCATGGCATCAAAACCACCCCAGATATACGGCCCTGAGTCACTTGTACTCCCACAGAGCATATAAGTGGCCATTCCATTGGCAATACGATCATAACCCATTAATAAGGCTTCTGTGCCAGTAGCACAGGCCGAAGAATTGGAAGTCACCATATTTCCCGCACCAATAATACCTCCGAGGTAAGCACTTACCCCACTGCCCATGGTTTGCATCACCGAATTACTTCCTAATCGTCTTACGTTTTTATCATCAATTTTATAAATGGCCTCGCGGAACTTATCCACCCCGCTTGTGCCAGATCCAAAAACGATCCCAAGGTCCCAGATGGGATCCTTATCCTTTTTTGCTGGACGGATTCCCGCATCCTTTAAAGCATCCATCCCGGCGATTACCCCGTATAAAATACCACTGCTATTGAAATTGCGCAATTGAAGTTCAGAAAGATATTCCCGTTTTTTTTCTTCTGAAATTATAGGTTGAGCTCCCAATTGACATGAAAAATTAAGTGCAGCCAGTTCTGGGAAGAAGCGAATACCTGAAGCTCCTTCTTTTAACGCATGTGAAAATGACTCCAGCCCCAATCCATTGGGAGAGACAATTCCAAGTCCAGTGATTACCACGCGATTTTTCATTTTGTATTTAATGTTTTTCCATTCAAATTTTCTGAAGACTTGCCATTCCACTAATAAATCCTTTGGCGATTAACTCTTCGTTTTCGTTGAGCATTTTTACTTTACATTTCAATTTATTGAATCGGAAATAAACCTTTTCTGATAGTACCATAACCGAGTCCCCTGGAAATACAGGGAGATAAAAATCCATCTCGCTACTGCTCATAACAAAACCTCTGGTGGGGGCGGGATTTTCCTTGGAAAGAAGATATATCCCAAGACATACTACCCCAATTTGTGCCATACATTCAGTTAAAATGACGCCCGGAGTTACCGGATTGTCTTTAAAATGTCCTTTGTAATAGAAGGCATCTGCATTAAAAGTGTAAGTGCCTTTTATTCCTTCCTCTGAAATAGACAGAAGTTTGTCCACAAACAGAAATGGTTCCGAATAAGGTAATAGACGAATTATATCGTGTGTGGTTTGTGAATCAGCCATTTTTTAAACCAAAACTATTCAAAATTCAATTACATTTAAGAAAGGCTTTCTCCTCCATCAACCTTAATTGTGGCGCCATTAATCCAATTCGCTTCTGGACGGCATAGCAAATAAACTGCATCGGCTACATCCTCGGCTTGAGTGAGCCTATTAAAAGGATTCCTCTTTTTTGCCATTTCGGCAAGGTCACTACTCCCCGGAATAGCCATAAATGAGGCGGTTTCTGTTGTACCGGCTTGAATGCAGTTGGTCGTAATTTGATAGTGGGCCAATTCCAAGGCCATATTTCGCATCAAGGCTTCCAACACCGACTTGGCCGCGGATACGGCGCCGTATCCAGGCCAAACCCTAGTACTTCCCTCACTGGTGAAAGCAATATTTCTGGCGTTCTTCATAAAGATTTCCCTTTGCACTAGTGCTTGCGTCCACTGATACCAACTGATAGCCATAGCGTGAATGCTAATTTCAAAATCCTGAACGGTAAGAACTTCCGTTGGAGGTCCCGACATTTTTTTTAGGCTTCCTTTTGCAATACTGTGCAATAACAGCTTTACACTATTTTTGGGAAAGCTTTGCAAAATTTCATTCTGAATTTCTTCTTTAAGAGCATCTTGGTTAAAAGATTTCACTTTTACTCCGAGACTTTCAATTTTTTTTACTTCTTCTTTAAAAGTAGGCAAATGGCTCTTGCGATCTCGGTGGACAATACAAATGTTCAAGCCTTCTGCCGCAAGCTTTTTAGCACTTGCCAGTCCGAGTCCACTGCTGCCACCGAGGATAATTGCCCATTTATCTTTCCATTCCTTCATATTAGGATGAATGTTTTAAAATTTTAACAATACCCTCTGAGCCGAAAATCCCGGACCAAAACTCAACATTAGTCCTAATTCTCCCTTGGACGGATATCTGTCCATAAATCTCTCCAAAACGTACAAGACTGTAGCGCTGCTCATATTTCCATACAATTTAAGCACTTCTTTTGTATCGGCGATGTTTTTGCCCATACTTCCAAACAAATCTTCCACAGTTTGAACAATCTTTTTTCCGCCCGGATGAAAAATGAGGTGGTCAATATCCTTGATTTCCAAATTGTTTTTCTTTAAAAACGGGTGGACAATCGCTGGGAAATGCTCTGCAATTTGATCGGGCACACTTTTGTCGAGTATCATTTGAAGGCCCGTATTTACCAATTTAAAGCCCATCAATTTGGTCGCGTCGTAAAAATGATACATCTCTTCGGCCAGAATCTCCGGTCCAGTGTCCTTTTCATCTGATGACATTAGGACGCAGGCGGCTCCATCTCCGAAAATTGCCGCACTCACCACGTTTACCATAGAAAAATCATCCAATTGAAAAGTAGCCGTTGGGGCTTCAAGAGCGAGCACAGCCGCCCGCTTTCCCGGATTTGCCTTGAGAAAATTGTTGGCGTAAATTATTCCGGAAATTCCAGCAGCGCAGCCCATTTCCGTTACAGGCAACCGGACAATATCCTGCCTCATATTCAACTCATTTATCAAATAGGCATCCACCGAAGGAATCATTATGCCTGTACAGCTAACCGTGATAATAAAATCAATGTCGGTCGGTTTCCAAGTTGCTTTCTCTAATGCCTTTTCAAGACACTTTCTGCCCAGTTTGGTTATCTCGCGGACATAAATATCATTGCGTTGCTCAAAATCCATATTGCTAAAAACCTCCATCGGGTCCATTATGGAGTATCTTCTGTTTACACCGGCCCCTTCAAAAATTTTTATAACTTTTCGCTGAAATCTCTCTTCTTGACCCTGCATCCAATGTTTTACAAAGGGAAGGATATCTTCAGTGTTCCTGCTAAAGTTCGGCAATTGTTTGGCAACTGTGGTAATTTTCACTTTCATGGTGTTCTTTTGAGTATCCACTGATATCTGAAGGCCCATCGCCAACGGATTATACTTCTTTGATTGGGAATTGCTCTTGAAATATCAATAAGTTCCCTCTTTTTAAATCCTTTTGCGATAGACACTAAACCGTCGTGTTTTGCGGTATTGGATTTTATGAAAAAGAAGGATATAAACTTAAACAAATTAAAAGCTATTCTACTGCGATGCAGATCATTTATAACCCAACCCAATCTTGTCTTTTTCATTACTTTATTGATTAGGTCTATAATCTCCACATCCTCGAAATGATGTAAAAACAAGGTGCTTAACGCAATATCGCAATTAGGGATTGGATTTTCTTTTGAAAAGACATTTATTTTTTTAAATTCTATATTTGGATGGGCTTTGCTCTGTTCAGCAGCAAAGTCTAAAATATTATTATTGAAATCCAATCCGATCCCCTTCAATTTAATATTGTTTTTTTTGGCATATTTGGCACATTCCCTAAGGAGTTCCCCATCTCCACAGCCGATATCGAGAATAACTACCGTTTCATTTTTTGGATGTTGCACCAATAA
This sequence comes from Aequorivita sp., assembly GCA_049646885.1. Classification (GTDB taxonomy): domain Bacteria; phylum Bacteroidota; class Bacteroidia; order Flavobacteriales; family Flavobacteriaceae; genus Aequorivita. Next base: position 74,403 of record JBARWQ010000003.1, on the reverse strand, counting down.
TTTGCGGATACCGTCAATTGTAATTTGGTTTCCCCCAAGCCACTTGTTAATTCTTTTTAAATCTTTAAGAAGTCTTTCCATTTCCCGACCACGGAATTCCACATCATCCATTATTTCCACTTGGTCCGATCTGTATTTATCGCTGAATTTTATCATGCATGGAGAGATCCGTGGGTTCTTTCAATTATCCTTGGAAGAATGCTGGGAAATGATTTGGCAGTAGCAAATCCCACTCGGGAGATATGTGGATTTAATAAAAGGCGCTGGACGAAGCGACCTGTTTTTAATCTCGTCCCAAACTCTGTTTGCCACTGTTGGCTATAGTCATTTTCCAATTTTGCACGGTCAATAAATTTTTCTTCCAAAGCGGAGAGATAGAGTTCCGAGAAAATCTTTGCGCTCCTAATACCCATTGCCATCCCATTTCCACATAATGGGTGAATTGAACCTGCACTGTCACCGAGCATAAAAATATGGGCCATAACAGGCGATTTCTTGCTGAACGAAATCTGACTGATGGTCAATGGCTTTTTAAAAATAGGTTTTGCCGTATTAAAAAAATCTCTTAAAAAGGGATTTTTCGATAGTTCCTTGTTTTGAAATGTCTCAATATTCCCATATTCCTTAAACGATTTAAATGTGGTGAGATAACAAGCATTTACGGCACCCGTTTCGGTTTGACTTAAGCCGCAATAACCACCTCTGAAGTTGTGTAAACTTACTTTATCTTCTGGAATATCGTATTCGTAATGCCCTTTCACTGCTAGCCAAGGGGAGTTTTGTTGCATAAATTTTCGTCCCAGAAAGGAATCAATATTTGAGCGCTTTCCAAAAGATCCAATTACAAAGTCAGCTTTAAATGTATTTTTATTCTTTGTGCCGACTATAAATTTATCTTGAATAAATTCTACCGTTTCCACTCTGTCGAAAACCACATGCACCTTGTCCTTAATGGCTTGGAACAAAAGATTGTCAAAAGCATATCTGCTCAAGCCAAACCCGCCCAAGGGCAATTGGGTTTTTAGTATCGTTCCATTTGGGTTGCTTATTTCGAATTTTGAGATTTTCTTGGCGCCAAGGGAAAAAGGGTCAATGTTGAAAGAATTCAAATAAGGCAATATTTCATTGCTTACATATTCTCCACAAACTTTGTGGTTAGGATAGGTGTTTTTCTCAATAAGGCAAATCTCCCGTCCCATTTTAGACAGGTGAAGAGCTGCCATAAGACCAGCAACTCCTCCTCCAATAATGATTATATCCCAATTTAATTTTCCTTCCATATTTGGGTTTCAAGATAAAAAAAATCCCGACCAAATTGGTACGGGATTTATAAAGTATTTGTAATTCATTAATTAATTGCCCGCTTCTTTTTGGGCATCTTGTTTCATTTTGGCACTCGGTACAATGGCCAAGTTCACGCGTCGGTTTTTAGCTCGGCCTTCGGCAGTGCTGTTATCCGCAATTGGAGCAGATTCGCCGTACCAATTAGTAGTAAATCTTCCTGGGCTTAGGCCTTTATTATTTACAAGGTAATTGGTTACAGACATAGCTCTGTTTTTAGAAAGAGTCATGTTCATAGCATCCGCACCTACGCTATCGGTATGTCCGATAACAAGTACATCGGTATCTGGATATTCTCTTAGAACATTAGCCAGTTTATCGAGAGTAGCTTGTGAAGCAGCATTGATATTGTATTTGGCAGTATCAAAATACACCCCGCTATTTTCGTCGAAAGTAACGACAATACCGTCATCTACACGCACTACTTGGGCACCTGGAATTTCCTCTTCAATCTTTTGAGCCTGATTATCCATGCTTTTTCCAATAATCGCCCCTGCAGTACCGCCAACAACTCCACCAATAACAGCGCCAAGAGCCCCGTTACCACCTTTGCCCACATTGTTTCCAAGGATAGCTCCTAGAATTGCACCACTTCCCGCACCTATTACCGCGCCTTTTTGTTGGTCACTGGCGTTTCGGGTGGCTTCACAGCTACCTAAGCTAGTTACTAGTGCGAATGCGAAGAATACAATTGTAATCTGTTTAAAAATAGTTTTCATAATTAATCTTGAATTTTAGAAAAGTTCATATTTATTTTAAATGGTTTTCCGTCCAAAGATACGGTTTGTTCCCAACGCATTGAATTTTCGCTCAATTGGGCCAAATGCAATCTGAAACCAATCTTGTCTTCGGATTTCCCTTTAGCATCTGTCGGTTTTAACATAAAGTCATAATAACCAGAGGCAGGGTCAATCTCAACAATGGAAAAAATAAAGTTGCGCTGTCCGCTTGGGCAATTGGAATTATCCACTGTATAATTACCGGTATTGTTGTTTGGAATAAATCTCCAAGTTGAGCCTTCAAAACACTCTGCCGAAGTATCATTGAATACTGTAACATTAAAAGTTCCGGAGGTGTCATAAGAGATTCGGTCTAAGGTCCAATATCCTTTTAATATTTTTTTGGATTCCTGCACAGTTTTAGGAGTACCGCAGGAAAATGCTGTAGCCACGATTAGGGCCAACACGATGATTCTTTTCATAAAGATGGTTTTTTTATTATTTGTTAGGGGTTAATTTGTCTTCTAAATAAACTTAAAAGCAAAGAGAGTTCCAAAACACTAAAAATGTCCAAAATATAATAATTGCGATCTTAGTAGCACCCGATGCGATGTCTCCAAATCCAAAGATTGCTGCAATGATAGCAATAATGAGAAAAATTACAATTTAATGCATTATAACAATTTAGTTTAGGGATTAGTGTGGTGCTAATGTAAGCAACAATTTTAACGTTTGTCCTGTCTTTATATTAAGTTTAACAGGGCGTTAATCTTTTAATAAGATAGCAATTCCAATATCTGTTTTTTAAATTTTCCTTTCGGAAGATAAGCGGATTCTAAATTCGCCGCAAAAGGGATAGGTGTTTCTAAACTTGCCACTCGCTTAACGGGAGCGTCCAAATGCTCAAAACAATTTTCCGTAATCAAAGCAGAAATATCGGAAGCCATGCCCCCAAACATGGAGTCTTCCTGCAGAATTATTGCCTTTCCGGTTTTTCGAACAGATTTGAATATTGTTTCTGTGTCTAGCGGAGACAATGTTCTTAAGTCTATTAGGTCTGCACTGATGTCAGGCTGGTTTTCCAATGTTTCCAAAGCCCAATGTACCCCTGCCCCATAAGTAATTATTGAAATGTCGTTTCCTTCCTTTAAAAGAGCGGCTTTCCCCAGTGGCAAAGTGTAGTAATCAGTTGGCACATCTTGTCTCACACTTCTATATAGTGCTTTATGCTCAAAGAACATCACGGGGTTAGGGTCTTCAATACTCGAGGCCAACAAGCCTTTGGCATCACAAGGAAATGCTGGATATACCACCTTCAAGCCAGGTGTATGTGTAAACCACGCTTCATTTGTTTGGCTATGGAAAGGTCCTGCACCCACCCCTGCCCCACAGGGCATCCGTACTACTACATCGGCTTTTTCGCCCCATCGATAATGATTTTTTGCCAAATAATTTACGATAGGATTGAAACCCGAACTGACAAAATCCGCAAACTGCATTTCAACTACGGCTTTATATCCATTTATTGAAAGCCCCATAGCGGTTGAGATTATTGCGGACTCACATATAGGAGTATTGCGAACGCGCTCCTTGCCAAAAGCTTCAACAAATCCTTCGGTTATTTTAAAAACCCCACCATATTCGGCCACATCCTGACCCATTATAATAAGGTTGTCATGTCGCTCCATGGATTGTTTCAAACCGTTTGAGATAGCGTCGATAAGTCTGATGTTTTCCACTTCAGCATTTGGCTTAATCTCCTGATATTCAAATGGCTTGTAAACATCATTTAACTCTATGGATTCAGTAGATTCGATAGTTGGTTCTGCGAAGGCGATTTCTAAATTGGAATCTATTTCGTTCTTAAATTCATTTTTGAAATCCTGGATTTTGTCCTCGGTAAGAACTCCTTCCTCCAATAAATATTTTTCGTAATTCAACAAAGGATCTCGAAGGCCCCATTCGTCGATAAGTCCTTCTGGAACATATTTGGTACCGCTGGCCTCCTCGTGGCCACGCATTCTAAAGGTTTTGAATTCCAACAATATCGGACGCGGATTTGTTCGCATGCTTTCCACCAAGGACTGCAATTGGGTATATACCTCCAAAACATTGTTGCCTTCTATTATATGGGCTTCCATTCCATAACCCTTGCCTCTATCGGCTATGTTTTCACAATTGTATTGCTCATTTATGGGGGTCGATAGTCCGTAACCATTATTTTCTACGCAGAATAGAACTGGAAGTTGCCATACCGATGCCACATTCAGCGCCTCGTGAATATCACCTTCACTGGTTCCCCCCTCGCCGGTAAAAACCGCGCATACTTGATTGTTTTTCTTCAATTTGTTCGCGAGAGCGATACCATCGGCTACACCAAATTGAGGCCCTAGATGTGAGATCATTCCTATTATATGGAATTCCTGGGTGCCAAAATGAAAACTTCGATCGCGTCCTTTAGTGAAACCGTTCGCCTTCCCTTGCCATTGAGAGAAAAGTCGGTGCAAGGGAATGTCCCGCATAGTAAAAACGCCCAAGTTGCGGTGCATGGGCAGGATGTATTCGTCTTTTTTAAGAACTGCCGTGATACCCACGGCAATTGCTTCTTGCCCAATACCGCTGAACCATTTTGAAATTTTTCCTTGTCGCAGAAGGATGAGCATTTTTTCCTCTATCAATCTCGGTTTCAGCATGCCGCGATATAACATCAGTAGCGTTTTATCGTCTAAGTCTTTTCGATTGTAATCAAAGAATATTTGGGAAGTTGTCTCGGGTTTCATATTAAATAATTAAAGCTTCAAAATTAGAAAAAAAGCCATTGCTTCCTTGCTTATTAATGCAAATATTATCTTCTAAAAAACTTTTACAATTCGGTATCTTTGTATTTACTGAAAATAGCAATATGAAGAATATACCCAGCGTTGATCTAGCCGATTTTCTTTCAGAAAATCCCAAAAGAAAACAAAAATTTGTCGATAAAATAGGCTCTGCCTTTGAAGACATAGGCTTTGTGTCGTTAAAAAACCACTTCCTCAGCGATGATTTGGTTGGAGAACTATATAAAGAAGTGAAAACCTTCTTTGACCTCCCGTTAAAGGTGAAGAAGAAATATGAAATAGAAGGTTTAGGAGGCCAGCGAGGCTATGTTTCTTTTGGAAAAGAGCACGCCAAGGGCAGAAAAGAGGGCGATTTAAAGGAGTTTTGGCATTTCGGCCAAGAATCTACGGAAGACGCCGAACCTCCCGAAGAATATCCTCCCAATGTACAAGTAAAGGAACTTCCGGATTTTAACCATACGGGAATGGAAGCTTACCGAATGCTGGAAAAAACAGGGGTCTATGTACTTCGGGCCCTAGCACTTTATATAGGTTTGGACGAGTTTTACTTCGACCATTGGGCCGCAAATGGCAATAGCATTCTCCGTGCTATCCACTATCCTCCGATAACCGAGGAACCGAAGGGTGCTGTTCGCGCAGCTGCACACGGCGATATAAATCTTATCACTCTCTTGATGGGCGCTTCGGCTGGTGGCTTACAAGTTTTGAGAAAAGATGGTGAATGGATAGATGCCATTCCAAAGGAAGACGAACTCGTTATAAATGTAGGAGATATGCTGGAACGCCTTACCAATAATAAACTGCGTTCTACCATTCACAGGGTGGTCAATCCACCGCGGGAAGAATGGAGCACACCGCGTTATTCCATTCCTTTCTTTATGCACCCTCGAAGCGATATGAAATTAAATTGCCTAGAGGGATGTATTGATGCCGACCATCCCAAAGCTTATGACGATATTACAGCTGGGAATTTTTTACATCAACGTTTGGTGGAAATTGGACTCATTAAGAAATAAGTAAAACTTAATACACAATATCAAATTTTGAAATCCTTAGAAGATCAATTAAAAAATCTATTCCCAGAACATCAACCGGAAGAGGCACCCGAGCTAAATGATGAACACACGCTTTGGCTTCAAGACGAACCCTTAATTTGTAAATATGAAAAACGCAAAGGCAAACCGATTACAATTATTGAGGGTTATACCGGCGCTGACAACGATTTTAAAATTCTGGCTAGGGAAATCAAGCAACTTTTGAGCGTAGGAGGAAGTTTTAAAAATGATCAAATTATCATACAAGGTGATTATCGCGATAAAATAATGGACTTTCTCAAGAAAAAGGGCTTTAAAGTCAAGCGTGTAGGTGGCTAATTAAATGCTTTAAAGAGATTCAAACCGCAGTTTCTTATACAATTAAATATTGGAAATAATAAAAACATCATGATACAAAGCAGCGAACTAATTCTAAGTCCGGAAGGAAAAATCTATCATCTTGATTTGTCTCCCTCCCAACTGGCTCCAACGGTAATAACAGTAGGTGACCCAGGAAGGGTCGAAATGGTTTCCAAATATTTTGACACTATTGAAGTCGCCGCACAGCATCGGGAATTTAAAACAGACACGGGCACTTATAAAGGAAAACGCATCAGCGTGATTTCTACTGGGATTGGCCCCGATAATATCGATATTGTCTTGAATGAACTTGATGCCTTGGTAAATATTGATTTCAAAACCCGTACAGTTAAACCTAAACTCACTGCCCTTGATATTATAAGAATTGGCACCTCGGGCGGACTGACTCCGGAAGTTAAATTAGACAGTTTTTTGATAAGTGAATTGGCTATCGGATTGGATAATGTAATGCATTATTATGATGAAACCGATAGTATATTCCGTCGCGATTTTGCGCAGGCGTTTATCGATTATATGGAGTGGAATCCTGACAATTCCGTGCCGTACGCTGTAAAGGCTGATAAAGCTTTACTGGAAAAGCTGGCGTCATCAAAAACCATTCGTGGCTGCACCCTAACCAATGTTGGTTTTTATGGTCCCCAAGGAAGGGTGCTGCGAGCCTCACTTCGAGATCCCCAATTAAATGAAAAGCTTACCTCTTTTAAATATAAGAAACATACGATAACAAATTTGGAAATGGAGACAGCTACCATGTATGGCCTGTCCAAACTTCTGGGCCACCGCGCAGTTTCTCTCAATGCCATCGTAGCCAATCGAGCCACCGGTCTTTTTAGTAAAGATTCTAAGAAGACAATCGACAATCTTATTAAATATACCCTCGAAAAAATTATAGCATGACAAACCTTTTAATCGGAGGCGTTCCGGAGCATTTTAACCTGCCATGGTACCTCGCCCTACGCGATAAAGAATTTCAAAACCAAGGCATTAATTTGCGATGGAAGGATTATCCGGGAGGCACTGGCGAAATGAATCTAGCTTTGCGAAACAAGGAAATAGACATGGCGGTTATTCTTACGGAAGGAATTGTTCGCGATATAATTCAAGGAAATCCGAGTAAGATTGTGCAGGTTTTTGTTGAATCCCCTTTAATATGGGGAATCCACGTGGCGGCCGATTCTGAATATTCAGAGATTCACGATTTAAAAGGAACTGCAGCTGCCATTAGTCGATACGGGTCTGGTTCGCATTTGATGGCCTACGTAAATGCAGAAAATCACCAATGGGATTTACAAAGGGATCTGAATTTTAAGGAAATCAAAGATTTGGACGGGGCCTTGGAAGGACTTCCCAAGGGTCGTGGAGATTATTTTATGTGGGAAAAATTTATGACCAAGCCCCACGTGGACAATGGCACTTTTCGATTGATTGGAGAAACCCCTACTCCATGGCCGAGCTTTGTTATTGCAGTAAGAAATGATGTGCTAAAGGAGCGAGAAGAACAGGTAAAGTCAATTTTAGAAGTTATAAATGGCATTACCTCGAAATTTAAATATCTTCCCTCAATTGACCAGACAATATCCGACCGTTATGGGATAAAATTGGAAGATGTAAAGGAATGGCTGGCTCTTACCCATTGGAGCCAAGAACAAATGACCGCGGAAGAAGTGGAAAATGTCCAAAATCAATTGTTGAAATTAGATTTAATCTCCAATAAATTACAGAAAGACAAGTTGTTGCACTTTTTCTAAAAATTATCTTAAATAAAAACGCAACCCCCTATACCTTACGGCATCTTGTTTATATAAAAACAGATATCATGACTACATTTTTGATCGTTTTGGGGGCGCTCTTGGTCACAAACTTCCTTTTGTTGCAGTTTAGTTGTAACGATGCCGCCGATTCCGAAGTGCCAGAGGACGAATAAATTCATCCCCAAACTTTTTCCCATTTATTAAAACTCACCAATTAATTGGAGTTTTACCCCTTTCCATTAAATATTTATTTGCCTTGCTAAAATGTCTATTGCCAAACCAATAACCTCTATTGGCAGCTAAAGGAGATGGATGGCCGCTCATTAATACCAGATGTTTGGACTGATCTACTTTTTCACCTTTCTTTTTTGCAGGACCTCCCCAAAGCATAAAGACCAATCCTTCCCGCTCTTCCGACAATTTCTGGATAACTGCATCGGTAAATTTTTCCCAACCCTTATTCTTATGACTTCCCGCTAGATGGGCCCTTACCGTTAAGGTGGCATTTAACAACAATACGCCCTGGTTCGCCCAGCGTTCCAAATTTCCCGAATTTGGGATTGCCGCACCCGTATCGTTATGGATTTCTGAAAATATATTCTTAAGTGAAGGGGGAATAGCTACTGTTTTCCCAACAGAGAAGCACAATCCATGCGCTTGCCCGGGTCCGTGATACGGATCCTGTCCTATTATAACTACTTTCACCTCTTGAAAAGACGTATGGTTAAAAGCAGAAAAAATAGATTCAGCAGGAGGAAAACATTGATATATCTTATATTCTGCTTTTACAAACTCTATCAACTTTCGGAAATAATCCCTTTCAAACTCTTCATTTAAAACCTCCTTCCAGCTGGACTCGATATTCACGTGCATTATAGTACTTTTGTGTAAAATTACGAGAAATACCTAAAATGAGCCGTGTAGCAAAAAAAACATTGGAAGATCTTGAATTTCCTTCCGTCCTTAAACAGATTTCAGATTACTGCATAACGGGACCGGGCAAGGAAACTGTATTGTCCATAGTTCCATTTCGAGATTATTCTGAAATTGAGCCTGAATTGGTTCGCGTAAATGAATTCAAGGCATCTTTTGCGGGAGACAACCCAATTCCAAATCACGGTTTTGATCCTATTTTTAGAGAATTACGTTTGCTGGAAATTGAAAACAGCAGTTTAGAAGTATCCGGTTTTCGAAAGATTTTATCTATTTCGGAAACCACCAAAATTCTATTAAGATTCTTTAAGAAATATGAGGAATTCTATCTTCATTTAAATTCATTTTCAGAAAATATTGCCTTTACGCCAAGCATTTCTGAAGAGATAAATAAGAAAATTGACAAATATGGCGAAATAAAGGATGAAGCTTCTACCGAGCTTGGCACTATCCGTAGAAGACTCAATGTGGTAAGAGGCAGAATAAATTCGTCTTTTGCAAAGGCTCTCTCCCAATATGCCCAAAATGATTATTTGGATGAAATTCGAGAATCGGTAGTGGAAAACCGACGGGTGCTGGCGGTAAGGGCGATGCATCGAAAGAAAGTTAGAGGTGCCGTTATGGGAAGTTCCAAAACTGGCAGCATTGTTTATATCGAACCCCAAGAAACTCTTGAATACGCCAATGAACTTACCAATCTCTTATATGAAGAGAATGAAGAAATAAAACGGATCCTAAAAGTGCTTACTGAATTTATCCGGCCATATTTGGAACTTTTGGATAGCTATCAGGAGTATTTAACGGCGATGGATATTTTTTACGCCAAAGCCAAATATGCTCTAAGTATAAATGGAGTCCTTCCAATCCTCAGTTCAGAAAAGCGGGTTTCCCTAATAAAAGCCTATCATCCACTTTTGTTGGTAGCCAACAATAAACGAAAAGAAAAAACATATCCCCAGAGTATAGAATTGATTCCCGACAAAAGAATCATCGTTATCTCTGGGCCCAATGCGGGTGGAAAAAGTATCACCCTAAAAACCGTTGGGCTTCTGCAGGTGATGCTTCAAAGTGGCATTCTAATTCCAGTAGATCCTAATAGCGAAATGTGGTTTTTCAAAAGAATATTAACTGATATTGGTGACAATCAATCTATCGAAAACCATTTGAGCACCTATAGTTACCGACTTAAGAAAATGAATCAATTTTTGAGGAAGTGCGATGACAAGACACTTTTCCTTATTGATGAATTCGGAACGGGAAGCGATCCAGAACTAGGCGGAGCCTTGGCTGAGACATTCTTGGAGGTTTTTTATGAGCGGGAAGCTTTTGGAATTATCACCACCCATTATACCAATCTAAAATTGCTGGCAAACGAATTGCCGCACGTTATCAATGCCAATATGCAATTCGACAGTAAATCTCTGGAACCTTTATACCAGCTCATTTTAGGCGAAGCTGGAAGCAGTTACACTTTTGAGGTTGCACAGAAAAATGGAATTCCCTACAGCCTTATAAATAGAGCTAAGAAAAAGATAGAAAGTGGGAAGGTGCGTTTCGATAAAACCATAGCCAATCTTCAAAAGGAACGGTCCATCATGCGGAAAACTTCCGAAGCCTTAAAAACCGAGGAGCAGAAAGCACGGCTGGAAGGTCAACAATTGGAAGAAGTAAATGCGCGAGTACAAGAAAAACTGGAAAGTTATCAGGAATTATTCGACGCCAATCAGAAGCTTATAAGCCTTGGAAAAAAAGTGGACAATCTTGCCGAGAAATACTTTCACAACAAACAAAAAAAACAACTTATTGACGAGTTGATGAAAGTGGTGATGGTAGAAAACAGTAAACGCACCAAGCTTGCCCCCAAAGTTAAAAAAGCTGTGAAAGCAAAGGAACGAAAGGTGATAAAAGAAGTAGAGCAAAAGATTGAAGTCATCCGGGAACGCAAAAAAGAAGAAAAAGAAATAGCCAAATCATTACCACCTCCAAAACCAAAAGTAACTTTAAAAATTGGGGATCGAGTACGTATGATAGATGGCCATGCCATTGGAACCATCGATATAATAGAAAAGAACAAGGCGATAGTAAATTATGGAATGTTCACCACAAATGTGAGTCTGGCGGAGTTGGAAAAAGTTTAAGAATGTTGGATAACAAGAAAACAATACTTTTTGACGGTGTTTGCAATCTATGCAACGGCGCGGTGACTTTTGTGATAAAACGAGATAAAAAGAATATCTTCAAGTTTGCGACACTTCAAAGCGAGGCTGGAACTGAACTGCTCTCAAACTTTAAGATTGATCGTTCCAAATTGGATTCCATCATTCTTATTGATGGAGATAGATTTTACTCAAAATCATCTGCCGCACTTTATATTGCCAGACATTTATCGGGAGCCTATCCCCTACTGTTTGGGTTTATGATTCTTCCAAAGTTTTTTAGGGATTGGATTTATGATTTTATTGCTAAAAATCGATATCGTTGGTTTGGCAAAAGAGAAAGCTGTATGATTCCGACTCCTGAGTTGGCAGAAAAATTTTTATAGAAATTCTATCTCAATCAGAAACCTTTATCGTTCCTGGAGCGGGCTGTTTTTTCCAAACGTATGTGTAAAGCCACATTAAAGTAAAGGTTGGAATTATATCGGTATATGGGAGAATTTCTTCCAAGAAAACAATAACCGAGGCAATCTTTCCTTGGGTTCCCTTGTACATTCGCGTCATTTTTCTTGCAGCTATTGGAGCCCAGATGATATCCAAGAACTCCCCAGCTACGGGAATAAACATAGTGCTCATTCCAATAAGATCATAAACGATGCCCTCTTTCAGCAGCTTATATTTTTCGTTTTTCATTTTGTCTGAAGATATGGATATCATTAAATCAAAACACATTCCAAAAATTAAGCAAGGTCGCTACTGATCAATTTCAGGAATTCAGTTCGCGTTTCTATTGCCTCAAACTGGCCGCGAAAACCAGAGGTGGTGGTTACGCTATTTTGTTTCTGAACCCCCCGCATCATCATACACATATGCGAGGCTTCAATCACCACCGCTACTCCCCTTGGTTTTAGGGTATCATTGATGCATTCCAAAATGTCGTGGGTCAAACGTTCCTGCACTTGCAATCGTCGTGCGAAAACATCGACAATTCTCGGGATTTTACTCAAGCCCACTATATATCCATTGGGGATATAAGCAATATGCGCTTTGCCGAAAAAGGGCAGGATGTGGTGTTCACAAAGTGAATAAAGCTCAATATTCTTTATTACCACCATATCGCGATAATCTTCTGCGAACATGGCGCTTCTAAGAATTTCAGCAGGATCTTGATCATTGCCCGACGTTAGAAATTGAATGGCTTTGGCAGCGCGTTCAGGGGTTTTTAACAAGCCATCCCGACTTACATTTCCTCCTACGGATTTTAATATTTCATTGTAATTTTCGGTTAATGAATCGGTTACGGGCTGGTCGTACTCCTCAAAATATCTATAGGATGCCATAAGGTCTATTTAGGTTTATTTTTCAAATTTACGATTAAAATTAAATCTTTTATTAATAGGAAAACAATAATGGAAGTGTACTTTGCATCGTAAAAGTATAAGCTGTAATTTCGCCCCTTTCAAATTTGCTATGATTGAAGCTAATAACATCCACAAGTATTTCGATGATCTCCACGTTTTAAAGGGAGTTGACCTTCATATAAAAAAAGGTGAGATTGTTTCCATTGTGGGGGCTTCGGGAGCGGGAAAAACCACCTTGCTCCAGATATTGGGCACTTTGGATTCTTATCACGACAATAAGAGTTCTTTGACAATCAACTCCGTAGATGTCGGTTCCCTTTCGCCAAAAAAACTGGCAAAATTCCGAAATGAGAATTTGGGATTTATTTTTCAATTTCACCAATTGTTACCGGAGTTTAGTGCTTTGGAAAATGTTTGCATTCCGGCATTTATCAAAAGCACACCCAAAAGCGAAGCGGTTAAAAGAGCAAAGGAATTATTATCTTATTTAGGACTTTCCGAAAGGGAAGATCATAAGCCGAATGAACTTTCGGGAGGTGAACAACAACGTGTGGCCGTGGCCCGTGCGCTCATTAACAATCCCGCCATTATACTTGCCGACGAGCCCAGTGGGAATTTGGATACCGAAAGTGCGGAAAATCTCCACAAACTTTTTTTCGACCTAAGAGATCAGTTTGGGCAGACCTTCGTAATTGTAACGCACAATCAAGATTTGGCAAACATGGCGGATCGAAAATTGGTAATGCAGGACGGAAAAATCGTAAAATGATCAATAATCCAATCGGATATTGGAAAAACACCTAGTTCAAAATGGACAAAATCCTTCTCAAGGAATTTCTTGATGAAAAAGTAGCGTTGTATAACCAACCTAGGTTTATTGAATCCGACCCTATCCAAATCCCTCACTCCTTCTCACGGAAAGAAGACATTGAAATTGCGGCATTTCTGGTGGCGACCATAGCTTGGGGAAATAGAAAAAGTATTATAAACAGTGGCAAGCGTTTGATGGCTTTAATGGGAAATTCGCCCTTTGATTATGTGATGGACTTTTCAGAAGAAAAAGCATCAGTGCTCCAACACTTTGCACACCGCACCTTTAATAGCGTGGATTTAGGTTATTTCTTTATCGCATTAAAAAACATCTATCAAAATCATTCCGGAATGGAAGCGGTTTTTGCCAAATATGCCGAAGAAGACTCTTTACAACCCGCGATTCATCGCTTTAAACAAACCTTTTTTAGTTATCCACATCCCTCTCGCACACAGAAACACATAAGCGATCCGCTTAAAAATTCCGCGGCAAAACGTATCAATATGTTTTTGAGATGGATGGTGCGAAAGGATGCATTAGGAGTGGATTTTGGAATATGGAATAGCCTCTCCCCGGCCCAACTCTCCTGTCCCTTAGATGTTCATAGTGGCAATGTAGCCCGAAAACTGGGTTTGTTGGCCCGCAAACAAAATGACGCAAAAGCCGTTTTGGAATTGGACCTTGCCCTTCGAAAACTCGATCCAAAGGATCCTGTAAAATACGACTTCGCTCTCTTTGGTTTAGGAGTATTTGAAGGTTTCTAATTTTGATTTAAATTTTATTTGCAATCGATGGAAGGCCTTTATACCTATGAAAATTTGTTGTACATTTATAGTCTTTCTTTAAACAAGGAAGAGAAAACCAATTAATTAATAAAATTGATATTGTGATAGCCCCTGATCTACCCGAAGACGAAGAGCAGAGACTTGCAGCCGTTAGGTCTTACCATCTAATCGATACCTTGCCGGAAAAGGATTTTGACAATCTTACTGCCTTAGCAGCCATGATTTGTGATGTTCCAATTTCTTTGGTCACCCTTTTGGATGCCGACCGGAATTTTCTAAAATCGCATTACGGCATTCCTTTTAACGAGACACCCCGCAACATTTCATTCTGCGGCCACACTATTTTGGATGAAGGCAATTTATTTATAGTGGAAGATGCCCGAGAAGATGCCCGCTTCGTTGACAATCCATTTGTCCGGGAAATGAACGCCATTTTCTATGCTGGGGCTAAATTGGTAAACCCCGAAGGATATGTTCTCGGAACGCTTTGTGTTTTCGACACTAAACCGCGTACCTTAAGCAGCCGTCAAAAGAAGGCTTTGGTTTCTTTGGCCTATCAGGTGGTTAACCTTTTTGAGGCCAGAAAAAAAAACCGGATTTTGCTTTCGCTTCAAACGGAATTACGCGAGAGAAATGAAGAATTAAAGAATTTTGCTGGCATAGTGTCGCACGATATGAAAATGCCGTTGGCCAATATGATCTTAACTTCGGATATTCTTCGAAGTAAATACGGAAATCTTTTGGACGACAAAGGAAATGAGTATTTGGACTATATAAAACAATCTTCTTTTACCTTAAGTGAATATATCACTCGCTTACTTGAATATTACGAAAGCGACAATACCGCTTCGTCCAACATAGAGGTTTTTTACATCACGGAACTCTTGGAAGAAATTATCGATCTTTTAAATATCAATATTGATTGTGAGATCAATTTTCCTCGAGAAAATCTTGAGATGCGCACTAATAAATCGGCTTTGGAGCAGATATTGATTAATTTAATAACCAATAGTATAAAATACAACGACCAGGATAAAATAGAAATCGATATTGACTGCACAGAGGATCCGCATTATTATTATTTTGTAATATCCGATAATGGAATAGGTATTGCAATGGATAAAATGGACCATATTTTTGAACTTTTTACCACCACCGATGTTTTAGATAGGGATGGGAGAAAGGGAACAGGAATTGGTCTTTCCACCGTTAAAAAACTTGTGGATAGATTGGAGGGGAAAATTGATGTATCTTCCCAATTGGGCGA
Organism: Aequorivita sp.; assembly: GCA_049646885.1. Lineage (GTDB taxonomy): Bacteria > Bacteroidota > Bacteroidia > Flavobacteriales > Flavobacteriaceae > Aequorivita. The sequence continues at coordinate 59,027 of JBARWQ010000003.1, read as the reverse complement.
GGGAACTGTCTTTAAATTCAGTATTAAAAAAGCCTAGGATTATTGACTGTTACAGATGAGGAATTTATATAAAGACTTTTCGAGACAAGAAATGACGGTAATTACCTACCATTTTTTATCTTTGGAAAATATTTGTTGGAATGCAGTTTAAATACCCTGAAATTCTTTTTGCTCTTTTCCTGCTGCTCATCCCGATATTTATACATCTTTTTCAACTTCGGCGTTTTCAGAAGGTTGACTTTACCAATGTTGCTTTTCTTAAAAAGGTCAATATTCAGACGCGAAAAAGTTCACAACTTAAAAAATGGTTGACCTTATTGGCTAGGTTACTTGCCTTAGCATGTATCATTTTCGCATTTGCCCAACCTTTTTCCACTTCAAAATCCAATATGAATACCGTAAAGGAAACGGTTTTTTATATCGACAACTCATACAGTATGCAGGCCGAGGGATCTAAAGGCCCGCTATTGGAAAGAGCTCTTCAGGATTTGTTCGATCAAACGGGAGGAACTGAAAAGTTGAGTTGGTTTACCAATGATTCAGAAAGGAAGAACACTTCATCCCAGGACTTTAAGAATGAAATCCTTTCAGTAGAATATTCACACAATCAATTATCTACAGCACAGGTATTATTAAAAGCGAACCAACTTTTTTCAAACGAAAAAGATATAACAAGGCGATTGGTCTATATTTCGGATTTTCAACAAAAAGAAGAATTTCCTGATATTCCGGAAGATATTATGGTTGATGTCGTGCAACTTAAACCGGTAAATATCTCCAATGTTTCTGTGGACAGTCTTTATATTTCTTCAATAAATGCTTCTGCCACCGAGTTGAAAGTAAATGTATCGAAACAAGGAAATGAAAACATAGAAGTTCCTGTTTCACTTTTTCAAAATAAAAAATTGATAGCCAAAACTGCGGTAGATCTGTCAAAAAATTCTAGCGGTACCGCAACCTTCACCATAGGTAAATCTTCAGGTTTCATTGGTAAATTGGAGGTGACAGACCCCAATTTGCCTTTTGACAATACCTTGTACTTCAGCATTGATAATCCAGAGAAAATTAAGGTTTTGGCTTTTACTGATGCTAATGCCAATTTCTTGCAACGACTATTTGATGATGTTGGTTTTAGTTTTACCCAACAAACTTCCAAAACTCTTGATTACAACGAAATACCCGATCAAAATTTTATAATTCTCAACGAGCTGAATGAGGTTCCTGCTTCCTTGACCACGGCCCTCAAATCCTTTAGTGACGCTGGAGGAAGCATTTTGATTATTCCGCCGTCTGAAGCCGATTTAAGTAGTTACAACAACCTTCTCAGCACACTTTCGTTGGGGTCGTTTACTCAAGCGAATACATCCAGCACTTCCCAAAATCAACAGGAAAAGAAGATTACAAAAATCGTTTTTGCCCATCCCCTGTTTAAGGATGTTTTTGAAAAAGAAGTGGTGAATTTTCAATATCCTAAGGTTAATTCTTTTTATTCCCTTTCGTCAACTGCTAGCCCAGTCTTGTCTTTTGAGGACAATTCGCCTTTTGTTGTCCAAAATGGGATGAGTTATTTGTTCACGGCTCCCATCAATAAAGAGAATTCAAATTTCCAAAATTCACCTCTGATTGTGCCGACTATATACAATATGGGTTTGCGAAGCCTGCCCTTGCCCCGTCTTTATTACATTATTGGAGAACAGAATACTATCGCGGTACCGGTTAAGTTGGAATCTGACGAAATCCTTATGATAAAGGATAGTGTTTCCCAATTTATCCCCCTGCAGCAAACCAGACCCAACCACGTATTAATTACAACTACTGAAGAACCTAAAATAGCTGGAAATTATAGTATTTTAAAAGAAAAAGAATTTTTGGAGAATATAAGTTTCAATTATTCCAGAGAGGAAAGTAGGATGCAGTACGCAAATGTGAAGGGTTGGACAGGAACAGAAGTTCACTCATCAGTAGATGATCTTTTCAATTCTCTTTCCGAAGCAAATGCAATCAACAGTTTTTGGAAATGGTTTGCTATTTTTGCCTTGGTATTTTTATTAATGGAAATGCTTATTCTTAAACTTTTTAAATAAAACGGATAATAAGCTGCACTTTTGATTGTTGAACCTTGAATCCTAAGTATGAAAGTATTACTAAAATCGGCTACCATAGTTGATGCTTCAAGCAAGCACCACTTAAAGAAACGGGATGTTTTGATTGAAAATGGAGTGATTTCCAAAATTGCTGCTTCCATTCCACAATCAAAATCGACTGAAAGCTCTGGACAAATCAAGGAAATTAAGTTGAAAAATCTACACATTTCCCGTGGATGGTTTGACAGTAGCGTGTCCTTTGGGGAACCAGGCTTTGAAGAAAGGGAAACAATTGAAAACGGTTTAAAGACTGCCGCCTTCAGCGGATTTACTGGAGTGGCCGTAAATGCAAATAGCTTTCCCGTTACAGACAGCAAAGGTCATATAAAGTTTTTGAAATCAAAGGCCGAAGGTAAAGCCGTGAGCCTCTACCCCATCGGAGCTCTTACAATGGGAAGCAACGGCATAGACCTGGCAGAATTGTACGATATGCAAAATGAAGGTGCTGTAGCCTTTTACGATTATAAAAAACCAATTGAAAATGCCAATCTCCTAAAAATTGCGCTCCAATATACTCAAGGTTTTAATGGGTTGGTACAGTCTTTTCCCTTTGAAAAATCAGTCGCCCGAAAAGGAATGGTAAATGAAGAAGTAAACAGCACGCTCTTAGGATTAAGAGGAATACCTGCTCTCGCGGAAGAGCTGCAAATAATCCGCGATTTGTATATTCTGGAATACACCGGTGGCAAACTGCATATCCCTACTATTTCAACTAAAAAATCGGTTGAATTGATCCGGGAGGCCAAGAAAAGAGGCTTGGATGTAAGTTGTAGCGTTGCTATATTCAATTTAGTCCTTACCGATGATGTTTTGGATAGTTTTGATACCAACTACAAACTGCTCCCACCACTAAGAACCCAAGAAAATATCAAAGCCTTATTGAAAGGGTTAAAAGACGGAACTATTGATGGCGTTACCAGCGATCATAATCCAATAGATGTGGAGCGCAAAAAAGTTGAGTTCGATAACGCATATTTTGGCAGTCTGGGCTTGGAAGCTTGTTTTGGAGCACTCAATAACATAATAGGTGTTGAGCAAACGGTCTCGGCACTAACTTCCTTGAAAAAGATTTTCAATGCTTCTGAAGGTTCCTCTGAAGATATGGTGATTGAAGAAGGACAAACAGCAGATCTCAGCCTTTTTAATCCAGAGGGGAATTGGAAGTTTTCCGAAAAGGATATCATTTCCACTTCTAAGAATGCCGCACTTATAGGTTCGTCTTTAAAAGGCGAGCCGTATGGGATATATGCAAACAATCAATTGGTATTAAACAATTAATGAACACTTCCCCTCCAGGTAAATCGACGGCCTTGATTGCCTATACCCCATTTGTTGGGTTTATGATCTCCTATTTTATCAACAAAGATGAAAACCATGCTTTTGCAACCTGGCATATTAAAAATATGTTCGGGTTGTTTTTAATGTTTGTCGTGGCTATGGTAGTCCAATCTCAAATTGATATAATGGTCGGGGATATTTTGTGGTTTATTTGCGTCGGACTTTGGTTGTTTTGTTTGGTGATGGCATTTTTAAACAAAGAAAAAGGAATACCATTTTTAAGCGAAAAATTTCAAAACTGGTTTACGTTTTTGGATTAGAATAAATTATCTTTGTTTGTATATTTTCACTCTGTACAAATCTTAATCCCAGCCTATTATGAAAAAATATTTTTTTCTTACCACGGTTCTGTTTATGGGGTGTTTCGCTTGTGAGGCACAAAGCGATTCACTTAGTCCAGGTGCTGCCTTATTGTTTAAAAATGTGGATGGCAACCTTACTAATTCAGAAAAAAACGAGATTTTTAATTTAACTCAATTCGAGATATCGGATAACAGTAATCAGTTCAGTATGATCGGTGACGAAGGTACCATAGAATATCCTTTTGATGCCTTAGCTTATCCTTTAGACATAAATCAGGATGGGAAAACCGAAGTAATTATTATTTGGGGAAATTCCTATACATCTGGGGCTTATGGACATAACAGTACTCTTTTAATAAAAAACCCTGAGGGAAAATATGAGGTAAATTTTGGATTTCCTTCCGATTTAATTCTAACAACGCCCAAAGACACTGACTTCCCGGATATACTTTTAGGAGGTCCAGGCTTTGAGCCCTATGCCATTTGGCGATGGAATGGTAAGGCCTATGACTTTACCCCAGATACTATAGACCAAGACAAGGCCGAAAAACTTGTATTAATCTATGATATTGAGAGTGCCAGCAAAAAATATGTGGCTTCCTTAAAAAATTAATCACTATCAACAATTATTTGACTATATTCATTTCAACATAAAACCGATCCCTAATGATTGGAGAAAAAATTCAAAATTGGGTGAAAGGTATTTAAATCATTAAATCAGATAAAGACCTCTTTTGCTGAAACTATTTCAGATTAAAGGTCTTTTCTATTTTTGCAATCTATGAAAAAACAAAATTTACTTTTAGAACACAACTATCGGCCGGCTAAATCGCCATCCACTACCCCACCCTGTATCATAATGCTCCACGGTTTCGGAAGCGATGAAAACGATTTATTCTCTTTTGCGAGTGAGTTGCCTGATAAATACGCCATCATATCATTAAAAGCTCCTATTAAATTGGAGCCCTTTGGCAATGCTTGGTACAATATTTATTTTGACAGCCCAGGTGGAAAGTTTAGCGACGACGCACAAGCTATTACTTCTCGAGATCTTATTGCAAAATGTATTGACGAGATTGTAGAAAAATATGAGGTGGATGCCAACAATGTCACTCTTTTGGGTTTTAGTCAAGGTACAATTTTAGCTTTCGCCGTTGCGCTTAGCTATCCGGAAAAAGTAAAAAACGTAATTGGTTTGAGTGGTTATATCAATCAGGAAATTTTAAAGGAAGGTTATGCGGGGAAGGATTTTGGCAAATTGGAAGTATATTCGTCCCATGGAAGTGTGGATGAAGTAATTCCCGTACAATGGGCCAGGCAAACAAAGCCGTTTTTGGAAGGATTAAATATAGCTTGCAGTTATTCTGAATTTCCAGTAGGACATGGAGTTGCACCACAAAATTTTCAAGAATTTAAAAACTGGCTTGCGGAGCGTTAGTGCATTAGGCACAAACAATTTCACTTGAATTTTGAAGGCAAGCGTTTTTCTAAAAATCAACGTGGATAAATAAAGGATGCCGTATTGTGCAGAACAATATCTTTATTTTCATTTATCGAATACTCTAAAATCATTTCACCCCAATAAACACCGTCTGTAAAATCGGCCAAGAGCCATTTGTGGTTTAGAAATCTAAGCTTATTGATTTTCATATCTCCTTCTATCCCATCAAAGGGAACCAACGGGTTATTTCCCTTTACGGTATTCTGTTCGTAAATTTCATCTGCTATCAAATTCTCCACGGCTTTGGCATCAAACCCAAGATTTTCCAAATAGGTCATGGCATTGTCGTTTCCCTGCAAGGTGAAATAATTGAGATCTGCCACTTTATTGTTCAGTTGCTCGATTGAATCATTGGCTTTTTCAATTTTAATCTGCAAATTTTCAATTTTTGTTTCCTGGGCCTCGAAAATCTTCTTCTCATTCATGTATTGGAAAATAACAAGCAAGAGGGTAAAAAGAAATAGATATAAAAAGATTTTACTTCTCATTTTTAAACAGTTATAGTTAGGGTATCATAAGCTAGATATACATTCGGCGGAAGTTCTTTCTCAACTTCCGCATGAAACCCCATGTTGTGGCTAATATGGGTAAAATAGGCACGCTCAGGTTTCACTTTTTCAACAAATGCAAGGGCCTCGGCCAGATTGAAATGGGAATAATGCGGCTTTTTTCGAAGTGCGTTTATGACCAAAACTTTAGAACCTTTTACTTTTTCAATTTCTTTTTCTTCTATTGTTTTTACATCCGTAAGATAAGTGAAGTCCTCCACCCGAAAACCCAGTACAGGCAATGTGTCATGATAAGCTTCTATGACAACTACTTTTTTATTGCCCAATGTAAATACCGAATCTTTTTCTATGGGATGTTCATCAATTCCAGGAGCTCCGGGATATTTGTTTTCTGTGGCAAAAGCATAGGCAAAACGTTGATGAAGAGCAATAAACACTCTGTTATGGGCATAAAAAGGAATATTTCCTCCACGCGCAAAATTAAATGGACGAATGTCGTCAATGCCAGCGGTATGGTCGCTGTGCTCATGAGTGAATAGGATACCATCCAGATGGGTTACGTTTTCTCGTAACATCTGTTGCCTAAAATCCGGGCCACAGTCGATAACATAATTAAAATTGTCCCATGACAATAAAACGGAAACTCTCAATCGTTTATCCCTTGGATCGGTGCTCAGGCACACAGGATGTTGAGACGCTATAACTGGAATTCCCTGAGAAGTTCCTGTGCCCAGAAAAGTAACCTTTATTGGTGTTTTCATTCTCGTAAAAATAAAGGTATTTTTTTTGTTTACCTATTGTATTCCCCACCTTTGTTAATCAGCAAAATAGACTCATCCTATGCCTATTTAAATACTTGGATTCATCGCTAGAAAACAATGATTAATCCATAATTTGGGCGGCATGTGTTTTGGTTTTCACCTTGTCTATTACGCGCTCAATGATTCCATTCTCATCAATTACGAATGTGGTTCTATGGATTCCGTCATATTCCCTACCCATAAATTTTTTGGGGCCCCAAACTCCAAAAGCGTTAATGACTTCTTTATTTTCATCGGCCAATAAGGGAAAAGGAAGTTTGTATTTATCCTTAAAATTCTTCTGCCGCTTCATACTATCAGCGCTTACTCCCAATAATTCGTATCCTTCCTTTTGAAGATCCTTGTAATTATCGCGCAAATTACAGGCTTCCGCCGTGCAGCCAGGAGTACTGGCCTTGGGGTAGAAAAAAACAATCAATTTTTTCCCTTTGTAATCGTCCGAAGAGATAATGTTTCCATCCTGATCGTTTGTTTTGAATTTTGGAGCCTTATCCCCTACCTTTAATGTTTTCATTATATATTTTTGTATAAAAATAATCAAAATGACCAAGCAAGAAAAGGTAATGTTCGTAATAAAAACGCTGAATGACCTATATCCTGAAGTTCCCATCCCTCTCGAACATAAAGATCCTTACACCTTGTTGATTGCAGTTCTCCTATCAGCACAGAGCACAGATGTTAGAGTTAACCAAATTACTCCTTTGCTTTTTGAAGTGGCGGACAATCCTTATGATATGGTAAAACTAAGCGTGGAAGAAATCAGGGATATAATTAGACCTGTGGGACTTTCACCTATGAAATCAAAAGGAATTCACGGACTATCAAAAATATTGATAGAAAAATACGGCGGAAAGGTACCAGCCGATTTTGAGGCCCTGGAATCCTTTCCCGCTGTAGGACACAAAACGGCAAGTGTGGTGATGAGCCAAGCCTTCAATATTCCGGCATTTCCGGTCGATACCCATATTCATCGCTTAATGTACCGCTGGGGGCTTTCTACGGGTAAAAATGTTGTACAAACAGAAAAGGATGCAAAACGACTGTTCCCAATAGATTTATGGAATAAAGTGCATCTTCAGATTATATATTACGCAAGACAGTACTCTCCCGCTAGAGGTTGGGATTTAGAAAAAGATATTATCACTAAAACTATTGGGAGAAAAAGTGTGATAAACGCATATTGGAAGAATAAAAAAACCCCGAAAAGCTAATTCCGGGGTTTTCTCCAAAGTTTAGTTTAGAAGTGCTTCAAACTTCAATTTATTACAATCTATAACACTTAAAGCCATCGAATAATCCAGAAGAAATTTTATGGTTTCCTCTTTTGGAACGAGTTTTTTATTCACGCCGTCCACACGTGAAGATTTAGAGTACATTTTTTGCATAGACAGTTATTTAAAGGTTAGTATTCTTCAAATAACGTAGCTAAAAATTGTTTATTGTATCAATTAGTTAATATAATATTATGTTTCTCAATTACTTTCCGCAAGTTAATTAAGGCGTATCTCATCCGTCCCAGAGCTGTGTTGATGCTTACTCCGGTTTGCTCGCTTATTTCCTTGAAACTCATATCTTTATAAATTCTCATTATAAGAACTTCCTTTTGATCTTCGGGTAGTTCTTGGATCAATCGTCTAACATCATCTTCAACTTGACCTTTAATGATTTGCTTTTCAATATTGGGGGAACTATCGCTCAATACCGAAAAAATATTGAAATCATCGTTGTTTTCAAATTTCGGCATGCGATTGTTTTTCCGGAAGTGATCTATTACCAAGTTATGCGCTATTCGCATTACCCACGGAAGAAACTTTCCTTCCTCGTTATAGGCACCTCGTCTAAGGGTTTTGATAACTTTGATAAAGGTGTCCTGAAAAATGTCTTCAGCTACATCTCGATCAAAAACCTTGGAATAAATAAAACTGTAAATTCTTTGCTTGTGGCGGGTTATTAACTCACAAAGGGCAGATTCGTTACCGTTCATATAAGCGTTTACCAAAAACGCATCAGTGGTTGTGCTTTGCTTCATATCAATACTTCTTTAAAAAATAAACAACAGTGGGATTTGGTTGCTTGATTTTAATGTTTATTTGTTAAAAGTAATAATATGCAATAGGCAATAATTTTTTTATATGACGTTATGAGCCGTAAATATAACAACAATCAATTGACAAAAGCAAAAGAAAGGTTAAATTTTTTTCAAATGCAAGAATAAGAGACCCCAACTTCTAATGCTAAAATCGATATAGTATCTTTGCATAAGCGATTGAAAAAGATAAAACATTGAGTACAGAAACAGCAAAAACACATCCGCCGACCACTAAGGCGAACAAAGATATTTTAATTACAGGTGCCAAGGTGCACAACCTTAAGAACATTTCGGTAGCTATTCCACGCCATAAATTAGTGGTTATAACCGGACTTTCAGGAAGTGGGAAATCCAGTTTGGCATTTGACACTCTTTATGCTGAAGGCCAACGCCGATATGTGGAAAGCCTTTCCAGCTATGCCCGACAATTTTTGGGAAGACTGGACAAGCCAAAAGTCGATTCCATTAAAGGGATTGCCCCTGCCATCGCCATTGAGCAAAAAGTAAATGCCACCAACCCACGTTCTACCGTGGGCACTTCAACAGAAATATACGATTATCTCAAACTTCTCTATACCCGAATCGGAAAAACTATTTCTCCGGTTTCTGGGAAAATAGTAAAGAAGGATACAACCACAGATGTTATTAACTTCATAAAAAAAATGCCTGAAGGCGAAAGACTTCTCCTCCTCGCCCCTATTTATTTAGAAGAAGGCCGCAGCATGGAAAACAAGATCCAAGCATTGGCACAACAAGGTTATTCCCGTGTTAAAATCAACAACGAAGTTGTTAGAATAGATGAACAAGGAAAAACCCTTCCAAAGAAAATGGATCTGGTAATCGACCGAATCATTACAAAGGATGATGAGGATTTTTACAACCGATTGGCAGATGCCATTGAAATGGCGTTTTTTGAAGGTAAAGGTGAACTTCATATTGAAGCTCTTGAAAATCCATCTGAAGGACGAAAAGCAAAAATAACTGAGTTCAATAACCGATTTGAAGCCGATGGAATAGTGTTTATGGAACCGAATGTTCACTTATTCACTTTCAATAATCCTTACGGCGCTTGTCCAGTATGTGAAGGATATGGTGATGTAATTGGCATAGATGAGGATTTGGTTATTCCCAACACCGCCCTATCTGTTTTTGAAAATGCCGTTTTTCCTTGGCGTGGAGAAAGTATGAGTTGGTATAGAGACCAATTGGTAAACAATGCTTATAAATTTGACTTTCCCATACACAAACCGTGGTTTGAGCTCACCGACTCACAAAAACAGTTGGTTTGGGACGGCAATAAATATTTTGAAGGCCTAAATTCTTTCTTTTCCTTCTTGGAGTCAAAAAGTTATAAAATTCAAAATCGGGTTATGCTTTCCCGGTATCGCGGAAAGACAAAATGTAGTGTGTGTCGCGGCAAGCGTTTACGGCCCGAAGCGGCTTACGTTAAAATAAATAATACTTCCATCCAAGAGTTAGTTGAACTTCCCTTGGATAAAGTAGCTGATTTTTTTAAAGATTTAAAGCTTTCAGAATACGACGAAAAAATTGCCAAGCGCTTACTTATTGAATTAAATAATAGAATAGGGTTTTTGAGAGATGTTGGTTTGGGATATTTAACATTGAACCGAAAATCGAATACACTTTCAGGGGGTGAATCGCAGAGAATCAATCTTGCTACTTCTCTTGGAAGCAGCTTGGTAGGTTCCATGTATATTCTGGATGAACCGAGTATTGGACTACATCCCAAGGATACTGAAAGGCTCATTGAGGTACTGAAATCTCTGCGGAATCTAGGAAACACCGTAATTGTGGTGGAACACGATGAAGATATCATGAAAGCTGCGGATCAAATTATAGATATTGGTCCTGAAGCCGGTTCCTTTGGAGGAGAAATAGTGGCCCAAGGGAGTTATAAGGATATTCTTAAATCCAATTCCCTTACTGCCCAATACCTAAATGGAAAAATGAAGATTGATGTCCCTAAAAAACGTCGGACTTCAAATAAACGAATAAATATTAAAGGCGCGAGAGAAAACAATTTAAAGAATATAGATGTCAGTTTTCCTCTGAATACTTTTACAGCTGTTACCGGTGTCTCGGGAAGTGGGAAAAGTACGCTGGTACGAAAAATTTTATATCCTGCGTTATTACGTGAAACTAACGGATATGGCGAAAAGCCTGGACAATTCTCGGAAATCACCGGAGATTTTAGTGCTGTGAAGAATATTGAATTTATAGACCAAAATCCAATTGGGCGCTCCAGTCGAAGCAATCCTGTGACCTATATTAAGGCCTACGACGATATTAGAAATCTATTCGCTTCACAAAAACTCTCAGATATCAGAGGCTATAAACCTAAGCACTTTAGTTTCAATGTGGACGGCGGCCGCTGCGAAACCTGTAAAGGCGAAGGAGAAGTAACCATCGAAATGCAGTTTATGGCCGATGTACATTTAGTATGCGATACCTGTAACGGCAAACGTTTCAAAAAAGAGGTTCTTGAAGTTACATTTCAAAATAAAAACATAGACGACATATTAACCATGACCGTCGATGACGCCGTATCGTTCTTCGGAGAAAACAAACAGGATAAAATAGCAGCCAAATTGCAACCTTTAAAAGACGTGGGGCTTGGATACGTGCAATTGGGACAAAGCTCCTCTACCCTTTCAGGAGGAGAAGCCCAACGTATTAAACTGGCCTCGTTTTTAGTTAAAGGAACATCCAAGGACAAGACCTTGTTTATATTTGATGAACCCACCACTGGTCTCCACTTTCATGATATCAATAAACTTCTGGCCTCTTTTTATGCTCTCTTGGATTTGGGCCATACCGTTATAGTTGTGGAGCACAACTTAGACTTGATAAAATGCGCCGATTATATTATTGATCTGGGGCCAGAAGGCGGAGAAAATGGCGGTAATGTTATTGCCCAAGGTACTCCCGAAGAAGTGGCTAAGTGTAAAGATTCTTATACCGCCCATTATTTAAAAGAGAAGTTACTGGTAGAATTAGATATGGCACACAATTTGAACCTAACTTAACTCATTAAACTTTTAGTTTTTTTGGTTGGTTAGTTTAAAAATCCGTTGAATTGGTAAAACATTTCAACGGATTTTTTTAATTAAATGTTCTTAGTTATATGCTTCATTTTTGAATGGGTTCTGAAACCCATTGACAATCAAGTAAATATGATTGTGGCACGGTGGTTGCAAGTTTAGAAGTAGATAAGGCCGACTAAACAAGAAAGCCAGTACGAACCTTTTAAATTTGAAACTTATGAAAAACATAGCAATAATATTCAGCATCCTTTTGATGGGTTTTTCAGCTAATGCAAACCCCACTGAAAGTAGAAATGACCTAAGAAGAGGTTACGACGGCAACGCTTTCATCTTTGTGGAAGGCGATGTGGAATTTTCAGTATTCCCAGACGGACAATTTGATTTCGTTTATATCGGACCTCAAAAAGGTTCAAGGGTTACGGTGAATTCTCCTAATGTGAACATAAGTTTCAATTCAGGATATAACTATGACGCTTATGTGCAGTACGATGATTACGGCGCTGTGATACAAGTAGAAAACGTTCCAATTTATTATGACGCATACGGAAGAATCGTCCAAGCTGGGAATGTTGATATTAGTTATAACGACAGACGTCTGGTTCGCGTTGGCGGTTTGCACATAGTGTATAACAACTATGGATACTATTCGCACTATACCGGCTTTATAAATATGTATAACCCCTATTATGTGTATCGTCCTTGGCACGTCTATTATGCCAGACCATTATATATCCATTGCGTGGTTTACGATATGCCCTATAGAAGATATTACACTCCGGTACGCTACGGATACCATCAGCATATAGTCTATTACAACAACAGACATAAGGTGGCATATAACAATGGCCGAAGAGATTTCTACCGTCCTGGAAGCTACGTGTATGACGAAAAAGGACGTGGTAGGGTTAATAAGAATTTCGATCCTAATAGAAGAAACACAATGATTTCCTCGAATGTGAACCGAACTGATAACACAGGACGAACAGACGCTACTCGCAATAACAGCAATATTACAAGAAATACTGATGCCAACAGCAGAACGAGTGTGAGCAACAGAACTCAAGAAAATGACAAGCTTAGAAACAACAATTCTAGGACCAGTAATAACAACAATAGAACAAACCAGGTTTCAACGAAAAATGAAAACACGTCACGTACCAACAGCCCTGCAAATACCAATACTCGGAATAACAGCAGTGTAAATACAACGAGACAGCAAACTGTGGACAGATCGACACCGGTTAGAAATGTTTCCACCAGTGGAACTAGAAACACACAACAAGTGAGTACGAGAACAACGAATAACAGTAATAGTTCTGTCAATCGAAGTACGTCTCAACCGATAAAAAGAGAGACCACAACTCGGAGTACAGTAAATAAAACCACAACTCCAGCAAGAGGGAACTCGAATATTAATACTTCTAGAAATTCATCTTCTAGAGAAAGTGCCTCTAGAAACAGAGGATAAAATTTAGTTTTTTGGTTGGTTGATTGAACCTCCGCAAAGGCTTTTGCCTAGCGGAGGTTCTTTTATTTTTAGCACTATTGATTCTCCGTCACAGCCTTCAATAAAGTGGCCATTTGGCGAGTTAGTTCCCTCCTACTGTATTTCTCAATACCTCTGGATAAAACATTCAACTCACCTTTTTTGAAGTTGTTATAATGCTGAAGTATCTCGTTCTCCAAAGAATGACCATTCCAATCAAAGAATTTTCCCGATTCGGTTTCTTCTATAATTTCCTTAATATCACTTCCTTTAGGACCAATGGCAATAATAGGTCGTTTGGCTGCTAGATATTCAAATATTTTCCCAGGAATAATAGCCTGGGTATCAGGGCTATCAATTTCAACCAAAAGCAATAGCTGACTTTGGTTTTGAAGTTTTAAGGCTTCAAGATGTGATACATATCCTAGAAACACACAGTTTTCGATTAGCCCAAATTTTTCTAAACTATGTTTTACTTCATCACTTATCGCTCCAGCAAATTTCAATTCCAAATCATTTTTGAATGAATTTTCGTTCGCACAAATATCACTGAGAATTTGCCACAGAATTTCTGGATTCCGTTCGCTCATTAAGGAACCAATATGGGAAATCGAAAACGACTTGTCCAAGGTGAACTTTTTTTCTTCAGAAACATCATAACCGTTTGTAATGACTTCAATGGGCTTTTTAGTAATTGCTCTAAATTCTTTTTTGGTAGTTGGGCCAGTAACAACTATCTGGTCTGCAGCTTGCAGAATTGCTGCTTCCAACTGTTTGTGCTTACGCTCCGAAGCCTCGTTTAAACGAAGTGATTTATGGTAATGAATAGTAGTCCACGGATCGCGAAAATCTGCAATCCATTTTAGACCAAGATTTTCTTTTAATTTTTTCCCGATCAGGTGAAGACTATGAGGTGGTCCAGTGGTTATAATGGCATCTACCCTATTTTCTGAAATATATTTTGAAAGAAATTCAACTGAAGGCTTTACCCACCCTATTCGGGCATCTGGGATAAAAAAATTACCTCGCACGTAGAGCATCATTTTTTCGATTGCCCCAATTTCCTTTTTTGAAATAATCCCACTGCTGATCTGTTTGGTTTTTTTCTTTGAAAACAATTTAGCCAAACGATAAGGCTCCTTTATAGGAAATTTGATTATCTCAATATCGGAAGGAGTTTCAATGTGGAGATTATTGTCGATTAAGGGATAGTTTGGATTCTCTGGCGCAAATACAATAGGCTCTACTCCAAATTCCCTAAAATACTTTACAAACTTCAACCATCGTTGTACTCCGGGACCGCCAGCTGGAGGCCAATAGTATGTGATGATCAAAACCCGTATCATTATTCGTCAGTCTCTTTTTTTCGATAGCCATAATATACGCTTCCCAGTAGAATTAAAACAAAAATCAAACTGCTCGCCAATGAAATAGTGCTTCCCGTTTGAATTACTTTAGGTTCAAACTTAAATTCTATTTTGTTGTTTCCCGGAGGAATTATCATAGCACGCAATACATAATCCGCCCTAAAGTGTTCTGCAGGTTTTCCATTGATATAAGCGTTCCACCCTTTTGGGTAATAAACCTCAGAAAAAATAGCGAGTTGCGGTGTTTTAGTGGATGCCTCATATACCAAATGATTGGGTTTATAGCTGAATAATTCAATGGTCGCGGTGCTATCTCTTTGGATTTTTTCATTGGGGATTTTCGAAAGAAATTCCCTATTGATTACTGCTGTTTTCTTAGTGTCCAAACTGTCTAACAGTTGGATTTCCTCATTTGCATTTTCCGCGGGCAATACATTCTCCACAAACCAAGCGGCTCCATTGGCATACGGATTACGCTGCGCCACAGGTCCCCCATTTTTGTTTTGGACTATAATATAGCGCACATTCATCATATTAAGGATACCGATATCTCCTCTGCTAATATAAAACTCGAATAGATCCTGCATTCTACCCGGTTTTGCCGCATGGTATCCGCCAAGAGCGTTATGAAAATAACTGCTTCTTGCGCTGTTGAAAGCATTGGTAGAAGCATCATATACCCGATAATGATCCTCGTCCTCCAAAATTTGGATATCCGCACCATTCTTTTCGAAGGGTTGTTCTACCAATCTAGCCTGCACAAAATCTTCTTCGTTTACATATCTTCGGTCAACACCAACCAAGTCAATCAAAACTAAAATTGAGAGCACTACCACGGCAGATCCTTTTTTTAGTTTTCCTTTTAGATAAACCCACAACACTCCAGCGGTCAACAGTACAAAAATCAATGATCTCAGAGTGTCTGAAGTAAAAAGGGCCATTCTATCCTCCCGAACCGCATCAACAAACTGCAAGCCTAGTTCATCTCTGAAATAAGCGTCATAGGGACTGGCAAAATCGAAAAGTGCCGATTTAAAAAGAAGAAAAACTAAGGCCATTCCGCCCACAATCCCCGTGGCCCATACTAATGCATTTTTTCTTTTATCTTCTTCATCAAATTGACTGAAAAATTTCTGAAGTCCCACAATTGCCAAAATCGGAAGAATCAATTCAATGATAACTTGGATGGAGGAAACGGCTCGGAATTTATCGTAAAGAGGCACGTATTCTATAAAGAACTCCGTAAGACCACTGAAATTTTTTCCCCAGGAAAGCAACAATGCCAACATAAAGCCCGAAACAGTCCACCATTTGAACCTCCCTCGAATTAGAAACAGGGCCAATACCGCCAGAAAAATAATTATCGCTCCAATATATGCCGGTGCTCCTACATAAGTTTGATCACCCCAATACATAGGGATTTGACTCAAAATTTGGTTTGCCTCTTGGGGAGATGCCCCCATCTGCAATAAAACTTCTACAGTTTCAGAATTTTTCGGGAATGCTTCGGAAGAACTTCCGCCCATAAATCTAGGAATAAAAAGGTTGAAGCTTTCTAATTTTCCATAACTGTATTCTGTAATATAGTCGAAATCGAGGCCGGTTTTGTTATCCTTTGGCGTACCATCAGCATTAATTGTAAGGCCAGTGCTTCCGCGGGTAGAAGTATCGGCATATTCCTTAGTCGCCAAAATATTTGTGGCATTTAATCCGATAGCAATCAAAACGGCTACCGACATTATACCAACGGCCTTAAAATAGCGGGGCAAGAGCTTTTTCTTTACTGCATCAATCAAATAAACAATTCCAATAATTATCACCAAAAGCATTAAGTAATAAGTCATCTGAAAGTGATTGGCAACCAATTCCAAAGCCATGGCAACTGTAAGCAATAAAAATCCATAGAGATATTTTCCACGGAAAGTGAGAAATATTCCGCTTAACACCAAGGGCATATAAGCGATGGCATGGGCTTTAGCATTGTGTCCAACTCCCAAAATAATAATTAGATATGTAGAAAAGCCAAAGGCCAAAGCACCCAGGAAAGCCAATCTATAATCTACTTTCATAACTAAAAACAGTATGTACATTCCTATAAAGTACAGGAACAGATAATCCGCCGGTCTCGGAAGAAATCGAAGAGTAAGGTCGAGCTGTTTTATATAATTATGAGGGTATTTTGCGCCCAATTGATAGGTCGGCATCCCACCAAACGCGGCATCGGTCCAATAAGTTTCCTCCCCCGTGGTTTTGCGAAAGTCGTTTTGTTGTTTCGCCATGCCGGTGTATTGCACTATATCGCTTTGGAAAATCTTTTTTCCCTGTAAAACTGGGTTAAAGTATGCGAGGGCAGCAATGATGAACAAGAGAATAACAACAAGATGCGGGAGAAACCTTTTATAGTTGGCAGGCATAATTTGGCTTGTAAAATTGAAGACGGAAAATTAGGGAAAATTATTCAGAAAACACGGGAAACGGCAGTAAAGGGGAAGACGACTTATATCCTGACAGATCAAGTTAAAGTTGTCGAATATTTTGGGTTATGTTTATGCCGATTTTACTCCACCTCCTCATATTCCACATATTCTCCCACTTTTTTTCGAGACCGTGTATTTCGGGCAGGCATTTTATCGATGGTAATCTTTCCTTCCTTTTCCCGAGGCGCGTTCACGTCCGGATGGCTTCCAAAGAATTTCTCAAACTGTTGTCCAGCTTTCTTTGAGAAATATCTTAACAAATAGGGAGTTGCGAGCCTAAAAAGAAACTTAAGCCCAAAATATACCAGAAGAACGATTAAAATCGTTTTGAGGAAACTAATCATAAGAGTCAAATTCTTTCCAAAAATAAGTAATGACGCTGAAAAAGAAGAATATTGATTATTAAATTAATGGTAAATTCTTATATCTTTGGACTAAACCCAACAATCGAATGAACTGTAAAATTCCCATCCTTGTTTTCCTTTCGCTTATTTCTTTCTCAAACGTTTCTGCACAATATACTGAAATGTTAAATTCCAACCATCCCGGAGGCTCCCAAGGTGCATTTTCGGTAGGAACCAATGTCCTTCAATTGGAGTCGGGCATTAGCTACGGCAAGGAGAAACATTCTCTTTTAAAGACAGAGACTAACGGTCTTAACATAGATTACAATATCCGCTATGGTTTTTGGAAAGAACGTCTGGAAGTGAGCTTGATGGGGGAATTCCAATCAAATGCCATTACAGATAGCCGTTCTGCAATTTCTAATGAATATAATATCTCCAATTTCAAAAGCAATACCATAGGGGCTAAATACCTGTTTTACGATCCCTATCGCAAAAGAGAGTTGAAAGGGCCTAATCTGTACAGCTGGAGAAAGAATAATAAATTTCAAGTTGAAGATTTGATCCCGGCCATCGCCCTTTATGTGGGGGCAAATTTTGATTTTGCCGATAACCCATTTACACCTGAGCCTGAAAGTATGATCAGTCCTAAATTTGTTCTTTCCACACAAAATAACTGGATTGGTGGCTGGGTGTTTGTCACCAACATTTTTGTCGATCGTGTTACCACCGATTTTCCAACCTACGGATATATCGTTACGTTAACTCACGCCACCAATCGATATTTTTCAGTCTTTCTTGAAAACCAAGGTTTCAAAAGTGATTTTTATGCAGACCAATTATTGCGCGGGGGAGCTGCAGCACTCATTAATGCGAATTTGCAGCTGGATCTTTCACTTACCTATAGTTTCAAGGACACCCCTTCCAAATTTTATGCCCGGGCAGGCGTTGCATACCGATTTGACATGCACGACAAGGATGAGTATTTGGAGGACAAGGAAATAAGAGAAAAGGAGAAGGAAGAAAAGAGACAAGAGAAAGACAAAAAAGAAAACCGTGAACAGGAATTGGACGGTGAAAAATAAGGTGTGTACATGATTGAAGTCAAAGAAATTACATCAAAAAGTGATTTAAAAAAATTTATCACTTTCCCTTTTGAACTGTACAAAGACAGTGAATATTGGGTGCCATCCTTAATTAAGGACGAGATGCAAACCTTAGATCGAACAAAAAACCCCGTTTTTAAAAATGCGGAAGCTTGGTATTATCTCGCATATAAGAATGACAAGATTGTTGGCCGTATTGCGGTTATTTTGAATCATTTGGAAATCAACGAACAAGGCAAGAAAAAAATCCGTTTCGGCTGGTTGGATATGGTGGATGATATTGAAGTCACCAAAGCATTGTTAGAGAAAGCTTTTGAAAAAGGCAGGGAATTTCAGTTGGAATATGCAGAAGGCCCTATGGGGTTCAGCAATATGGAAAAGGCTGGTATCCTCACCATGGGTTTTGAGCAAATGAATACTATGATTACCTGGTATCACTATCCATACTACGCCCAACATTTAGAAAAACTCGGTTTTGAAAAGCAGGCCACTTGGGTAGAATACATTTTGAAAATCCCGGAAGCCATATTTGAAAAAGTAGCAAAATTCTCAAAAATCGTTCGTGATCGATACAAAGTGTCGGTAATTCGTTTTAAGAATAAAAAAGAAATACTTCCTTATGTAGATGATATGTTTGGTTTGTTGAACAAGACTTACAATACCCTCCAGACTTTTGTGCCGATCCAGCAATATCAGATTGATTATTACAAAGAGAAATACTTCAGTTTTATCCACCCCGATTATATCTGCTGCATTAAAGATGAAAATGGAAAACTTATCGCGTTTTCAATAGTGATGCCTTCCTTTTCAAAGGCATTGAAAAAAGCCAATGGCAAGTTGCTTCCTTTTGGTTGGAAATACATATTAGATGCTCAAAAAAAGAACGATACCGCTGCTTTCTATTTAATAGGAATAGATCCTGAATATCAAGGTAAAGGCGTAACTGCCATTATTTTTGAAGAAATGCAACATCTTTTTAACGCGAAAGGAATACATACAGTTGAAACAAACCCTGAATTAAAGGAAAACACCGCGGTGCAATTGCTTTGGAAGGATTATAACCCTGTGCAACATAAGGAGCGAAGTACTTTTAGGAAGGATATTTAAAATCTAAAACCACCAATAGCGGTCCATTGGTGGTTTTTTTATTTATCGTGGAAAGAAATAATCAGGTCATTAATATATAATATTAATTACGCCGTCTTCCAAGGTCACACTTTCATTATTGAGACTCGACAATTTCCCCGAAAAATTCCCTATAATTTTTGTAGCATTATGAGTCGATAAAGTTGAATTTAAAAATGAACCGCTACTACCATACGTATAATGATTATCATTAATAGTATAAAAAAATCGACCATCAATAGTCTCTGGATAATCAATAAGTGAAAAACTTATAATCCTATTTGGATTGTTATCAATGGTAGCATAAAAATCTCTGTAAATAAAAGTCTCCTCCTCATAAACCATCACCTTAATAGTATTAAAGGTATACGGTTTTCCATCAATAGTAACAGTAATATATGATTCTATATTTTCCGTGTCATCGTCCTTATTACAAGAAATGAGGGAACAAAAGAATAGAGCTGTTAATGTAAAATATAATATATTTTTCATTTATTGTGTCTTATCTTATTCTCCCATAGCCGCAGCAACAGCCGCAGAAAGACGTTTATACGTTCCGTTTTCCAGACGTTCACGAATGGCCGAGAAGGCATCCAAAGTGGCTTGGATATCCTCCATATCATGCGTGGCCGTTGGAATCATCCTTAAAAGAATCAAACCTTTAGGTATTACAGGATAAACAACTATAGAACAAAATATTCCGTGGTTTTCACGAAGGTCCTTTACTAAGGCCATAGCCTCTGGAATGCTTCCCTTTAAATAAACGGGTGTAACACAACTTTGAGTGGTTCCCAAGTCAAAACCTCTTTCACGAAGACCGCCTTGAAGGGCATTTACATTTTCCCAAAGTTTCTCTTTCAATTCAGGCATGGTTCGGATCATATCCAAACGTTTCAACGCACCTTCCACCAACTGCATCTGCAATGATTTAGCGAACATTTGAGACCTGAGATTGTACTTTAGATAATTCATTATTTCTTCATCTCCGGCAATAAAAGCACCTGAACTGGCCATGGATTTCGCAAAAGTGGCGAAATAAACGTCAATTCCATCTTGACAACCCTGCTCCTCCCCAGCTCCCGCTCCGGTTTTACCGAGGGTTCCGAAGCCATGGGCATCATCAACAAAAAATCTGAAATTGTATTTCTTTTTAAGATCAATAATCTCCTTCAATCTTCCTTGCTCTCCGCGCATGCCAAAAACCCCTTCAGAAATAAGAAGAATACCTCCTCCAGTTTTTTCAGCTACTCTGGTAGCGCGCTGGAGGTTTTTTTCGATGCTTTCCAAATCATTGTGCCTATAGGTAAACCTTTGGCCCAAGTGCAAACGCACCCCATCAATGATACAGGCATGGGCATCGACGTCATAAACAATTACATCATCCTTAGAAACAAGTGCGTCAATGGTCGATACCATTCCTTGGTACCCAAAATTCAAGAGATATGCCGCTTCCTTTTGAACAAAAGCAGCCAATTCGCGCTGAAGTTGCTCATGAAGTTCGGTATGGCCACTCATCATCCTGGCACCCATTGGGTAGGCGGATCCCCACCTTGCCCCTGCTTCGGCATCTGCTTTCCGCACTTCGGGATGGTTAGCAAGGCCCAAATAATCGTTGATACTCCAGGTAATTACTTCCTTTCCCTTAAATATCATCTTATTGGAAATAGGACCTTCCAATTTTGGAAACACAAAATAGCCTTCCGCTTGCTCAGCCCATTTTCCCAACGGACCTTTATCCTTATAAATCTTATCAAATAAATCTTTCATCAATTGATCTTAATTTTAATATCGGGGACAAATTTAACCAAATATTGGCTATGAACACAATGTTTTAAAGAGAAACACGACAATAGCAATTGGAATTAATGCAAAACCACCTTAAAATTAAAGAATGTATAATTTAATTTGAAACCTCATTAGAAAATCACTCGCTTATATTTGCGGAATGCGTGCGAACATTAGGCAGAAAATAGGCTACGGCTCCGATTAGTGGTAAAAACGAACATATTTGGTAAACAAATTCTATACTGGTTTGATCGGCTAAATATCCCAAAAGAGCGGATCCCAAACCGGCGATTCCAAATGCAAAACCGAAAAACATTCCCGAAATCATCCCCACCTTTCCAGGTAATAATTCTTGGGCGAAAACTAAAATGGCAGAAAAGGCCGAAGAAAGGATCAATCCGATTATTACGACTAAAGCTCCTGTCCAAAATAATCCAACATAGGGTAACATTAAAGCAAAAGGTGCGGATCCGAGTATAGAAAACCAAATCACATATTTCCGACCAAAGCGGTCTCCCAGCGGTCCTCCAAGAAAAGTGCCTAAGGCCACCGATCCGAAAAAGAGAAATAAATAAAACTGGGAATCAGGAATGGAAACATTAAATTTATCGATTAGATAGAAGGTGAAGTAGCTACTGATGCTCGTCATATATATGTACTTCGAAAAAATCAAAATCAGTAAAATCACTATTGAAGACTTAATCTGTTTTTTTCTTAAACGGGGATGATATTCCTTAACCTGAATTTTATGGGCTTTTCTTAGGAGCAAATGTTTTTGATACCAATGTGCAATTTTGGAAAGCATGGCAATTCCGATAAGTGCCAGAACCAGAAACCATAATATATAGGTCTGACCATAGGGTATCACGATAAGAATCACCAACAAGGGACCAATGGCGGTCCCAGTATTCCCTCCAACCTGAAAAATAGCCTGTGCCAGACCTCTTTTCCCTCCCGAAGCCAAATACGCCACCCGTGATGCCTCTGGATGAAAAATGGACGAGCCGATACCAACCAAGCCCACCGCCAGCAAAATAACAGCATACGTACCGGCAAACGCCAAGAATATCAACCCCAACATGGTAAATCCCATCCCAAAAGCTAGGGAATACGGCATAGGTTTTTTATCTGTTCGCATTCCAACAATTGGTTGCAAAAGTGAAGCAGTAACCTGATAAACAAAGGTTATAAATCCTATTTGTGTAAAACTTAAGGAATATGTTTCCCTTAAAATCGGATAAATAGAAGGAATAATAATCTGGAGCAAATCATTCAGAAGATGTGAGAAGGCTATGGCAAAGAGTATAGGATATGCCGTCTTTTGAAACATTTTAACATCTATTGTTTCCGATTTTTCCGTTGACTTATTCATAATATATTTGGGGCAAATTCCCCTGGAGACCATATTTTTCTCGCCATTATCATTCGGCTTTGAAGAGTATTGTGAAGTCGATTTTGAAATACAAAAACCAAACACTCCTACTTCGGAAGAACGTCTGGTTTACTATTATTTAGTTATTGAACTCGCCCTGAATATTTGGAAGCATTCAATTATTTAATGTATTCAATCTTTTCGATTTCTGCTGTTTCTGCGTCAAAGAAGCCTTGTTGGTTCATCCATTCGTCATTGAATATTTTGCTCATATATCTAGAACCGTGGTCAGGAAAAATAACGACAATATTACTTTTTTCATCAAATTCACCTTCTTCCTCCAATTGTTTTAGACCTTGCATGGCTGCACCACTGGTATAGCCAACAAAAAGGCCTTCTGTTTTGGCAAGTTCACGTGCAGTATGGGCACTGCTCTCGTCAGTTACTTTTTCAAACTTATCAATGATATCGAAATCTGTTGCGGTGGGAATTAAATTTTTACCTAAACCCTCAATGCGGTATGGGTAAATTTCGTTGGCATCAAACTCTTTGGTTTCATGGTATTTCTGAAGAACCGAACCATAAGCATCAATACCAATCACTTTTACATTAGGGTTTTTTTCCTTGAGAAAACGCGCCGTCCCAGAGATGGTGCCGCCGGTACCACAACAAGCCACTAAATGGGTGATTTTACCCGAGGTTTGCTCCCAGATTTCCGGACCTGTGGTATGGTAGTGGGCATCTATATTCAAGTCATTAAAATATTGGTTGATATAGATGGAGCCTTCTGTTTCTTGCTGAAGTCTTTTTGCTACCTCATAATAAGAACGTGGGTCGTCCGCGCTAACGTGGGCAGGACAGACATAGACTTTTGCGCCCAAAGTTTTCAGCATATCAATTTTATCGGCTGAAGATTTTGAACTTACTGCCAAAATACATTGGTAACCCTTAATAATACTGACCATTGCGAGACTAAAACCGGTGTTGCCACTGGTAGTTTCAATGATGGTATCCCCAGGTTTGAGAATGCCTCTTTTTTCAGCTTCTTCTATTATGTAAAGAGCGATTCGATCTTTGGTAGAATGTCCGGGATTAAAAGCTTCAACCTTTGCGAAATAATTACCCTTCATTTTCTGGGTAATTTTGTTAAGCTTTATTAATGGAGTGTTGCCTATAAGTTCCAACACGTTGTTGTGGGCTTTTATTTCTTCGTTCATAAATTAGGGAGTCTATTAATAAAAATACTCAATTCGAAACTAAAACCCGTTGGCCTTAGGCGTGGATTTAACGCCACAAAGGTACGGAAATTATTTAATTACTTCTTAATTCCTTCCAAATCCAATAGAAAAGCATAATCCATAGCAACTTCCTTCAAAGCTTCAAACCTGCCGGAAGCCCCGCCGTGGCCAGCATCCATATTGGTATGCATCAATAGTAAATTATTGTCTGTTTTTAAATCACGTAATTTTGCAACCCATTTAGCTGGCTCGTAATATTGCACCTGACTGTCGTGCAGGCCAGTGGTTACAAGCATATTGGGATAGTGCTTTGCCTCCACATTGTCATAGGGCGAATAACTCTTTATATAGTCGTAATATTCCAATTCATTTGGATTTCCCCATTCGTCGTATTCGCCAGTGGTCAATGGTATTGTATCATCGAGCATAGTAGTCAGCACATCCACAAAAGGAACGGATGCAAGAACTCCATTGTACAATTCAGGGGCCATATTTACAATAGCACCCATCAATAATCCCCCTGCAGAACCCCCAGAGGCATATAAATGTTTGTTGGAAGTATATCCCTGTTCAATTAAATATTTTGAAACATCTATAAAATCCGTAAATGTATTTTTCTTGGTGAGCAACTTTCCATCCTCGTACCATTGTCTGCCCATATACTCGCCACCTCTAACGTGTGCAATGGCAAAGATGAACCCGCGATCCAACAGACTTAATCTAACAGAAGAAAAATAGGGGTCGATAGTAGCACCATACGAACCATAACCGTATTGAAGCAAGGGATTACTACCATCTTTCTTAATTCCCTTTCTGTAAATTACCGATATGGGAATTTTTTTGCCATCTCGGGCTGTTGCCCATAAACGCTCCGTTTGATAGTTGTCTTTATCAAACTTGCCTCCTAAGACTTCGGCTTCCTTCAAAACAGTTCTCTCCTTGGTTTCCATATTAAAATCAATCACCGAAGGAGGCGTATTCAACGAATTATAACCATAACGAAGCACCTTTGTTTCAAATTCAGGGTTTTGGGTTGCAAATGCGGTATAAGTCTCGTTGTCAAAAGGCAAGTAATAATCCTGGGTATTATCCCATCTCTTAATTCTAATTTGGGTCAGCCCATTGCTCCGCTCACTCACTACCAAATAGTCCTTAAAAATATCGATGTCCTCCAACAAAACGTCTGTTCTGTGGGAAATCATATCCACCCAATTTTCCTTGGAAGTTTTATCTTCAGGTGTTATCATCAATTTAAAATTGAGAGCTTTATCCTTATTCGTCAAAACATACCAGTTATTGCCATAGTGCGAAATACCATACTCCAAACCTCTTTCTCTAGGTTGGAATATCTGAAACTCCTCCAGTGGATTATCGGCCTTCAATATTCTATATTCAGAAGTAAGCGTGCTATATGATCCAATAATTAGATATTTCCGTGATTTGGATTTATAAACGTAGGTTCCAAAAGTGTCGTCATCCTCTGTATAAATCAGTTTGTCTTGAGCGGGATCTGACCCCAACCTATGTCTATAAATTCTATCGGCACGAAGGGTTTTATCGTCTTTTCGGGTATAGAAAAGAGTTTTGTTGTCATTTCCCCAAGTGGCACCGCCTGTGGTTGAAGGAATTCTTTCGGGATAAACTTCACCAGTTTCAAGATTTTTTATGAAGATGTTGTATTTTCTGCGACTCAAAGTATCCACGCCAAAGGAAACCAGCTTGTTGTCTTCAGATACATTTATTCCGGCCAAGTTGTAAAATGCATGCCCCTTTGCCATCTCATTAACGTTGAAAAGAATTTCCTCTTCAGCATCCATGGATCCCTTTTTTCTGGTATAGATGGGATAATCCTGTCCTTTTTCATACCGAGTTATATAGTAGTAGCCGTTGAGTTTGTATGGAACCGATTGATCGTCTTCTTTGATCCTCGCCTTCATTTCCTCAAAAAGATCCTCCTTAAACTTTTTGGTGTGGTCAGTCATCTTATCGTAATAGGCGTTCTCTGCTTTTAGATAATCAATTACTTCAGCATCTTCCGGATTGTTGAGCCAATAGTAATCGTCCTGACGGATATCGCCATGTTTTTCAAGGATTTTTGAAATCTTTTTTGCTTTAGGGGAAGTTATTTTCATAATATTCATTGGAGTTTCCTGGGCATTTGCCAAATTGGCAAAAATAAGAGAAGCAAATGAAATTAAAGCGATTTTTTTCATAAGAAGCCTGTTTATAAAGTCAGGCAATTTACTAAATTTGCCAAGATAAAATTTGAAATTATGCTAGGAGATTTAATGGGAATGATGGGGAAACTTAAAGAAACCCAAGAAAAAGTAGAAGCCACTAAAAAAGGGTTGGATACTGTTTTAATCGATGAATCCAGTAGCGATGGCCTTCTTAAAATAACGCTTACCGCAAATCGTAAAATTAAGACAGTTGAAATTGATGATAGCCTGTTGTTGGACAAGGAACAATTAGAAGATTATCTTATCCTTACGTTGAACAAAGCTATTGAGAAAGCCACTAATATCCATGAGGCCGAAATTGCCGCCGTGGCAAAGGAAGGTATGCCAAATATCCCGGGCCTAGACTTGTTTAAGTAAGAGTATTGCGTTCAAAACAGCCTTATTCGGTTTTTTTAGGGAAGTAGTTCAGACCTATCACCAATTTTTCGTTCAAGTTTTGTTAAAACTTCAAGAAATCCTTTTTAATTAAGAGAGGTTTTTCCGATATTGCTCAAATAAATATTATTTAACTCTTAAACAACTCACTATGTTTGAATTAAAGAAAAGCGGCGAAAAATTCCACTTTGTATTAAAAGCCGCTAACGGACAAGTTATTATATCGAGCCAAATGTACGCTTCTAAAGCCTCTGCAATGAATGGAATTGAATCCATAAAAACCAACTGCGGCAACGATTCCTTATACGAAAGAAAAACGGCTGTAAATGGCAAATTCCACTTCAATTTAAAATCTACCAATGGTCAGATTATCGGCAGTAGCCAAATGTACGCTTCCGAGAGCGGGGTGACTACTGGAATTGAATCAGTAAAGAAAAATGCGCCTGGAGCTGATGTGAAGGAGGTTTAAACCGTCTTCACGTATGCATTTTAATATGATGTTTCCAATTTCAATTTAGGAGGACTTTTCAGCTTTCAATTTTTCTGAATGGAGCTTCCGTAGTTTAGCTATCTTGGGAGATATAACGGCAGCGCAATAAGCCTGCGACGGGTTGTTGACATAATAATCCTGATGCTCATTCTCTGCGGGATAGAACTTTTCCAAGGGAGATAATTCTGTAACAATAGGCTCGGAATAATAAGAATTCATTTTTTCCAATACTTTTTCCGCAACCAATTTTTGTTGGTCGTTGTGGTAAAAGATTACCGATCGGTACTGGGTTCCCCTATCTCCTCCTTGCCTATTTAAGGTTGTGGGATCGTGGGTGGTCATAAATACCATCAATAAATCTTCGTAGGAAACCACAGACGGATCGTATGTAATTTGCACCACTTCGGCATATCCGGTAAGGCCGCTGCATACTTCTCTATACGTGGGAATTCCTGGGACTTTTCCACCAGAATATCCTGAAACTACTTTTTCAATTCCTTTTATTTCATCAAAAACCGCTTCGGTACACCAAAAACAGCCACCGCCAACGGTCATTTCTTCATATCTCTTACTTTCCATAATATTGTAGATTTTCAAATTCAAAGTTACAAATTGCATGCTCCAAAGGCTGACAAAATGATGTTAAAGAGCGTGTTATTGGGATTAGAATGGATATCCAATTCCAAAATTGAACACTGACTCGTTTACATCAAATTTGTATCGCTCTCCTTCCTCTTGTGATGGATCGTGGAAAGGGGCCGCGAGATCAAAACGAATAACAAAACCTTGTACATCCACTCTCAGGCCTACTCCTACTCCCATTCCCAATTCGTTTATAAAATTGGAAGTGAACTTATCTTTCCCCTCGTAAAAAGCATTCGGCTTGGAATTCCATATATTTCCCGCATCGGCGAACACAGCTCCTTTTAAAAAGGAAATTATTGGAAATCGATATTCAATATTGGCTTCCAGACGGATATTCCCGGTAAGGTCGTAGTAATTGCTATTTTGATTTTCATCATCATTATAGGTGCCGGGCCCCAAAGATCTTATTCGAAATGCTCGCACGCTATATGGCCCTCCGGAATAATATTGTTTTACGTAAGGCATAACTTCAGAATTTCCATAAGGAAGTCCATATCCTCCGAAAAGCCGAGTAGCAATTAGCTGCTCCCTTCCAAGTTTAAAATGATATCTAATATCTATGTCGGCTTTGGCATATTGCGCATACTCCAAACCTAAAATCTCCTTATAGCCACTTTCATTTTCCTTCCCAAACAAGCTTAGACTATTGCCTGCAACATCCAAAGTGGCATTTACATAAAATTGGTGTTTTCGATAGGTATCTACCATTTCGTTATAGGTGAAGGAATAATTGAGTCCTGAGATAAACTGCTGTTCAAAACTTCGTTTCAAAAATGGATTTTCAACTAAAATACTGTCAAACTCCTTAGTGGTATTGGAGAGTTTAGTATAGTTAATGGAAATTGGGATTATTTCATGGTTTATATAGCGATTGGCCTGCCAGTTATATCCAAACTGTGCCGTTCCTGAGAGTAGCGCGTACAACTTTGTTCTACTTAAATGATCAAAACCCAAACTAGTCTTTGTTTTTGGGATGGAATAACTGAAAAAATCATTGTTTATTTTAATCGGAAACAAAACCCGTGGAAAAATAATCTCATTATTTAACCCCAACTGAACGCTAGTTTTACCTCGGTCGCCTTGTCCCCCTACTTGCACTTCGTATCCGAAATTTAGAGTGGTGTTAAAAGTTTCTCCTCCCTTAAACAAGTTGCGGTTGCTATAGGTCAACGCCAATCCCGGACCTGCAAAATTATTGGATTTCGAGACCGCTTGCAGTTCTGCCCGGATGGAACGCTGGTTAAGTGGTGAGAGATAAATATTTGCTTCCAATATTCCCAAACTATCCGAAAGCAAAGAATCTCTTTCTGAATATTGAATGTTCACAAACTTATACGCCCCGATTGTAGAAAGTCTTCTCGCCGTATTCCTAGAGGTTTCTGGATTATATAATTCGCCTTCCTTCAAGGTGATAAAGGGATCCAGATATTTTGATTTAAAGAATTCTTCGCTATTGATGAAATTCTTTTCATTAAACCGCTTGATATCAGTTATTGTCGAATCTTGCGCATCGAAATTGGCGTAAACGTTTATTTTAGAAATTTTATAAGGAACAATTGATGTTTTTGGAACCTCCTTTTTCAGACGAAGAAAAAGATCAAAACGTTTTTTGTCATATTGATTGGTGTCGGCCTCAAAAATTAGAAATCCTGGGTTGAAATTGTAGTAGCCTTTTTTCTTTAAATCACCGTCTATACGTTCC
This sequence comes from Aequorivita sp., assembly GCA_049646885.1. Lineage (GTDB taxonomy): Bacteria > Bacteroidota > Bacteroidia > Flavobacteriales > Flavobacteriaceae > Aequorivita. Next base: position 29,506 of record JBARWQ010000003.1, on the reverse strand, counting down.
CTCTCCATTTTCATATTAGATAAATCAAAACGCATTCCGTTGGCTAGCTTGGTATCGGTAACGCTCCCCTTAATTTCTGAATAGATGGGTTGCGGCAAACTATCTACTTTGTAACCTGCCATAGTATAAGGAGTCGGTACAGAAACGGTGTATTCAACCGAGGCTTCTTTTTCCTTTTCGTCAAATTTTGAAGTGGCCGCGCTGTAGAAAAATCCGCGATTCTCTAAGCGATTTAGCAATATTTCCTGGACTTCATACGGTTTAACATCACTTTGATAAACTGGTTTTTCACCCATTCTTTTGTAGAAGAACCGGTTGATAAAACCAGGGTTTTCCTGTTGCATTTTATAATAAAAATGCAATCCAGACCGCATTCCCAAAAATTTTTTGTTGGGTTTTGGACGCAAGGCTTCCTCGAGGATCGATTTTAATTGGGATTCTTTATCAATAATAGAATCTGATTTTATCTCTACCGTGGCACCGGTATAAAGCTTCTCGTCTTCCGGGATGTATTTCTTTACCGCACAAGATTGCAGCAGGAAGAGAATCGAGACAAAAATCAGTTTTATTTTAAATTTATACTTCACTATAATTATTGTTTATTCATTATCAGGATCCAAATCTTTCTGTTCCTCTTCTTCGTCTTCTTTCTGCTTTTGTTTCTGTTTGGCTACTTTTCGCGCTTCTTTTTCCTCCTTGGTCTCCCCGCGAAGAATAGCCTGCCATAGTTCGTCAAATTTGTTGAATTCCTGTGTAAATATTAATGCTATCCCGCTCACAATGGTTTGGCCGTCTATTACATTTTCAAATTCATTTTTACTGAAACCTTTTATCCTATATCTTCCATTTTCAGTAAGCAGGTATTCTAAACTAATATTTCCGATTAAAGGAGTGGGTTCATTGGTCGAACTACTTCCCTGAAGATCTACTTCACTTCCCACTCTCACTATCAGCCTATCGTTAAAAAGCTTTTTCTGAGCCGCAATATCCAGTTGGGTGCGCTCCTGAGGACTTTCACCTTGATAATCCGTATAGCTGTCCAAACCAAAATCGAGCTCTACTCCTGTATCGCCCAAAAGTTTGTTTGAAAAAGTATTCAGTTGATCGGAAAGGGCATCGTTTAAATTGTCTCGTGCCACGGTCGCAAAACCACCACCACTCCCATCACTGCCGGGTTCTGGGTAAAATCGATTTAATACCAAAAGTGAAAACACTTGCCGATTCAGCTCATCCTCCTGCTTGTTTACCTGTTGTAATCTACCGTAAACTTGCCCCCCAATAGCGCCTTGATCGTCCTCGGGCATATCGAGACCAAAGGAAATTACAGGTTTGGTGAGCTCACCATCCACATTTAGATACACATAAAAAGGCAATACTTGACGGTACTTGTTTTTTACTGAAGGATCAGCGCCTGAACTTATTGGGGCCATCAACGGCGATGCGGAAGCTTCAACCTTATAAAGTGCTTTCACATCTAAGCTGGCATCTATAGGATCGCCGGACCAACTTACTCTACTTCCTGGCTCGAGTTCAAAACGTCTATTTACAAGGTTATATAAGTTCATTTCATAATGTCCGCCGGCTATATCATAAACTCCACTCAATGTCATTCTTCCGTTGGGATTCATTGTGAAATTAAACTCACCATCACCAAAAACCCTAAAATTATCCCCGGTCTCCTTGTCTATAATGATCGTCACCTTTGCTTTTTGACCGATTTTTATAAATGCTTTTACATCCAAGCCCGTGAAAGTTGCCGATTTTTCCTTTGTTCGAGTTAAAATAGCATCAGGATTCTCACGATTAACGAATATTACAACTCCGTCCCGCTCTTCAATCGCTACCGAACTGGAAGGTAATAAATAGGTGAAATCTGTATTGTCCGTAACGCTAAGCTGCGCATTCAATTTTGGAATCTGTAAATCACCAGTTAAGTGAGCATCTGCATTAAATGAAATCTGGCCGTAAAGAAATTCGTTGTCGTCTTTGGAAGCGTTGAGAACTCTAAAATTATCTGCTTTTAAACTCAAGTCGAAAGTGGGATTGACAAAATTCTCTGTTCCCACCTTTCCCGTCATTTGCAATTGATTCTTGTTCTCATCACGAATAGTGAAATTTTCCATATACAAACCTTGATTGTCTATTTTCAAGGTTTCATTCACCAGAGAAAAGGGTGCATTCAATTTTGTTATTGTGAAATCTGCGTTCTTAAAATTTAGATTCCCATCATAAATGGGTTTCTTAGTACTTCCTGAAACCGTGAATTTCCCTTTAAAACTTCCATCTCCATTCTTGATTTCACCTAAAGAAAAACCTTCAAAGGCCCGCATTTTAAATTCATTGATATCAAGCTTTAAATCGAGATTTGCATCTTTCCCAGTGGCCATATAAGTTCCAACCAGATCTAAATCCACATCACCCTCTTTTAAAGCGAGATCAAAATCGTAACTATTTCCTCCTAAGGGTTTAGCCTCAACGGTCAATTTTCCCAAATCGACCTGTAGGGCGCTCAAGTTTTCAATCATAAGATCTGCCATTAGTCCAGCATGCCCGTATGGTTCTACGATTACCAAATTTCCATTTAAATTTCCTTTGGCAATTTCTTCCTCTGGGTTTAAATAATTTAAAATTTCACTTAGTTTAAAATTTTTGAATTCAATGGCAGCATGGTCTTGAGAGATATTTGGAAACTTATCGGTTAATTCTACTACTTCTTCATTCCGGGTGAAACGGAAATTATTGAAAGTGATTTTATTTTTAGAAATGAGAACTTCATTGTTTTCCGGGGTTTTCCAAATATTTCTGTCCAATATCAAACCCTCTGGCACAATATGAAACCTCAATTCTTCTTCTGTTCCTGTAATCTGTGAATTTATATTTATCAAGATGCTATCCTTGTGGACTGCCGTAAATACCAAATTGAGCTCATTATCCTGCTGCTTACCAGTAACCTTTGTCTTAGGAATATCCAATGGCCCAGCTTTTACATTATTAAAGCCCAAATCAAAGGCAAACTTCTCCCTGTCGGTGTCCATAGTAAATGCCAGGCTGTCGATAGTGTAATCGTTATAATTAATATGAGGTGCATAAATGGCAGCTTTCAATCTGCGCGCTTTCTCATCGAAGTTCACGGCCAGGTTTATAGTGTCCAAATCCTTGACATTCACTAAAAAGACTTTATTCAGCACTGGAGCTTGGGCAATTCGTCCTTTTACATCGAGCTTTACGGGACGTATTATACTATCGGACAATTTTATTTTTTTGGAAAAATAACTTCCAATATGGCGGTTTACGGCCTTTGCAAAAGTTTCTGGATCGGTATTGCTCTCCAAACTCAATTGTAGAATTTTATTGTCGATCCAAATAGAAGTGGTATCGCTCCTCACGTGGGCGGTAGCCAATACATCGCCCAGAAGATAAGTTCTGTCGTCGTAAACTACTACACCTTCCCCAATAGTAGAAATTACATCATATCCCTCTTTAGAGCCCTCGAAATCTGCATCAAACTTCATTCCGATACGTACATCGCGATCCATAAGACCCAGGGATTGAAGATTAGCGCCGATTAAATGAAGATAAGCGCTCATTCTTGGGGAAACGGAATCCAAAACCACATCGGCAGTCAGATCCAAATCTATGTTCTTGTCTTTATACTGTGAAACCACTTGGCCTTCCCCATTCTTTATTTTTCCATTTAGGGATAAATCTTTTATAGCATATTCATTAAACTGGAAACTGGAGATATTGGCATCCAAAACTGCATTCAGGTTGTTGATGTTTTCCCCCGAACCCGAAGTTTTTAAGGTCAGACTTATGGCCCCTAATTGAGGATTGCCCAAAAGCTCTCCCAACTTGTATTCATTTATTTGTAAATCAGCATCAAAGGCAATGTCACCATCATTTTTAAAATGGCCGCCAATGGTGGCAACGCCCTGAGTGGTTGTAAGATTTGCCTCGGCATAAATATCTTGAAGGTTTCCTTTTACATTTCCTTGAATTGAAACATCCTCTGGCAGCGTGACTCCCAGATCGTTTTCGCTCACGAATTGGGTCAAGTCCCCCCGCGTTGTTTGTGCTGAAAATCTTGGAATATTGAATTCAAACTTATTTGGTTCAGTTACGTTTTTGATAAATCCGTTGGCGGAAATTTGTGTGGTACTTCCCCATCGGACTTTTAAATCTGGAATTGATATTGCCGAAAGATATCCAGAGGCAGTTACATTTCCAGCTAGTCGCTCCTTACTGAGTTTATAGAAATATTCGTTTTTTCGAAGTTCGGGTTGAAAACGATATACATCGTTTAAATCCACTAAATAAGAGGGAATATGGAGATCGACCTTTGATTTGTCGGGGTTTTCAATCAAATTGGCGAGAGAATTATACTGTACTTCAACCCTTCCTCTTAAGCTGTTATTGTTCAATTTAAGTACCAGGTCGTTAGCTTTTAAATTTTTATCGCTAAGTTGAATATCTAAGGCCATTTCTTTCAAATTCAATCCTGAACCTTCCTGAAAGCTTAAGGCACTTAGTTGTAACCCAGCTTTTTTCTCCCTTAAAAATATTTCATTGGCCTTTAACTTTAGATTTTTAAGGACTATAGCATTTGGATTGAAATTGTTTCTCTTCACAATACTGTTTCCAACCACATAGCTGAAGTTATTTCCCTCTAAATCTATATTGGAAACTGCTATTTTAAAATCCGGCCATTCAAATTTTTGAATATCTTCTTTCACCTCATCCTTAACTTCTTTTGCTTTTTGGGTAATGGCGTTGTTTTCAGTTTCAGTATTTAGGAAGATTATGGAATTCTTCAATCGAAAATCCCCAATTTCTATTTCATTATTAGCCAAGTCTGCTTTGTGCAGTTCCAAGAATAAGTCCGGAAGTTCCAGATTCGCGGCAATTCTATTCCCAAGAGATTGGTAATCCACGAACACATTTTTAAGAGTGAGCTTATCCAATTCCAAATACGGTAAAGGGGAAGATTCTGGATTGGGATCAGGAGGTACAGGCGACTGAATAAATTTTATCCTGGAATTGGTTATAGCAACTTTGGATGCACGGAAATCCATGTTTTCAAAATCGGTTTTTTTCATCTGCAAAACCAATTGTTCAATCTGGAACTGACTGTCGATTCCCAATACTTCATCGTTGAAAATGATGTTGAAATCCTTTAAATTGATTTCCCCCAAAATAATTTTCATCGGTGCAGACATAGTATCCTTGGAAACTGTGGAAGTATCGGGAGAAACAAAAGCGTCTATTAAGAACTGAAAATTATAACCGGCGATGGAATCCTTTCGAAGAATATTTGCCCGCACACCTTCCCATTGTAGATAATTGACTCCAAATCCATTTCCCCGGATAATTGGCAAAATGGGAATATCAGCTTCCAAGGATTTGGAATAGACCAAGGTATCGCCCTTTTTGTCTTCCAAATAAAGGCCCTTCAACATAACATTTCCGTCAAAGGTTATAAAGAGCTTCTCAATTTCAACCTTGGTATGGGTTTTTTCGGAAACGTATTTTACGGTGCGCTGCACAATAATGTTCTGGCCCCACGGACTGCGAATGAAGAGGATAACCAAAATAAACAGGATAACAATACTTATAAAAATCCTTCCGAGTATCCTCAGAAACCTGAATTTTTTAGGTTTTCTCTTTTTCTTTAATTTCTTTTCCAAAGCGCGACTTGGTAGATTTCAAAATTAGGGAAATTCCACTACATAAAATTCACAAAGACTTATTACTCCTTGGGCCTAAGACATAAACTTCTGTTAAAAACCACTTTAAAAACAACCTTTCCTCATTACTTATCATACATCAATGGACGGCAGGAGAAAGACCCATAGATTTGCAGATATAATATTAACAACAATTAAAATATAAAGCAATGCAAAACAAAAATGTATCTATTTGGAAAATAGACCCTACTCATTCAGAGGTGAGTTTTAAGGTAAAGCACATGATGATTTCCACCGTAACAGGAAATTTCGAAAAATTTGACGCCCAGACAGAATCTGCTGACGACGATTTTCAAAATGCAAAATTTAACTTTTCGGCTGAAACGGCTTCGGTGAACACCAATAATCAAGATAGGGACAATCACTTAAAATCGGATGATTTTTTTGGAGCTGAAGCACATCCTGAGCTTACGTTTACATCCAAATCATTTGATGGCGAAATGATAGTTGGAGATTTAACCATAAAGGGAGTGACCAAGACAATAGAATTGGATGCAGAATACAATGGCACAGTAGTAGATCCCTACGGTCAAACAAAAGCTGGGTTTGAATTTGAAGGCCAAATCAGCAGAAAAGATTTCGGACTAAATTGGAACACCGTAACCGAGGCAGGTGGTATAGTTGTAAGCGATAAAGTAAGAATGATTGTGTCGCTTCAGTTTGTGAAGCAATAAGCGAATATTTCAAATATACTACAATGAAGGTACGAGAAATCGAACGCATAGTAAGTCCCCCCCAACCTCGTATGGTTGGGGATGGATTTCGGGTTCACAACTTTATCCCCAGTGGATTGGGAATTGGATTTGAAAGAATGGATCCCTTTATAATGATGGATTACAACAGTAAGTTTTACTTCCCTCCTACTGATAAGCTTCGTGGCGTGGGTGTTCATCCCCATCGTGGGTTTGAAACGGTAACCATTGCGTATAAAGGAAAAGTTGCCCATCACGATAGCGCTGGCAATAGCGGAGTAATTGAAGAGGGCGATGTACAATGGATGACCGCCGCTTCTGGCATACTCCACAAGGAATATCACGAGGAAAACTTCAGCAAGGAAGGAGGCGATTTTCAAATGGTGCAGCTATGGATAAACCTACCCGCAAAAGACAAAATGAGTCCACCGAAATATCAAGGAATCACAAATGCCGACTTGAAAAAAGTGCAGCTTCCAAACAATGCCGGTTTTGTGGAAGTGATTGCTGGAGAATACCAAGGAGAGCTTGGCAGTGCATCAACCTTCACGCCTGTACATCTTTTGAATGCCAAGCTTAACAAAGGCGGAAAAGCGAGTTTTAGCTTTCCGAATAATTATAATACCGCCATATTGGTTCTGGAGGGGAGTATTAAAGTGAATGATTCGGACGAAATAAAAACCGATAGCTTGGGGTTGATGGCGAACGAAGGAGAGGAATTTACCATTTCTGCCAAGGAGGATGCCATAGTTTTAATATTGAGCGGGGAGCCAATAAATGAGCCTATTGCTGCTCAAGGCCCTTTTGTAATGAACACCCGCACCGAACTTGTACAGGCTATTAGTGATTTTAATATGGGAAAATTTGGGTTTTTGGAATAGGATATAATATGGATTCTGGCAAAGCCTATATTGGAAGGGCAAAACCCTATTATTGTGCAAAACACCTAATGTTAACCAGGCCTAAAATTCTTAAGGGCCAGTTCCTTTCTCACGCGGCTTAGGCTTTCGGGGGTGATTCCCAAATAGGATGCAATCATCCATTGGGGGGCTCTAAGTAATAAATCGGGATACATTTTTATAAAGTCGAGATAACGCCTTTCGGCTGTGGCCCCGAGCAAAAGATGAATGCGTTTTTGCATTTGCCTTATATGGTTATGAAGCAGTTTTTCATTGAACTTTGCAAAAGTAGTACTCACTTCGGTTGCGCGCGCCATAAATCCCTCATCCAGATAAACTACTTCTGTATCCTCAATAGCTTCTATAAAACTGTCGGAAGGATCATTAAAATACACACTACTCCTATCAACAATAAACCAATTTTCGGGTGCAAACTGAATAAGATGCTCCTTCCCCGAATCATCGAGCATATAGGCACGTAACAACCCCCTTTCCACAAAAAATGAATTTTGGCATAGCTCTCCATTTCTGAGAAGAATACTCCCTTTTTCAAACTTTTCCTTTCGAAGCCCGATTGTGATCAATGCTATCTCTTCCTCTGGAATCCCAACGGTATTTGAGAGGTAGAATTCGAAACCGTAATAATCCTCGTTTGAATCGTGTTTTATCATTTTATGCTTAATAAGAGCATTAAAGATAGTTTCAATATTTCTATTAGTGTTTTCCTCCTTCTAATAAATTAAGTAAAATTTGGTAATCTGTCTTTTATATTTAATATACTCATAAAAATTATCGTTAAAGTGTAAGAAAACATCGTTAATCTGCGTTGAGCCTTGGCAGTTCGTTAGGAAATGACTATTATTGTATTACCCAAATCTTATTCATGATGGACTTTAAAGGCCTACTTTTGTTTGTCACCATTTTTTATTTAGCAACCACTTCAGGTTTATATTCGCAAGTGGGCATCAATACTGTTACCCCTCGTAAGACTTTGGAGGTTGGTGGAACTGTGAAAATTTCCGACTCTTTAACAATTAAAGAGATTCATGCCCTGAAAGATGAAGATACTTCTACCTTTCTTATTCAGGATAGCAACAATTTCATTAACATCATGGATGTGAGCAATCCAACCCAGGCGGCCTTAGGTTATATACAAGAGTACTTAATCGTGAACCCGGATTTGGATTGGGTCTTGGATTTTGATACCCTCGTAGATGCCGAGCAGTATGTTTTGAATATCATTTCCGCCAATTTTGATAGAGAATTGGTTATGAATACGAGCAATGGTGTAAATTCAAGTATCCCCTATTCCTCAGCTTTTATACGTAACGGCACCTGGCATATTATAGCCGATTATCCCGTGGCCAACAATAGAAATAAAACTGAAATAGGAACTTGGACCATTACTACTTTGATCTATTCAAAAGACCTTTCCAAACAATTTGGAACGGTTGAGATTCCAATGGACAATAAGACTACTGGGAGTGCAACAGCTCCAATAATTCATTGAAAACCATGGGGAGAACATTAACGTCAATATTGGTTTTTTTCATTATGTCCAATCTCATGGCTCAGGTAGGTATTGGCACCACCACTCCCCAAGATGATTTGGACGTGAATGGGCAAATGTTGATACAATCCAGTTTAAGGTTGGGAAAGCTACAAACGGTGAACGATCAAGATGAGAACTTTAAACTTATTACACGCGTCACAAATTCAAATCCCGTGGGCGAAATAACTGTTCTGAATGTTGACAGTCTTACCGTTGCCCCCATTAATGTGGTGAATTACGAATTCAATAATATTAAATTGGATAATCTAAAAGACGTTAATTTACAGTATAACGCCAATAAATATATAGTTGCGATATCGAATTTTAGATATATCGGAGACCCAATTAAAAAGGTTAAAGTGGGTACTGAAAAATCCATAGGTGCCTTTGTAAGTCGTGTTTATGTTGAAAACAACAAATGGCATTTAGAAATTCGAAACCGATTTCTCGATTTGGAGACCAATGCTCCAAATGGAATAATCTATCGCGCAACTTTAATAGTCTATGATAAGTCTTACTTTAGACATTTACCAGTAATAGTCACTGATTTAGATGGAAGAAATAGCGGAACTGCCTCATCAATACCTCCTTTATAATGAGAAAGATTTACTTGTATTCCACAATAGTATTTCTTCAAAGTATTTCTTTGATGGCACAGGTAGGAATCAACAACCCCAATCCTTCTGCCACCTTGGATGTCAACGGGAGTGTCTTGGTCCGAAAAAACCTATTTCTTGAGAATCCTCAAGCTTTCTCCATAATTCGGGGATCTAAGTTGCTGATTCAAAAAACAAACGACCAAATAGTGCAATACGATATCGATAAAAGCAAGTATGGACCGATAAATTATGTGCAGTTTGTTTTTAAAAACACCAATACCCACGGTCTTCAGGATTATGATACTAAGATTTCCGTCAATGATTATTTGGTAACAGTTCAAGGGTTTTATTTTTTGATTGCCGGTACCAATAACACCAATGTGACTATAAAAAGCACTCAACACGACGATAATATTGATGGTTTTCAAATGTATGCCTACATTCATCCGGAAAAGGGAACTTGGCATGTTCGCGGGTTCGTGAACAATAGCACATTTCGCAATGACAATCAGAATACTGCAATCGATCTTTATATGAACCTGATAATTTATCGAAATGGTTTTATCGCAAAACCATTAAACGATATTACCGTAAATATGGAGGATTCAGAAACAAAAACTGCACCCCTCCCCCCAGGATTTTAGAATAGAATCTAAAGCATCTTCTTCCTTCATTTGTTTTTAAACCGTATTTTTGTCATTCATTTAGCTTTGATTATATTATCAATATGGCAATGTTGCAGATAGAAAAACTTCTTGAAAAAAGTCAGGTGCGCCCCACTGCGATGCGGGTACTGGTTTATGATTTCCTATTGGGAAAAAAAACCGCCGTCGGACTCACGGAAATAGAAAATAATTTCGCAAAAGCTGAAAGAACCACCCTTTACCGAACCATAAAAACTTTTGAAGAAAAAGGAATAGTCCACCAAATAGACGATGGTACCGGCACTGCTAAATATGCGCTTTGCGAAGAGGGTTGCAACTGTGAGATAGAAACAGATCTTCACCTTCATTTCCACTGCACCCTTTGCGATAAAACCATCTGTCTTACGGACCATAAAATTCCTAAAATCAATCTTCCAGAAGGCTTTACGGCCGAAAACGTGAACCTTGTTATCAAGGGCAGTTGCGACGCTTGTAGTAGTTAATGCACTTCCATTGCACTTCCTGTTTAAATACCTTGCGAATCAAAGTTAAAGGATAGCCTAAAATGGGCTATCAAGGATTTAAAAATGGAAGAGAAAACACTTAACACCAATATATTATCTGATGATAATTGCTGTAGTAATTCCCCTGAGGTTAATAAACCCAGTGATAGAATAAATTTCAAAACCTACATGCCAGCAGCTATCAGTTTTATTATGCTGATTGCCGGGATAGCAATGGATTACTTTGATGCGCCTTTCTTTACTGATTGGTTTCGTTTAAGCTGGTATCTTGTGGCTTACGTACCAGTAGGTTTTCCAGTGCTAAAAGCTGGATGGGAAAATATTTTAAAAGGCGATTTTTTCACAGAATTTTTTTTAATGGGCATTGCCACTATCGGTGCTTTTGCCTTAGGTTATTATCACGAAGGCGTTGCGGTAATGCTTTTCTATTCAGTAGGCGAATTGTTTCAGCACGACGCCGTAAGAAAAGCAAAGGGAAATATTCAAGCCCTGCTAGATGTACGGCCCAATTCGGCTTTGGTTTTTAGAAATGGCCAATTTATTTCGGTGCATCCAGAGGAAGTAAATGTGGGTGAAAAAATTCAAGTTCGCGTGGGGGAAAAAGTTCCCTTGGATGGGAAATTGCTTTCCCATAAAGCTTCTCTAAATACCGCTGCAATTACTGGGGAAAGTAAACCTGACTCCCTTCAAGCTGGGGAGAATGTTTATGCGGGCAGCATCAATTTGGATGCTGTAATTGAAATTGAAACCACTAAAACTTTTGACAATAGCTCCATCGCACGCATTCTTCATTTAGTGCAAGACGCCACCGCTCGAAAGTCCAAAACAGAACTCTTTATTCGAAAATTCGCTCGTGTCTATACTCCTATCGTTGTTTTCTTGGCGATTGGGCTCACCTTTCTGCCCTACTTCTTCGTCAGCGAATATGTATTTCAAGATTGGTTATATCGAGCCTTGGTTTTCTTGGTGATTTCCTGTCCTTGTGCCTTGGTTATTTCTATTCCTTTGGGATATTTTGGAGGCCTTGGAGCTGCCTCCCGCAATGGTATTCTGTTTAAGGGTGCTTCATTTCTGGATGCCATAACCAAAATCAATACAGTGGTAATGGACAAAACAGGCACCATTACAAAAGGGGTTTTCAAGGTAAGGGAAGTAAAGACTTTTTCTATGACTGAAGCAGAAATGCTACCTTATCTAGTTACCATAGAAGCCCATTCCACACATCCCATCGCGACCGCAATTTTGGAATATGGGAAAGATATCATATCTATGGAAAGTTCCGAAGTAAAAGAAATAGCTGGCAAGGGTTTAATGGGAAAAATAAATGAAAGACCCATTTTGGTTGGAAACAAGTCCTTAATGGTTTCAAACCACATTGAGGTTCCTGTAGAAATCGACAGCATTGTTGATTCTATCGTTTTGATATCAATAGATGGAAAATTTGAAGCTTACGTGACCGTCGCTGATGAATTAAAAGAAGATGCCCACCATGCCATCAAGCAGCTTCGGGAAATTGGAATTTCGAATATATGGATGCTTTCTGGGGACAAGGCTTCCATTACCGAAAAATTGGGACAGGAACTTGGTCTCCAGCGGGCTATAGGTGACCTTCTGCCCGAGGATAAGCTTCGCGAAGTAGAAGCTTTAAAGAAGGTTCCTGGCAACAAAGTTGCCTTTATCGGCGATGGCATCAACGATGCTCCCGTTATTGCTGCCAGTGATGTTGGAATAGCGATGGGTGCCTTGGGAAGTGATGTCGCGATTGAGACGGCCGATATTGTTATCCAGACCGACCATCCCTCAAAAATTGCACGAGCCATAAAAATCGGTCGTTCTACTAGGCGAATAGTTTGGCAAAACATTGCCTTGGCATTTGGAGTAAAACTGATCGTGTTGATTTTAGGTGCCGGAGGTCTGGCCACTATGTGGGAAGCTGTGTTCGCGGATGTGGGGGTTGCTTTTTTAGCTATACTGAACGCCATTCGTCTCCAGCGTATGAGTTGGTCTTAATTCAATTCTAAAAGATATCCGATGTAATTAAATGCTTTGAAACTTTAAAGAAGAACTATTCCCTTGCCTCCCTGCGATTGGATGGACCCCAAAAGGCGCGCATGGAAACGATTTTCCCTTCTTTATCAAAGCGAAATACATCGATAATATCGGTTACCATAAGCTTACCTTCCGCTTTCATCCGCAACTGAAAAGGAAATGCCGCTTCCATTCCCGCAATGCGCACTGCACCGGTACGAGTGAGATTTAGGTCCATATTTACGGCCCCGCTATAAAATTTTCGTAAATTGTCAATCCCCGATATCACTTGACTTCCCACAGGATCTTCAACACTGCCATTGTCGGCATAAAGCGAGAGAATGCCCTCAAGGTCCTTTTCGTTTAACCCACGTATATAATTATCAGCCACTTGGGTATAATGTGCAGCTTTTGTTAATTCATCCATGTTAGAAACTTGTTTCGCCTTTGTTATTTCTTGTGCGAAAGCAAAATTGATTGACAAGAACAGGAAAGGTAGAATTAATGCTTTTTTCATTGTGACATAAATCTGATTTCCACAAACATAAGTCATTTTACAACGCATTCAAATTATGCCCTGGCTGCTAAAAGTAAGTTGTGATTTTTAGAAGAGCCGAACAACCTAAACCAAATTGAATATAGCGATAGCGTAAAGATAAAATCGCACAAACCGCAAAAGACCAAACAGAAGAAATTTACTGAATTTGTAATGGATAGTTCCTGCGGCCATACTTGTCATCGAGTATGGTATCGGAAGCAACGCCCCCACAACAATCAAGAAACCACCCCATTTACGAATGTGTTTTAGATGCTTCTTCATTTTACCTTCCATATAGGCGAATACAACTGGAATAGTGAAAATCCACTTCCCAATGAAATAGGAGAATATTCCACCAACATACGATATGGTGGCCAGAAGAGATAAATAAACAACAGGCTGTGGCATCTTATTGCTCCAGGCAATAAATATTTCAGGCGGTACCAGTCCCAAAAATGTTTCCGAGGCAAGGAAAACCAAGAGAATATTTACTGCAGCGTAAGTTTCGGTAATATAAGTGAAGAGACTTCCAAAATCCACCACATACAAATCCAGAAGAATAAGTGCAGCTATAATCAACAATATGGGACCAGCTGCCTTTTTTAGGCTTTGGCCAACAAATGTGTAAAATCCTGTGTATTTGTAATAAAGATGGACTCGCTTTATTTTGTTTGTTTCGGTCCTGCGAACAGTTTCCATAGATCTGGGGCACTAAATTATTTATGCGTATTTCAGTTGCAAATATAAGCTTAACCTCCCTATTCTACAATAGCTCAATTCAACAAAACAGGTTAATCCTTTGTTAAACATATTTAGCTGAAAAATATCTGTTTTTTTCTTCCTAAGTTAAATTTTTCCCAATTCATTACTTTGCATTGCATAGTACTGTAACAATTTATCCCCTATTGCGTCTTTTGAGTATATAACCAAAAATAAATATGATATGAGAACTTTAAACAGTAACAATCAGACACACAGACCAAATAATTCCAAAGCTTACACTTGGAATTTGAAAAGGAGATTCACCAAATAATTTTTGAAATCAGAAAGTTTTATGACCAGTTTAAGAAATATTCAAAAGAGAATCAAATGTGGATCTCAACGACAAAACAATTACAACTTTCTAAATAAAAATCCACACTTGTTTCTAGACCCGACAACTCGAAAACACTTTCGTTATTTATATTGAAAATTCAATCGAATCTCAAAGGAAGGAGCTGGAGAAAAAATCTATTCCGGCTTCTTCGTTTTTTTGGGAAATGGTTTCTTTGACGAAGTATGTTTGGAACCTGAAGTTGTTTTGACAGCAGAGGTCGGTTTGAATTTTGGGCCACTTTTTGCCTTTTCCGGCATCGGCCCCCTTAAATGGATTATTAAACCATTTAGAAAGTTGCGTAAAAACTGGTCCCCACACTCCATATATTTTGGGTGGTTCTCATTTCTGAAAATGGCTCCTAGTTCACTTGTACTAACGGCAAAATCTACAAGCGCACATATTTTCACGATATCATCATCCCGAAGTTTGTGGGCTACCCGTAGTTTTTTCATTATATCATTATTGGAAAGTGCCATATTGTAATATTTATTGGGGCGAAGGTAAACTACCTATGCCCATAATAGTATTGGACATTATCATTTATTTAAGGAGAAAACCTTCAATAGGCTTTAGTCCATTCAGAATTAGCTCTTTACTCTATAATAGTTGATCACTGTTCGATTGGCACCATATAGACTGGGATTTTTGTCCGTTCTAGCACGCTCGAGGCCACCGTTCCCAAAAATAATTTTTCTAAGGTGCTATGGCTGTGGGTGCCCATTACAATGACATCTGCCCCCCACTCCTCAGAAAACTCCAAAATCTTTTTGTAGGTATCGCCTTCCGCTAAGTGGGTGGTGACTTTATCTCTGTTTAGATGTGCGGCCGTTTTGTCAAGATAATCTTGTGCCACCTTTACATATTCTTCCTGGATTTTGTAGTCGATAGGAAAGGCATAACCTTCATATCCCATAAATGGCTCGTAATGCATCCCGTAATAACGCACATCGGCCAGAACGTGAAACAGGCACACTTCAGCCCCCATCAGTTTTGCTAGCTCATATCCCTTTTTAACAACTGTTTCGGCATTTGGGTTGTAATCCAGAGTTATCATCACTTTTTTCATATTCTAAAATATTTTGTCGGTTGATTCAATTAGTTTTCATTAAAAATAGTTCTGAGAAAATGGTAGGATTAATCCCGTTGTAACATTTTATTTCCGTTTCTACCTGTTTAAAGATAAAACTTCTATTTAAATCTGAACGCTTTTTACATACAGCTATCGCAAATAGTTCTAAAAATTCCTTTTAAGTTTTTTCTTGATGGTTGCGGAACCGTTTCCATTCGTCCTTCATTTCAAGCCCAGAACCCAGGTTGGTCTATGATATATTTATCCTTGATCATGAATATTTTAATTTAAAAACTATTGTTTTACTACAATAGCCGTCGCTTTATTACCGGTAAGGAGATTCCATTCATAGGAAGCTAGGATATTGCCTACTTCGTCTTGAATTTGAACTTGGGCGGTATTGGGGCCAGAAGTTCCCTGATTGAGCGCCTGGAAGTCTATTTTATTAAATCCATCCTGGAGCGGAAGATTGAAGCCGCGAAAACTCCCCTCGAGTGTCACACTCGAAATATGGATTTCGCCATTGACGAATATTCGGATTCTATCGCCATCAACATATTCGTGGTCCCGGTACATCACAGTAACAATTTTGGCTTTGGTCTTAAAGTCGCCCAAATACTGGTCTTTTCCAAATTCCGGTTTGGCCTCTATGTCCTGGGAAAAATATTTTGGGGTTTTATTTGTGTTATATTCCAAAAGCCCATCCCCGCTTTTCATATCGAAATTGGATTCTTTTTCTATTCCTAAATCTGAATTTATAGGAGCGTTGGGATTTTTATTATTTGAGAGTGTGGGAGTCTTAATCGCAGGCATTTCAAAACCTGTAGAACTTTCCTTGTTGGAATTTGGAAGGTCAAATTTCATCGGGCTGCCCGCATTATCTATTTGCGAAAACAACATGGTAGTTCCCCATATTGTTAAAAATCCAAAAAGAACAAAAATTCGCATAAAAGTATATTTAAAACTCACTTGTACGATTAGCAATAAGCACACCAAAAAATCGAGTCAAACTTATACAAATTCCTAATCTTCAGAAGCCGATGATTCTTTTCTTTTTTTTCCTCTCCAAACGATAAATAGCACAACTACCACTAGCGGGAGGACGATAAATATAATAATATCGGTCGGATTGGAAAAATCCACGGCTTTATTGTCCTGTGGTTTGGGTACTTCAGTTGGAATCTGAGCAGAGACTAAAAACGTAGAGAGTAGCGTTATAACTGCGAGGACGGTTTTTTTCGTATTCATATAATTTTTATTTAAAAGTACACAAAAATAAGGAGATCACAAATTTAACAAATAATGTTAACTTTTTGGAAATTACGGTTTAATGTGGTACTATGCCGTGTTTTTCAAACCTAAACTTATTATTACTATGAGACAGCTTAAAATTACGAAGCAGGTAACCAACCGCGAAACCAAATCATTAAATAGTTATTTGCAGGATGTCAGCAAGATAGGCCTGATTACCGCTGAGGAGGAGGTAGAATTGGCCCAGCGGATTCGTGAGGGAGACCAATCGGCTTTGGATAAACTGAGCCGCGCCAACTTGCGTTTCGTGATTTCCGTTGCAAAACAATATCAAAATCAAGGATTAAGTCTTCCCGACCTTATTAATGAGGGAAACTTGGGATTGGTAAAGGCCGCTAAGAGATTTGATGAGACCCGAGGGTTTAAATTTATTTCCTATGCCGTGTGGTGGATCAGACAGGCAATACTACAAGCTATTGCTGAACAGTCCCGAGTGGTCAGACTACCCTTGAACAAGATTGGAGATATCAATAAAATTAAAAAAGCCTCCATTCACCTAGAGCAGAAATTCGAAAGAATTCCTACTGCTGCTGAAATTGCCAAGGAACTGGATTTTAGCGAAGCCAAAGTACAGAGCTCAATAAAAAACTCCAATCGAAGTCTGTCGATGGATGCCCCTTTCCAAGAAGGAGAAAACGAAAACAACCTTTATGATGTTTTGAGTTCTGGGGAGAGTCCAAATCCGGATAAAAATTTGATGCACGAATCCTTGAGAATCGAAATCAACCGCGCCCTGGACACTCTGGCACCACGTGAAGCCGATGTTGTAAAACTCAACTTTGGTTTGGGTGGACAGCCGCCGATGACACTTCAGGAGATAGGCGACACTTTCGATTTGAGCCGCGAGCGCGTAAGACAAATTCGCGAAAAAGCTATCAGAAGACTTCGTCAGCAATCCAAAAGCCACATCTTAAAAAAGTATTTGGGATAAACACTTGTTGTTAAAATATTGACGAAATATCAATATTTTATGAAATTCTTGTGAACGAGAATTATTTCTGCGGTTATCTTTATCGAACTAACCTTCCATAAAAATGACGCCTGAAATAATTCTCGTTTTTTCTATTCTGATTATTACCATTATCCTTTTTGCCTTTGAGGTTTTTTCGGTAGATAAAATCTCTTTTTTTATTATTGCCGCTCTGGCCCTAACGGGATTGGTAGAACCCGAACAGGCCATTTCCGGATTTTCAAATTCGGCGACCATCACCGTGCTTTCATTGATGATCATTGCACTGGCACTGGAAGATAATGGTGTGATTGCTACATTGGCCCGTTTTCTTAAGAATCTGCATATACTCCCCCTCTTTCTGCTGTTGCCGGTTTTTATGTTTATAACCGGTGGGATTTCCGCTTTTATAAACACAACTGCTGTTGTTATTGTTTTTATAAAAATCATTTCGGAGCTGGCAAAGCGGTTTAACCTGCCCCAAGCCAAGTTGCTTCTCCCGATTTCCTTTGCAGGAATCCTGGGAGGGAGTTGCACTTTAATGGGAACTTCAACAAACCTTATTGTAAATTCTGTCGCCAAGGATTTGGGGGCCGAGAAATTCAGTTTTTTTGAATTTTCTCAATTTGGAGTGGTCTTTCTGGTTATTGGAATTATCGTCGTGACTCTTTTATCTCGTTTTCTTCCCAAAGATTCCCAAGAAAGTTTACCGGATGCATACGAATTGGAAAATTACGTGACTACCGTAATTATTAAAAAGGATTCCAAGTTAATAGACAAGAAAATTGAGGATACTTTTCTTTATACGAACCCAGAAATCTCCATTTTAAAGCTCACTAGAAACAAACAAATAACCAATGCCCCCGGCAAGTACATCACCCTAAAGGCCAATGACAGACTGGTCTTGATGTGTGGCCTTGAAAACTTATCAGAAATAAATGAGGCCGAAGGATTGAGTATTCATAAAAAGCGGGAATCAAAAACCAAGATTACCGCTGAAAATGATGAATCTGGTTCTAAAACTAAATCGGAAGAGTTCGTGTTTGTAGAACTTCTAATTCTCCCAGGTTCCGTTTTAATCGGAAAAACATTGAAACAGCTCAGAAAACAGAGTTTTCAAAATGCTCTGCCTATTGCAATTAGGAAAAGACGAAATATCCGAAACACAAAAGAGCGCCTGGTTCGAAAAGATTTGGACCAGATTACCCTCAAACCTGGAGATAGGCTTCTTGTGGAAATTCCAAAAAATGAAATCAGCCAACTCTATACAATGGAAAATGTGGCTATTCTGAGAGAGCATAAAACCAAGCCATCCGTAAACAAGAGAAAAAGAAGACTTTCCTTCGCCATTTTGATATTAGTGATTAGTTTGGCCGCCAGTGGGCTATTATCCATTTTGGTAAGTGCCATTACTGGGGTAAGTCTCTTGCTTTTGACCCGTTGCCTGGATTTGAATGATGTTTACCACCGTATTAACTGGCAGGTGATTTTTCTGCTGGCAGGAATGATTCCGCTGGGTATTGCCATGAACAATACTGGAGCGGATAAATGGATTTCAGATCAATTGCTGGGCGTTTTAGACGGGCAATCCAAAGTGATCATTATTGGCCTTGTTTTCTTGATAACAATGCTTGTTAGCAGTGTGATTAGCAATAACGCCACCGCAGTTATTATGACGCCAATAGCTATAGCTGTGGCTGTGGGATTAAATTTATCGATGAAACCCTTTATTCTTTCTGTTTTATTCGGTGCTAATTTCAGCTTCTTTACCCCCATGGGATACCAGACCAACACTTTAATTTACGGAATGGGCTTCTATAAGTTTAAACACTTTTTTTTAATCGGTGGCGTGCTTTCCATTGTGCTCTGGCTTGTCGGAACCTTTATGCTCGCCACCCTACTTTAACCTAACTGCCTATGAACTCTAATAAATTTTCACTAGACGATTCCATTTTAAATTTGATGGACAAATTGGACGGATGGCTCGATGCCTTTATTCTGAAGCTTCCCAATTTAGCAGTTGCGATATTGGTAATGTTAGTTTCTTATTTTATTGCAAAAGGAATTAAGAGAGTATCCAGACAATTTCTTTTTAAGAAGATAAGCGATGAATCCGTTAAGCAGATGCTTTCCAAAATAATTTATGCCGTTGTCATGCTAATTGGCTTCTTTATCGCCCTTGGAGTAATGCAATTGGACAAAATCCTAACCTCGGTACTTGCAGGAGCAGGTGTTATGGGCTTGGTCATCGGCTTGGCATTGCAAGGGACTTTGAGCAACACCGTTTCTGGCTTGATGCTCTCTTTTCAACCCAAAGTACGTGTAGGCGATTTTATAGAAGCTCAGGGAAATAGCGGCTATGTGGAAGAAATAGACCTTAGAACTGTTACCGTGCGCCAACCTGACAATGATTATGTTATTATCCCTAATAAAATATTTGTTGAAAATCCATTTATAAATTACTCATGGTCCAAACGAAGTCGCGTGGAAATTAGTTGCGGAGTGGGTTATGAAAGTGATCTTCAACAAGTGGAGGATTTAGTCCTTAAGATAATTTCAGAAAACTTTGAGCAAAATGAGAGTGAACAGGTAGAATTCTTCTTTACAGAATTTGGCGACAGTTCCATCAATTTTGTCGTTAGGTTTTGGGTGGAGAGCGTAAAACCAAAACCAAAATTGGAAGCTAAACACAAAGCAATCAAATTAATAAAAACGAATTTCGATAAGGCAGGTATCAATATTCCCTTCCCAATTCGGACAATGGATTTTGGTAAAAATAAATTGCGATTTGATTCAAAAAACAATCAATAGTTTTATCTTAACCTTCAAAAAAACTAAATCCAATTACCATGAAAAAGTTACTGAGAATTCTTCTGGCCGGCTGGGGCGCCAAGAAAATAGGCGGTGGAAGATGCGGCTGTATCGGCACTATAGTGGTGTTTATAATTCTTTATGTACTCTTGGATTACGTATTTGAATGGTTTTAGATCTGTTCTTTTAACAAAAGTATAGCATCCATTAACTAATTTTTTGGTGAGGTCTCAAGGTATATTTGTCCTAACAAACCTTAAAAAAACTTAGTATCATGAAAAAAGCCATTGCACTTACCATGCTAGCGGGAGCATTATTTGCTACCTCTTGCGTCTCGAAAAAGAAGTATGTTACGCTGGAAAACCAGTACAACGACACTCGTTCCACTCTTACAAAAACCCAACTTGAAAAAGAGGAACTCGAGGCAAAATACGCCAAGATCGAAGACCGAGTTGCCAGTTACAACGCCAAAATCCAATCACTTTCCGATACAAATAATGAAAGGCTTCAACAAATTGAAGGCGTCGTAATTTCGGAAAATGACAAAGTGAAAATGCGTCAAGCCCTTGCCAACGTCGATCCCCAACAACTGGCTCAAGCTAAAACACTTCAGGATTCAATGAATCTAATCATCTCCCACAATCTGAAGAAAAATCTGGACAGTAGTCTCATTGCCTCTGGAGAGGAAGATGATATCGATATCACTATCGATGAAACTGTGGTTATGATAACCGTTTCAGATAAATTATTATTCAATTCGGGAAGTGCACGGGTAAATCCAAAGGCCAATAATCTATTGAGCCGTTTGGCCGCCGTTATTAATAGCGAACCTGCGTTGGAAGTTATGGTTGAAGGCCATACAGACAGCCAGACCGTTAAGCCGGGAGCCTACATCAAGGACAACTGGGAATTGAGCGTTGAACGTTCAACTGCCGTTATCCGCAAGTTACAGGATGATTACGGAGTTGACCCCGCAAAATTGATCGCTGCGGGAAGAAGTAGCTTCCACCCTCTTACCGAAAACGATACCAAAGAAGGAAGGGCTATTAACCGTAGAACGCGAATCGTAATCTTACCCAATTTAGATAAATTCTTGGCCTTGCTTTCAGCCAATTAAAAACTTGAAAGTAAACAACAGTGGGAAAAGCGACTCAAAAGGTCGCTTTTTCTTTGCTTTACACTTTATATTAAACTGATTCCCCGAGTAATTAGTGAGGAAAAACTTCGCTCTTATGGTTCATTTCCAAAGTGGGAATAAACCTATAAATTAAAGAGAAGTGTTAAGAATATCCAAATTTAAATCTATATTTAGTCTGTTTTATAAAAGAAAGTCATGGAAAAAAAACTCATTTCTGATTTTTGCGAGCTATGTCTATATGAAAACTACGCTATTCTTCGCGTTTACGAGAATCAACATCTGGATTTGGTAAAGAATGATTGGATTCGGGAAAAGTATCGTGAACATTTTGGAAACAAAGAGTTCGTTGTGGTTGCCGACAGGAGATTCCACCATACCCCAGATCTTAACATCTACAAGGATGGAAAGATGAAAACCAAAAAGGGTTTGGCTATAGTTTCATCAATGAAAGAAGAAAGGGAAAGAGCCTTGGTGGAACAAAAACTTTTCCCCCATAGTTTTACTTTCTTTAATAGTTTGGAAGACGCCTGTTCTTGGGCGAAGCACTTCTTTTATGATTAAAGCCATTTCAATTTATTTTGAAGGGGGCGATGTGGGCCGAACCTCAATTTTACTGGGCAAAGTCCTCGGGTTCATCTTTAGTAAATCCACGACCAGTTTTCCTATATCCTCTTTTTGGATTTTCCAGGCATCTTTTTCATCGGGTTCGTTCCCATTAAAATAAGTGGAAACCGATCCCGGCATAATCGTACTTATTTTTACTCCATAGTCACGCAGATCCAACATGGCGGCCTGCGTAAACCCCGTTAGGCCAAATTTACTGGCATTATAAGCACTTCCACCTTTAAAAAAATTGGTGCCTGCCAGGCTGGAGATGGTGATAAAGTAACCCCGATGCCTTTTCAATTGGTCCACACTGGCTTTTAAAGTATAAAAAGGTCCCGAAAGATTTGTGTCTATAGTCTCTTTCCACTTTTCAACAGATATCTCATCCACTGGTGCAAAATGGCCTAGACCGGCGTTGGCTATTACTATATCCAACTGGCCAAACTTTTTTATAGTTTCCGCAACCGCTTTTTTCTGACTTTCAAAATCCCGTACATCTGCTTGCAACCCTATGGCGTGGGCGCGGTCATTTCCATGGGAATTAAGTTTTTTGGCAGCATCCTCAGCTGAATCTTTATTCCTTCCTGTTATTGCTACGTTGATTCCTTCTTGCAAAAGAGCTTCGGCAATCCCGTAGCCTATTCCTTTGGTGCCGCCGGTTATTAAGGCTGTTTTCTTTCCTAAATCATTCATAAATTCTTATTTTTCCCAAAGTTACTATATGCAGTTGCTAAAGCTCCTAAATTCAACTTAAATTTAATCAATGAGATTCCTTCCGTTCATCTTTTTTATATTTGTATTTCTTGGTTTTTCATCTGCCAATCAACAGAATCTCACCCACTCCAAGAACCAAGAAACATTAGTGAATCTTGAGGAACTGTCAACCGAATTTGTTTACGAGATAAGATATGCCACCCCCAATAATTTTATTGGAGAGACCTTGTACGAATGTGCAAAATGTCTGTTGCGTCCAGAAGTTGCCCAAGCTCTTTTGGAGGCCAATCAGTATTTTTGCGAAAAAGGTTATCGAATAAAAATATACGATTGTTACCGCCCCCTGGATGTTCAGAAAAAAATGTGGGCCAAGGTACCTCGTCCAACCTACGTTGGCAATCCTTATGGCAACGGTTCGGTGCATAATCGGGGCGCGGCAGTGGACATGACTTTAGAAACCCTTGAGGGATGTTATGTTGAAATGGGCAGTGATTACGATTTTTTTGGAAAGGCGGCACATATCGATAATTACAATTTTTCAGCCGAAACCCTTGCCAATCGAAAACTGCTTTTTGAAGGGATGCGCAAATTTGGCTTCGCTCCTATCCGAACGGAATGGTGGCATTTCAGCTATAGAAAAAACAGGAGTTTTGGGATATTGAATACCCCTCTCCCCTGCGACTGAATGTCCTAAAGGATTTTGTAATATTTGGCTTGCCTAATTTATTCCTAAAGTGTGGCGAGGCAGTTTACATGCTGTATCTTTGCCAAAAAATATAAAATATTGGAACTTTCAATTAAATCCTTTAGAATTATTAGTACCATGGAAGCTATCTCTTTTTTGGTGCTTTTGGGAATAGCAATGCCGCTTAAATATTTATGGAAAATGCCTCAAATGGTACAAATGGTTGGCATGGCACACGGAATCCTTTTCTTGATGTATGTCGGTGGCGCTATCTATATGTATAAAAAATTAAATTGGTCCACGGGCATTTTGTCTATTGTGATATTGTGCTCCATACTTCCATTTGGACCCTTTTATGTAGAAAAAAAATATTTATAATGATCAGGGAATCTCTTCAATACTACAGCAGTTGGCTCCAAGAATACCTCGTTGGGAATGGGATGCCTATCCAGTGGGCTATTGTTTTAAATATTCTTATAAACGGAATTATAGTTTTCGTAGCCTTAAAACTTTTGGATATTGTGTTTCGGAGGTTGGTTGTAACCATTTTTAAAACTTTTAGCAAAAAGACCCAAACCACTTTTGACGACCATCTTGTAACAAGTAATTTTCCGCGATTTATTGCCCGTCTATTGCCCCTTGCGATATTCTCATATCTCATACCTATAATTTTTCTTAAAGCACCCTTGCTCGCCAAGATTTTCGGCATTTTGACAAACATTTATTGGGTTGTTCTTGGGGTCCTTATTTTCCGGAGTATTCTTCGGACCTCCCGTAACTATCTCGAAGAAAACGAACGTTTTAAAGATAAACCCTTAGAAAGTTATCTGCAAGTATTGATGATTTTTGCTTGGGGAATCGGGATATTCTTAACTATTCAGATCCTCACAGGTTATTCCATAACCAGTCTAGCCACTTTAGGTGCGGCCTCAGCGGTTGTACTTCTTATTTTTAAAGATACCATCTTGGGCTTTGTTGCGAGCATACAAGTGTCTGTAAACGATATAGTGCGAATAGGCGACTGGATAACCTTTAGTAAATATGGGGCTGATGGTTTTGTAATCGAAATCAATTTGTCCACCGTCCGGATCCAGAATTGGGATAAAACCTATACCACCATCCCTACTTATAGCCTGATAGCGGATTCCTTTCAAAACTGGCGGGGAATGAGCGAAAGTGGGGGTAGAAGGATCAAACGCTCCATCTATATAAAGCAAGCCTCTATAAAATTTCTTTCTCCTGATGATATTGAGAGATTTAAAAAAATTGAATTGATTAAATCCTATATTGAACACCGCCAAAGGGATATCGAAAAACACAACAAATTAAAAAATGTTAACAAGGAAATCCAAATAAACGGCAGAAACCAAACAAATCTCGGCGTGTTTAGAAATTATATTGATGCTTTTTTGAACCAAAACACCGCAATAAACAAAGATTTATCCTTAATGGTTCGGCATTTGGCTCCAACCGATAAGGGTCTTCCTATTGAAATTTATTGTTTTAGTCGAGATAAACGGTGGGTAAATTATGAGCACATTCAAGCAGATATTTTCGACCATCTCTTGGCTGCGGCACCCTATTTTGATTTGGAGGTTTTTGAACTTCCAACCAGCAAAGACATACAAGCTTTGGCTGAGACTACGTAGTCAATCGATCTTTCACAAATTCCTTTTCTGTTTTTCCATGCGCACAGGGCTTTCCGTTTTCATCAAGGCCAACCAAGATAATTTTATCTATACTTACAATGACCTCTCGGGTCATTTTATTTCGTACCTCACAACAAAGGGTTAGGGAAGTATTTCCGAAACCGATCACATCGAGACCGATCTCTATAATATCACCCTTCTTTGCGGAGCTTCGGAAATTTATTTCACTCATAAATTTAGTTACTGTGCGTGGATTCTCGAGTTGAATGATGGCGTAAAGAGCTGCTTCTTCATCAATCCATTCAAGCAATCTGCCCCCAAAAAGGGTTTCATTCGGGTTTAAATCCTGTGGTTTTATCCATTTACGGGTGTGGAATTTCATCGAAATAAAATTAAATTAATGTAGTTGAACACAATGAAAAGTGACAGTTGTGAAACACTTCTCAAAACATCCATTTTTTCAAGAACAGAAAGGTATTCATATCAAAGATGCAAATTTTAAAATTTTAAACCCAATATCCTATTTCTGGATAAAAATAGTCTTGCGGTTTAGAAACTCCCTAATCCCGTGCTCACTCAATTCGCGACCATAACCGCTTTGTTTTACGCCACCAAACGGCAGCCGTGGATCACTTTTCACCAATTCATTTATAAAAACAGCCCCTTCATCAAATTGGGATGCCAGACTTTCAGCCTTTTGAATATTCACGGTAAAAATAGATACACCCAAACCAAATTTAGAACTGTTTGAAAGTCCGATCGCCTCATCAATACTTTTAAACGTCGTAACCGAAAGCACCGGTCCAAAGGTTTCTTCTTTAAATACGGACATATCTTTGGTGACATTGGATAAAACTGTAGGTTCAAAATATGCACCCTGGCGCTTTCCTCCTATTTCCAGTTTGGCTCCCGATTTTATAGAGGTCTTTACTTGCTTTTCAATATCCATCGCCAAGTCTTCCCGCGCCATGGGGCCAATAAAAGTGTCTTTTTTCATAGGATCGCCACTTTTTAAGTCCCTCACTTTCACCAGCAATTTCTCCAAAAATGATTCGGCAATTTTTTCATCTATCAACAATCGTTTGCCTGCGATACAACTTTGCCCCGTGTTTTGAAACCTGGCCTGCACACAAATATCGATTGTCTTTTCCACATCACAGTCAGCCATAACCAACAAGGCATTACTTCCTCCCAGTTCCAAAACACTTTTTTTGATGTTTCTACCGGCAATAGATGCTACAGACGAGCCAGCAGGCCCACTTCCGGTGAGAGTAACGGCTTTCACTTTTTCGTTCTCTATAACGGCTTCAACGGCATCGCTTCCGATGAGTAAAGTGGAAAAGCAGTGTTCTGGAAAACCGGCTCTTTTGAAAATTTTCTCAATATTCAAGGCACAGCCGAATACGTTGGAAGCATGCTTTAATATTCCGATATTCCCCGCCATCAATGCTGGAGCGGCAAATCGGAATACCTGCCAATAGGGATAGTTCCATGGCATAACGGCCAGAATCACTCCCAACGGCTCATAGCGAACGTAACTTTTATAAGCATCGGTTTTTACAATTTCCGATTGCAATTGCTTTTCGGCATTTTCGGCATAATATTCACATACCCAAGCACATTTTTCCACCTCGGCTATGGCTTGTGAAATTGGTTTTCCCATTTCAAGAGTCATAGTTTCGGCATATTCATTTGCGTTTGTTTTGAGCTCCTTTGCGGCCGCGAGCATTAACTTTTTTCTTTCCGCAAAGGAAGTTTCACGCCAGCTATAAAATCGTTTGTCGGCCTTTTCAATTATCCCCTCAACCTCAGCTTGAGTGTGGTTTTTATAGGTTTTGATTTCTTCGGCGGAATATGGATTCAAAGAACTTGTTACTAACATGGTTTTTATTTTAAAAGTATTGAAAACAATAGAAACTAGCCAGTAGGTTAAGATGATTTTAACGGAAAATCTGTTGAAAATATTCCTGTGGATTCTTCGTTAACCTTTAACTATATTGATACATTTGCCAAAATCTTTAAATCGATGAAAAACACTCCACTTACACACATTCATGAGCAATTGGGTGCCAAAATAGTGCCCTTCGCCGGTTATAATATGCCCGTTTCATACCAAGGGGTCAACATAGAACATGAGACCGTTCGAAATGGGGTTGGCGTTTTTGACGTTTCCCACATGGGTGAATTTTTATTAACCGGACCAAAAGCATTGGAGCTTCTCCAAAAAGTTACGAGCAACGATGCCTCCAAATTGATGGATGGGCAAGCGCAGTACACTTATTTGCCAAATGAAACTGGTGGTATAGTAGATGACTTGATTGTCTATAAAATGGCAGACGAAAAATACTTGTTGGTAGTGAATGCCTCCAATATCGACAAAGATTGGGCATGGATTTCAAAACACAATACAATGGGTGCAGAAATGCGAAACCTGTCCGATGAGTATTGCCTCTTGGCCATTCAAGGCCCGAAAGCTATTGAAGCTATGCAAAGTTTAACCTCAGTAGATTTAAGCGCTATTAAATTTTATCATTTCAAGGTAGCGGATTTCGCAGGGATCAAAAACGTTATAATCAGTGCTACAGGATATACCGGTAGCGGTGGTTTTGAGATATATTGTAAAAACGATGAAGTAGAACAAATTTGGAACAAAGTAATGGAGGCCGGAAAAGATTTCGGTATAAAACCCATTGGGCTTGCGGCGCGCGATACACTTCGTCTGGAAATGGGGTTCTGTCTTTACGGTAACGATATAGATGAATCGACTTCTCCTTTAGAGGCTGGCTTAGGTTGGATTACAAAATTCACCAAAGATTTCGTCAATTCCAAAAACCTCAAAAAGGAAAAAGAAGAGGGAATAAAAAACAAACTCATCGGTTTTGAATTAAAGGAACGCGGGATTCCACGCCATGATTACGAAATTGTCGATAATTCGGGAACGGTAATCGGGCGTGTAACCAGTGGCACGATGGCTCCATCCTTGAACAAAGGTATTGGATTGGGATATGTTACTATTGAAAATAGCGCTCCAGGAACAGAAATCTATATCCAAATACGTAACAAACCAGTAGCCGCAACAATCGTTAAAACCCCATTCTATAAACCTTAATGTGGAAACCTTATTATGTTTTAGAGGAATTCCCAATCCGCTTAAAGTGTTCATCAATACTTTATGCTGAGGTTGGGCAAGAAAGCTGTTGTAAAATATTTTAATTAAAAACAAACGTTATAATCGGGGGAGAAGAAAGATATTTTAAATGAAGAAAAAGGACGAAAAACATCGAATTTTAATATTAGGGGGCAGCGGCTTTGTTGGAAATGCGTTGTACAAGGAACTACTCCCCTATTTTGATGTCCATGGCACCTATTGCCAACAGTCGGGTATTTTCTCCGAGAATCAGGTTTTTTATCAATTTTGTGTTGAAACCGATTCGATGTTCCTGCTTTTGAATCAAATTCAACCTACCATCATCATTTCGGCCATTAAAGGAGAACAGCCCGAGCTGCTGGAAGCTCATCAAGAAATAGTTAACTACGCTTTATTAAATAGTGGGTGTTCGGTGCTGTACATTTCATCTGAAGAGGTATTCGATGCCAAATTTGACCATCCTTCCTATGAAAATGATATGCCGCTCTCCGAAACGCCGCAAGGAAAATTTAAAATCGCTGTCGAGAAACTATTATTGGAAAGCATTCCATCGCAAACAACTATTTTAAGGTTACCGATGGTTCTTGGGATCAATTCCCCACAGATCATCCATCTTCGTCAGTGCATTAGACATAATGCGAACTTTGAGGTTTTCGGAAATCTTGTTATCAGCACCACCACAATAAGCAAGGTGTGTCAGCAAATTCATTATATAATCAACCATTCCTTGCGCGGAATATTCCATTTAGCAAGCAATGATATGGTGCACCATGAGGATGTTTTTAGGGAAATCGCCTCAAAGATTAGCGATAAAATGCCTATCTTTAAAAGTGTCTTTAGCAGTAATGAAGATAGATACAAAGCAATTCTTCCCAAGAAAAACAAATTGCCCTATCCCAATCAAATTACTGTTTCAGAAGTAATTGAGGAATCCAGTTTAAACGAAGAAATCATCTCAATAAAATAATAACAACTAAAATATCTGTAACTAATCAGTTATTGTTTTTGGACCTCTAATTTAGCAATTAGGTTCAGGGCATCCAAGACATTTAGGCCGTTTTTGATTGTCGTGTCAATCACAGAACGTATCTGTGCGAAGTTTTGTGCGGT
>JBARWQ010000002.1:0-5645 GCA_049646885.1 Aequorivita sp. | reverse complement strand
ACGTTATTCGGTAATTTAAAAAAGGCTAATGTCCCTCTTTTCTGATTTGGATCATTTTTCCTTTTTTGTTTACGGGAGCATTTTAAAATAAGGCAGGGGCAATGAAAATTGCGACTCAAAGTCTTGGCGATTGCAATCGTGCAAATTAGCATTTGTAACGTTGGGAACGTCTAAAAGACTTTGGGTCAAGGTATTAAAAAAATATTAGAAAGTCAAGTATTTGGTTTGTTTTTTTTAATACCCCGACCTTTTTTTTAAAAATGCGACTTGGTTGTGCGAAAAGAGAAATGATCTGCTCCGCCCCGGGCGACTTCATATAGTCGAGCCTAAAAGAAATAGCCCGTTTCGGCAAATCAAAAAGAAGATGGTCCAGTTTTTTGGAGCCTTTTTTAAACTCCGTGTTTCTCCAATCCAAAAAGATTATATTTGAGGGTATTGGAACCGAAACACTCCCGATAACACCGGATATAGTAAATATCGCGAAAAGCGATACTTCCCATATCCAATTGTTGCCACACATTTGAATGAAAATCGAGGAAATAACAAATAGAAAGGATTTAATGATATTTATCCTTCTCGAATTACACAAAAGAAATGGTCTTGTGAAATTTGGGGATTTTTTTATAGAATCTGGATATACCCAAGGAATTATTTCATTTAGAAAAGCTCTTGATGATATGTATGAAAAAGGATGGGTAACAAGATATAATGAACCCACATCCAGAGTTATTCCTGAATTACCACATTTACAAACAATGGATTTGAGATATGGTATTGACATTTCAGGTATAGAGTATTTAAGTTCTTTAGGCCTCATAAAAGATAAATTTAAAATTTCTGAAAACATTAATCAATCATCTAATTTTTCTATTAATCCCCAAACAAATAATATCAATGCGAATAACAACAAGCCTTTAAGTAAAAACTGGATTATAAAATTTTGGAAACTTATTTCGGAAAATAAGCTAATCTCAAGTATTATATTGGTCATATTTATATATTTAATAAAAATCATTTTCGGAATTGATTTAAAAAATTAACAATATTCATAAAAAGATAAAAATAATTCTAAATGAAAAAACATCTTATAATTGGAATAATCGGACTTTTAATTTTATCAATTTCATCCTGTAAACCTGAAAGGGATATTGATTACGAAATGAAAGAAAAAATATCTGAATTTTATAAAATGGCGGAAGCCAAAAATTATGAACCAATTTCATTTAGTACACTTGATACAATTCAGAATTTGAGAAATCCAGACGGTTCGATAGTAAGAATTCAAGGAACGATTATTCACGAATTTTATGCTAACAGTAAAAATGGAAATCAAAATAAATTCACTGAAATATTTGATATAACAATATTTCCTAACGATGTAATAGCAATTCCCCAGAGTTATAAATAGTGCGTAGAAAAACGTGTGGCAACAAGTATAAACGCAATAGCGGAGTTAGTGCTTAACCAAACGTTATTTTATAAATCAAAGACCAGTTTTAACCCGAAAATTTCGTGCGCAAATCCCGCTACTGCGCTTATACAAAACGTTAGCGGTCAGCTGAAAGAACGATACCACAAATGAAAATACCATATTGAAATGAAAATATTTGCTAAAACTGAAAGACTAATTTTAAGAGAACTACTTCCGACTGATGTTGATGATTTTTTTGAGCTGGACTCAGACTCCGAAGTTCATAGATATTTAGGAAACAAACCTGTAACAAACAAAGACCAAATCGTTGACGTAATAAATTTTATTAGACAACAATATATAGACAATGGAATTGGACGTTGGGCAATTATCGAAAAAAGTACTAAAAATTTTATAGGTTGGACAGGATTAAAGTTTGTTACAGATATGACAAACAACCACAAAAACTATTATGACCTTGGCTACAGATTAACAAAAAGATATTGGGGACAAGGAATTGCAACAGAAGCTGCAATGGCTTCGTTGAATTATGCTTTTCACGAACTCAATGCTAATGAAGTTTATGCAATGGCTGACTGTGAAAATAATGGTTCAAACAAAATTTTGGAAAAAGTTGGACTAAGTTTTATTGAGAAGTTTGAGCTTGATGGAATTGAACACAATTGGTATAAAATAACCAAAACTGAATACGAAAATAAAAAGCCGAACCGCTAACATCAGTTTGACAAAAACTGCAAGAAGTCGCTTCGATTTAAAGTTTATTTTTAGATTTCAGGTTCTTGCTTCGATCGAGGATTTGTACAAAAAATGCCGTCTTAGCCAAGGTTAGCTGTAATGAGAACAAACAAACGTCAATCTAAATGAAGAAATTAATTTTAATCATATTTATAGTAAGTGTAACAACCCTAAACGCTCAAACCAAGCTACAGGTTTCGCAACTTTATGACTTATGTAATGTTTGGGGAAACCTAAAATACTTCCACCCTGAAATTGCAACAGGGAAACATAATTGGGACTCTGTATTAGTTTCTTCCGTCAATCAAATTTTGAAATCTGAAGACAAAAAAGTGTTTCAGAATGAAGTAGAAAAATTATTGCAGATTGCAGGGTTAAACAATGCACCCGAATTCAAGATAGATTATTCTGCACATCCTTACACGTACAGAAACATAAATCATTCTTGGATTGATAAGAGCCAAAACCTGACCAAAAGCCAAAAGAAAAACTTAAAATACAATTATGCACATCCTTATCAGGGACAAAATTACTATGCACAAAACAATCCAGATGATGATGGAAATATCATTACACCCAATGAAAATCCTTATGCTGAAATGAAGATGCCCGATACTGCTTACAGGCTTTTAGGTCTTTTTCGGTTTTGGAATGTGATAAACTATTATTATCCATATAAATACGCTACCGACAAACCTTGGGTAAAAGTAGCTTACGATTTAATTCCTGAATTTATAAAAGCCAATGACACTCTTTCTTATCACAAAGCAGTTTTAAAAATGGCAGCTTCTATTGATGACGGACACGGAGGAATTTGGCCGTTTTTAGATATTGAAGTGGCAGGAAAGTATAGTCCGCCATTCTATTTTAAACTGATTGATGACAAAGCAGTGGTAACAAAAATTCTGGATGAAAATGAAGCCCGAAACGCAAACATTAAAAAAGGAAGCGTTATCGAAAATATCAACGGAATTTCTTTAAAAGACAAAGCAAAAGAATTGTGGGATTATGTTTCTGCGTCTAACAAAGTGGCGAAATACAGGGATTTGCATAAACTGATTTTGAACAATAAAGAAAACTCTGCCGTCTACGCGGGGTATAATCCTGACGGAACGAGGTTTTCTTCATCAATAGCATTAACCGAACGGAATTTTTTGAAAAAGTTTCTTGATTTCTATGAGATGACAAGCTCGATTACTTCCAAAATAATTACGGATGACATCATATATCTGTATGCTTCCAATATTACCTATCAAAATATGGACAGCATAATGAAACCATTAATGAATACCAAAGCTATCATCTTAGATTTTAGAAATTATCCGAATACAATGCCATCGTACCGCATAGCAAATTATTTTCTCGACAAACCTACTGTTTATAGTAAAATGACAAGAAATGATTTTAGATACCCCGGATTGATGATTTATGAAAATACAAATGAAGGAACAACCGTAGCCACAGTGGGAAAAGAGAATCCTAATCCCTATCAAGGAAAACTGATTTTATTGGTAGATTATCGTACTCAAAGCCTGCCAGAATTTAACAGTTTGATTTTAATGACGTATAAAAATACGGTTATCATAGGTAATCAAACCGCAGGTGCTGACGGTAATCAGACAAGAATGATTTTTCCTGGAAACTACAAAATATCCTTTTCGGGATTGGGCATTTATCAAGCAAACGGAGACGAAGCACAACGTGTAGGCATTCCCATTAACATACCCGTAAAATACACCATTCAAGATTTTATAGAAGACAAAGACCCGATTTTAGAAAGAGCAATCGAATATGCTGAAACAGGGAAATGAAAATCACTATAGCTAAAGCAATTACGTCGTTGTCAGTAAATTAAAAAAAAACAATAATTAAAAAACTATTGCATCAGAATTCTGCAAATTATAGATTCGTGAAAATTATGTAAAACCTGACTATCGTAAAAGGAGAGAAAACTTTTATTTTTATGCAGAATTTGATATTGAATAAAAAATTAACATTCAGACAAAAGATTTTATAAAAGAATTGGCTTTACCGAAACTAACGAAATAGAATTTCATTTTGAAATGGAAAAAGAAGCTTATAAATAAACACAATACAAAAAAGTATTAGAAACAACATTGTTTAAAAAAGGGAAATGGAAAAAGAAGAAAATATAAAAATACACGATACAGCATTCGTCACTTCCTCTTTTAGAGCTTTTGATGAAAATTTAAGTCAAGACAAATTTGCAAGATTATGGCAAAATTCGAAAACCGAAAAATGGATTAAAGAATATCTTGACCAAGTATCTTCAGAGGAAACTTATACACATTGTCTAAGAAATAGATACTTTTTGGATAGAATAAAAGATTTAGTTCAAAATCAAGAAATTGAAGTATTGATAAATTTTGGAAGTGGTTTTAGTATGTATCCCTTTCTACTAAATGAAAAGTTGATTAATATTGAAATTGATAAACCTGAAATAGTTGATTTTAAAAAAGATAAAATCAAAAAGTGGCAGAAGCAAAATATACTTCCAAAAAGGAACATTCACTTTATCGGTGTTGATTTTAGCGAAAATTATAAAGAAGACCTATTAACCAAAATTAATTCAATAGCAGCTAATAAGCCAAGTTTCATACTTGTTGAAGGTGTTTTGTTTTTTTTAGATAGGATGGAAACTGATAATCTATTTGATTTTTTCAATACAATTCAGAAAAGTGGAGATTATATTGGAAGCGCTTCGTTTCAAGAAACAATAAAAGAAACCAAAGCGTTTAAAAATTTATTGAGCTTTTTTAACCAGAAAATTTCAAAAACCAATGAAAATGATTATCAAACAATTGATGACGAGTATTATAGTTCTATGAAAGATTATAAATTAATTGACCATCAAGATTATTTTAGTCTTTCAAAAAAATATGGTAACAAGATCAAATTGAGCAATGAATTAGTTTTAAACGAAAACTTCTATTTACTTAAAAAAAACTGACATAAAAACGTTTATACCAAACCGATTGATTAAATAATATTATGAGACAAGGCATTGAACCTGAAAGTACATTCGCTTCTTCAAAATATGCTTTCGATAAACTCTATTTTTTAAAAAAAAAATCCTATAATTACTGACGTTGAGAATATTAACTCAAACCATATACTAAAAAAGTTGAACTTAAATTTATTGCAACTTTTAACCTTAATGGAATAAAACATAATTGGTATAAATATGAAAAAATGAGGTTACAAATAGAAAGCCGAACCGCTAACAATGTATAAGCGTAATGCGGGATTTATTGCTTTATTGAACATTTCGTCACCCAATCAAAACTCAGATAAATAAGAACAATTCATCT
Organism: Aequorivita sp.; assembly: GCA_049646885.1. Lineage (GTDB taxonomy): Bacteria > Bacteroidota > Bacteroidia > Flavobacteriales > Flavobacteriaceae > Aequorivita. The sequence continues at coordinate 146 of JBARWQ010000002.1, read as the reverse complement.
TCAAAAACCCGCACTACGCTTATACTAAACGTCAGACTGCGCAATAACCTCCCTTTCTTAATAACTTTGTTGATTACCTTTTAGTCCATTGCCCAAATCACATTAAGATATTGGCTATCTTGATGTTATGGATTTTATAACAGGTT
>JBARWQ010000001.1:0-36844 GCA_049646885.1 Aequorivita sp. | reverse complement strand
GGATTTATACCATCGTCATACTCAAACGTATTGGTGGTGGTGCCGACAGGAAAAGTACTTCCACTCGGCAAACCGGATGTTTGGGTAAGGATGCCTCCCCCACTACAACCCGTAGGCGTGGAAATGGAATAAGTAACAAGAGCGCCACAAATACCGAGGTCGTTATCTTGGATAATATCTCCCGGACAGGTCAAGCTTCCTCCCCCACCACTGTCGATAACGGTCACTACGGCAACACAAGTGCTTATATTTCCGTTAATATCGGTGACGGTCAGAGTAACATTATTGACTCCTAAATCTGCACAGGTGAAGGTGCTAGGTGATACACTTAAAGAATCGATTCCACACGCGTCCGCACTGCCTCCATCAACATCGGCTGCAGTAATAGTTGCATTACCGGTGCTGTCCAACTGAACCGTAATGTCTTGGCACACGGCGGTCGGCGCTATATTATCCTCAACCGTTACCACGGCAACGCAAGTGCTTACATTTCCGTTAATATCCGTGACGGTAAGAGTAACATTGTTCGCTCCCACATCGGCACAGGTGAAGGTATTTGGAGAAACACTCAAAGTATCAATTCCACAAGCGTCAGAACTGCCACCGTCAACATCGGCTGCTGTGATGGATACATTACCATTAGAGTCCAACTGAACCGTAATGTCTTGGCACACGGCGGTTGGGGCTATATTATCTTCAACCGTTACCACAGCAACGCAAGTGCTTACATTTCCGTTAATATCGGTGACGGTGAGAGTAACATTGTTCGCTCCCACATCGGCACAGGTGAAGGTACTAGGTGATACGCTCAAAGAATCGATACCACAAGCGTCAGAACTGCCACCGTCAACATCGGCTGCAGTGATGGATGCATTACCATTAGCGTCCAATTGAACCGTAATGTTTTGGCACACGGCGGTTGGCGCTGTATTATCCTCAACGGTTACCACAGCAACGCAAGTGCTTACATTTCCGTTAATATCCGTGACGGTAAGAGTAACATTGTTCGCTCCAACATCGGCACAGGTGAAGGTACTAGGTGATACACTTAAAGAATCGATTCCACAAGTATCAGAACTGCCACCGTCAACATCGGCTGCAGTGATGGATGCATTACCATTAGAGTCCAACTGAACCGTAATGTTTTGGCATATAGCAGTAGGCGCAAAATTATCTTCAACGGTTACTACCGCAATACAAGTGTCCGTATTTCCATTTGCATCCTTTACGGTTAGTGACACATTGTTGTCTCCAACATCTGCACAAGTGAAGTTAGTTTTGGATAGACTCATAGAAACAATACCACAATTATCCGAACTCCCATTATTGATATCGCTGGTTGCAATACTCGTATTTCCATTCGCATCCAATTGAATGGTTATGTTCTTACAAACTGCTACAGGCAGTTCATTATCATTTATTGTTATGTCGAATGAGCAAGTTTGAACTGGGTTTATACCATCATCATATTCAAATGTATTGGTAGTAGTCCCCACAGGGAAAGTACTACCACTTGCCAAACCGGCCGTTTGAGTCAAGGTTCCCCCGCCTCCACAAGCCACTGGCGTCTCCACAACATAAGTCACTACGGCACCACAGACGCCTGGATCGGTTGGCTGCATGATATCCAGGGGACATTCCAATGATCCACCCTCGCTACCATCAATTATATTGACGGTAGCAATACAAGTGGAAGCTGCCCCACCCGCATTGGTAACTTGAACGGCAACTGTCTTTAATCCTATGTCTGCACAGGTAAAGCTAACAGTACTTGCCAACGGATTTCCAGCCAAAACAGTATAAGTCCCGCATTCCACATCAACACTGAACAAAAGATCTTCGGCATTTATTGTAGCGTTTCCTGTAGCATCGAGAGTAACATCTAGAGGTGTTGTAGTTATTTCGTATTCATATTCAATGCCCCAAGAATTGAGGGTCCCCGTATATCCACTATCCCTATCATATACTGTAATTTCCCAGACGCCTTGAGTATTTTGTCCATCAAAAACTGAGAGTGGATTATTTGGTCTGAACCTTCCGTTAATGGTTGGAACTGTAGGTGCACATTCATTTTCAACATTAGTTGCCGCTTCATCGTCGAGAGTGGCAAAGATATCATCTCCATCACAACCAAATCCAGACGAGGTTCTCCCCGGTCTGTCCACAATAACAGCAGTGGTTCCTGCAGGCGATTTTATTCTCACTATAACATCCCCAACCCAAGTATGGGAAATATCCAAATTCACATTTAAATCGGTGATGGCAACATTTTCCGTTACCGTCATGGTTCTTGTAACACCCGTAGCATTATTGTCCGGAATTGGAACATTGGGACTGGCAGACTGGGTTCCCGTCATGGTAACGGTGCCACTTCCCAAACAAACAATGGTAGGTGGCTCATTGGTGACGTTAATAGTATCGGTGGTGGTTGTAGGAGATCCGGTACAGGGATCATTAACTGTATAAGAAACGGTCACCAAGCCAGGACCGCCAACACTAGGGTCGAAAGCAAAGGTTGTTCCATTTCCATCATCAGTTACTCCCGGGCCGCTATAAACACCTCCTGCCGGATATCCTCCAGACAATCCGGTTTGAACACCATCAGAAAGACAAACCTCTTCCACCACATTCAAATTCACGAAAATTGGGGGAAGATCGAAAGCTTGAACCCCGTCGTTCTTATTATTTGTGCTTCCCTGGCTGGCGCTATAACCAAGACCTCTTCTGGCAAACGCATTCCAAATCTGACATTTATAAGCGCCACCGTATAATGCTTGATCGGCCGCTAAAATAGCATTTCTCCCATCCACAAATCCAGGGCTGCAAGGCTGCAATTTCAATCCTTCGGTAACTAGAGCAAGAGCGATATTATTCCCACCTGATCCGTTGTAAATATCCGGATCAAAAGGTACTGTCGCCATTATTTCCCAGGTCATTTCCCATAACATGGTGGCCCACACCGCACCCACCCCATGGGGGGCGACGGCTGTTTTTATGGCGTCATAAGTTTGAGGGTTTATGGCAAAGTTTGTACTATAAGGATAAACCCTGATTCCGGGGCCATTTGCTCCTTCACCAATTAACCAAGTGCCGACACCTCTGGAATTGGCACCAGCATCGCCGGCCTTCGTGGTTAGCATCAAGCCGTAAAAATCACTCCAACCTTCGCCCATCTGCTCCTGATTGTTAAGACAGTTGACCACAGAAGGACCGCCAGTCAATCGGATGGAAACCCCGTGACCATATTCGTGTACAATTACAAAATTGTCAAAATCCCCATCGCGGGAGTTGCAAACATACATCTGCATTCTCGGCCGGATGCCATCGGGAGAAGTAGAAAAATTGGCATTACAGGTGCCCGATCCATCCTGGGCCTCGGCATTTACAGGGTCATTCCCAATACCTCCTTTTCCATAGTTGTTGTGCTGAAAGTTACCACTCGCCTCATCAAAACCATACTGATAAACTACGTCGTGAATGATATTGTTCCAATAAAAGAGATTGGTGATGGCGGCAAGTTGAGATTTCTCACCCGAGCTATAAACGGGATTGAAAGGAAAATTGAAGATGAGATTTCCACCGGGACTATAGGCATATTTATTATCGGGTTGGTTATTTCCATCATCGTCCGCATAAGTATCCGTATTGTTTCCGCGAGTACTTGTATATTCGGCCCCCTCTACTCCATTGGTATCGTGCCATCCAAAAGGGGAGGCCACTAAATTCTCTGGATTTGTCACCATAGTTCTACTACCATGGTTTGGGGTCTCAATTGGCATGGCTAATACATTGTAGCGAGCAATAGGCGGCGCGGCCAATCCAGTTTCAACTGAAGCTCCATTGTACTGGACCGGTTCTTCCATGGGTCCAACAAAGGGCGCAGATTTCGATTCCACAGCATGCACATGATCATTATGATCTCCTAAAATATTACAGGAAACTGTCCAGTTATCCTTATCTATTATTCTTCCACTGGCGGCATCCACTCGGAAATTCCACCAATCGGAAGAGTTTTTTTCAGCAATGGAAAGTTCCCATACCAACTGGGTGCCAATTCCTTCTCGATAATAGTATATTAATCTAACGGGAATGTCTTCGGAAGATATTCCGGCTTTATTGAAAACTGCCGATTTACTTTTCCCCCCAATTTTTTTGATCTCCTGAAGATCGGAGATTCTATAGCCCATTTGGGAAGCAACGGAAGTAATAGCCTGACGGGAACTTATGCCTTGGGAATTGCTTATGACGGTAGCGTTCACATCGGCCAAAAACCTGTTATGCTCGATCAGTACCTTTCCGGCTCTGTCAAAATGTATGCTGGATTCCGTGCCAGATACTTCAATCCCGTTAATGGCCTGCCTCAGATATACGTTTCGAATCCCACTGGGTTTGCTAACATTCTCTGCAGTAATATGGTAAGTGCCACTCTTTTGTTGAATTAATGTGGACAATGATATCGAAGCCGGCTGGCTCGCCACACGTTCAGATTCTTTTTGTCTAGGGAGGTTTTGGTGTTGTGCGGATAGATGAAAGCACAATAAAAAAGCCACCATCAGTAGCAGCGTAGATTTTCTCATGTTTAAATTCGATTTGGTTAGCGCGATAAATGTAGAATATTATCGGTTAAAATCATAAAAAATCGTTAAAAATTTCAAAAAACTACTTTCAGACTACTATATAAATAAAAAAACCTCCCAAAATTGGGAGGTTTTAATCTTAAAAAAAGTTGCGATATTAAAGTACTTTTACATTAACTGCGTTCAATCCTTTTTTGCCTTCTTGAAGATCAAATTCTACTTCATCCCCTTCGCGAACTTCGTCGATAAGGCCTGAAATGTGTACAAAATGTTCTTTGTTGGTTCCTTCTTCAGTGATAAAACCAAAACCTTTGGTGTCGTTGAAGAATTTTACTGTTCCTTTGTTCATTGTATTTAAATAAATAATTAATATAAGATGCAAATATAGGGCGAATATTCATATATACGGCTTTTTATCAACAAAAATTTTAAAAATTAGATGATTGCAATTATTTCTCTCAAAATATGCCGTCTTTAAAAATCAAGAACTATTTGTTTTTTTTACAATTTCCACAAAGCTTCCCTTCTCTTAATTAAATGTGTCTTCTCCTTAATACCAAAGCACCTCGGCAGGGCGGTATCGAGAATTGTAATTGCTGAACATGGTGGATTTATTTCAATAACAGCAAGATGCAGGGATTATGGTTATATAAATGAAGTCCGAAATACTTCATTTATAAATATTTCATTTTCCGAGAACCTAGCTTTACAATAATTAAGGCTTCCTATATATTTTTCATTGTTTTAAAGTCACTTATGAAACCAAAATATATTAGTCAGTTCCTCCAACATTTGTTATTTTTGCCATCAATAATCCAACAAGCTTGCCGAGGGTGGAGCTTACAAAACCGCTACTATGAATTTACACGAATATCAGGGAAAAGAAATCTTAAACAGTTTTGGCGTTGAAATTCAGCGCGGCATCGTGGCCACCACTCCAAAAGAAGCCGTGGAAGCCGCAAAAAAACTTACCGAAACTACCGGCACTGGCTGGCACGTCCTTAAAGCCCAAGTTCACGCTGGAGGCCGAGGTAAGGGTGGTGGCGTTAAACTCGCCAAGAACTTGCAGGAAGTTGAGGATATTGCGGGTCAAATTATTGGAATGAATTTGATTACCCCACAAACTTCCGCCGAAGGCAAAAAGGTGCATCAGATATTGGTTGCCGAGGATGTTTATTATCCTGGTGACAACGAACCGGAGGAATACTATATGAGCGTTCTTTTAAACCGTTCTACCGGTCGCAATATGATTATGTACTCTACCGAAGGTGGTATGGACATTGAAACAGTGGCCGAAGAAACTCCCCACTTAATATTTACCGAAGAAATCGATCCAGCGGTTGGCCTTTTGGGTTTTCAAGCCAGGAGGATAGCCTTCAATTTTGGTCTGAGCGGAAAAGCTTTTAAGGAAATGACAAAATTCGTAGCCGCCCTTTATAAGGCTTATGATGAATCCGATTCTTCCTTATTTGAAATTAACCCAGTTTTAAAAACCAGCGACGACAAGATAATTGCTGTAGATGCGAAAGTGAGCATAGACGACAACGCCTTGTACCGCCATAAGAATTATTTGGAAATGCGCGATATCCGCGAAGAAAATGCTATAGAGGTAGAAGCCCAAGCAAAAGGACTAAACTATGTGGATCTGGACGGCAACGTAGGCTGTATGGTAAACGGAGCTGGTCTGGCAATGGCCACTATGGACTTAATCAAACAGGCCGGAGGCGAACCTGCCAACTTCTTGGATGTGGGCGGTACCGCAGATGCCGAGCGTGTGGAAGCGGCGTTCAAACTCATCTTAAAAGATCCTAATGTAAAGGCTATCCTAATCAATATTTTTGGCGGAATTGTCCGTTGCGACCGCGTGGCACAAGGTATTGTGGATGCATATAAAAACATAGGAACTATAGATATACCTATTATTGTACGTTTGCAAGGCACTAACGCTGACATCGCGAAAATACTGATTGACAACAGCGGTTTAGATGTCCATAGCGTTATTGAGTTTCAAGAGGCAGCAGACAAAGTACGCGAGGTACTTTCTTAAAAAGTATTAAATCCAATAAGAAAACCCTTCGCCAAAAGCCAAGGGTTTTTTTAAAACAATAAATATGGGAAGAAATTCCAAATCCATATTGAGCGATTTGATCAATATGGTAATGGCCGATGGAAAAATCGACCGTTCAGAGATTGAGTTTATCAAAAAGCTGGCTAAGAAAATGGGTATTTCTAAGGAAAAAATACTTCATCTTTTTGAAAATCCACAACCATCAAAGCCTCTTTACAATGAAGTAGATAGAATTACTCATTTCTATAAATTATTATTAATGATGGAAGTGGATGATGAAACACATCAATTGGAAATAACAGCTTTAAAAAACTTCGGACTCAAGATGGGAATTCGACCGGGAGTAGCAGACCAAATCCTCAAAAAGATGGATAAACAAAAATGCAAGACTCTTACCGCCGAAGAACTTTTGAAAATATTCAAGATCTATTACAATTAGACGATTGCTGTCTTTGCCAACATCGCAATATCCCTTTTCGATTTAAACGAACTTTTAGCCTGCTCCAAAAGGGTCTTCTTTTCCTCAATAATCAACGCCCCGTAGTAATCTTCGGCAGGCTCTATTTCCTGAAGATACTCCAACATCCATATTAGCTTTTCTACCATGAGAGGATCGTGGGAACAATAAGTGCGCAAAGATGCCATAACATTATAAACAAGTTCTTCAAAACTCACCACGGCAATTTTGAGCAACGGCTTCCCATCATTGGCAATAATCCCGGTGTCGTGTTTTTGCATTCTCAAAGCAAAAAGTTCCGTTAAATAATCCAAAGCATTGATCGCCGTACCCGGATCATTTATCCCAGGCGACATGGCCTTCACGGCAATTTCCGTAATCTGCTTAAATCCCAAAATATAATTGTCCTCTACCAATTCCCCACGAGCAAAACTGATATTGGAAACAATTGAAGCAAGTGCTTTTTCATCCAATTCCTTTTCCGATTTTATAAAAATGGCGTTTTCAAGAACAAAAAGTCCTTTTGGAACGCTTAAATAAATTTTGGTTCCCAATTTATCACAGAGGTCCAGAACATTCTCAATCGCTATATTTTGAAAATATCCACTGCGACCAGCTTTGTACTTATGCCAATCCTGAGTATCGGGAAATGACTTATGATCCTTTTCTTCGGAACCAATCAAAGCTTTAAGCCTAGATTTAGCTTGCTTGAAAATATTATCCAAAATATTGTTGATCTGAATGCTTTGGGAAATATTATGGATAAAGTAAATAAATGCTACCAGACACAAAATAGTGAAAACGATACCCAACAAAATTGATAAGCCCGGCAAAGTGTATTTCTTCTCACTGGGTTCAATAGAAAAAAGCGTAAAAATATTGTATAAAATGGCAGCCATGAATATACCCAGAATAAACTGATGGCGCTTATCGCTTATAAGCCCAGGAAGCAATCGTGGGGAATAATTGTTTGAAGCTTGACTTAGCAACAACATAACCATGGAAAAACTGAAGACCATCAAAGAGATAAGACCTCCCAAACACGCGCTTAAAACCGTGAGTGCAGTATCGCCATCCTCAACCATCAACTTTGGGAAAAACTCCATTACTCTCCGGGAGATTCCCAATTGCTCCAGATAAATCATCAGCAACGCAAACAAAAACCCAGAAATCGCGAGAAGACTCGGATAAAATGCGATTTTGCTTTCAAGAGTGTTGAAGAAATCGAAAAGACGGATGAAAACTTTTTTCATATTTCGGCGATAAGTCGTCTTAAAAGTACTGAAACGCCTTACTCAATATTCCTAAAATCGACCTAATTGTTAATTCGTCCTTCAAATCCAGACATATCGTCATTAAAAAATCGAATATTTCGGCCAAAACGTCATAAAAACTGAAGTGGAATTGTTATTGACTTAATCCAATCAAACGATAAACTTTAAAACATTTGGATATGAAGGCAATAAATAAAAACAATTTGTGGTTTCCAACTATATTGGACAATCTATTTTTTGATAGCCCTGAATTTGCCCGTCACAATTATGAAACATTTAGCAATCCGGCGGTAAATATAATCGAAAATTTGCCGAATTTTGTAATCGAATTGGCTGCTCCTGGATTGGTTAAGGAAGACTTCACTATAGAGGTGGAAGAGGACACTCTAAAGATCGCCACCAAACAAGTAGAAGAAAAAACAGAAGAAAGCGGCGATTCCCTATTTAAAAGAAGGGAATTTAATTATAAAAGTTTTGAGCGTTCTTTTATTTTACCGGAAAATATTAATGCCGAAGATATTCAGGCGAATTACGATAATGGGATTCTGAGAGTTACACTTCCTAAAATGGAAGAGCAGAAAGCCCTAAAGAAAATGGTTGAGATTTCATAATTGAAATTTAATTTGGTTAGTTAGTTGAAATGACCGCGTGCTACTCAATCGGTGCGCGGTTTTTTCATGGCGTAAACTAATCTCTTCTTCGCCTTCGGGCCGGAAGTTTCGAATCCTTTTTATGTATTTCAGGTTTTCGGGCTCTTGGATCTTTCTCGTATGTCTTGGGTAGTCCATCGCTGTCTTTAACCGAATCTCTCAAGATTTTCAATTCCTCTGCCGTAAGGTCGCGCCATTTTCCAACAGGCAAATCTCCCAATTCAAGATTCATTATTCTAATCCGTTGCAGGGCCACCACTTCATATCCCAGATATTCGCACATTCTACGGATTTGACGGTTTAAACCTTGTACCAAAACAATTCGAAATTCAAAACGGCTGATTCGCTCGACCTTGCAACGTTTTGTAACCGTATCCAAAATAGGAATACCCGATCCCATTCGTATTAAAAAATCGTCGGTAACGTGTCTGTTTACTTTTACAATATATTCCTTTTCATGGCTGTTGCCAGCGCGGAGGATCTTATTTACAATTTCCCCTTCATTGGTCATCAACAATAGACCTTCGCTGGGTTTATCCAATCTGCCGATAGGAAAGATGCGTTCTGGGTGGTTTACAAAATCGGCCACATTTCCGGGCACTCGGGTGTCAGTGGTACAAGTAATCCCAACCGGCTTGTTCAGCATTATAAAAACCGTGGTGTCACTCTGTGAAATGGCTTGCCCATCCACACATATCTTATCGCCCGGCATTACCCGATCTCCCAAACCTGCTTGCTCCCCATTGATGGTCACACGGCCTTTTTCAATCAAAGCATCAGCTTCCCTTCGGGAGCAGTAGCCGCTCTCGCCAATGGCTTTGTTCAATCTAACAGAATCAGGATGGTGCATTTCTTTTTTTGCAAAGATACCATTTCCCTTTTTTAGTTTGAAAAAATTAAAGTCCATCTCCAAAAATCAATATTCCCACATTGGTTCTTTCACTATAATCATCAAAACGACCCAACACATGGTCGAGCCACCCCACTTTCACATCCGATTGGATATTGGCTATGGTAAACTTTTCGACGCCAATTTGGATATTTCTCCTGATTAAAATCACGTACTCCGGATTTTTTTATTTCTAAAGAAACTGGAAAATTGAGTCTGGGAAGGAGGTTAAAAGTATTGTAAAGTTGTAGTTTTAAAGGAATATCGTCAATTCACAAAGTGGTTTACACCTCGTATCTTTTAATGCCCAAGGTTTCATAAACCTTTTTGATGCCTTTTTTGGAGTCGGAAAGAACTATCAGTACATCTTCGGCATTGATAACGGTACTTCCATTGGGAGTAATATATTTATCATCTCTTTTAATCATGGCGATAATGGCGGCTTTCGGAAATTCTATCTCCACAATCTGTTTTCCCACTACCTTACTGCTATTGTCTATTCCAATTTCCCGCATTTCGGTTTTGGGATGTTCGGAAAGGAATTTTTCCGTAGGCGTCATTTTTTTTGCCTCTTGGGGAATACTCACATTTAACCATTTGGCCACAATACCGAGCGTGGTTCCTTGGACCAATATCGAGGTAAGGGCAATAAAGAATACGATATTAAAAACCATATTCGCTTTCTCAATTCCCGCCAAGAGTGGATAGGTAGCAAATACGATCGGCACTGCACCCCGCAATCCAACCCAGGAAATATAGAAGCGCCTGCGCAGTTTCATCCTAAAAGGAATCAGACTTATAAATACGCTTAAAGGACGCGCTACTATCATCAAAAACAGAGAGATAACCAAGCCAATGCCAATAACCGGAATAATTTGGGTTGGCAATACCAAAAGTCCCAGTGTGAGAAAAAGAACAATCTGCATGAGCCAAGCTAGCCCGTCGTACATTTTTAAGATGGCCTTTTTGTGGATCAGGTATTGATTTCCAAGGTAGAGAGCACAGATGTAAATTGCTAAAAATCCATTTCCACCAACAGAATCGGTTACAGAAAAGGTGATAAACATTAAGGCTATCACTAGGACCGGATATAAACCTTCAAAATCCAATCGAATCCTGTTGATGATTATTTTGCTCAATCTACCGAAGCCAAAACCCGCGGCAGCCCCAATAATCATCTGAAGAAAGAACAAAGGAATAATGGACGTCCATTCTTTATCCTGATTCACGACCAGTCCCAAAAAAGCAATTGTAAGAGCATAGGCCATGGGGTCGTTACTTCCACTTTCCATCTCCAGAGTTGGCCGCAAATTGGTTTTAAGTGCTATGTTTTTGGATCTTAATATAGAAAATACCGCCGCCGCATCTGTAGAGGAAACGATACTTCCCAGCAGCATACTTTCGTAAAAAGTGAAATCGGTTACATAGTAAACGAAGCTTCCCAAACTCAAAGCCGTTAATAAAACTCCGATGGTGGAAAGCATGATACCTTCCTTCACTATAGGTTTAACAACCTTCCAATCTGTGTCCAATCCACCTGAAAACAAGATGAAATTTAGAGAAACAACCCCTATAAGTTGCGCGATGTGGGGATCATTAAAAGTTATTCCCCCAATGCCATCTTCCCCAGCCAGCATCCCGATGCCCAAGAAAAGAACTAAGGTAGGGACCCCAAACTTATAGGATGTTTTACCGGCGATGATGCTTATCAAAAGCAAAATAGAACCTATAAGCAAAATGTTTTCAATCGTAAGATTCAATAGCGTCGGGTTTGATGGTTTCGGGTTTTGGCAAAAATACGTATTTCAAGACGACAAAAATAGATGAATGACAGTAAAATAGCTGGTTTGTTAAAAGCAATTTAAAACTAACCCTTCTCTTTTCGCAAATAATCCTAATTTTGAACTCAAAACACCCCCTGCCTCCATGGGAATGAATAAAATTGATTTGCGAACCGTCAACGTGACCCGTTATATTACCCCTCTGCGGGAAGGAGGCTCCCTGCCGGCCTTGGCCGAAGCCGATGACGACTTTAAATATGTATTGAAATTTCGCGGTGCCGGGCATGGAGTGAAGGCATTGATTGCCGAATTGCTCGGTGGGTTAATTGCCCACACGTTGGGATTAAAAGTTCCCGAATTGGTTTTCGCAAATCTGGATGAGGCCTTTGGACAAAATGAGGGCGATGAGGAAATTCAGGATTTATTAAAAAATAGCCGAGGACTCAATTTAGGACTTCACTTTCTATCGGGTGCCCTAACCTTTGATCCCGTGGTAACTCAAGTTGCAGAGGAACTCGCTTCTAAAATCGTTTGGCTGGATGCCTATACTACCAATATAGACCGAACGGTAAAAAACACCAATATGCTTCTTTGGAACAGAGAAGTGTGGTTGATAGACCACGGCGCAACCTTCTATTTTCACCATGCTTGGGACAATTGGGAAAAACAAGCTCTGAGTCCATTTCCATATATTAAAGATCACGTATTATTGTCCAGAGCTACATTGGTGGAAGCTATTAATGAGGAAATGATTGCCTTACTGCCCGACACAAAACTGCGTGAGATCACCGACCTCATCCCCGAAGATTGGCTTATCTGGGAAGGAAGTGATATGCCTCCAGATGACATTAGAAAAATATATTATCAGTTCTTGGTAAACAGAAGAAACCATTCCATCAACTTCGTAAAACAAATACAACATGCCCGGGAAACACTTGTATGAATATGCTGTAATTCGATTTGTGCCCCGCGTGGAACGAAAGGAATTTCTAAACGTGGGGGTTATCCTTTTCTGTAAAGCTTGTAATTATTTAAATTGTAAATATTACCTTGATAAAGAAAAACTGAAACTTTTCCCTGGGGAATTGGAGATGGAGACCATCGAGGAAAATTTACAGGCTTTTAAAAAAATATGTCTGGGTGCAGAAGACGGTGGGCCAATAGCCACATGGGATGTGCCGGAAAGATTTCGCTGGCTTACTGCACAAAGAAGTGTATCGTTACAGACCTCGCGGCCGCACAGTGGATTTAGCGACGCCTTGGATGAAACCTTGGAAAGACTATTTAAGGAGTTGGTTTTATAAGTGATTTCTTTGTCTTAGATAAATAAATATTGTTAAGAAAATTCACTCCAACACCTTGGTTTAAGCCTACTTCACTTCCCCATAATAACTTATCGAGCTCCGATTGTTGGAGCTGATATTCAAAGTGGCAGTTCGGGAGTTTGAAACAGTCAATGAAATCGAGAAAATGTCATTTTCATCCGTAACCTTGGCTTTAACTTCATAGCCTTTTTCGGTTTTCTCTACGGTAAAATTTTCTGGAGCTCCTTTAAAACGCATTCCTTTGTCCCGTTGAAGTGCCATTCCACTGTGTCCGGTTCCATAAAAGGGAAGATGGCTGGCTATTAGTTCTGGTGTAAAGGATATAGAGTAATTGCTGCCACCTAAATCCTTCGGAGATTGTCCCAATGGAAAAGCCGTTATGGCAACAAACTCGAAAGTTTTGGACATCATTGACCCTTCAAATGTTTTGGAGGTCTTAACTGAAGGCTTAGCCATTTCTTCTTTATTCTGTGAAAACAGGGGACCTGAAATAAAACAAATGGCAAGCAAAGCAAAAATAGTATGTGTTTTCATTTTGAATCGTTTTAATTATAGATACACACAAGCATTGTACCGTATTTATATGTTTATTTTATAAATATCCAGATTACTTTTAACCTTCCAAATCATAGAACCACTCCTGTGCTTGATTTATGGCCTCCTTTATAGCTTGGCTCTCGGAATGTTTGCCATCTGCCATCAACTTTTTTGCAATCTCCAAGGCCTTTTTGCGCACATCGGGATTCAATCTATCCAAATCTGTATTAAAGTTTTCAAATGTCCAATCCATAGTCACAATATTCATTATACGTAAATGAGCACTTTCAAAAAACATCATAAGTCAACACAAGATATCTAAAAAAACCATTGATTATAAACTTATTCCAAGTTTTTAACAGAACTTTTAAACTTGCAATTATAGCGTCCTTTCAAACTCAGGATTTTCTTACATCCTATATTCATTTTCCTCCAAAGTATTCGATACGTTAGCGAAAATACGTGCAAATGTTCAAATCCTGTTCGTTTGTTTGGATAAGCACAAATCCGTTGAGATAAATTTTTGTTTTTTAGTTAGTTGGGTTGATAGTGAAAACGGATCGATTCTAATTTTGAATGGTCCTTTTTCCTTTTTCCCCGCCCCATAAAAAAATCTGCCGTCCTTTTCCTCTGGAAAAAAACGACAGATACTTAATTTACCTCCTATTAAAAATTAGCTGTGAGCGCCATTATAAAATTTCTTCCGGCACCTGAAATACCAGAAGCGTAGGGTCTATACCGTTGGTCTGTCAAGTTTTCAATCCCTGCGCTGAAAGTCAGCGTTTCATTCAGTTTATAGAGCCCCTTAAAGTTTAATGTGTACCAGGCCGGTGAGTAAATGTTTCCGTTTTCATCAAGAGCGTAAATTTCCTTTTTGCTCTTTTCTTCGTCTGGCATATCCTCAAAATCCCTTTTGCCATTAAAGGCGAAGTTCACCTCTAAACTTAATCTATCAGCTCTGTAATTTAAACGGGAGAGCCCAAAAAATGGCGCGGCATGGCGCATAGGACTTGTTTCTCCATCTTCTAACTCCTCCTCCCCTTTTTGAAAGTTGAGGTCTGTGCTAAATCCAAAACCTTTAGGCAATTTCACCTCTAGACCAAATTGTACTCCATAAACTTTTGCCTTGGCCGAATTTTGAATAGCCTGCACCTTGCTCATTTCTCCTTGATACATTATGCTATCCTGCCCATTCAATTTATAATCGCGGCGTAGCATAGAGCTTTTTAAATGGGTGTAATATGCGGTTGCGTCTATTTTTACCACGTCATCTATAAGCTTTGCTATTCCAAAATCTACGTTATATGCATATTCCGGTTTTAAATCAGGGTTTGGCACTACTACCTGGCCTGGAGCGGAATCAAACACCTTTCCTATATCATCAACATTGGGCGCGCGGAATGCAGTTCCTAAATTGGTGCTCAAAACCCAAGAATCAACTGGCCTATATACACCACCAAGACTTCCTGTTAAAGCCCCATTGCTCAATTTTGCTTCGGTAAATGGAAATGGATAAAATGTAGTGTCGAATTCAGAGTCAATCAAAATTTGATTGTAACGGGCCCCAGCACTTACAGTAAAACGGTCGGTAACTTTAAATTCATCGGTTATATAAGCCGCAATAGATTGCCACGTACTTTTTGGATATCTAGCAGGGCCGGCTTCTGATTTACCTGTGGAAATATCGGTAACTTCCCCAGTCGATTTCACATCGTTCAATATATATTCGACCCCATAGAAAAAAGTGTTTTTTTCGCTAGTAGCTTTTATGAAATCCACATTAAATGAATAAGCGCTGACCTCTTCACTGTTTGTACTACGTATATTTTTGTTCAAAGCTCTATCGATGCGGCTTTCCTCAAACCACTGATGAGCTAGACGCAAATTTATTTGGTCGAATACTGCACTCGCTCCGCTATAACCCACGTTCAGATTGTTCATCATCCAAATTTGTGGGCCATAATCCCATTCGGCATATCGAGCTGTTCCATTCTTCGTACGCTGATGTCTGTCGTAACGACCATAGCGCGAAGTTTCTGAATAATGGAACCCATACTGTAGATCCCAATCCTCATTCGGCTTAAACCGAAATTTCTGCATCATATTGATTTGTGAATAGGCAGATGGTATTTGAAGTAATTTGTCTTCCTGCGTTATTATCACATCCGTACTATCCTGCCGCTGCACGTGATAATCCCGAATATAATCATCGGGTCCGTGACTGCCCTGACGAAGGTTGTCAAAATCCCAAGAGCTGATACTGCTAACAAAACTCCATTTCTTAAAACCTACGTTTATATCAAAATGTCCCGTTTGCTCCTTGTTTGCAGAGGAATAGCGAACATTGCCCTTCCCGGTTATAAACGGCTGTTCTGTTAATGAAAATTGAGGTGTCAAGGTTTGGAAACTCATAACTCCTCCTATAGCATCACTGCCATAAATAACAGAACCAGGTCCAAATAAAACCTCGGTGTTTTCAATTGCAAAAGGATCAAGATTTAAAACGTTCTGTATGTTTCCCGAACGGAATATCGCCGTATTCATCCGCACTCCATCAACCGAATAGAGTAACCTGTGTGTTGAAAACCCACGTATCATCGGGCTACCTCCACCTTGTTGGCTTTTCTGGATAAACACTTGACCAGAAACCCCCAACAAATCGGCCGCAGTTTGCGGGTTTAAGAGCGCTATATCCTGGGGCGTTATCGAAATGATTTTTGAAGGAATATCGCGACTGCTCTGCCTCCATTTAGTGGCAGAAATCACTACCTCGTCCAAACTCAAATTGGAAGGCTCTATAAAAACCTCAAAGGATTTTGCCTGCAATTCATTATAACTCGTAAGAATCGTTTTGTATCCCAGAGTGCGTATTTCAATTTTCTCCACTGCTTTAAAAGCCGAAATATCAGCTTGCCCCTTGGCATTGGTGGTAGCGTAGTTTTTGAAATTGGCACTGTTAAGTGTAACCAACTCAACAGGCTCACCGGTCTGTTGATCTTTGATGGTTATGGTTTGGCCATAGGAAATCCCCAAGAATCCCAACAATAACCATGTTATGAATATGTTTTTCATTATTTGGTTTTGAATTTTTAAGTTAGATGCCCAATATAAACACAGTATTCCACGTAGCCATAATATTATGACAACGTATTTCTATGATTTTGGTTTAGACACTACCTTAATTTGGGAGGCGGAGTGGGCGGTGATAAGTGAAGTGATTTAAATATTTCATTATGTAGTGAACTGCAATAAATAAATTCAACATTCGGCAAAGCGATTGATTTCCATTCAGATTGTTCCGTAAAGAAAAAAGAACGCAAATAAGTATATAGGTTGTTTTGGGTATCGCGATTGGTTTGGTCCTTGTTGAAGGCGGAAGCTACTATTTTATTCAATTTTTTGTTTAAGGCAGTTTCTTCATAATCCCACCAGCATCTGTAGAAAATAGAATCTCCTTTTACCTCTATATCAACTATATCGTACATCTCGCCATTGTACTCAAACTCTTTGGAGTGTTCCCACTTGAGTTTTGTTTTTATGTCTTCCTTTGAAAATTTCATCAAAACCAATTCATTGTGATCCATTTCTGCAATCATTCGCCATTTTATCTCCCGTTTCAGCGTGGCTTTTTCATATTGAAGATATAGATATATGGTTGCTACAGGGGCGAACAATACAAAAAGAAGTGATATAGCTAGAATTCTTTTTTTCAATTCAAAAGATAAGAGTCGCTCAAATTTCGTAAAAACCGATCTAATTGCATTGCTAATTCCATTTTTTTTGAAAGTGGATTAATACGCTCCAAACTAAACGTTGACTATGAATCGACTATATTTTTTTTAAAGAAGCTCCATAGTTTTTTAAATCCTAAGACAACGAAAAGACTAAGACACCCAACCATCAATCCCACAATAAATTCCCCGACAATGGAAGGCAACGCGGGCAGAAATTTGTGAAAGAAATCAAGGTTGTGAACAAAAATCCCTCCAGCCACCAATAGCAGGGCAATAGTGCCAATTACGGCCAAACTTTTAATAACATAGGGAAGTGCTTTGACCAAAATTTCACCCACCCATCTCTTGATACTTTTCCCATCTTTGCTACCGGCAATCAATTTATAACCCGCCTCGTCCATCCGGACAATCAATGCCACAATACCATAAACTCCAACGGTAGCAACAAGCGCAATTATACTGACAACGACAATCTGGGTCATCAAGGGTTGTTCCACTACAGTGCCAAGGGCAATAATCACAATTTCAATGGAAAGTATAAAATCGGTTAAAATAGCATCGCGAACCCGAACTTTTTCTATGGCCAAAATTTCCGCTTCCGTAATCCCTTCTGTGAGTATGGATTCCATTGGCACTTTATGAGGAAAGAAATATGCAAATATCTTTTCGGCACCTTCATAAGCCAGATAAATACCGCCCAATACTAAAACTACGATAACCCCTACTGGTAAAAATGCACTTAATAAAAAAGCGAGAGGAAGAATAATCACCTTGTTCAACAAGGATCCTTTGGAGATTGCCCAAAGCACAGGCAATTCACGGGAAGAGGCAAAGCCCGAAGCCTTTTCTGCATTCACAGCGAGATCATCGCCCAGAATTCCCGCAGTTTTTCGCGCGGCGATTTTGCTCATCGACGCAACATCGTCCATGAGGGCTGCTATATCGTCTAAAACTGCAAAAATTCCTGAAGCCATAAATTGCTCGGTTTTTGGTTATGTTATATCGAACCAACATTCATTAATGGCTCTATTCCTTGAACGCAATTTAGTGTAATCTTTCAGAATATATATATAGATAAATTCTAAAACTTAAATGGAATTACATTTTGGAAAATAAAAAAAGCCCTCGATTAAAGGACTTTTATGCAAAATTATTCACTAGAAATTAATATCTGGTTATAGCTCCAAACCCATTGAATTTATCCAATTCTCCTTTTGGAAGAAACACTACATCCCCGCCAAAGTCCATATTGGCCTCGATCATCTCATCATAAATATCGTCAATAACACCCGTATCATTTCTTCGATCGTCGGAAACATATTCTATCTCATCCCCTTTCATCACAGCGGGTTGGAAAAGACCTTGTTGTATAAAAAGAGTTTGGATTCTTCCTTCTGAAATGGCTTTCCAGATTTCATTGGTGTCGCTTAGGAATTTATTTTCGCCAACGGCCTTCTTTAATTCCTCTTTTCTCCTTTTATTTTTCTCAACCATATAATCCTTCACAACCGACCAAGATTCTTCTACAATAGCATGAACGGAATCGTTGATTTTATTTTTGTTTAAGTACACATCAAAAAGAGTGTTTTTTAAATCGGCAATTCTAAAATACTCATTCTTATTTTCCTCCAGACCACAAATAAATACTGGTAGAGGATTCGTTTTTCTTAGTGCATTCACGTCCTTATCAGCTTGGTTAAAAAACTCAGCTATCAAGTTCGTCTGACGGGATGCAAGTGCATTGGCAGCCCTATTTTTTGAAAAAAACTGGGTATTCTCAATTGGAAAAGGCCTCCCTATTTCCTTGACAGCCTTTCCGTTCATCGCCTCGATCAATCTAATTTTTTCCTGGCTCAACACCAAAATATAATAATGCGTTTCAAGGTGCATGGCACGTATCAAGTCGCGGGTCGCAAAAGTTTCGTCAATAACTACACGGTCTTCAACTTTTATTGGTAGGCGGGTATATTCGGCGATATCCTCATTGACAAAAAGCACCAAACTTTCCAGGTTTTGGCTGTGGTCAATACTATTGGCCAAAACATTTACCCTCTCCAACAACTTGCTGGCATCCTTTCTTCCGATATCCGCAATCAAGCGGGTCTCAACTTCCTTGATCATGTTTTTCAGATGAAGCGGATCCTTCAAATAATCAGGTTTTGTACGGTGAGTCGTAATGATAATGCTGATACAATTCTCGGAACGGATGTCCTTAAGTTCTTTTATTGTCATGTTCATATTTCAGGGTTTTTAATTATTGATCCTTCGATTTTTCCAGTAAAAACTGAAAGGAAATTTCGAGCTTTTTAAGCATTTGCAAAAGTAGTCAATATAAGTTTAAAAAACCAACGCAAATACACGCTATTTGAAAGGAATTGGAAAGGATAATAATCAGCTCTCAAAGGCTCGAAAACACCATCACAATCTGTACATTTTAGGCTTATATGCTTTTTTTGGGCGTGGTCCGCGAAAATCAGGACGATCCGCCGTGGCAGATAGCAAGCTTGAATTAAAAAGACAAAACAGTTTTCAGCTTAGTACCCTATGAGGAAAACAAGGCGGACTTGGTTTTCTTCCAATCATATCTTTCCCGACCAAGACTCTGTAAATGGATTTTTCAACTCTTTCAAAGATAACCAGTAAAACTCCTAAAGTCCCAAAAAAGACCCAATCCAAACAGTTTTAAAAATTGTGGATTTTTTAAAAAATATATCATTTTGGACTTCATATCTTTTTGAAAAAAAACCGACAAAATAAAAAAGACGATTGTTTGCAATATATCGATTCCGATAATTTCTAGTAAGTGCACGAATAAATATCACAATCTATTATTTTAGTAAGCAAATTGAGGTTCCTCTCCTTAATCTGGCAAATAACAAGAAGACCCTCAGCAATAATAGAACATTGTTATAAAGAATGAATCTATATAACCAAATACGAGAAATATTATATCCAATATTTTAAATTTTTTTATAGATTTAACACTAAATCATCTTAAATCATAAGGCGGACCACTATGATCTTATCTACACAACCCGTAAAGACGACAGTGTTTATGGCTGTTTTCAGCATCATCACCCTTGCCCTAAACGCCCAAAATGGCGAAGAATTATTTAAAAGCACCTGTGCAGCCTGCCATACCATTGGCGGTGGAAAACGGGTTGGACCGGATCTGAACGGGATAGCCACATTACGTAGCGAACCTTGGCTGATCGAATGGATCAAATCATCGCAGTCCATGATACATAGGGGAGATCCTGACGCCATAGCCATTTTTGAGGACTACAACAAAGTCCCCATGCCGGACCAGAACCTCAACGATGCACAAACCAAAGCGGTAATCGATTACATCAAGGAAAAAAGTTCCACGGAAGGTGTTTCCGCAGTGGCTGCAACCGCTACAAACCCAGAACCTCAAGAGCCGATCAAAAGTTCAGAAAACGCCAGTGCAGAAGAAATTTTGCTCGGGCAACACATTTTTGAAGGTGATACTCGATTGACCAATGGTGGAGCAGCTTGTATCTCGTGCCATAATGTTGCGTCAAACCGAATTATTCCAGGAGGCCTACTGGCAAAGGACCTGACCACTGTTTTTACCCGCATGGGAGGCGACGCAGGTCTTACCGCCATCATGAATGCTCCTCCGTTCCCAGCAATGACGGAAGCCTATAAAAATAAACCAATGACCGAAAATGAAATATTCGCTTTAACCGCTTTCCTCCGTACCGTGGAAAACGAAAGCCAAACTGAACTGGCTACTGCCACAAGTCCTCTACTCATGTATGGATTTGCAAGTTTTGGAGTCTGGATAGTGATTATTCTTTTGGTGTGGTACCATAGAAAAAAATATGCCGTGAACAAGAGAATATATGAAAGGCAGCTAGAAGCCTCTTGAGCTCGGCCAAGGTTCAATTAGAAAAAGTGAAAATACAAACTAAATATATAGATTATGAGTTGGATCGAAGACATTATTTCCCCAAAAACCCGAAAGTGGGAGGAGTTTTATCGCAACCGCTGGCAGTATGACAAAGTTATTCGAAGCACGCACGGAGTGAACTGTACGGGCGGATGTTCTTGGAATATCCACGTGAAGGACGGAATCGTGGTATGGGAGACCCAGGCGCTCGACTATCCGCTACTTGAAGAAACCCTACCTCCCTATGAACCCCGTGGCTGCCAAAGGGGAATTTCCTATTCGTGGTATCTCTATAGCCCCATCCGGGTAAAATATCCATTGATGAGAGGAGCCCTGATGGACCTGTTCAAGGCCGAGAAAAAAGTTGTGGGAGGCGATCCAATAAAGGCCTGGGACAATCTTCAAAGCGATCCAGTCAAAAGGGCTCGCTACCAACGTGCACGTGGAAAAGGTGGATTCAGAAGAACAAATTGGCAGGACGCAATCGAATTGATCGCCGCCGCCAATCTTTATACGGTTAAAAAATATGGCCCCGACCGGATTGTGGGCTTCTCCCCCATTCCAGCAATGTCTATGTTGAGTTTTGCCTCCGGCACACGATATCTCCAACTCATGGGCGCAACAAGTTTAAGTTTCTATGATTGGTATTGCGATTTGCCACCGGCCTTCCCTGAGGTATGGGGCGACCAGACCGATGTGTGCGAAAGTGCAGATTGGTTCAATTCTAAGTTTTGTGTTTCTATGGGGGCTAATTTAGGGATGACCCGCACACCGGATATTCACTTCTTCTCCGAAGCAAAACACAACGGAACAAAAACAGTGGTAATGTCACCCGACTTCAGTCAGGTCGCAAAACATGCTGACCAATGGATCCCAGTTCATGCCGGTACCGATGGTGCATTTTGGATGGCGGTAACCCATGTTATTCTTAAAGAATATCACGTGGACCGCCAAGTTCCCTATTTTATGGAATACGTAAAACGTTATACCGATTGCCCCTTCCTTATCGAACTCACCAAAGAGGGAGATCACTACCTACCGGGCAAATTCTTTAGAGCAAACAGAGTAGCTAAGTATAAAGATGTGGAAAACGGAGAATGGAAATTCCTGAATCTGGATTCCAAAACCGGAAAACCTGTAATGCCAAAAGGTGGCATGGGCCAGCGCTGGGATAAAGAATCGGACAATAAGGCTAAGTGGAATTTACTGTATGAAGATGGAGTGGACAACACAGCCTACGATCCCAAACTTACTCTCCTGAACAATAGCGATGATGTGTTGCAGGTAGAATACACCGAGTTTGGGCTAAAGAAAAAAGCACAAAGAGGTGTTCCTGTTAAATATATTGAAACCGTTGATGGAGAGAGAATTCCAGTAGCTACCAGCTATGATATTATGATGGGGCATTACGGCGTGGGCCGGGGTCTCAAAGGAGATTACCCGCAAGATTACAATGATGAAAAGGCTGCTTACACGCCGGCATGGAATGAAATATTTACCGGTATAGGAAGAAATACGATTATCAGCTTTGCAAGAGAATGGGCAGGCACCGCTGAAGCAACCAATGGGAAATGTATGGTCATTACCGGCGCCGGTATTAATCACTGGTTTCACGGAAACTTGATGTACCGTGCGGCAATTCAAGCACAATTATTTACCGGTTGCAATGGGGTGAACGGCGGGGGAATGAACCATTATGTGGGTCAGGAAAAACTGGCTCCTGTTGATTCATGGGGCGTTATTCAGTCGGCAAAAGACTGGGTAGGCGCCAACCGCATGCAGCAAGCCCCTATCTGGCATTACATCAATACAGATCAGTGGCGATACGATGGCAATCAGGCACAGTACAACTCCATTCCCGACAACAGTAAATACGGAAACATGCATACGGCCGATATGGCAGTGGTGGCAGTCAGAAACGGATGGATGCCATTTTACCCTCAGTACGATAAAAATAATTTTGAAGTGGTTGCAGATGCGGAGAAAAGCGGTGCAAAGACGGATGATGAAATAAAAGATTATATCGTCGATCAGTTAAAAACAAAAAAACTGAATTACGCTATCGCCGATTGCGACAATGAAATAAGTTTTCCACGCAATTGGTTTATTTGGAGAGGAAATGCGCTGCTGGCTTCCATGAAAGGGCATGAATATATGCTCAACCATTATCTCGGCACCCACCACAACGATATCGCCGATGAAGTTGCGCGCGATCACGTGTCTGAAATTATGTGGAGAGAAGCCCCCAAAGGCAAAATGGATTTGGTGGTCGATCTCAATTTCAGAATGGATACCTCCGCCCTTTATTCAGACATTGTTTTACCTGCTGCGTCCTGGTATGAAAAAGCAGATCTCAACTCAACAGATATGCATTCCTTTATCCATCCACTTTCTCCGGCTATTCCACCGGTGTGGGAGTCTAAAAGTGATTGGCAAATATTCGAATTAATTGCCAAGAAAGTAAGTGAGTTGGCGCAGGGATATTTACCTCACCCATTAAAGGACACTGTGAATATCCCACTCGGTCACGATTCAATAGACGAAATTTCTCAGCCAACAATCAAAGATTGGGGAAAAGGAGAGTGTGAGCCCGTTCCCGGAAAATCAATGCACAAGATTGTAATGGAGGAGCGCGATTACACCCAGATTTACAACAAGTACATTTCTCTCGGGCCCAACGTCGGAAAAAAACCGATAGGAGCTCACGGGGTTTCCTTCATGGTAGATGATATTTACGAGGCAATGAAATTAGACAAACGCCACGTACAGAAAATCAATGGCGTGGAATACCCTTCCCTTAAAGAAGACGAAGAAGCCGTAAATGCAGTGTTAAGGCTATCCGCTCTTACCAATGGAAATATAAGTATTCGCTCTTATCAGGACATGGAAAAGAAAACCGGACTTGTATTGGCAGATTTGGCAGAGGGCAACAAAAATGTGAGGATTGATTATAAAGATTTACAAGCACAGCCCAGACGTTATAACAATGCTGCTTTTTGGAGCGGCTTGATGAATGACGGCAGAGCTTATGCTGCTTTCACCTATAATATAGATCGTCTGGTTCCCTGGCGCACCCTTACCGGAAGACAGTCTATGTATTTGGATCACGAGGGATATATTGCCTTCGGCGAGAATTTACCCACTTACAAACCTTCGCCACTACCGGCAGTTTACGGAGATATCCGCCAAACAATGAATGACGGTAAGGCAAAAATGCTCAACTGCTTAACCCCTCATGGCAAATGGCACATTCACTCTACTTATGGCGATACCCTAAGGATGCTTACGCTTTCACGAGGTATGGAACCATGCTGGATGAGCGAGGAAGATGCGGCCTCACTTGGCATAAAGGACAATGATTGGGTAGAAGTTTACAACGACCACGGAGTCTATTGTACGCGCGCTTGCGTAAGCTCCAGAATTCCCAATGGAGTTTGCATTGTGTATCACTCGCCTGAAAGAACGTATTCTGTTCCAAAATCCCAAGAAAGAGGGGGTAGAAGAGCAGGGGGACACAATAGTTTTACACGGGTACACCTGAAGCCAAGCCAGATGGTAGGAGGATATGCACAGTTTTCCTTTCACCTCAATTATTGGGGACCGGTTGCACCCCAACGAGATACACACGTGCTAGTCAGAAAAATGGATAAAGTAGAATTTTAAAGAATAATAAAACAACTCAATACTATGGACATAAGATCACAAATATCAATGGTTTTTCATCTCGATAAATGTATCGGGTGCCATACCTGTTCCATCGCTTGCAAAAACCTCTGGACAGATAGAAAAGGAGCGGAGTATATGTGGTGGAATAATGTAGAAACAAAACCGGGTACCGGTTATCCTACAAAGTGGGAAGATCAGGAAATATACAGAGGGGGATGGGAGATAAATGGGAACTCTGTGAAGCTCAAGGGAGCGGGAAAGTTGAAAGGTCTAAAAAATATATTTCACAACCCTTACCTCCCCGTTCTGGACGATTATTATGAACCATGGACCTATAAGTACGAGGATTTGTTCACCGCTCCTGAAGGCGATGACCAACCCACCGCACGACCTGTGTCCCTCGTAACCGGAGAACCCATTGACGTAAAGGCAGGACCGAACTGGGATGATGATTTAGGGGGCTCGATAGACTATGCACGGGAGGATGTAAATCTAAAAAACCTTAGCGCGGCAGAGCAAGAAGTTATGTTTCAGTTGGAAAGAATGACGTTTTTTTACCTGCCGAGAATTTGCAACCATTGCTTAAACCCTTCTTGTGTGGCTTCTTGTCCATCAGGCGCCATATACAAAAGAGGAGAGGATGGTATCGTCCTCATAAACCAAAAAGTTTGTCGCGGATGGAGAATGTGCGTAACCGCATGCCCTTATAAAAAAACATATTACAACTGGCACACAGGAAAATCAGAGAAATGTATTTTGTGCTATCCCCGTTTGGAATCAGGACAGGCCCCTGCCTGCATGCACCAATGCGTGGGAAGGATTCGATATCTAGGCGCTTTACTCTATGATGCCGATAAAATTGAAGAGGTGGCCGCTACCCCAAATGATCATGATTTGGTTGATCGGCAACTTGATATCTATCTTGATCCATTCGACCCTGAAGTAATTGAAGCCGCAAGAAAAAACGGTATAGCCGATTCAACGATTGAAGCCGCTCAAAAATCACCTGTCTATAAATTTGTGAAAGAATGGAAAATCGCACTCCCACTTCATCCCGAATTCAGGACAATACCCAATTTGTTCTATGTTCCGGCGCTTATGCCCGGAATGGCATCCGTTCAAGATGGAGTATATGAAGAATCGAACACCCAATTTCTATGGGGAGGAATTGACAACAATCGTGTGCCGATAAAATACCTGGCAAATCTTTTTTCAGCCGGAAATACCGAAATCATTTCAGGTGTGCTTAAACGCCTTATGGCTGTGAGGTGGCACAGAAGACAAACTACTGTCGGAGATGTAGCACAAGAGATTGTTGACACCGCAATGGATGAGGTAAATCTGGATGGGGACACTGCTGATGCAATTTTCAGATTAACCTCCTTGGCAACATTTGATGAACGATTTGTAATTCCCCCCGCACATAGAGAGGAATCTATAGAAATGCTTGAAAGTACTGCGGATGTAAAAGGTAATACAGGATTTGGATTTAAGGAAAAACCGCAGAGAGGATGGTGATGGAAAAAAGTGGCAGTATTCAGTGGCAGTTGGCAGTAGTGGTCAGTGGTCAGTATTAAAAATAAAAGAATAGAGAATATATGCAAAGTAAATCGGAATATCAGGGAGAGAAAAAATCATCTCTTGTCTCTGTTCTATTCTCTCTGTTCTAATCCAGCAATTATCAAATTATTAAAGTGAACTTATTCGTATGAAAACCAGAGAACACTATTCATTGCTCGCTAACCTTTTTAGATATCCTGAAGAAGATTTTATGCTTCACTTGAAAGAGAGCCAGGATTTTCTTGATGAATTTTATCCTGTGGCAGGAAATGAACTGCAACTATTTTCCGAATACATGAACAATAGCCAGTCGGACGAAAAGAAAGAACTATTCACAAAAACCTTTGATGTGCAGCCCATCTGCTATCTCGATCTGGGCTATGTGATGTTTGGTGAAGATTACAAAAGAGGTGCCTTCCTTTTGAATATGAAAATGGAACAACAGAAGATAAATAACGATTGCGGCACCGACCTTCCCGATAATATATGCAATGTTATGGATTTGATGACAATTTCAAAAGACGATATATTTCTCGAGGATTTGGTACAGAATATTTTTATCCCCTGCCTAAAAATGATGATAGGGGAATTTGAATCGGCAAGAGTGGACCTTAAAATGAAGATCCTTCGAAAAATGCACAGAGCAATTATCCAAGAGGAACTCAACCACGGAAATGTTTACAAAAATTGTTTTACTGCTTTGCTTGAGGTTCTAATATCCGACTTCGGGGAAAAAGAAATAGCTCCAGAGGATGAAAATGTACTCAACTCCTCACATCACAGGGCCTTTTTCAACAAAAATTCAATATTAAAACATTCTAATCATAAGCTAAACAAAGAGGCCCAGGAATTTGCGGCCCTTCAAAAACTTGACTGACCATGGACTATCTATTATTCGTTGTTTTTCCGTACACCTGTCTAGCCGTCTTTCTGATTGGCTCCATTTACCGATATAAGTATAAGCCATTTTCGGTTTCCTCTTTATCGTCACAATTCCTGGAAGGGAAAAAACTTTTTCTTGCGAGTCAGTTATTTCACTGGGGCTTGTTTATTCTGTTTTTTGGGCACTTAATTGCCTTCCTGTTTCCGGCTAGTGTTCTGGTATGGAACGCACAGCCCGTGCGACTATTAATCTTGGAAACCTCAGCTTTCGTTTTCGGACTCTCTGCTTTTTTCGGCCTTATGCTTCTTATTTACAGAAGACTTACAGTAAGACGAGTGCAGATTGTTACCAACAAGATGGATGTTGTGGTATTTATAGTATTGTTGGTGCAAATTATTTCCGGATTGCTGGTGGCCTATACAAACCGCTGGGGCTCGTCTTGGTTCGCAGCATTCCTCACACCTTACCTCCGTTCAATTTTTGTATTCGATCCGCAAATCGACGCCATTGTAAGTGTAAACTCGTTATCCCTCAAAATACATGTGATCTCGGCCTTTGCCCTTATCGGTATCATTCCTTTTACTCGCTTTATGCACTTTTTGGTCTATCCACTTAATTATACATGGAGAAGTTACCAGCAGGTAATTTGGAACTGGGACCGTAAGCAAATCCGGGTTTCCAAAGCGCATCGCCGAGGTCCCAAATCAACGAACAACTAAGTGGGAAAATTAAAATTACGGCCTATGAAAATTTCATTCCTCTCTTTACCTAAGTTGCAGATCGCCCTTTCCTGTCCAATTCTTTTCCTTGCTAGTGAAAGGGCTAATGCACAGAATCTTATTGATACTAATCTTGAAACAAAATTATTTTATTACGGCTTTGCTTTGGCGATAATCGTTCTGGTAGTGGCTACAGTAATTATAATGAGAAAAGCACACAGAATATTGGGTGAACAGGGACAACCCCTGTTCCAACCTGAATCTTCCATTTTCAAGAAAATGACCAAAGCCAGTACTACCGTTGCCATTGTTATGACTTTACTGGTGCTGTGGGGTATGTATTTGGTTATCACCTATAAAGCGGGCCAATAATGAGTCCCAACAATGATTGACGACGGCTAATGGCCTAGAAAACAAATAAATTTTCCAATGGTTACCGCCTTAATCCAAACTGCTCGTTCGGCCTTTATATTTGACCCTTTGTAAATTAAAAATCTAAAGCACCTATGGAGACCGTAACCACAGGCAAATCTCACCGAATCTTGTTTCTTAGCACACTTGCATTCACGGTTTGTTTTGCCGCATGGATGATGAATGGTGTACTGGTTACTTATCTTGTCAATAACGATATATTTAAATGGAGCCCAGTCCAGATAGGCTGGTTGTTGGGTGTTCCGGTATTGGTCGGCTCTATTTTCCGTTTGCCGGTTGGAATACTCACAGACAAATTCGGGGGCAAGTGGGTAATGGGAGCCATTTTGCTTTTCTGTGCCATTCCCATGTTCTTTATATCGAAGGCAAATAGTTTCCCATCCTTTCTTTTGTTGAGTTTCGGATTCGGAATGGCAGGGAGCATTTTTGCCGCGGGAGTGGCCTATACTTCTCTATGGTACCCAAAGGAGAAACAGGGCACGGCTCTGGGGATTTTCGGGATCGGAAATGCCGGAGCCGCTTTAACAACCTTGTTTGCACCAACTATCCTCAACAATCTTACACAACACGGAACCAACCCCGATGCATGGCGCACTTTACCACAACTATATGCCGCAATGCTGGTGGCCATGGCCGTTGTTTTTCTTTTAGCGACCAAGAACAGAAAACCCACAGAGGTAAAGACCATGATACAGCGGTTGGCCCCTCTAAAGGAAATGAGGGTATGGCGCTTCGGATTGTATTATTTTTTCGTGTTCGGGAGCATTGTAACCTTGGCACAATGGCTCATTCCCTATTATGTCAATATGTACTCTTTATCTATTGTTGCCGCCGGATTCATGGTTTCGGCTTTCAGCTTGCCTGCCGGTCTAATCCGAGCCGTCGGTGGCTGGCTTTCGGATAAAGTGGGTGCGCGCTTGGTGCTGATATGGGTATTTGGCGTTTCTATTGTATGTTTGGTTTTTCTTTTCCCGCCCCGCATGGAGGTCCGTGCGCCAGGACAGGGCATTATGGCGAGCAAACCCGGCACGGTCACCGAAGTTACCGATTGGGCCATCACAATAGATGACGCTATTTATACCCTTCAAACAAAAGGTACGGACACCTTAGAAACGGAAGTCCGTTTGGGCATTTTCCACGATGCGGATGAGGACTTCACTCCCCTGCCTACTTCATCCTTCTGGCAGGAGCCATTGGTACAAAAGGGCGACACGGTGAGTAAGGGACAATTACTGGCAAAGGGTTTTACCCATATTTATTTTCAAGCAAATAAATGGATTTTCTTTAGTTTGGTTTTTATTCTAGGTATTATGATGGGAATAGGAACAGCGGCGGTATATAAACATATTTCGGACTATTATCCCACCAGTATAGGAACGGTAGGTGGCATAGTGGGTGTGATAGGCGGCCTTGGCGGATTTTTCAACCCTATTCTTTTTGGCTATTTGTTAAAGGCAACCGGAGTGTGGACTACTTGCTGGATGTATCTTGCAGTGATAGCAATCATTTGCATCATCTTCCAGCGTATCGCTATCAAGGCAGCAAAGATTTCCGGAAGACAAAAATAATGGATGCCCCCAAAACAAAAATATTGAGCGCGTGAATGCCATCTGAAAAATTTTCCATGCAAGAAAAAACACAAAGTGCAATACCCAATTCGTCAGGCGGAACAAAAAGCTATTTTTTGATCGGTTTACGTGGGATGATAAAAGATTTATCACCTTCCTATTTTGCGATGGTAATGGCAACAGGCATTGTTTCCATGGCTGCCGACCTAATGGGAATACCATTGATTGCCACGGGCCTGTTTTGGTTAAACATTCTTGCATATCTCATTTTATGTGTTGCATTTTCCCTGCGTTATATTCTATTCAAAAAAGAATTTCTCACCGATTTGTTTGACCATGCCCGCGGACCTGGTTTTTTTACCACCGTTGCAGCCACGTGCATACTGGGAGGACAGTTTATCCTCTTATGGGAAAGCTTTGAGGTTGCAGTGATACTTTGGTACCTCGCAATTGTTCTTTGGTTGGTCATTACCTATACCATTTTCACAACCTTTACCATCAAAGAGAAGAAACCACCGCTCGAAAAAGGAATAAATGGGGCTTGGCTGCTAGCCGTTGTTGCTACACAGGCCCTGGCTGTTTTGAGCGCAAAGCTGTCTATGCACTTTGAATCCTACAAACTCATCATCAATTTCTTCGCTTTCTCCATGTGGCTCTGGGGAGGTATGCAGTATATCTGGATGATGTCGCTTATCTTTTATCGTTACACATTCTTTAAATTTTCCCCTGGCGATCTCTCTCCTCCCTATTGGATCAATATGGGAGCGATGGCTATTTCCACAATGGCCGGATCCTTGCTCATCACCAACACTCCTCATGCCCCATTTTTATTATCTACCCTCGCCTTCCTAAAGGGATTTACTGTTTTCTACTGGGCAACGGGAACTTGGTGGATACCCATGTTGATCATTTTGGCAGGATGGAGACATCTTTACAAAAAATTTCCCCTTATCTATGACCCTTTATATTGGGGAGCTGTGTTCCCATTGGGCATGTACACAGTTTCCACATATATGATGGCCGAGGCAATGGATTTGGAATTTTTATTTCCCATCCCAAAATATTTCGTCTATGTGGCCCTGGTGGCTTGGACCCTCGCCTTTATCGGGCTGATCCATAAATTGGTAAAAAATCTTTTTTATAAAATTGAAGAAATTGACCATTCACCTAATTGAATTTCTATTTTACAAGAATCCATTAAAATTATTTTTCAACTTAATTATATTACCGTAACTTCATAAAAATTTAATATTATGGATACCGAAAAACCCAATTTACCGCCCGAAATCCTTAAGAGAAATCAAGCAAGGGAAAATTTGGATTTAAATCATACTAAACCTACCCCAAAACCTGATTTAGTTTCAAAGAAAGATGGAAAATGGTTGAACGATGTGGAAAATTCGCCTATGGATCCTCACGAGGAACTTGGCAGGATTAGCATGGAAAAGGAAAATGCATCAGAAGCCGTAAAATTGCTTATGGGTGAGCATCAAGTTGTATTGAAGGTGGTTGGAGAATTTGAAAAGGGAATTGTAGCTTATAAAATGAATGGATATAAACTCACTGATGAAATAAATGAATCCTTCTCAAAATTTTTTAAATGTCTCGATGAGGAACTCCTTCCCCACAACAGAAAAGAAGAAAAAACTTTATTCCCGATATTGAACAAAAAACTACTATTGGCTGGGGAGCACAGTAAAGGCCAAAATCCACTTACAGCTATTGATGTGATGGAAGACGATCACACAAAATTTATACAACTTGGAGCGCTTGCATTCAATTTTCTGGGATTATCGACTCGGTTGGTAGATGATCGTTCAAGGTTTTTTGTACTTGATACAGCTTATGACACCTCACGCGAACTGATTGAACTTATAAAACTTCATATCTATCGTGAAGACGAAACGCTTTTTCCCCTAGCACAAAAATACCTCTCGGAAGAAGAGCTTATGGCTATTTATGAGGAAATGGAGAAGCTATGACCAGTTGAAAGGGTGAGCGGTGATCGGTAAAAAGGTAAGCGGTAAAAAAAGGTGAACGGTGAACGGTAAATGGGTGATCGGTATTCGGTAAAAAAGATAAGCGGTAAAAAAAGGTGTACGGTGAACGGTAAATGGGTGATTGGTATTCGGTAAAAAAGATAAGCGGTAAAAAAAGGTGAAAGGTAATCGGTAACGAGCACACCGACAACCGACAACCGACAACAGACAACCGACAACAGACAACAGACAAAAACGGTAATTGCTAAAAATAAAACTTGAACAAAATGGACAAGCCAAACCCCGACCACCGATCACCGAAAACCGATCACCAATCACGGATCACCGACAAATTCAACCGGGTCCATGATTACCTTCGTATCTCACTAACGGAACGGTGTAACCTTCGTTGTTCCTATTGTATGCCCGCAGAAGGGATCCAACTTCGTCCGCGTTCTGAATTTATGACCGCTGAAGAAGTAATTAAAATGGCTGAAATCTTTGTCTCCCTCGGTGTAAAGAAAATTCGTCTCACAGGTGGCGAGCCATTGGTCAGGAAAGATGCAGAGGAAATTATTACAGGCCTATCCCAACTTCCAGTGGAATTGGCCATCAGCACAAATGGAATTTTGGTCGATAAGTATATAGAAACCTTTAAATCCTGTGGCCTAAAATCCATAAACGTAAGCCTAGACTCCCTTAAAAAAGAGAAATTCAACACCATTACACGAAGAGACCATTTTGATGAAATTATGTCAAACATCAACCTATTGATGAAAAATGACTTCCATATTAAAATAAACGTCGTCTTGATCAAAGGCGTGAACGATGATGAAATTTGTGATCTTGTGGAATGGATGCGAGACAAAAACATACATGTTCGTTTTATAGAATTTATGCCTTTTGAAGGGAATAAATGGGATTGGAGCAAAGGAATTTCCTTTAAGGACATAATGACTAAAATCGAGAGTCGTTATGGCGATAACGTCATGAAATTGAAGGACGGGAAGAACGATACTGCAAAAAGTTATTCCATAAAAAATTATAAAGGAACTTTTGCCATCATCAGCTCCGTTACAAATCCTTTCTGCGATACTTGCAATAGAATGCGTCTTACCGCTGATGGAAAAATAAAAAACTGCCTGTTCTCCGGAACCGAAACTGACCTTCTTTCCGCCATGAGGAACGGGAAAGATATTATTCCCATGATCCTGGAATCAATTTGGAACAAAAAAGCCGTTCGGGGTGGAATGAATTCGTTCGAGGATTTTTCCGATCCCTCAAAAAATCAAAAAAATAGGAGTATGATTTCGATAGGTGGATGATTTCTGATGATAACGAAAAACTGAAAATCCAAATCCATTAAAATTGTTGAATATTTGAAATTTTAATCCTCAATCAAGAATTAAATTTGGATTAAATAATTATTTAAATATGAGTGGAAGAATAAGAACATTCAAAGTAAAGGAACAAAACATCACCATCTTCAACAAAAATGAAGAGGATTATATTTCCTTGACAGACATAGCTCGTATTAAAAATGAAGATGAACCTAAAGACGTTGTAAAAAACTGGTTTCGTAATAGAAGTACTGTTGAGTTTTTAGGGCTTTGGGAACGGATAAACAATCCCAGTTTTAAAGGGGTCGAATTCGACCCCCTTTTGAGGGAGGCAGGGAGTAATAGTTTTACACTTTCACCCTCAAAGTGGATAAACACTACCAATGCCACCGGCATTATTTCTAAAATAGGCAGAGGTGGAGGTACTTATGCACATAAAGACATCGCTTTTGAATTTGCATCTTGGATTAGCGCAGAGTTTAAACTCTACTTAATCAGAGAGTTTCAACGGTTGAAAAATGACGAAAGTATTCGTTTACAATTGGAATGGAATTTCCAGAGAACGCTTTCCAAAATAAATTACAAGATTCATACGGATGCAATCAAAGAACACATAGTACCCAACTTACTTTCAAAAGCACAAATCAATTTCATTTATGCCAATGAAGCCGATTTACTGAATGTTGCCCTCTTTGGAATCACTGCAAAACAATGGAAGGATGCCAATCCTGATTCCAAAGGAAATATGCGAGATGAAGCACGTATTGAACAATTGGTGGTTTTGAGCAATATGGAAAGTATAAATGCCCTTCTAATTGAACAAGGGTTATCTCAAAAGGAGAGATTGAAACAGTTAAATAAAGTGGCTATTTTTCAAATAAAGTCGCTATTGGCAAATGAACCCCTTAAAAGGTTGAGCAGTAATGAGTAAAGAAGTCAAAAAGAACATTCATAAAAATCAAATCCATTTTAAAACTAAAAATATAGAATATCCGTAAAACAATATTCCAGAAATGCTTTAACTGCACATTTCTATACAAACAAAATAACACAAATGACCAAAAACACAGAAGCAATAACAAAAAATGGAATGGTTGAAGCAGCACTCGAATTCTGGTTCAATGACCAAGGGCATATACGCTCGCCTTTTCCAGAGTCCATTAGAAAAACCCTTGAGGAAAAGACAAAAGTAAAGTTTTCAAATTGGACAAGTAAACTCTCTGAAGGTGCCAAAAAGGAAATCAACGACGAGATTATCGCAGAAAAGTTTGAGGAAATCCTTTTCGAAACTGCTTCGGAACTGGTTTCTACAGAAGATGAAAAACTTACTATTCTCTATCCTTTTATGCCTAGAATTGGAGATACAATCAACCCCAAGGATTCCTCAACCAATGAAGAAAGTGAAATAATCACTCGAAAACACATTAGGCGCAACGATGAATCCTTCTTAAAAGTAAAGCTAAAATCCCTGAGTTCTGGGAAAGAATGGGAAACAGAATTTGAACTGCCTGAATAGTCCTTTTTAAAAGTAAAATAAACGTGATTTTTACTTTTGGGCACCTTGTCATGCTGAGCGCCCGTCAGAATGACTTTGTCGGGCTGGCAGTCGAAGCACAAATGCATCTCGACTGCGCTCGATGTGACAGAGTAATCATCTTTACCAAAGCTTGAGTGCTTTGCCAAACAATCATAAAATAAAAAGAGCAATAGACAGAAGTTTTAAAAAAATGGAAACAATAGAAACCATAGATGTAACTACTTTAGTACATTCCTTTAAGAACATGATCATCCTTAATCGCCTTGATCACTTGGCTGAAGGAAAATCTTTAATCCTGCAAAACCAGAGTGATCCCTTACCATTATACTACCGTTTACTTGTTGAAAGAGGTGCTGTTTTTAGCTGGGAATACCTCAAGAAAGGACCCACACTTTGGAAAGTGAAAATTACAAAATTGAATAGTGGGAAGGCTTCACTTTCAGTTAGCGAAATTGTTAGGAATGATTATCGAAAAGTGAAAGTTCTTAAAAGCTTCGGAATAGATATTTTTAGGGGAGGTAAGAAAACGCTTCAGAAAATTTGCCAAGAAAAAAATATCAATATGGATGAAGTTGAACAGGCTTTAGAAGAAGTAGAAAAAGAGCCTATTCCATCCTCCATAAATTACAATAAATGGGACATAGATTTTCTTATGGATTATATTATCAATATACATCATCGTTATGTAGCAGGAATAGATCCGGAGATTCATGAATATATGCAGAAAGTTGCCGAGGTCCACGCAGCGAAGCATTTTGAAGTTATAGACGTAACCCGGGGTTTTATAAAAATATCCAGTGAATTGAAACAACATTTACGCAAAGAGGAAACTGTTTTATTTCCATATATTAAGAAGATGAGCGAGGCAAAAAGAAACATGTCTGCACCACCTCAACCTTCATTTGGCAGCGTTGCCAATCTTATTCAAATACTGGAGCGCGAGCATAATAATATAATTTACGAGATGAAGGAAATTGAATTTTCAAGTAATAATTTTACTGTCCCTGAAGATGCCGATGCTATATTCCGTAGGGCATACACCCAATTAAAGTCATTCCTGGACGAACTACAACTGCACATCCATTTAGAAAATAATGTATTGTTTCCTAAAGCTTTAGAAATGGAAAAGGAATTGATGGGGCGAGTGGGATAATTGGTATATCCAACCAATATCAATAATTCTTCGTTTCTTTTATACTGCCATCTTTATTGTAATAGGTAACCTCTCCCTTAAGCCTGTCATCCTGATAATACCCTTCACTTTTCTTTGTGCCATTGGCAAACCAATGAGTGAATTTCCCGTTCAACTTATCATTTTCATACAAACTTTCACTCACTAAATTTCCGTTATTATCCCAAATTGTCCAAGGTCCATTGCGTTTACCCTTATGAAAAGTGCCCTGCATTTGTTTTTGTCCATTCTCATAATACCAAGTCCAAGTCCCCTCATCCCTTCCGTTTACACGCTCCCCTTCAATCTTCGGTGTCCCGTCACTATAACTCCAATTTCCGGAGCTGAACTCGTATTGTACCCAGATATAGACCAGTACAATAACCACCACAATGATTTTGTGGTAACGCAAATTGTTTGTTACTGTTGAACGGTCTGCCATGGTAGTGTTTGATACGTCTAAAATCCAAATCTAAATGTTGAGAAATCAACTATAAAAAACAAAAAATGATTTAAATCCTTGCTCGGGAAAACTAATTCTTTTTGGGCGTTACCCCCGAAAAGGGGGTCGGGCTATCCGCTGCAAGTCCTCGGTCGTGCCTCCCTGCGGGCTTTCCGCTACTATCCCTAACGCAACATTTTATTAAACATTAACTGTCAGTTCATAATATAGGTTGACACGAAGTTTAGTTTATAACTTTGTAAATTTACACAAAATGAAACTAGACCGGAAAGTACGGCGTACGTTCAGTACAGCTTTTAAGAAGGAAAAGGTAGGCCT